>CAYPJU010000003.1:0-173445 GCA_964411125.1 uncultured Bradymonadales bacterium | reverse complement strand
CATCGGTGCCTCCGGTCAGGGACGGCACCATCGCCGTCCCTCCGTTATCGGCAGCCGCCGGCGAGCGTTGCGAAAAAAGTGAGAGGCGAGGCGGTGGGGTAGGATTTGCGGGGGGAATCGGCTCGTGTGTTTCGTCGCTGAACCCTCCGCATGGGTTCGATGGACGAATCGTTGCGCGACCTCGATGGAGGCCGTAGCTTGGCTGGATGGACGCCAGGCTCATCGTCGGGGTCGCGCTGGTGGCGGCCGGAATGCTCGTCGGCATCTTCGGAACGCTGTATTTCGTGGGGTCGGACGCGGCCCCCAAGGACGCATTTTCTGCTCCGGATCAGGGCCCTGGGGCGGGAGCGGTCGGCGACTCGGCGACCGATCTTCAGCCGGACCAGGGCGGGGCGACCGACACTCGCCCGACTCTTTCGCGGCCGGACGATGCGGGTGTCACGGAGACCGTGTCGGTTCGGGAGTCGCCTACGCGAGAAGCCCCGAGGAAGGACGAGGAGAAGTCGGTCGGTTCGCGGTTCGTGGACCCGTACGTCAACCGACCATGCGGAGAGGAGCGTCGCGCGGTCGACCGGTGCGACGACGAGCCGTGTCGGAAGGCGGCGGCCGTCGCACTTCGCCGATGTGCGGAGCGCGAGGCGGGGCGGCATGGCGGGGGATTCCCCCGCCGCTGACTAACGGGTGAGGGGTTTGAACTTGAGGCGATGGGGGCGGCTCGCCTCTTCGCCCAGGCGTCGCTTCTTGTCGTCCTCGTAGGCCTGGTAGTTCCCCTCGAACCAGACGACCTCGGAGTTGCCTTCGAACGCGATGATGTGCGTCGCGATGCGGTCGAGGAACCACCGATCGTGGCTGATGATGACGGCGCAGCCGGAGAATTCTTCGAGAGCGACTTCGAGAGCTCGCAAGGTGGCGACGTCGAGATCGTTGGAGGGCTCGTCGAGGAGCAGAAGGTTACCTTCCTGCAGGAGCACCTTGGCGAGGTGAACGCGATTTCGTTCACCGCCCGACAGCGTTCCGACCTTCTGTTGCTGGGTTGCTCCTCGGAAGCCGAACGAGCCGCAGTACGCGCGGGAGTTCAGCTCCTGGTTACCGATCTTGATCGTCTCGGCACCGCCCGAGATCTCCTGCCAGACGGTATTTTCCGGGTCGAGATCGTCGCGCATCTGGTCGACGTTCGAGATGACGACGGTTTCTCCGATCTCCATCTCGCCGGAGTCGGGTTCCTCGACCTCGGTGATCATCTTGAAGAGCGTCGTCTTGCCGGCGCCGTTGGGGCCGATCACGCCCACGATCCCTCCGCGCGGGAGCCGGAAAGACAGGTCTTCGATCAGGAGGCGATCGCCGAATCCCTTGGAGACGTGTTCGGCCTCCACCACCTTGTCGCCCAGACGCGGTCCGGGGGGGATGAGAATCTCACGCTTGCGATTTCCGGAGCCGGCGGCCTCGTGCTCTTTCCGTAGGTCGTCGTAGCGGTTGATGCGCGCCTTGGATTTCGCCTGTCGCGCGGTCTGCCCCATGCGCACCCACTCGAGTTCTTTCTCGAGCACCTTCGCGCGGGCGGAGTTCTCCTTGTCCTGCTGTCGCAGGCGTTCCTGCTTCTGTTCGAGCCACGACGAGTAGTTTCCTTCGAACGGGATACCTTTCCCGCCCTCCAGCTCGAGGATCCACCGGGTGATGTTGTCGAGGAAGTATCGGTCGTGGGTGACGACGATGACCGTCCCTTCGTACTCGCGCAGCGTTCGTTCGAGCCACGCGACCGTCTCGGCATCGAGGTGGTTGGTGGGCTCGTCGAGGAGGAGTAGGTCGGGTTTGGCCAGCAGCAACTGGCAGAGCGCGATGCGGCGCTTCTCACCGCCGGACAGGTGCTCCACGGACGAGTCTCCAGGCGGCAGGTTGAGGGCGTCCATTGCGATGTCTAGTGTTCGGTCGAGATCCCAGCCATCGACGGCCTCGATCTGATCCTGCAGCTTGCCCTGCTCCTCGATCAGCGCGTTCATCTCGTCGTCGTCCGACACCTCCCCGAACTTCATGGAGACCTCCTCGAACCGCTGCAGGAGGTCACGGATGTGAGCGAGGCCCTGCTCCACGTTTCCGCGGACGTCGAGCTCGGGGTCGAGGACGGGTTCCTGCGGGAGGTACCCGACCTTTGCGGCAGGGTCGATCCAGGTCTCACCGTTGTACTCGGTATCGACGCCGGCCATGATCCGCAGCAGGGTCGACTTACCTGCACCGTTCGGACCGATGACGCCGATCTTCGCGCCGGGGAAGAACGACAGCCAGATGCCGTCGAGCACCTTCTTTCCATCGGGGGTGTGCTTTTCCAGCCCCTGCATCTGGTAGATGAACTCTTTTGCCACGGTGAACTCCTCTTGGTCGGACGCGCGCAACGTAGTCGACGTGCGAGCGGCTTAGCAAGCGATCCGATGCTTTGCCGGCTCGCGGGAAATCGCAGCGCGCGGTACCTTCCCGGTCCGAGCGCCGGTTACGGGCGCTCGTATCGACCAGCGATCGCCGGAGGGCACATGCCTCGAGTCTTGGTGCTGCACACGGGAGGAACACTGGGGATGAAGGGGACGCCGTTGGAGCCTGGCTCCTATGCGTCTCACCTCACGGAGACGGTTCCGGAGCTGTCGCAGCTCGCAGAGATCGATTCGAGGATCGTGTGCAATCTCGACAGCTCCGACGTCGGCCCGACGCAGTGGACGTCCCTGGCGAGCGAGATCGCGAGGGATCGGGAGAGATACGACGGGTTCGTGGTGGTCCACGGCACAGACACGATGGCGTACACTGCTTCGGCGATGGCTTTCGCCCTGCAGGGACTCGACCGTCCGGTGGTCTTCACCGGCGCGCAGCGGCCCCTCGCCGCGCTCCGCACCGACGCGCGCCGCAACCTCGCGGATGCGGTCGAAGTTTCGACCCGCCGGGAGATTCCGGAGGTTTGCATCTGTTTCGACGGCCTGTTGCTCCGCGGCTGTCGGACGACGAAGTCGAACGCTCACGACTACCGCGCCTTCGACAGCCCCGGGACCGAACCGCTCGCGCGCCTGGGGGTCGACATCGAAATCGCCGATCACGTCCGAGCCCCGACGATCGCGTTTCGATGCGACGCCCGATTCGATTCGAACGTCGTGGTGCTACGGGCGTGGCCGGGGATCACGGAGGCGGTGATGGACCACGTGATGTCGGCCCCGGGGCTTCGCGGGGTGGTGCTCGCGGCGTACGGCACCGGAACCGTTCCGACGAGCGAGCAGAAGATCGCCGAGGCGGTGGGTCGCGCCGTCGACCGCGGGATCACGGTCCTCGTGACGACGCAGTCGGCCGGGAACGTCGATCTCGGGCTCTATAAGAATAGCATCCCTCTGCAGGAGGCGGGGGCGGTCGGTGGCGGACGGATGAGGACGGAGGCCGCGGTGGCGAAGCTGATGCACGGTCTGGCGACAGTCCCGGACCCCAATCAACTCCGCGAATACCTTGCGGAGGACGTCGCCGGTGAGCACACTTGAAGTACCGGGGCCGAGCAGCCTCGCACACGAACCGCACGAGGACCTACCGACATGTGCATGATCTGCGTCGATTTTCAGCGTGAACGAATGACGATCTTGGACGCGCGCCGCGCGTACTCCGAGATGGTCGAAACGATGGAGCCCGAACACGCCCGAGAAGTCCGCGAGATGTTGGACGAGGCCGAGGCGAACGAGGAGCAGGAGGACGAGTCTCCGTAGCTCAGTCGCGTCCACCGCGTCGCCGTCGGCCGACGGCGAACCCAAACAGCGTGAGGGGGAGAAGAGCGAGGTCGAGAGGACTGCCGTCAGCGGTGGTGCACGCGCGTCCGGTCGCATGGATCGGTTCGGGCTGGATCACGATCACGACGTCTCCTTCTTCGACCTGCGTCGACGGGTACGGAGAGGGATTGGAGGGGGACGGAGTCTGCGTTCCCGTGCCCGGCGCAGGTGTCCCGGGGCTGGTGGTCCCACAATCGGGGGTCTGTGACGCGTTGGGGAAGAACTGGCAGTTGTCCTGCTCGTCCATCACGCCGTCGTTGTCGTCGTCGAGGTCGCATTCGTCGCCGAACGTGTCGTTGTCGTAGTCGAACTGCTGCGGGTTCGCGGAGAGCGGGCAGTTGTCGGGGCCGTTTGCGATGCCGTCGCCGTCGACGTCCGGGTCGCATTCATCACCCATTCCGTCGCCGTCGAGGTCGAGCTGGTCCGGGTTGGCCAGGTTCGGGCAGTTGTCGCCCGGGTCGACGATACCGTCGAGATCGGGGTCGTTGTCGGGGGTCTCGCTGACGCCCTGGGTGACCCACGTCGGCGCGGTGTATCCGCCCTCGGAGGCCGCGAGCTCGCCGATGTTTCTCAGCCACGTCGCCCAGGTGCTGACCGACGAGTAGACCGAGCCGAGGCATCCGTCGGGTCCACGAGACAGTGCACCGAGGACGCGACCTTCGGCATCGAGCGGCGCTCCGCCACTGTCTCCCTGGCACGTTCCGTCGGTGCCAGCGAACTCCGCGGCTTCGATCCCCTGGTTCCTCGGGCAGTCGCCGGTGGCGCAGAGCACCTCGCGGTTCGCGAGCTGTCGCCGGGTCCCGGCGCCGCTGCCGTTGCCGATGTGTCCGTAGCCGATCGCGGTGTAGGTCTCGCCTTCGGTGACGGGGATGTCGATCCGGGGAACGATCGGCTCGGTCGTCGTGATGCTCGTCGAGAGCTGAAGGAGTGCGATGTCGAAGCCGCAGGCGTCGCTTCCCCCCGGCGGTACGTGGACCGACGAAACGCCGGTGTAGCCCGCGGAGCTCTGCGGCATCGTCGTCTCCGTCGTGACCCCGAAGGCGCTCGGCGGGTATTGCGCGCCGAAGGGCGACTGGCCGCAGACGACGAAGGGGCTGCTGAGCTGGGCGACACAATGCTGCGCGGTGAGCACCAGGTTGGGAGCGATGAGCGTTCCGCTGCAGATCGCCTGGCCCTGCCCGGTGTTGATGACGATGCCGACGACGGACGTGTGCGTGCTGTCGGTCGTGCCGCCCTGGATCTCTTGCCGATGCACGACGACTGGCTCCTCGGGCGTCCAATCGTTCGACATGCACCCGCTCGCCACGGCGGCGAGGAGGATGATGGCGGGGACGTTCTGGGGAGAGATTTGCTTCACGGGGCTTCGGCTCCTCGGGTTGCCACTGGTTTAAGAGCAATCACCGTGCCATCGTCAGAGCGTGCGTAAGTCCCACGGAACGGTCCAGATCGGGACCTCCGCCCCACGGTGAACTGTGGCGCGAGCGCACCAGGTTGTGGCGTCAGAACCTCACGACGAAGCGGAGCCCTGCATGAACGACTTTTTCGGCAACTTCATCGGCGAAACGGAACAGATGATTCGCGATACGGCGAAGCGCTTCGCCCTGGGCGAGATCGCGCCCCACGCGTACGAGTGGGAGGAAGCGGGCGAGTTTCCGCGCGAGCTCTACCGCACGGCGGCGAACGCGGGGGTGCTTCAGATCGGGTTTCCGGAAGAGGTGGGGGGCGCTGGCGGCGGAAACCTGGATGTGGTGATGGCGATCGAGGGGCTCCTGTACGGTGGATCGACCGGAGTTTGCGCCGGTCTCGGTTCGCTCGGCATCGCCGTGCCCGCGCTCATTCAGTCGGGCGATGGCGGGTTGCTCGATCGGTTCGTTCGCCCAGCGATGGCCGGCGAGAAGATCGGTGCGCTGGCGATCACCGAACCGGGCACGGGGTCGGACGTAGCGGGCGTGAGGACGACGGCTCGTCGCGACGGCGACGACTGGATCGTCAACGGTTCGAAGATCTTCATCACCTCAGGGGTGCGCGCGGATTTCGTGACCACGCTGGTCCGCACGGGCGACGACCCACACCAGGGGCTCTCGTTCATGGTGATCGAGAAGGGGATGCCGGGGTTCGAGGTCTCCCGCGCGCTGAAGAAGACCGGCTGGCTCGCGAGCGACACGGCGGAGCTCGCGTTCTCGGACGTCCGAGTACCCGCGTCGAACCTCGTCGGTGAGGAGGGCGGTGCCTTCCAGACGCTGATGCGGAACTTCCAGACCGAACGCCTCGCCCTCGCGGCGTACGGCGCGGGCACGGCACAGGTCTGTTGGGAGGAGGCGGCCCGCTACGCGCAGGAGCGCGAAGCGTTCGGACGCCCGATCGGGAAGTTCCAGGTGATCCGGCACAAGCTTGCCGACATGTGGACGAAGACCCTCGCGGCGCGGATGATGGTCTATCAAGTGGCAGCCGCGATGGACCGCGGCCAGTACGTGGTCGCCGAGGTGAGCGCGGCGAAGAACTTCTGCGCCGAGGTCGCGATGGAGGTCACTTACGAGGCGGTCCAGATCTTCGGGGGTATGGGATACATGCGCGAGACGAAGGTCGAGCGGCTTTCTCGCGATGCGCGGCTGTTGCCGATCGGTGGCGGGACGCAGGAGATCATGAAGGAGATCATCGCGAAGACCTTTTCGTGACGCATCGCGCGTCGCGCTTTGCGTCGGGCTCGCTGGGAAACAGCTGGTCCCGCACGCCGTGACGAGTGGAACACAAAATTGGGACGACGCTTCAAGGCGGGCGGCGAGTCCGATACGTTGTTCGGGCGTCGCCAATGTGGAGTCCGAGTGGTCGAACGCCTTCTTCGCCGCCTCACCGATGCGGTCCTCACACACAAGATCTGGGTGGTCGTGGTCGTCATGGCGATCACGCTCGGTTTTGCGTCGGTGTTGCCTTCCGCGGTGCTGGGATCCTCGGTTCGGTCGCTCTTCTTCGGGGACGATCACCCCGGTTACAACGCCTACCTCGCGAAGACTGCGGAGTTCGGAACCGACGAAATCTACGTCTTCGGGGTGGAGGCGGAGGCGCCGCTCGATTCGACCCTGATCGGCCAGCTTCGCGACTTCGAAGCCCGCGTGTCGCAGATGCCGGAGGTGTTGCGAGTCGTCTCGATCGTCAACCTCGAGCGGGTCGGGCTCGAAGGGGACACGATCGGGGTGCGCAACTTCGGGGACGAGGTGCTCGCGGACCCGAGCAGTTCGGCGCAGATTCTGGAGGAGATACGGGGCGATCCAATCGCCGGCGAGCTGCTGGTGGGGCGCGGGGGGAGTGACACTCTGGTGTTGGTCGAGATGGCGGCCGACCCGAACCGCGACGCCGAAGACGGCCCTCGCTATCTCGCGCAGATGCTCGCGGCGTTCGAGGCAGCCGGTCTGGCGCGCGAGAAGATTCACCCGGGCGGCGGTCCGACGGTGATCGCCGAGATGATTCAGCAGAGCCAGCTCAACATCTTGCAGCTCTTCCCGATGGTGTCGTTGCTGTTGCTGCTGGCGGTCTTCGTGATGTTCGGGCGTCTGTGGCCGGTCGTCGTCACGACCGTTTCGGCGTTGGTCGCGGTCATCTGGGCGACGTCGTTCGCGGTCGCGATGGACCCGACAGTGAACGTGCTGATGTCGATCCTTCCCGTATTCGTGATGATCATCAGCTTCTCGGACGTGGTGCACATCTGCAGCGCCTACCTCCTGAATCTCGACGCCGGGCACGAGAAGCGCGAGGCAATCGTCGCGGCGACGGCCGAGGTTGGGGCGGCTTGCCTCCTCACGTCGCTGACGACCGGAGTCGGCTTCCTGGCGCTCGCGTGGGTGCCGGCGCCCGCGTTTTCGCGGCTCGGCCTCGCGTCGGCCTTCGGGGTCGTCGCGGCGTACGTGCTGGCGCTCGTCCTCGTTCCGGTCATGCTCGACGTACTGCCGACGCCGGGCTCGTGGAAGGAGGGCCGGGCCGCGGCAGTTCAGGCGAGGGTCGAGGAGGGACTCGCGGCGGTCGCCTCCTTCACGATCGCGCGATACCGACTGCTCATCGCGGCGTTCGCGGTGCTGCTCGCAGTGATGGCGTTCGGCGCCTCGAAGATCGAGATCGAGACGACGTTCTCGGAGCGTCTGGATGACCAGAACGTCGTGCGGGTCGACCAGCGGTGGTTGCAGGACCGGTTCGTCGACTCGGTGGTCCTCGACGTCTACGTCGATGCCGGGGGCGAAGGCGCGTTGCTCGACGCCGAGACGTTCGCGGCTCTGGCCGAGTTCGAGCGGCGGCTCGAGGCGAGGGAGGGAGTCGAGAAGGTCGTGTCGTTGGTGGACCTGATGCAGGCGACGCACCGCTCGGTCGTCGGTGAGGATGCCGACTTCTCTCGGACCGACGACGCGCAGATCGCGCAGTTGATGGTGCTGCTCGAGATGCAGGGCCCCGATGCGTTGAAGTCGTACGTCGATTTCGGGCGGCGCGAAGCGCGGTTCACGGTCCATACGTCGATCCACGGCATCGTGGGGCAGAACGAGCTGCGGACCTTCGCCGAGCGGGAAGGGGAAAAGTTGCTCGGGGAGGCCGACATCCTCGCGACGGGGCTGGGGCCGCTCATGGGCGAGTGGCTGACCGAGATTCTCGCGGGGCAGAAGCGTGGGCTTCTGTTCTCGCTGATCGTGATCGGTCTCATCCTGATGTTCGCGTTTCGTTCGTTCACGGCAGGCGCCGTCTCGATGATTCCGAACGTCATTCCGCTGCTGTTCGCGGCCGCTTTCGCCGGCTTTGCGTGGGAGACGACGGACTCCGACACGCTGGTCGTCGGGATGATCGCGCTCGGAATCGGGGTCGATGACACCATCCACTTCATCGCGCGTTATGCCACCGAGGTGCGACGCACCGGCGACCGGGACGCGGCGATTCGTGAGACGTTTCGGTACAGCGGGCGCGGAATCGTCATTACGACGTTCGTGTTCACGGCAGGTTTCCTCCCGCTGTTGGTCAGCGACTACCTGTCGATCTGGGTGATGGGGTTGCTGCTACCGATCTGCTTCGTGGTCGCGCTCGTCGCCGACTTGCTGCTCGTGCCGGCCCTCATTCGGGCCGGTTGGCTGCGGGTCTGACCTCAGTCGAGGATGCCGCGGGACCGCAGGATGCGTCGAATCCCGGCGCGCTCTGACTCGAGGTCTTCGGGGGTCTTGATCGGCATGAAGCGAGAGGAGTCGCCTTCGCGGGAGACGCGCAGAAACTGGGTCTCGAGGAACGCGGAGAGCTCACCGGCGAGTCGCTCGAACTGGATCGCGGTCTGCCCGCCGACGGACTTCTCGACGGCGAACCACGTGAGGTCGAACTTCTGCGCCAGCGCGGCGGCGTCGAAGATGAACGTGTTGGTGTTGAAGACGTCGATTGACGAGTCGTCGAAGCCGGCGGGGAATCGAAACGCTTCGACGACCTGGAGGTCCCCGTCGACGCGAGCGGGCATCCCACCTTTGTCCCCCTCGAAGCGGGGAGCTGCTTCCACGGTCATCTCGGCGCCGTCGTTGGAGGCGAGGACGTGCATCCCGATGACGACGGGGTCGAGCGTCGCGTAAACGTTGTCGACGTTGGACATCACGAGGTATCGGCCGCCGCGTTCGCGGAACCGCCGGAGCGTCCCTCGCCCCAACGCTTCGGGGAGATCCCCGTGGCCGGGGCCGTAGAAAGAAGCCCCGTCGGCGTCGCGAAAGATCGAGCCGTCCGGCGACAGCCGAACTCCGATGTTCTGACGGAACGACGCGACGCGTCCGGGGTAAATCCCGAAGTATCGGTTCTCCTCCAGGTGAACTTTCGTCGCCTCGTCGGTCGCGAAGGAGTTCATAAGGAAGACGGGGACTTTGGAGTCCCACCGATTCGCGTCGCGAATCTTCAGCCCCAGGAACGAGATCCCGTTCGTGACCTCGACGACGCCTTTTACGACGCCTCCGAAGCGAGTCGCCATCCCTCCGTTGAGGACCACGTGGCCCACCTCTCCGGCCTCGATCGCCGCGAGGCCCGCGCGCTTCGCCTGGGCGCGCTCCGGCGTGCCCGGCGCGGGGACGTCGACGACGTCGTCGGCAGCGGGGGGGAGGACCTCGCCCGAGATGGCGTTGGAGCCCGGCGTCAGCTCGCCGTCGAGGTAACGCTCCCGCAGGTCCTCGAACAGCTCGGCGTCGAAACCGTGGCGGTCGAGGAAAGCGCGTTCGTCTTCGGTGAGTTCGTCGGTGATGCTCATCGGCGCTCCGGTCGAGGGAGAGGGTCCATGACAGTCGGCGTTGGGAAACATACCCTAAGCCCGTGAGCCCGGTGCGACAAACTTCTGCGTTTCTGCTCTTCGCGGCCGCTGCCGCCTGCAGCCCCCCGTCCTCGACGGTCGATGCAGGCGGAGAGCTTTCGGACACCGCGGCGTCGGCGGCCGGTCCACTCGTCGACCACTCTCAATGGTCCGCGGAGTCGACGGCCGAAGACGCGTTCGGCGATCTCGCCCCCGCGGAACCGTGCGAGCGAGGCGTGGGGTGGGAGGTCGAAGAGTTCGACGGTAGGCCGGCACTCGGGGTCGAGACGGATGCGTGTAATCCTTTCGTCGGGGCGCACCCGATCGCGATGGCGATCGCCGCCGGCACGACGCTTCGGGTGCGGATCTGGCATTACGCGCTGGTGGGCGACGGAGAAGCTCACGTCGGCATCGCGTTGGACGACGCGGTGGTGTGGGACCGGCGGGTCACGAGGCCGTCGGATTCGGGGGCGCTCATCGAAGAGGAGTTCGTCGCGCCGACGGACTATCCCGCCGGGGCCGCGCTGCAGTTTCACCTGCACAACCACGGCATCAACAGCTTCAACCTCCTCGGCGTCGAAGCGCTGGAGAAGTGACGTCTGATCGAGCCGCCTATCGAGGCGCTGTCGTGAATACGTGGAGAGTTCCTTGCGCCTCGCGGTTTCGTTCGACGACGAGGAGGTCGTCGAGTCCGTCGCCGTCGAGGTCGCCGGCCGCGAGCGCGCCGAGCCGAACCGCGTCGGGGACCTCGACGAGCCCCACGGGGGCGTAGCGACCGTCGCTCAGCGAGACGAGCCCGAAGACTGCCATGTCGTCGACGCTCGTCGCGGCGAGGTCGAGCGCCTCGTCATCGTTCGCGCGGAGGGCCACGACGTCGAACGGCGCGGCGATCGTCGCCAGGGTCGCGAGCTCGCCTCGCGGGATGTCGGCGGCGAGGTTGAGGCTGTTCGCGGTGAGGTCCGCAGCGACGACGTCGAGTCCGCCGACGCCGTCGAGTTGGAGCGCGGTGAAGGCGAGCACTCCCTCGCCGAGCTCGAACGGGCTGCCGACGGCGAGGTTGGCGCTCCCGTCGTTTTGCAGGACGACCGCCGCGGTCGTCTCGAGCGTCACGATCAGATCCAGGTCCCCGTCCTCGTCGGCATCGACGGCCTGCATCGCTCCCGGCTCGAACGGCGTGGTCACCCGCCGCGGGCCGTCGAAGACTCCCTCGTCGTTGAGGAAGAGCGCGACCTCCTGTCGCTGGTCGCCCCCGACGGCGGAGATGCTGACGGCGACGTCCAGATCTTCGTCGCCATCGAAGTCGCCTGGAGCGATGCCGCGGGCCGTCCCGGTCAACGAGTACGTGGTGAGCTCCGCGGCGCCGAGGACGTCGGAGAGGAGGACCAGGTCCAGTTCGCCGTCGATCGCGGCGATGAGGTCGATCGTCCCGTCGGCGTCGAAGTCGGCCACCGCGCAGTCCGCCACGCGCCCGACATCGAGCGTGGGACCTTCCTCGAGTTCTCCTGATCCATCGCCGAGAAATGTTCGAACGCCGCGAGAGAACTGGTGCGCCACCAGTACGTCGAGGTCGCCATCGCCGTCGAGGTCGGCGAGGAGAGGGCGCCGGGCTTCGATGCCGAGTTCGTGCTGGCTCGTGGGGGAGTAGACCGTGGCGAACGAGGTGGCCGTGGTGTCCGTGTCTTGGAGGTTCCCCGCGTCCTTGCCGGCTCCGTCGGACGGAGGGGAGCAGGCGGAGAGGCAGACGATACCCATGGAGAGCGCTGCAACTGTCTTCATCACACACCTCGGCCGTCGAGATGCCCCCACTGGGATTCGAACCCAGACTGTGCGGATTTTAAGTCCGCTGCCTCTGCCAGTTGGGCTATGAGGGCGCGCCGCGACTATAGATGTTCGGAGAGGGGACTGAAAGACGGGGTGGCAGGTGTGCGCGTTGTGCGCGTGCGGGGGCAAGTGGTACGAAGGGGCGACTCCAACCACGGCCTGCCATGATGACGAAAAAGCTCTGGATTCCCGCTGTTTTGGTCTTTGTCGCGTCCACCGCATGGGGGTGTTCGGTCCCCAACGAGACCCGAAAGACGAAACGTCTGCTCGAGTCGTACGGGACGATCGAAGGGGAGTGGGAGCTCCGCGACGAAGCGGCCAAGAAGACGTACACCTACGTCCTCCTCAAGAACGAAACGGGTCGGATCGAGACGCACGAGATCGTGGCGACCGACGGGGAACGGAAAGTGGTTCGGGAGCAAGCCGGGGGGATCGATTCCACCGGATGTTTTCTCTATGGCGAAGGGACGACCTCGTACTGGATTCAGCAGCTTCCCCCGGAGGCTCTCGAAGGGGCTGAGACGAGCGGCGATCGGACGCGAACGATGTGCCTGGAGTACAAAGACACGCCGGGCTGGACGTTCATCCCCGCCGCCGCTCGCAAAGCGGCGGAGCCGCCGCCCCCTCCGACGCCGCCGCCTGCAGTCCCGGGCGCCGACGCCGGAACGCCGGACGGTGGAGCGGGAACGCCGGACGACGTTCCCAGCGCTCTTCCTCAGTGAACAGGAGTCGATCTTGAAGACCCTCATTTCCTCCTTGGTCGCTGTTCTGGCGCTCCTCACGGCGGCGCCCGCCGCTGCGTTCTGCGGATTCTACGTGGCTCCCGAGGGGGGGAGCCTCGTCAACGACGCGACGCAGGTCGTGATGATGCGCTACGCGGACACGACCGTGCAGTCGATGCAGAACAACTACAAAGGGCCGGCGCAGGACTTCGCGATGGTGGTGCCGGTTCCCCAGGTGTTGCAGCGCGAAAACGTCAAGACGTTGCCGAAGGACGCGTTCGACAAGATCGACCGTCTGACCTCACCGAGGCTCGTCGAGTACTGGGAGCAGGATCCCTGCAGGGCGCGGGGCTGGGACGAGCCGCCGGCCGAACTGACTTCGAGTGTGACGACGGATGTCGAGAGTGTCTCGGAGCGCCGAGTGCGCAAGGCGGTCAAGGTCGAGGCGAAGTTCAGCGTCGGGGAGTACGACATCGTGGTGCTGAGCGCGACGGAGTCGACCGCGCTCGACACGTGGCTCAGGCAGAACGGCTACAACATTCCGGACGGCGCGGAGCCTTACCTGGCGCCCTACGTCGAATCGGGGATGTACTTCTTCGTCGCCCGAGTCGACATCGACCGGGCGGAGACGAAGCCCGACGGGACGGTCGTCCTCTCGCCGTTGCGCTTTCACTACGAGAACGACTCGTTCTTCCTGCCGGTTCGGCTCGGGATGATCAACTCCGCGGGTTCGCAAGACCTGATCGTCTACACGTTGGCGGAGGGTTTTCGTTTCGAGGTCGCGAACCGGCCGAACGTGTTCATCCCCACCAACGTGGAGGTCAAGGACGAGGTGCGCGACAACTTCGTGGGCTTTTACGAGGCGCTCTTCGAGACGACGCGAAAGTCGAAGCCGGGTGCCGTGATCACCGAATACGCATGGAGCAGCGCGAAATGTGATCCATGCCCGGGGCCGACGCTCGATCAGGAGGATATCCTCACGTTCGGCGCCGATGTGGTCACCGAGAACATCGCACCGGCAACGTGGGTGGTGACGCGGCTGCATGCTCGTCACGACGCCGGAGAGGTTGGAGAAGATCTGGTCTTCGCGAAGGCGCCCCCGATCGTCGGAGGGCTCGAAGTCAGGACGGAGGATGGCGCGTTGGCTCGAGGTGCGAGGATCGATGCCTCGCCCCACGGGCGGAACGCGTTTCAGGGGCGCTACATCATCCGGCACGAGTGGCAGGGCGACGCGAACTGCGAAGATCCGCGTTTCGGCGTCTGGGGGGGACCACCCGGTGGGGGAACGGCGGGCTTGTCGGCGGCTCCTTCGGCCAACTCCCGTTCCACGAGCGGGTCGGTGCCCGTCTCCGACGTCGCGTCGCTCGTGAAGAACCCGATCGATGTCGGGCGCGTCGTGCCGGCCAGAGAGGTCGAGCTGCCGAAGCCCGCTCGGAAAAGAGGGGCGTGTGCGGGTTGCGCCCACGCGCAGGCCTCTTCGCTGTGGTGGTTCGGAGTCATCGGGATGTTCCTCGCTTTCGGCCGCCGCTTCTCACGTCGTGGTTCGATGAAGTAGAGTTTCGAGAACCCTTTGCGGAGAACTCCATGACCACGCTCTCGCTTCGTGACGATCAGATCGTTTCGTTGGCCGGACTTCTGGCCGGCGTCGCCAGCGCCGACGGCGACTTCGACGTTTTCGAGGCCGAGGAGATCGGAGACATTCTGATCGACCTCGTCCCGGGCCCGGAAGTTCCATTGGAGGCGAGCCGCCTCCTCGCGATGTACGACTTCGACGAGTTTTCGGTCGAAGATGCCTGCGCGAATCTCGCCCTCGAAGATCAGCGTGAGAAAGACGCAGTCGTTGCGCTCTTGATGCGGGTGGTGCACGCAGATGACGTCGCACACGCGAAGGAGAACGCCTACATCGTGCGGGTGGCGACGCTGCTCGGCGCGACGTTCGAAGAGGTCGATCTCGACGACGTGATCGAGATCGTGACACCCCCGCCGCTCCCTCCTGGCTGACCTCGGTTGAAGTTCCTGTTTCGCATGTTCGGTGTCGCCGTCGCGGCTGCGATGGTGGCGATGATGTTCGCCATGGCGGGGGCGTTCGGTGTCTCGGTCGTGGGTGGGGTGCTGACGTTCGCTTGGCTCGCCGCCGCGGTCTCGATCGTGGTGCGACCGGAGTTCCGAGTCTTGCTCTCCGCCTTCATCGTGGCGACCCTGGTTCCGATCCTGGTGCTGGCGATCGGAGCGGCCGGGAGCGACGGACGTTGGTGGTCTCCGGGGCCGATTCGTCCCGATTCGTTCGCGCTGGCGACGATCACCCCGGAGCGGGAGATTGCGATCGCCGGCGCCTTCCTGCTGGGGGCGAGCGGTGAGGTTCCGGAAGGACGGGAGCTCGTACCGCACTTTCGGCAGCGCTACGACGAGATGGCCGGGGACGCCCTCTTCGCGCCGTCGCCTTTCTTCACGCCTCTCACCCTCGCGCCCGATGGCGTGCGCTTCGGGGTAGATGGGGCCTCGACAGTCGTCGTGTTCCTGCACGGAAAGGGAGGGAACTTCGGCTTGAACTGCTACCTGGTGGCGCGAGCTGTCGGGGGTGCCGATCGTGCGACCGTCTGTCCGACTCTCGACTTCGAGGGAAACTGGGCGCCCGACGGCGGTGAGGTTCTGCGCGCGACGCTCGAGGGACTTCGAGCTGGAGGGGCGCAACGCATCGTCCTCGCTGGGCTCTCCAACGGAGCGATCGGCGCGTCGGTACTAGCGTCGAAGGTCGATGTGGACGGAGTGCTGCTGATCGCCGGAATCTCGGCGTATGCGAAACGACCCGCGGTGCCGGCCCTGGTGGTGGCAGGTCGTTCGGACCCAGTGGCTCCGCCGGGGCGCGTCGACGCGTTCGACGGTGCTGGGGTCGAGGTCGTCTGGATCGGTGAAGGACACTTCGCGTTCCTCACGCGCTACGAAGAGTACGAGCGAGCGATCCGTCGTTGGTTCGACGAAAACTTCGGCGAGCTAAAACCTGACGTGCAATGATGCGCCTACGGGCCGGCCCTGTGCCGCGTCCAAGGTGGGGGCCATCAGCGGCGCGAACGACATGGTCGGTCCGTCCGTTCGGGCCGCCCGGTTGTTCGAGAGCTCGTAGCCGACGATCGCACCTGCGTAGGGAGGGACGAGGAGGCCGAGCACGAGCAGTTCCGGGGCGAACAGTGCGGCATGGATTCCGCCCCCGACAAGTCCGCCGACGGCAGCACCGGCGAGAGCTCCCAGGAGCGAGTGAACCCATTTCCCCTTCGCGTCCATCAGGTGGCCCACGGCGGTGACCCCGGTCGGGATTCCAAGGGCGTATCCCGTGAATGCGCCGATCACGCCTAGCGTGAGGAAGGCGTAGGAGTCGGGCGCGACGACTGCCCCCACACCGATTCCGACGAGGGCGAGCCCGAGGCCGCCGAGCGCGGCTCCGCCGACACCTCCGAGACTCTGCAGGATGAGACGTCTGCTTCGGTTCCCACCGTGCGCCGGAGTTTCCCAATCGACCTGGGTTGCGACGACACCACTGTCCGTCTCGGTGTCCGGTCCAGCCCCCGCAGTTGCGACCGGCGGTTGGCGCGCTTTCGCGCCGACCCAGCGGACGTCGACCGAGGCGGTGGCGGCGCGCGAGCCGTCGCTGTCGACCTGGAAGACCGAGAGGGGTGCATCGCGAGGAATCTCGCGGGTGACGGCGACGTGGAAGCGTCCTTCGGAGCTGGCTCGAAACACCTTTTCGAGATCGTCCCCGATCCAGAGTTCGAGGAGCGCTCCTCCCCCCGCGGTCCCCTGCAACACGAAAGGCGTTTCGACCTCGCTGCCCGGGAGCGGTGCGGTGATGGTGAGGGGAGCGGGGTCGCGGTCTTCGGGAGCGGAGCTCTGAGCGACGGCGGTCGACGACGAGAGCACGACGATGCCGGACAGCAGCGCGGCGAGCGCGAACGAGTTTTTGGACGGGAGGGGGGGATTGCCTGTATTCATGGGCTCGTGACTCTCGACGATGCCATCGACGCCTACCTCGCGCACCTGAAGATCGAGCGCAATCTCGCTCGCAACACGTTGTCGAGCTACGGGCGTGATCTCGGCCAGTTTGCCGAGGAGATCTCGGGGGATCGCGCCGTCGACTCGGTGCGTGACACCGACATCACGTCGTGGCTCGTCACGCTGCTGGACGATGGTCTGAAGCCCCGCTCTCTCGCTCGAAAGTTGTCAGCATTGCGCGGGATGTACAAGTACCTGTTCGAGAACCGCATGGTCGGCGCGGATCCGACGGAGCGGGTCGACATTCCGAAGTTCGGTCGCCGAATTCCCAAGGTGATGGGGCTCGATGACGTGGAGACGCTCCTCGGAGCGCCAGACCGGACGACTCCGGAAGGGCAGCGCGATTTCGCGATGCTCGAGCTGCTCTACGCGACGGGGTTGCGCGTAAGCGAGCTCGTATCCCTTCGACTGCGCGACGTCGATCTGTCGGCGGGTTGGGCGCGAGTCGACGACGGGAAGGGGGGCAAACAGCGAATCGTCCCGATAGGGGAGCTCGCGCAGGAAGCCGTCGAGCGTTACGTGGGGGACGGGCGGGCGCGGCTCTTGCGCAAGAAGGGAGGCCCGGGGTCGACCCCGATGCTTTTCGTGACGCGTCGCGGCGGCGGGATGACACGGCAGGCGTTCTGGAAGAATCTGAAACGCTACGCGAAAAAGTCGGGGCTGAATGCCGACGCGATCAGCCCTCACAAACTGCGCCACAGTTTCGCCACGCACCTGCTCGAGCGAGGCGCGGATCTCCGCATCGTGCAAGCGCTGTTGGGTCACGCCGACATCTCGACGACCCAGATTTACACCCACGTGGCGCGTGAGCGCTTAAAAACGCTTCATTCCGAACACCATCCGCGAGGTTAGCCGCATTTCATGCGGGTCTCTGGCATATTGCATGCCGGGGAGCTTTTCTCGTGACCGTTTCGCGGTTACAATCGTGGGGATACGAGCCCCACACATCGCGCGATGTCGGAAAACCTGATTGGGAAGACGCTCGACGGACGATTCGTCCTCGAAGAAGTACTAGGGACCGGTGCGACAGGCGCCGTGTTCCGCGCGACGCAGTCTGCCGTCGACCGGGTGGTGGCGGTGAAACTGCTGCACCCGCAACTACAAGACAAAGAGGATTTTCAGAGCCGTTTCGAGATCGAAGCGAAAGCGATCGCGCGCCTGAACCATCCCAACCTCATCACACTCTACGATTTCGGCTACGACGAAGCGCTCGACGTGTTCTACATGGCGCTCGAGTTCGTCGATGGTCTGTTGCTCGCCGACATGATGAACGAGGCGGTGCCTTACGACGACGTCATGGCGATCGGGTATCAGGTGGCTGACGCGCTCGATCATGCGCATCGGGAGGGGATTCTTCATCGGGACCTCAAGCCCGAGAACATCATGATCGAGCGGAACGAGGAGGGGCGACCCGTCGCGAAGATGCTGGATTTCGGGCTCGCGCGGCTCTACGAGCTGGACATGAAGGCGGGGGAAGAGAGCCCATCGGGTCGCTACAAGCAGATCACGAAGACGGGGCAGGTGTACGGGACACCGGCCTACATGAGTCCAGAGCAGTGCCGAGCCACCTCGGAACTGACGGCAGCGACGGACATCTACGCACTCGGGACGATGCTCTACGAGTTGCTGGAAGGGCAGCTCCCTTTCTCGTCTCAGTCGACCGCCGAGCTCATCTTGATGCAGATGACGGAAGAGCCTCCGAAGATGAAGAGGCTCGACGTACCTCCCGACATCAAGAAGCTGATCCACGCGATGATGCAGAAGGATCCGCAGGCGCGTCCCCAGTCCACGAAGATCGTGAAGCTCGCGCTGCTGGCGCACGTCCGGCTGGATGCGGGCTACGAGGTTCGGCACGGGACGGGGGAATATGTTCACGCGGGGTCGGGCGAGCACGCGGTGGTCGCCACGATGTCGGGTTCGGAGCTGAGCGCCCACGAACTCTCGTCGACGCGGACCAGCAACCGGGCGATGATCGGGCTGGTGGCCGGAGCCGTGCTGCTCGGGTTCATCGGGGCGGTCGTCCTGATGTCCGTGCAGGGCGACGACGGCCCCCAGGCAGCGGTGGTGGTTGACGAGGAACGGGGAACGGGTGCATCTTCGGTGGACGAGGGGGCGTCCGTAGCACAGGCGGGCATCTCCGAGGAGCACGAGGGAGAGCCTGCCACCGCCCGGCAAGAGGACGGCGTTCAGAACGAGCCATCGCAGCGACCCGAGAAGAAGAAGGGAAGCGCGCGAACGTCGAAGAAGCGCGAAACCAGAGAGGACGAGAAAGAATCGGGCGGCGCCAAGACTCTCAAACTCACGTATTGAAGAATCTTCACCGGGGGGAGCAGGAGCCGTTCTGTATTCTCGACTGACTCATCCAGTGTTGTTGTGCCTGCTTCTGCTGCCCTCCCTCGCGTTCGCCGAGACGGCCGACGAGCGCATGACCCGCCTGAATGCACAGGGGTTCGAGGAGTTCCAGGCGGGGCGATTCGCCGCGGCGGCCAATCGGTTCCGTGAAGCCTACGAAGCCAAACCCGATCCCAACTTGCGGAAGAACGAGGCGATCGCCTGGTTCAAAGCGGGTCGTTGCAAAGAGGCCGTTCCCGCCGCCAACGCCTATCTCATCGCCGGGCCTTCGGTCGACTCGGAGGCGATGGAGGCGCGGTCGATCGTAGCGAACTGCAAGGTGGAGATGGCGCGCGACGCGATACGTGCGCGAAGCTGGGCTCTGGCCGATCAGCTCCTCGACGAGGCGGACTCCCTGCAGCCCGATCAGTACGCACAAGATCAGGTCCGGCAGGCCAGGCTGGAGCTGGCGACGGCACAGAGCGAGGCCCCCCGAGAGGTGAGCGTGCTCGGGTGGGTGTTCGTCGGGACCGGGGCCGCGATCGTAGGCGGGACGATTGTTTACTGGCTCCTCACGATCCCGGATCGTCGTGACTCGGAGCAGCTTCCGATGACGGATCCGCGCTGGGAGAGCGTCCGAAAACGAGCCCGCACGTCTCGCTGGCTGGTTCCGGTCGCGCTCGCCGGCGGGGCGGCGCTGGCCGGTACGGGGATCTATATGGTGCTCAATCCGGCGACCAACAGAGAGGCAGGTGCGACGGCGATACTGGGGCTGCGGCATCGCTGGTGAGTCGCTACGCAGAAGTGGCGCTCGACGTCGCCGTTTTCGGGGCGCTCACCTACCGGATCCCGGAAACGTTGGATGACCGGATTCGGGCGGGCCATCTCGTTCAGGTGCCGTTTCGAAACAAGAGCAAGCGCGGGGTGGTGCTTCGGGTCGTGGACCAGGCGCCCGACGACCTCGACCCCGAAAAAGTCCGCGACGTCGTGGACCTGGTGGAGAGCGAGCCGCTGCTGAGCGGCGAGATGATGTCGTTTCTACGCTTCCTCGGCGACTACTACATGTCGCCGATCGGGGAGGTGATGCGCCTCGCGATTCCCTCGGCGGTTCGCATCGAGGGGAAGAAGCAATACGTTCGCCGCGAGGATGCCGCGGCCGAGGACGTGCCCCCCCATCTGCGGCTCATCTTCGAAACCTTGCCGGTCGGCGAGCCGCTGCCGGTGGAGGCGATCCGCGAGTCGTCCGGCCTTCTCTACGAGGAGCTCGCCGAGCTCGAAAGTGCCGGCGTCGTCGACGCCGTCTACGACGAAGAAGAGCGTCTCAGCGTCAAGACGGACAAGTTCTATGCCCTGATCGACGAGGACCCGAGCCGGCTCGGGTCGAAACAGGCGGAGATCGTGGAGTTTCTGCGGGACGCTGCCGAACCGGTCGCGCTGAGCGAACTGCGAGAGGTCTTCGACGCGGTGCACTCGAGCCTCAATGGCCTCGAGGATCGCGGAATCGTCTCGGTGGACGAGCGGGAAGTGTATCGAGATCCTTTCGCGAGCGATGAGGTTGCCGAGCGCAACGACGCGCCTCTGACGCCCGAGCAGCGCGAGGCGTTCGGGGCGATCGACGGGTCCATCACCGCCGGCGAGTTTCGCGCGACGCTGCTCCACGGCGTGACGGGGAGCGGGAAGACCCGGGTGTACGCGGAGGCGATTCGACGGGTCATCGAGGAGGGGAGGACGGCGATCGTCTTGCTGCCCGAGATCGCTCTCACACCACAGTTCGTGTCAGTCTTCCGCGCGTACTTCCCCGACGCGATCGCGGTGCTGCACTCGGGGCTGAGCCAGGCGGAGAAGTTCGACGAATGGCGCCGCATTCGGCGCGGTGAGGTCGACATCGTCATCGGGGCACGCTCGGCGCTCTTCGCTCCGCTTCGCAACGTCGGCATCATCGTGGTCGACGAAGAGCACGACACGTCGTTCAAACAGGAGGAAGGGACGCGCTACAACGCTCGCGACATGGCGATCGTGCGCGGAAAGCTCGAGAACGCCGTGGTGGTCCTCGGGAGCGCGACCCCGTCGCTCGAGTCCTACGAGAACGCGCGCGAAGGACGCTATCTCTACCTGCGGATGCCCAATCGCGTGCATCAACGACCGATGCCGGCCGTGGAGCTCGTGGACATGCGTCGCAAGCCCGACGCAGACGAACGCCGCTCCGACGTGATGAGCGAGGCACTCCTGGAGGCGCTCGATCTGACCCGCAAAAACGAGCAGCAGGCGATCTTGTTCCTCAACCGGCGCGGGTTTTCGCCCTGTGTGCTCTGCGAGGTCTGCGGGCACATCTGGCGATGTCCCAACTGCGATGTTTCACTGACGTACCATCGGCGGCAGGAGGCCCTTCGGTGCCATCACTGCGACCACTCGCTTCGGTTGCCGGAGACTTGCCCGGAGTGTTCCAACCCGGGGGTGGGACCGCGGGGGGTGGGAACGGAGCAGCTCGAGGCGCACCTCGGGGGGCTGTTACCCGAGACGCGAATCGGTCGGCTCGATCGCGACACCGCGGTGGGGCGAAGACTTCAGGCGCTCCTACGACGTTTCCGACGTCGTGAGCTGGACGTCTTGATCGGCACCCAGATGGTCACCAAGGGCCACGACTTCCCCGGGGTCACGACAGTGGGGGTCGTGCTCGCCGACCTGGGGCTGAACTTTCCCGACTTTCGGGGAGCGGAGCGGACCTTCCAGTTGCTGATGCAAGTGGCGGGGCGCGCGGGCCGGGGGGACGAGCCTGGGAGGGTGTTCGTGCAGACTTACGTTCCGGAGCATTTTGCGCTGCGTGCGGCGTCGGAGCACGACTACGAGTACTTCGCCGAGGAGGAGCTGATGCGGCGAAGTCTCCTCGGTGATCCCCCGTTCGGCCACATGATCACGGTAAAGTTCGAAGCGAGCCGGGAGTCGAACGTCAGCGCGACGGCCCGAAAGTACCTGGTCGCGGCCCGCAAGCGGTTGCGTCAGGAGGATGCGGGATGGGGGGACGTGAAGGTGAAGGGGCCTGCGCCCGCGCCCTTCGAACGTCTACGGGGGCGGACACGGTGGCAGATGTTGTTTCAGTCGACCGACCGCTCGGCGCTACGACGGCTCGTCCAGAACGTGCTGCACGACGTGGGGCACTTCGAGCCGGATCGGAAAGGTCGTGGGGGAACGCACGTCATCGTCGACGTCGACCCCGTCAACATGTTGTGATTTTCTGAATTCGGCGGAGCGTCCCAAGAACCGTCAACGGACCGAGATCTGGTACTCGGCGGATTGGTCGCCGCTCACGGAGATGTAGTAGAGGCCGGGGTCGAGCGTTCGCTTCGCCTGGAAACGCCCACGCGCCGTCGTCCCGCGCGCGACCGTCTTTCCCTTTGCATCGGTGAGGGTGAACGCCAGCTTTGCGCTCGCGTCGGTCTGCAGTTCGAACGTGACGTCGGCCCGGGACACGAGCCGGACGTAGCGCCAGTCGACACTATCCGCCGGCGGATTCAGCGAATCCTTGTCGGTGCTGCCGAGGTCGTGGGGACGAGCCTGCATGCGGCTACCATCGGCGTCGCGGCCGGAGGCGAAGGCGGTCGCTTCGGCGGCGAACACCGCCAGCAGGGTGATGGAGGCGAGTAGAAGGTGGCGCATGGCTCTCTCAAGGTCTCAGAATCAAGAACGCATCGCCACCCGGGAAAATTCACACGCGGGTTCGTCGATCCGAGCCGCTTCCGACCCGGAGCGCACTCGTGTACAACGATATCATGAGATTTCGCGCGACCATCCTCGGCGCCTTCGTCGTCTGTACCACCGTGGCTTGTTCGAGCGAGGGGGCTCACCCCCGCGGCGGTTACGGGTTGACCGGTAGTTTCTCCACCTCCGCCTTTCGCGACGTCGAAGAGGCGTGGAGCGTGAACCTCGAGATGCCGATCGTACAGACCCCGGTGCGCGAAGGCCCCGAGCTGTTCGTCCCCACCGTGGATGGCAAGATTCGAGTCCTCTCGACGGCGGACGGGACCGAGCTCCGAGTCCTCGATCACGGCGCCCCGTCGCATTCGGCGCCCCTCGTGCTCGACGGACGCGTGTTCGCGGGGCACGACCGCGGGTTGTCCGCGTGGTCGGTCGAAGGCGAAGAACTCTGGTCGTTCGAGCACGATGCGCCGATCGACGCAGCACCGGTAGAGGACGACGGCCTTCTCTTCGTGCCGGCTCGCGACGGAGCAGTCCTCGCCATTGGGGTTCGCGACGGAAAGTTGCACTGGACCGCGAAGACGTCCGGCTCGTTCTCCAGTTCATGCGCGCTCGCCGACGGCGGGCTCTTCTGCGGGGGCGGCGACGGGTATCTGTGGCGTCTCGATCCCGATTCGGGAGAGATGCAGTGGTCGTGGTCTCCGGCGGCGCCGATCCGGGGCATCGCCTGGGCCGGCGGGGAGCTCGCCGTCGTCGCGGGGTCCAAAGTCGTCCTCGTGGGGGCGGGCGAACCGAAGGTCGAATGGACGTGGGACGCCGGCACGGCGATCGAGACGGTTCCGTCGGTCGTCGACGGAAACATCGTCGTCGCGACGGCCCGAAAAGTCGTAGCTCTCGACTCGGAAGGCGAGATTGCGTGGGAAGCCGAGCTGGAGTCGCCAGCGCGAGGGGGAATCACTAGCTCCGGCGGAGTCATCTACGTTCCGATGGCGTCGATTGGCGTTCTCGGGCTGGACGAGAGCGGAAAGGAGCTGTGGCGCTTCGATTCGTCGGACCTCGTCGTGACCCCACCCCTACCCGCGGGGAATCTGTACGTCGTCGACCACTCCGGCAACGTGACCGCGTTACAGTAGCTGTTCGAGCGCCCCTGTCGCCTCCGTTCGTGTGGAGCCCCAAACCTCACCCCCCGAAGACGTGTGCCCCGCGAGGGCGTCGCGCCGGTCGATCGAGGGAGTGCGGCAACCGCCGCTGCTCCGAATCGATCGACCGTGACGGGACGCCCGTCGGGGGGCACAGCGTCGACGCGCGAGGGCGCGGGTACTACTTCTTCAGTTCCTTTTCGCTCAGCTCTTCCTCTCGTCCGAGATCCGGCGTGTCGCCGGTGACGATGCCTTTCGCGATCTCGAAGAGCGCGACTGGACGCGAATGCTTCGCCTTCATGTAGTGCGCGGTATGAGCCTCGACGAAGATCAAGGCGAGGCGCGGGTCGTCCGGCCCGCCGTCCCGTTCGTCCCCCTCGTCTTCGAACCACGCCTTCCAGTCCGGTGCCCAGAGTTCGCGAATCTTCGCGCGGTCTTGCGTGATCTCCGCCTTCCCGCTCACCGAGACCCACTCTTTGGTGCGGTCGTTGTAGTAGCCCACGCTGACGTGAGGATCCGACTCGACTTCGTCGGTCTTGTCGGTCTCGATGTTCGTGACGAACCAGAGATCGGCCCATGGACCGCGGTCCTGGGTCGCCATCGGTCGGGTGACGAGAAACCCATCGGGCCGACGGGTCGTCAGCATCGCGATCTCCATCTCGTCGATCAGTTCGTACAGCTCACTCAGCTTCTTCGTGGTACTCGGCATGATTTCTCCAACAGTGACATGCAGTGACTCGGTCGGAAGTTGTGCACAGGCGCGTTCGATTCACCCTTTTTCCGCGGAACGCCCCTCAGCTCGTCCCTCGGAGCGGCGCCCTCGTTCGACGAGGTCGAGGCGGTCGTTCGACCGGGTTCCCGGCCAGCCAGGGGAGCAGTCCAGGCCCGTCCCGACGGTGCCGAAGGCAGAGCGGTGCCGTCCTCGTCGGCAGGGATCGGACGAAATGGTCCTCTCCCCTCCCGGGCCCGGGCCGAGCGGCTGGCTCTCCTCGCGGGGGGCGATTTTCCTCCGCGCTCAGTTTTCTGCCGACCGACTCGCCGCCTTCGAGGGGGGAGCCCTCGTCGACTCGTGGTCGGTGGTTCCGTCCGTTCCGTCGGGGATGGTCGCGTTCGCGCAGCGCTCATCGCCTCGGCCGGTTCCGAAACCGATCGTCGGGCGCTCGGCAGTGAACCGCTCGCCCTCGCGACGCGCCAGCCCGAGTATGTGCGGGCTCCCCCAAATCGCCAGGGGGTTGGGCGCGTCACTGGTTCTGTTTCATAGGCAACTCCTGGTTCGAGGTTGAAAGTCGTTGGTCCTGCGTTTCTCTTTTGGTTCTCGTTTCGATTCGAGCCTGTAGGGCGCGCGACCCGAAGGTCGCGCGCCCCGCGGGCCCGCCTATCGACGACCAGTGGCCGCCCCCCACCCCCGCGACCACTGGTCACCGATAGGCTTCGGTAGCCGACGCCGAGCGTCGCCCGGAGGGCGCGCAGGACCTTCCGCGCGCGAACGGGAGGTCCGTCCCTCCGGTCGACGGTGCGGCGGCGACTACATACCCGTTATCGGCAGCGGCGCGCTTGCGTTGCGAAGAAAAGTGACGGAGTGCCTCGAGTCCACGTTTCATGCGGTCGAGGCGAGGGGGGGGCGCCGGGCTGCAAGGGGGACTGCGTCGAGAGAGCGGGGTGACCGTTCACCACGCGTGAGAGAAGGGCGTCGAGTTACGTCGGGAAGACCGTCTCTCAGCGGCGTCAAATCCCCCAGCAAAACCCTCTGATGGGATCGAGGTTCGAGTCGAAGATGCACCGGTATCCGTTGCGGCAGTCGGTGTTCTCCGAGCACTCGTCCACGCAGATGGGTTGGTTGCCGACGTCGTAGCAAAAGCTCTCGGCAGGACAGGTTCCCTCGCCGGGACCGCACAGGATCGTGCAGTAACCGTTCGGCGTGGCCGCAACGTCTCCGCAGATCGCGTACTCCCCTCCGCTACAGTCTCGGACGTACTCGCAGGCATCTCCGACCTGTCCATCGCCGAGTCCTGCCGGGAGGCACGAGTCCCGGCCCTCGTCGGCGGGGTCGAAGCAAAGATATCCGGTGCGGCAGTCGGTGGAACTGGAGCAGTCGGCGTAGCATCGCTCCTGCGAGCAGTGGGCCCCCGTGCCGCAGTCCGAATCGGTCGAGCACCGTTTCGTGCAGTATCCGTCGGGGGTGGAGAGCGCTCCGGACCAGCAGATCCCGTCCAGTCCGCCCGTACAATCGTTGATGACTGTACAGGCCCCACCGACTTTGGTCGTCCCGTTTGCCGTCGGGACGCATTCGGACCCTGAGGCGCCGTCAATGTCGGCGCACACGTAACCGCTTCTGCAGTCCGCATCGGACGTGCAGTCGCTCATGCAGATCGCGGTGGCCAGGTCGGGGAAGTCTACGCAGTGCGCTGCGGCGCCGCAGTCGGTCGGACAACGCTTCGAGCAATAGCCGCCAGCCCATGCGGAGCGTTCCTGGGAAAAGCAGATCTCGCAGTCGGCGGCGCCCGCGGCGCATGGCTCCCCGATACCGAAGGTCTCGACGCACGAGTTGTTCACGCAGGTCGTGGTTCCACGGCAGGTTCCGCAATTCACGTCGGAGCAGCCGTCGAAGACGCTCCCGCACTCGAACGCAAGCGCGTTGCACGACGTGGTGGGGGCGCAAGCGCAGTCAGCGTCGTTCTGCCGGTTGCAGTTGCTGGGGCAGCACTGGTCGCCCGCCACGCAGGTGTCCACGGGGCGGGTTTCGCAGACCACGTTGCACGTCTGAGGGCTTCCCACCATCGTGTCGGCGGTACACGAGGCGCCGTCGTCGCACGAAGTCGGGCAGTCGCCGTCGCAGGTCTCACCCTCGTCCAGTACCCCGTTGCCGCAGGACTCCGAACAGTCGTCGTCTTGACCGCGGCAACCGTCCGGGCAGCAGCCGTCTCCGTCGACGCACTCCGTGGCGGGAACGGACTCGCAGACGACGTTGCAGAGGTCTGCTTCGCCGGTCCGGGTCGCGGTCGCGCACGAAGACTGCGATTGGCAGATCTCGGGGCAGTTCCCATCACAGGTCTCGGGCCCTTCGACCACGCCGTCGCCGCAGGTGTTCGTACAGTCGTCGTCGTTCCCCGAGTCGCAGCCGATAGGACAGCAGCCGTCGCCGTCGCGGCAGGCCGGGGGAGAGCTTTCACAGCGCGCGCTACACTCGTCGGCCGAGCCGACGAGGGCGACGGGGGCGCAGGTATCGCCTCCGGAGCACGAGGTCGGACACGAGCCCTCGGCGGGGGCTTCGATGCCGGGATCGCAAGCTTCGCCGGCCTGCAGCACCCCGTCTCCACAGTCCTCGTCCGTCCCGACGATGATGATCGGATCGTCCGACTTCTCGGGTTTCGTGGTCGCTGCCTGGCACCCGCAGAGGGCTGCCAGGGCGAACGTCGTCCATCGAATCGCGCTCATTCTCAACCGCCGAAATCGTCTCGGTCGTAGGCCGACCTTATTCCGTAGAGTAACCGTGGCTGGATGTTCGTTCGACTGAAAACCCCTGAAACCTCGGGGAGGTTCGTCGTCCGCACGGCACCCGGCGTCGGGGGGCTCACCGGGGCCCTGTCCGCCCGCTGAGTCCGGCGTTGATGTCGCGGACAATCGTCGGTCCACGGTAGACGAACCCGGACCAGACCTGGACGAGGTTCGCGCCCGCGGCGAGCATCGAGGCAGCGTCAGCGGCGTCGAAGATGCCGCCGACGCCGACGATCGGAAGGTCGGGGCTGTGGTCGCGGATCATGGAGACGATCGACCGGGCGCGTGAACGGACGGGGCGTCCGGAGACCCCTCCAGGGCCGAGCTCTCGCTGCCCCCGGGTGCGGAGGTCGCCACGTTCGATCGAGGTGTTCGTGGCGACGATACCATCGAGTCGACATGAGCTGACGACGTCCAGGGCATCTTCGAGCTGTGCGGGGCCGAGGTCCGGGGCGATCTTCACGAGGAGAGGACGTCGTCGACCGAGGGCGTCGTTGAGGTTCTGCAGGTGGTCGAGAAGGCGGGTGAGAGGTTCCTTGTTTTGTAGTTCGCGCAGTCCCGGTGTGTTCGGCGAACTCACGTTCACCACGAGGTAGTCGGCGAACCGGTGCAGGCGCCGCAGGCTCTTTTCGTAGTCGGAAGGAGCGTCTTCGAGCGGAACCGTCTTCGTCTTGCCGATGTTCACCCCGAGAATCCCGCGGAACTCGGTGTGTTCCAGCGTACGTTCGACCGCGGCGCTTCCGGCGTTGTTGAACCCCATCCGGTTCAGCAGCGCCTCGTCGTCCGGAAGACGGAAGAGACGCGGACGCGGATTGCCGGGTTGCCCTTCGCCGGTCACTGTGCCGATCTCGATGTGACCGAAACCGAGGCGACTGAGGGACTCGACGTACTGCGCATTCTTGTCGAAGCCGGCGGCAAGTCCGACCGGGTTGGGAAAATCGAGATCCCAGAGTCGGACGGCGAGGGAAGGGTGGTGGACGGCGAGATGAGCCTCGATCGTGTCGCCGACGGGGCCCCGCAGCAGCGGGTCTGCGAGCCCCATGACGAGGCCGTGCGCGGTCTCGGCGTCGAGCTGGAAGAGGGCGGGGCGGGCCGCCGCGTACAGTGTCTGAAGGAGGGACACGCCGTCAGATCGGCTCGTAGGTGACCGAGCTTTCCTCGAAGTCCGTCCCGTCGAACGAGAGCAGCATCCCTTTGTCGTCGAAGATCGTTTCGATGTTGACCGGACGCTTCCAGACGCGATGGAGCGCCTTGAGGACGCCGCGTGCGTACTGCAAATCGAGGGGGACGCCGTCGAACTTGTGGTGGAGGAGCAGTTCGCTCCGGTTCTTGAAGTTCCCGTCCTTCACGAAGATGAAGGGGTTGCCGAAGTTCGTGAGCTGGTTCAGAAGCTTCGACTTGATCTCCTTGAACTGCTTCGACTCGATCTCCCAATTCCCCGACTTCTTGTTGAAGCCGAAGGTGTACATCATGTGCTCGCGGGCGAAGTCCTCGGTGAGGAACTCGTCGATGAAGGTGACATCGTTGTAGAGCTTGCGGACCTGGAAGATCTTGTCACGCCCCAGTCCGAGGTCCCGATCCCAACTGACGCGACGCTCCATGTCGTCGCAGTCGTCCCATTCTTTGCCGAACTTGCCCTTGTTCCAGCGGTCCTCGATGTCGCGGTAGAGCAGGATACCCATCTTGTAGGGGTTCAGCTGCCCGGGGGCCGAGGCGAGGACCCCGGAGTTGATGTCGGCGAAGTCGATGATCTCGGAGTCGTCGAGAATCTTGGTCGTCAGGATCTTGGAGTGCCAGTACGAGGCCCACCCCTCGTTCATGATCTTGGTCTGGCCCTGTGGCGCGAAGTAGTAGGCCTCTTCGCGAATGATCGAGAGGATGTCCGCCTCCCACGGCTCCAAAGGTGCGTGCTTCAGCAGGAAGTGCATCACGTCCTTCTGCGGCTCGCGCGGGAACTGTTTCGACTTGCGCTCCTCTTCTTCGAGTTTCGCCTTCTGTCGGTCGAGGTAGTCCTGAGGATTGATGTAATCCTCCATGTACTCCTTGGCGCGCAGCTTCGGCAGCCCAGTCTGCTCGTCGACGTCCTCGGTCTGCTCTTTCGGGGTGCGCTCGATGAACGGTGCATAGAAGTCGATGAGGTTGTCGAGCGACAGGCAGGTGTCGACGAAGTCCTCGACGAGCTCGATCCCCTTTCGGTCGACGTAGCGACGAAGCCGCGCACCGTGGTTCGCCATCTCGTCGATCATTCGACGGTTGGTCTTCGAGAAGAAGTAGTTGTTCTTGAAGAAGTCGACGTGAGCGTAGACGTGAGCAATCACCGTCTTCTGGTCGACGAGGTTGTTCCCCTCCAGCAGATACGCGTACGAGGGGTCGTTGTTGATGACCATCTCGTAGATTTTGGAGAGTCCGTACTCGTAGCTCTTCGAGAGCTGCTCGTACTCCATCCCGAATCGCCAGTGGGGATAGCGGGTGGGGAACCCGCCGAACGCGGCGATTTCGTTCATCTGGTCGTAGTCCACGACTTCGAAGATGGTCTCGAAGAAGTCGAGGCCGTACTCGACGGCGGCCTCTCGGATGCGCTCTTTGATCTGCCAGAGGTGGTCGGGAAGCACGTCTAGAGCCCCTTGCCGAGGAAGGTCTTGATCGAGTCGTAGATCCCCTCGCGGTTCTTGATCTCGGAGAGCACGACGAGGTCGTCTTCCGTGAAGGTCTCCTGCAGGTCCTTGATGAACTGTCCCGAGCCGTAGGGAGATTCGACCTGTCCGTAGCAGAACATGTTGGCGCGCGGCAGGATCCCGTCGCGGAGCAGGCTCATGCATTCGGAGGTGTCGTCGACGGACCAGTTGTCACCGTCGGAGAAGTGGAACGGGTAGACGTTCCAGTCCGAGACGGGGTACTCGTCGGAGATCATGCGGAGGGCGAGCTTGTAGGCCGACGAAATCATCGTGCCGCCGGACTCGCGGGTATGGAAGAAGGTGTCGCGGTCGACCTCTTTTGCGGTCGCATCGTGGATGATGTAGCGCGACTCGAGCCCTTTGTACTGGGAGCGCAGCCAGGTATCGATCCAGAACGATTCGATGCGTACGATCTCTTTCTGTTCGTCCCCCATGGAGCCGGAGACGTCCATCATGTAGATGATGACGGCGTTCGACTGCGGCATCGAGGTTTCCTTCCACGAGCGAAACCGCTTGTCGTCGCGGGAAGGAATGATGATCGGGTTGTCGGGGTCGTACTCGCCGGTCGCGATCATGCGACGCAGGGCCTCCTTGTACGTGCGCTTGAAGTGGCGGAGCGACTCGGGGCCGGTTGATCGGATTCCGGAGTACTTGTCCTTGATGGTCTGAAGCTTCTCGGTCCCCTTCGGCTCGATGTTGGGGAGTTCGAGCTCCTCTCCCATGATCTCGGCGAGCTCGTCGAGAGTGACGTCGACTTCGAGAGAGTGGTCCCCTTCTTGAGAGCCTGCCTGTCCGGGACCTCCGGGACCTTCCTCGCCTGGACCGAGCGAATCACCGGGCTCGCCTTCCCCCATACCAACCCCGCCCTGGTCTTTCGACCCGTAGCGGAATCGGGGGATGTCGATGCGGGGGATGGGGACCTTTACGAGGTCCTTCCCCTGCTTTCCGGTGAGCTCCCCCTTCGTCATGTACTTACGAAGGTTGCGCTTGATCTTGCCGCGGACGATCTGCTTGAAGCGCCGATGGTCCTGCTTGATTTTGGAATGGTCCGAAGCCACGAATACCCGTCGGTGAGTCAGTGAATCAGCCGGCCTGCTTGGAGTCGCCGCGCGCGAAGATCGACGCGACGAAGTTCAGTACGTCGGTGGCCGATTCTTCGTTGTATCCGTAGTTGCGGATCATGCGCTGTTTGACGATGTCGATCTTCTCCTGCGTGTCCTTGTCGACGACGTTGGAGACCATGCTCGCGAGCTTGATCGAGTCCTTCTGGTCCTCGAAGAGCTTGAGCTCGAGGGCTTTGTGGAGCCGCTCGTTGGTCTGGTAGGTGAACTGCTTGCCGTCGATGGCGAGGGCACCGATGTAGTTCATGATCTCGCGTCGGAAGTCTTCCTTGCGAGATTCGGGGATGTCGATCTTGTCCTCGATTGAACGCATGAGACGCTCGTCGGGTTCTTCGTACTGCCCCGTGTACTTGTTTCGGACCTTCTCCTTCTGGGTGTAGGCCTTCACGTTGTCGATGTAGTTCGCGCACAGTTTGCCGATCGCCTCTTCGTCGGCGGAGATGGCGCGCTGGACCTCGTTCTTGACGATGTCTTCGTACTCTTGCTTCACGACGCTCAAGAGCTCGCGGAAGCGGTTGCGCTCGTCTTCGTTGTTGATGAGCGAGTGATTCTTGAGGCCGCCTTCGATCTCGTTGAGGACGAGGAAGGGGTTGATCGAGCTCTCGGTCTTGTCCGAGACGAGCGCGTTCGAGAGCTTGTCCTGCACGTAGCGCGGGCTGATCCCGAGCATCCCTTCGCGGTTCGCTTCCTTGCGCAGCTCTTTGACGTTGTCCTGGGTGAACCCGGTGAGCGTCTTGCCGTCGTAGAGCTTCAGTTTCTGCAGCAGCGTCAGGTTGTGCTTCTTCGGGTCTTCGAGGCGCGTCAGGACGGCCCACATCGCGGCCATCTCGATCGTGTGAGGCGCGATGTGTTTCCCCTTCACCTTCTCTTCGTTGAAGTCCTTGGCGTAGACGCGGACCTCTTCGTTGTATTTGGTGATGTAGGGGATATCGATCTTGACCGTACGGTCGCGGAGCGCCTCCATGTACTCGTTGGAGAGGAGCTTTCGGTACTCGGGCTCGTTGGTGTGCCCGATGATGACCTCGTCGATGTCGGTCTGCGCGAACTTCTTCGGCTTGATCTTCCGTTCCTGGGTGGCGCCCAGGAGGTCGTAGAGGAAGGCGACGTCGAGCTTGAGAATCTCGACGAACTCGATGACGCCGCGGTTCGCGACGCAGAACTCGCCGTCGAAATTGAAGGCGCGCGGGTCCGAGTCGGAGCCGTAGATCGCGATCTTGCGGTAGTTGATGTCGCCGGTGAGCTCGGTCGAGTCCTGGTTCTTCTCGTCTTTGGGCTGGAACGTACCGATACCGACGCGGTCCTTCTCGCTGAAGAGGAGGCGCCGCACGCGCACGTGCTGCATCACGTCGGCCCACTCGCCCTCGTAGTGCTTGAGGAGGGCGTCGAAGATGAACCGGCTGGCGGGGTTGAGGTCACCTCGGATCCGCATCTCGTACTTGGAGTCGGAGACGCCGAGCTCGGCGAGCGCGTCCTTGCGCCATTCGGCGGGGATGAGCTTGAGGGGCTCTTCGTTCATCGGGTCGTGCAGGACTTCCTGCCCACCCGTGAGGTGCTGGAGCTCCTCGGGGAGGACCCAGGAGAACGTGTAGAGACGTCCTTCGTCCGTGCGCGAGTACTGCTCGAGGCCGTGCTTGAGGAGGCGCGCGATCGTCGACTTCGAGGAGCCGACGGGACCGTGAAGCAGGATGATTCGCTTCTCGGTGCCGTACTCGTTCGCCGCGGCCTTGAAGACGTTGACGAGCCGCATGAGCGGAATGTCGAGGCCGTAGATCGCGTCCGCACCGCCGCCGAACGGGTCGGTGAAGAAGTTGTAGCGGACGATCTTCTTCTTGTTGTCGATGTACTCCTCGGTCCCGTAGGAGAGGACCATGTCGTACATGCGCTGGTAGGCGGAGCGACAGACGGCGGGATCCTCTCGGACGATGTCGAGATAGTCCTCGAAGGAGCCCTCCCAGTTGAGCTCCTTGAATTCGTCGATGTCGTGGTGCTTCGCAATCTGGCGGAGCAAGCTGTCGGACATGTGTCCCTCGCTGGTGTCGGTATCACGCGGAAATTGCCGCGTTACTCGGGGATGTTCGCTGTCGGTGCAGTGCCTCGGAACGGATAGTAGGCCAGCCGACGATCTGCGGCAAGCGGGACTGCCGGCATCGATTCTGCGCGGGAAGAACAACCCATCGGAGGGGTTTTGTTTCACGGATCTCGCCCTGCCGTCGCCGACAGCGACGGTGCGGTCCTCGCCCCGCGGGCAGATCGTACGCGCCACGGGGCGGTAAGGGTGCGGCTCCGGCTCCGAGCGCGCAGGAACTTCAGTTTCTTCGGCGATCGGGGGGGGGCGGGACTACCAGCCGAGGTCTTCGCGGAACTGGCGCTGTTGCGGGCTCAGGGGGACGTCGACGGTTCGGTTGCAACGGTCGACGCAGTGCCCGCGGGCGCGGTTGCACTCTTCGTAGCAACGCTCGACATACCCGCAGTCGGCGCGGCAGTAGGCGTTGTCTTCGTCGCAGGTGGAGTAGCAGACCTCGCGCTTGGCGAGCTGCTGGCGACGATATTGCTCCTCTTCTGCGGCTTGTTGTTGGCGTTCGGCCTCGGCCTGCCGTCGCTCCTCTTCCATCTGCCGCATCTCGTCCTCGCGCTCGGCTTTCACCGCGGCGTAGTAGGCTCGGTCCTCTTCGGTCGCCCAGTACAGCCCGGTCTCCGACGAGGTCGCGCCGGAGGCGAGCACGCAACGGGTCATGAGCTGAATCTTTTCGTCACCATAGGGAACGAGGGGGTTGAACGTCTTGCAGAACGCGACGACCTCTTCGACCTCGCCGTCCTGTCCGAGGCTGTTGACGAGGAGGATGGCGGCGGGGACGTGGACGTGCTCGGAGACGACGCCTCGCAGTATCTCGCGCGCGGTGTTCGGTTGATTCACGATCAGATGGATCTTGGCCTTCGTGGTCGCGAGCGCCGGAGCATCCCCTGGTTGGGCCGCGGCGGCGGTATCGAGCACGCTGACGACGTGCTGGAGGGGAAACGGGTCCTCGGATTGCTCGAAGTAGCCTTCGGAGTGCGCAGAGAGGAGAGCGTTGGCGTAGTCGAATGCCACGCGGGCGTTCTTCGGTCGCTGCTCGGCCCTGGTGCGCGCCTGCTCGATCTCGCTGCGCATGTCGCGGTACGGATCGGGGGCTGGCACCGCGGTGATCTGGCTCTGGCAGCCGGCGGCGATGCAGACCGCGAGGACTGCAGCTAAATGTCTCATGGTGAACCTCTCGTACCTTCGCGGTGCAGAGGTAGCAAATCGGAAAGCTGCTGAAAACCGGCACCGGCGCACCGGTTGACGACGAGGACGTCCCTCGGCAGGCTCGGCGGCGATGGGCGAAGCAAACGACGACATGGATCCCTCCGAACGGCTCGACACCTTTCTCCGAGCATTGTGGGCCGCCGATGGCCGCCCGGAGCGTGACGGTGACGACGACCTGCTCGGGGTCGTGGTGCGGATGATGCTGGGCCAGGCGACGAGCAAGGCGAACGCCGGGCGAGCTTTCGACGAGCTCCTGATGCGGTTCGGCGGCGAATGGCATCAGATCGCGAAGGCCGCGACGTCCGATGTGGCCGAGGCGATCGCCATCGGTGGGCTGGCGAAGCAGAAGGCGCCACGCATTCGGGCGCTCCTCACCCGCGTCCGGGAAGATTTCGGAGACTACACGCTCGAACCGCTACGGGAGATGACCGTGGAAGGCGCGCTGGACTATCTGCTCGCCGTGAAGGGGGTGGGGCCGACGACGGCGCGTTTCGCGTTGATGTATGCGGTGGGGATGAACGTGATGCCGATCAACGGAGGGATACGCAGGTGTCTGGAGCGGGTGGGCGTCGTGGAGCCCACGTGGTCGTCCGACCGGATGCATCGCGAAGTGTCGGCGCTCGTCGACGACGCGTACGCCGCTCACATGACGCTGGTGCGACACGCGAGGACGACATGCCGGCCGACCCCGCTCTGCCAGGAGTGTAGCGGGTCGGAGCACTGTCGGTTCGCGGCCGGCCGGTAGCGACCCCCAACCTTTCAGGACCTTTCAGATGCGCTGCAGGGGCGGACCTGCAAAGTTCCCGTGGAAACGAGAGATGACGCCGAACTGCCCTGTTGTGACGCGTCGATGATGGATGACCGGGCCGCTCGTGGCGGCCGAACTTTTGGAGAACCCAATGAAACGATTCTGGCTCGCAGGAATTTGCCTCTCTCTCCTCGCCGCATGTGGTGAGACCGACGGCCCCGTGGAAGACACCGACGCGCTCGACGATCGCGACGGCGTGATCGATTGGGAGCGCGCGGACAACAACTCTGTCGTTCGTCCGGGGACCAACGAGGCGGACGCGGTGCTTCGCTACGCCAACCAGCCGATCGCGGATGCGGCCGCCGGCCAGCAGTTTCTGACGGAGCTCGACACCGAGCTGAACGTGCTCGCCGCGCGGAACATCACGAAAGCGCGCGCCGGGGCCGACGGACAGTTCGGGACTGCCGACGACGTCGTCTTCTCGACTCTGGAGCAGCTCGACGAGGTCCCGTGGGTGGGGCGTTCGGCGCTCCAGCAGCTCTTCGTGCTGGCGCAAGCCAACGGTTTCTTCCAAACGAGCGTGGCGTGCGAAACGGTCCTGGGGACCGGCCACATCACGACGATGGCGCAGCTCATCGAGGTGGAGAACTCGCGCTGCGACCACTTCGAAGGGAGCGTCACCCTCGACGTTCGGCAGAACCTTTTGCCGATGCACCGCAACTTGAAAGCATTCGACAACGTCAAGCGCATCGAGGGGCAACTGACGGTTCGTGACCGCAGCCGAGTGTTCGAGTCGTACACGTTCCGGAATCTGGAGCACGTCGCGACCTTCAACACCCGCTACTTCGACGTCGACCACCAGAAGCTCTCGTTCCCGGCGCTGAAGTCGATCGTGAGTGGAGCGGTTTCTTCCGAGAATCTGCTGATCGAGACCCTCGAGACGGTGGAGCAGGAGTTTCAGGCGCAGAACTACACCGGGACCTTCCCGAACCTTCGCACCGTCGGCCTCCTCGGCGTGCATGGCACCGCCGTGACCGGGTACGAGGCGTTGCAGGAAGCCGAAACCGTCGACATTCACGCCGCTTCGTTCGACGGGATGCGAAAGCTGGAGAGCGTGCAGCGGCTGCGCTTCTACCCGACGAACATTTCGCAGGGCACCGCGGTGCTCGAAGGCTTCGATTCGCTGATTTCGGCCGACGAAATCGTGATGGATCCGAGCCGACAGCGGCTCGCTCACGACGGCTCAGGGTTCGCGGCGCTCCAGGGCGTCGGCACGCTCCGATTCAACGGTGGATCGTTCCAGTTCCCGGCGCTCGTCACGGCCGGAACCATCGAAACGTCGACGAACTCGGCGACGTTCTCGGGCTCGTTCGGGGCGCTCGAGACGGCGGACAACGTCAACTCGAAGGCGGCGAAGTTCCCGTTCCCGAAGTTGAAGGAGGTCACCGAAAACTACACGCTGACCGACGCGGGTACCTTCGACATCGACCCGAGCGTGCTGAAGACGGTCGGAGGCTCGATGTCGACGACCGCCGCACTGTGCCAGTACACCCAGCTGGAGTCGGTCGGGGGCGGTCTCTACCTCCACTCGCCGGTCGGCGGAACGTGGAACGGCATGAACCGACTCGAGTCCGTGGGCGACGGCATCACCGTCGAGAGCGACGGCGGGTCTGTCACCGGGTTTGGTGCGCTGACGGACGTCGGCGGCAGCATCACGGTCTACGTTCAGAACGGATCGGTCGACGGCTTCGCCGCGCTGACGGAACACGATGCCACCATCAATCTGATGGCCGACGCTGCGGGCAACATCTCGGGCTTCGACGCGCTCGAATCGCTCCTCGGTACCCTGACGGTTCGTCTTCGGGCTCGTGACGCGAAGTTCGACGCGATGAAGAATCTTCTCGGCGTTCGAAATCTGAGTATGGTCGATGCGAGCCAGGAGTCGCTGAACATCCTTCCGAACCTGCTCCTCGTGGACGCGGTCCTCAACATCACCGGCAACGGCTCGGAGATCCGAGGTCTCGCGAAGCTCGACTCGGTCAACGGCGACCTCGTCATCGACAACGCTCCGGCAATTACGGGGCTCGGTTCGCTCGTTTCGGTCGGTGGTCAGAATCTGACGCTTCCCCGTGAGATGCCCGCCGCAGACCGCGACACGTTCCTCAATCAGCTCGAGCAGTTCTCGGGCACCATCCATTATCGCTGAATCGGGTCGGGTGAAAGGCGACGCCCCGCTGCGTGCGGGGCGTTCCGCGTGAAGCGGTTTGACAAGGCGGGGGGACTCGGATATTACCCTCCGCCCACGGCGAGGTCCGAAGGAATTTGTCGTGGTGAGTGAGCGTTGAGAGACGCGTACTCGGGGATCGTCTAAAGGCAGGACAACGGTTTCTGGTGCCGTGAATCTAGGTTCGAATCCTAGTCCCCGAATGTGGCCCGTTCGTCTAGAGGTTCAGGACGCCGCCCTCTCACGGCGGTAACACGGGTTCGAATCCCGTACGGGCTATTTGAAAACAGACGAGCGTTTGAGGAAGAGGTAGATAGATGGCAACGAGAAGACCGGCAAAGATCGCCAGTGCGAAGAAAGGAAAAGCGAACGTGAAGCTGTGCCCGGTCTGCCAGACCGAGATGCAGATCACGAAGCTGATCCGTGTCACCGAACCGAGCGGGATGTTCTGGCTCTGCCAGAGCGGCTCTTGCAGCACGCTGATCGCGACGAGCGGTGCGGAGGCCGGGACACTCAGCCTGTCCTGATCTTCACCTCTCCGAGAGAAGAATCCCCGAACCCGCAGGAATCCTGCGGGTTCTTTTTTTGGTTCGCTCGGTCGTGGTATGCCGATGTGCCACACCAACCGAGCGATATAGGAGCTCCGATGTTTCGAAGCCAACTGCGTCGACTTGCCGCCAGCGCGATCCTCGCGGGTGCCCTCGCGGTACCAGCCTCCGCATTCGCCGAAGGGGGCGTTCGCTACTCGTACGAAAAGGTCGCCCTCGGGACCGCCGCGGAGTGGGTCCTCGTGCCGCATGGAGTGGACGGCCTCAAGGGCGTCGCGAACTCTTCGGAGATCCGGCAGGCGTTCGAGGCCCTGCGGAAGGACAAACGCGCGACCTATGGCAATTCTGGCATCGCGGTCAGCGGCTCGGGTTCGAAGGCGAAGGTGAAGGTGACGATCGACCCGAAGGTCGCTCAGTACGCGCTGATCATCATCGCCGAGACGGTCTACACCGTGACGGAGCTCGGGGTCGACGGGGTCGAGTTTCCCGGCTACGCGAAAGGGAGAGTTCAGCGAGAAGACGTCGCTTTCCCGGCGTATACGCTGACGATTCCCCTGTGGAAGGCGGTCGGGCGAGACGCCTCGCCGTCGTACCAGGTCGTGATGCCGAACGGGGACCTGGTGCCGAGCTCGGAGATCGCGTCCAGATGGAAGAGCAAGGACGCGGGGCTGCGAAAGGACCTCTTCGGCTATCTGAAGTCGGACGACGTCTACACGGTCACGACCGTGGCGCGCCTGCTGCCGTCGTTGAAGATCGACTACGCCTCGGAGGTGATTCCGTTGCTGAAGAGCGATGACGAGGCGGTGAAGAAGGCGGCGCTGGAGTCGTTGGAGAGCGAGCGGGACGACACGAAGGTTCTCGATGCCGTCGTCGCGTTCATGGAGAAGGAGAAGTCCGACGCGCTCGCTCGAGCGGCAGCGGAGTTCCTCGATAAGGCGAAGTCGGACAAATACAGCATTCAGCGCGAGTTCTTTCTGCTCGATCGAGGCGCTCAGGCAGAGCGTCTGATCGCGGCAAAGGAGCTCGGCAGCAGCAAGGACTCGCGGGTCGTCTCGAAACTCGCCGGAGTTCTCGAGGACAAGGACGCCGGGGTGGCACGCGCCGCTGCCGGTTCGCTCGCTCGACTGGACGCCGACAAAGAGCAGATCGCGGCGCTCTCGAACGCGAAAGTCGCGGCCGATATCAAGCTCGACATCGCACGGGACCTGGCGAAAGACTCCAGCAAGGAGAGCAAGACGGCGGGGCTTCTGTACCTCGCCGAGAACGCGCAGGACTACGAGGCGTCGAAGGCCGTGGCAGCGCTGGGCGAGCTGAAGGCTCGCGCGGAGTTGGAGAAGCTGCTGACGAACAAGAAGACGTACCTTCGAACGGCGGCGGCCGAAGCGCTGGTGGAGGTCGGGAGCGCCGAGTCGATCGACGAGCTCGCCAAAGCGGCGAAGGGTGACCAGGCCGAAGAGTTCGAGAACGCCGGGTATCAGATCATGCTCAAGCAGCCGCTGAAGGTGGTGCTCGACAAGACCAAGGATCGCAACGCGATGATCCAGCGTATGGCGTACCGTGCGGCGGGCGAGCGTGCACAGAAGGAGAACGCGGGTTCGCGAGCGTTCGGCGTGCTGGAGTCGGGGACGAAGAGCAGCGATCCCCTGGTGCGTGGCGCGGCCGCTCGCGCCATCGGAACCTATGGCAACGACGCCGCGGCGAAAATTCTGGAACCGTTGGTCGACGACAAGAGCGCGGCCGTTCGACGCGATGTCGCGTTCGGCATCGGCTATCTCGACGGCGGAAAACTCGGCACCGAGCTCGAGAAGATGCTCGATGACTCCGATCCGGGCGTCCAGGCTGCCGCTGCCATCTCCCTGGCACGTCGTGGCGAAGCGGGGCAGTGGGAGAAGATCAAGGCGCTGACGGGTTCGAAGAGCGCTCAGGCACGCGCAGCAGCGCTCGCTGCGCTGGCGAAGCTGGTCTCGCGCGACGACAAGCGCGGGGTACGCGAAGTGATCTCCAAGCTGTCAGGCGGTGTGTCGGACAAGGCGCTCGAAGTGCGGGAGACCGCCGTCCGCGAGCTCGGCTCGTTCGACGACGACAGCGCCGTGACCTCCATCGCGCTGCAGTTGGGCGCCGAGGAGGAGAGCATGCGCATCGCCTCGATCGACGCACTCGTCCGAACGAAGAACCGCAAGGCGACCTCGCTCGTGGCGAACGCCCTCAACGACGAGTCGCTCGCGGTGCGCGAGGCGGCGGTCGAGGCGCTCGTCGCGCTCAAAGATCCGTCGGCGAAGTCGGCGCTCGAGAAGCGGGCGAAGGTCGAGCCGAACGAAGACCTCGCAGACGAGATGCGAAAGGCGGCCAAGAAGCTGTGATATCTCGACACGTCATACTGTCGCTCGCGTTGGTGGTGGCGCTCGGCTGCAAGCGAAAGGCTCCCGAGTCGGACCCCGTAGCGGAAAACCCTGCGACCACCGCCGCGGCGCCCGAGGAGGTCGATCCGGCGCGCGCGGCGCCTGCCGTGCCCGAAGTCCCCGAACCGGGGCAGGCATGCGAGGACGACCGGCAGTGCACCGGGTATCTGCGGTGCGAAGAGGGGACATGCAAAGTGCCGCCGGCGATCGACGGGCGGGACGCGCCCTCGTTGGGGCTCGTCACCTTCGAGACCCCCGAGGGCGAGGAGCTCGCGAGCTTCAAGGTCGAGCTCGCGGTGCCGTTTCACGAGCGTCAGCGGGGGCTGATGTACCGCCGCAAGCTCGCGGACGGGTTCGGGATGCTCTTCGTGTTTCCCGACGTGGCCGTGCGTAGCTTCTGGATGAAGAACACCTACATCCCCCTCGACATGGTGCACATCGACGGCGCGGGGAAGGTGGTGGGGGTCGTCGCGAACGCCGAGCCGATGACGACGACGCCGCGCCAGACGGGGGAGCCTGCTCGTTACGTGCTCGAGCTCAACGACGGCGTCGCCGCGGAGAAGGGGATCGTGCCAGGGGTGAAGATGTCTCTCGACAACGTTCCCGAGCCGCTGCTGCCGCAGTGAAGAAGATCGTCGGCAGGTTCGGGCTCTCCTGGACGGTGTTCGCCGCTCTCGGCGCCATCCTGGCGATCGTGCTCTGCTTCGTCCCGCTCTTCGACATCGTCGGTTACGAGTCGGCGGCGTTTTACGGCGTTTTCTACGGGACGGCGTGCAGTCTCTTTCCGTATCGAGACCCGTCCACGCGGGGATGGGCCGCGGCGCTGGGGCGTAACGAGCTGCTGCTGTTGGTTCCGTTCGCCGTTCTTTCCCTGAATGCCGTCCGCGTCACGAACTGCGATTACCTTACCGGGCTCGGTTTCTGGCTCGTGATCCCGGTGATGTCGGTGGCGGTCGCGACGACGCTCGGCTGGATCATCCAGCAGGTGGTGCCCGGTCGACGGCTCCCTTATCTCGTCACGGTGCTGGTGGTCCTTGCGTCGTGGGCCGATTTCGGACTCCGCCTGGCGCTGGAGCCGCCCATCGTCGGCTTCAATCTCTTCCTGGGCTACTTCAGCGGCTCGATTTACGACGAGGCGCTGGCGTTGCCCGATGCGCTCGTGGCGTACCGCCGCGTACACACTCTCGCGATCGTGGCAGCGGTCTTCGCGGTCGAGGCGGTCCGTGCGACGGGACGAATCCGCAGGGTGACGGGTATCGCCGCGGTGGTTGTGGGGCTGGTCGCGGTGGGTCTCTTCGTCACGCGCGGGTCCTACGGGATCGACCTCGACCGAGAGACGATCGCAGAACGGCTCGGAGGTCGCGTCGAATCGGAGCACTTCGTCATCTATTACCCGGCCACCCCGGAGTACGCCGACCTGGTGGATCGCATGGTCGACGACCACGAGTTCCGCTACGCGGAGATGAAAGCGTACTTCGGGACCGATCCGGTCGCTCTGCACGGCACGAAAGTTCGAAGCTTCGTCTACCCGAACCGCGAGACGAAGGGGGTGTTGATGGGGGCGCGGCGCACGCTCGTCGCGAAGATCTGGCTGCGTGAGATGCACATCCAGTGGCGCCACTACGGTGATCATCTCCTCGCCCACGAGCTCGCCCACGTCTTCACCGAGCCGTTCGGGAACGGGCCGCTCCGCCTCTCGTCACGCTGGCTGGTGGCGGTAAACATGGGGCTGGTGGAAGGGATCGCGACCGCCGCCGACTGGGACGTGGACGAGCTCGACTTGCATCAGGCGAGCGCGGCCCTGCGCCGGATGAACAAGGCGCCCGACATCACGGGCCTGGTGGGAGCGTCGGGCTTCTGGACTCAGTCTTCGGGGCGCGCCTACACATTGATGGGCTCGTTCGTGCAGTTCTTGATCGACCAACACGGGATCGAAAAACTGCGGCGGGCCTACGGTCGCGGCGAGTTCCGCGAAGTGTACGGCCAGAGCCCGGAAGCGCTCGTCCGGCAGTGGGAAGCGTTTCTCGACGAAGTGCCGCTCACCGAACGGGAGATGGAAACCGCCGCGTACCTCTACGACCGTCAGAGCATCTTCCAGAAGGTGTGCGCTCGGACGATCGCGGACCTGCGGATCTCGGCCTCGGAGCATGCCCGCGCGGGTGATCGGGCCGCAGCGATGGCGGCTTTCGAGCAGATCTTGCGGTACGCGCCGGACAACGTCGACTACCGGCTGGAGTATGTGCGGTTTCTGCGATTCCTGAGGGACTACGAGGCGGCTCGCGCCGAGCTCGAGGCGCTGCTGAAGACGGAGCTCGACCCGGTCTACCGGGCCACCGTGCTCGCGGAGCTGGGCGACATCGAGTGGCTGCGCGGTGACGCCGCCGCCGCCGCGCGCAAGTTCGAGCAGTGTCTCGACGAATTCGGGCTTCCTCTCGGGATGGAGCGGATGCTCCGCGTCAAGGTCGAGGGCTTGAACGGCGGCGATGACAGCCGCCGGTTCGTGCGCGAATACCTCGTCGAGCCTCACGGCGAAGACGTTCTGACTTTCTTCCCCGCCGAGTGGGTGGCACGAAACCCGGACGATCCGCTCGCCGCCTACCTCTTGAGCCGTCGGCTCTGGAACGCCGGGGAGTGGGAGTGGGCGGCGCCCTACATCGAGCGGGCTCTGGCGCTCGACGAGGGCGTGCTCCGCGACGAGGCGATACATATGTTGATTCAGGCTCGCTACTTCCTCGGGGAGCTCGCCGAAGCGGAGAGGAGGCTGATAGCGTGGCAGCCCGCCACGACGTACTACGAGGACCGCAAATCGGAGTGGGCGGCACGCCTTCGATGGAAGAAGGGACGGCTTCCCTGACCGCCTCGTTGTTGTTATGAAGCGGGAATAGAGCGGACCGCGCAGGGTGTACTAATGACGCGCTCCGAGAAAATCTTCCCATCGCCGCATGGGGCGCCATACTCTTCCGAACCCTAACCGTCGCAGGTTGCGAACATGTTGAAATCGACCCACCTAACGTCCCGTATCCGCCACGCGGTCTTCGCCGGGCTCATCGTTTCGCTCGTCGCCGTTGTCGGCTGTGGGAACGATTACCTGCGGACCGAGGACCACTACGCGGACGAGGTCGGGTTCGTGATCGACGAAGAGGCGGAGATCCCCGACACGGTCGACGCGCGCCAGGTGGTGGATGTGCTGGTGCAGTATCGTCGTGCCGTCGTGCGCAAGGACGTTGGAACGCTGCGTCGTCTCGTATCCGAGCGTTACTACGACAACGGGGGGACGACCGACACGACGCGCGACGACTATGCCGCCGAATCGCTGCCGGAAGTGTTCGAGCTGATGGCTCAGAACGCGAACCAGATCAAGTACGACGTGAAGGTGAAAGGGGTCGAGGTCGGCGAGCGAACGGCGTCGATCGATTACGAATACGAGTACGCCTACCAGTATCAGGTCGGGGAGCAGACGAACTGGGACGCCGGCATCGACGTGAACCGACTGCAGCTCGAAGCGGAAGAAGACGGCTGGAAGATCGTTTCCGGATTGTAGGTTACGTCTAGTACCACGCAGTCGGAGCTTCCGCGGTTTCGGGGTTTCCGTCGGTTGTCGATGGACCGATTGCGTAGAGGTTGACCAACGTTCCGCTCACTACGCGCTCCTCCGATGAAGATCACCAACGTACTGGCAGTGCTTGTGGCCTGCCTCCTATCCGCGTTCGCCCTGCCGGCGACCGCGCAGAGCTCCACGGGTTCCGACGAAGCGACGCCGATCGAGGCGGCGCGTCGTCAGGGCGACGTGCAGCGGCTACGACAGCTCGCGGGAACGCTCGACGATGCCGAAGCGCTCGCGGCGCGGGCCGAGCTCGCGCTGCTCGACGGCGAGATCGCGAACGCGAAGAGTCTCGGAATGCGGGCTTACGCCGTCGAGACCGCGACGGCCGAGACCCGCGAACGCGCGCTCGTGGCCGCCGCGCGGGCAATGTTCGAGCTGGGGGAAGCGGACGCGGCGGTCGCGAAGCTGCGAGAGCATCTGAACGCTGCGCCGCAGGCACACCGGGTTCGGCTGCGGCTCGGCGAGCTGCTCCTCGAGCGCGGGTCCGAAGCCGAAGGGGAGCTCGTCCTCGACGCGTTTTCGGCGTTTTTCAACAACAGCCTGCTGAAGACGTCCGAAGAGCTGACGATCCTGTCGAAGGCGATGGCGGCCCTGGGGAGCTACCAGGACGCCAACTACGCGATGGAGAAGGCGATCCAGACCAACCCCTACGATGGCCAGGCCCTGGTTCAGTGGGGCGATCTGCTGCTGTCGAAGTACAACATGGCGGACGCTCGTGAGGTGTACCAGGAGGCGCTGACGTTGAACGAGTCGAACGTCGACGCGCTCGTTGGGCTTGCGCAGACCGAGCTGGAGTCGTCCAATGATTACGTGAAGGTGCGGAGTTACCTGGAGAAGGCCGAACGGCTCGCCCCGGAACACGTGGGGCTGCTCCTGACTCGGGCCGAAGTCGCGGTGGCGGACACGGATTGCGACGCGGCGCGCGGCTATGCCGACGACATCCTCGAGCATCGGCCTCGGAACCTCGAGGCGCTCACGTTTCATGCGGTGTGCGCTTATCTCGACGACGACAAGGCGGGGTTTCAGGCCGCGAAGAAGAAGGTGCTGACCCTGAATCCCCGTTACGCGCGCGTTCTGACCGAGACGGCGCGTTTCGCGGTCCGTGCGCACCGATACGTGGAGGCGACGGCGCTCGACCGCGAAGCGCTGACGATCGTCCCCGACGACGGCGCCGCGCTCGTGGGGCTCGGCATCGGGCTTTCCCGCGTCGGCGCGGAGGACGAAGCGCTGCAGATGTTTCGCCGGGCGTACGAGGTGGACCCGTACAACGTGCGAGCGTTCAACATGCTGGAGCTCTACGAAGAGGAGATGAAGGACTACGAGTTCACCGAGTTCGATCGGTTTCGCATCCGGGCTCATCGATCGGAGAACGAAGCGATCGTGGCGATGGTCGAGCCGGTGGTGCATTCGGCGATGGAAACCTTCGATGACAAGTACGGGTTTCAGCCCGCGTCGGACTACCTCGCGGTCGAGATCTATCCGAACCCGCAGACATTCTCGGTGCGAAGCGTCGGCCTTCCCGCGATCAGCTTGCAGGGAGTTTGTTTCGGGAAGGTCGTGGTGAGCCGCAGTCCCTCGGAGGGGACCTTCAACTGGCGGCAGGTCGTGTGGCACGAGATGGCGCACGTCTACCATCTGCAGCTCTCGAACTCGCGCGTGCCGCGATGGTTCACCGAAGGGCTCGCCGAGTACGAGACGAACGTGAAGGATCCGGCGTGGTCCCGCTACCACGACCAGGAGCTCGCGTCGGCGTTGCAATCGGGTTCTCTTCGGGGAGTTCTGGAACTCTCGGAGGGCTTCACTCATGCGCGCAGCCAGGAGGAGGTGTTGCGCTCGTACCATCAGTCGAGCCTCGTGATTCACTTCATCGCGCAGACCTGGGGGTTCTCGGTGATTCCGACGATGTTGCGGAAGTGGGGGGAGTACGAAGACACGCCGGATGTGCTGAAGGGGGTGCTCGGAGTCTCCGCCGCGGAGTTCGACGCGAAGTTCGAGAGCTGGTTGAGCGCACGGTATCTGAACTTTCGGAGACAACTGACCGTCGACGTGGCGACGCTGCCGACCGTCGTAGAGCTGGAAGACGAAGTTTCGGCGGGGAAAGCCGACGCGTTGGAGTGGGCCCACCTCGCGATCGCTCGGTTTCGCTCGGGCGACGTGCAGAACGCCGATCTGGCGATGAAACAGGCGACCAAGCTCGGCCCGGACGACGCGGAAGTGAACATGCTGGCGACATACTATTACATGGCGCTCGGGCGGGTGAAGGACTCGTACCGTCACGGGATGAATGTCTTGGATGCCGGTCGCGACAGTTACGACCTTCGGGTGACGCTCGGGCTGGGAGCGCTGCAGTTGGAGGACGTTGCGTCGGCGCACGTCCACTTCCACTCGGCCACCCAGCTCTGGGCCGATGGTGCCGAGGCCTGGGAGGGGCTGTCGCGGGTCGCGCGTGCGACGGACGATGCGACGTTGAGTGACCTCGCCGCGCGTCGGCTCTTCGAGTTGAACGCGCATGACGCGTCGGTGGCGCGGGAGCGGGCACGGTGGGCACGGGAGAACCAGCTCTGGCGGGAGGCGTGGGAAGGGGCGCGGCGGTGGTTCGACATCAGTCCGATGGACGCGCGGGCGTCCGAGGCGCTGGCGGAAGCAGCCATGCGGACGAAGCGTCCCGATGACGCCGTCGACGCGTGGGCCGTACTGGCGGTGTTGCGTCCGGACGACTCCGCGGAGATACTGCGGCGCGGCATCGAAGAATTGGTGCAACAAGGCTTTGATCCTCAAGCGGAGAGGCTCGCGGTCGTGGCGAGGAGGTCCGGTCTCTCGGACGACGCCATTCGCAAAGCTCTCGAGTGAAGCAATCCAAGATGGGTTACGAAAAACCGAGTGGGTCGACGTTCTCGGCCGGAGACGAAGAAGACCGACGCCTCGTGGACCTCGCCACGGACGGGGACTACGACGCGTTCGAGAAGATCGTCGAGCGCTATCAAGAAAAAGCGTATCGGTTGGCGTGGTCGATGGTGAAAGACGACGATCTCGCCGCCGACGTGGTGCAGGACGCGTTCTTGAACGTCTACCGCAAGCTCGACACGTTCAAAGGGGACTCGAAGTTCTCGAGTTGGATCTACCGGGTCATCGTCAACGCGGCGCTGATGAAGCTACGCAAACAACGTCGGCGCAGCGAGGTGCAGTTGGAGGCGCTGGGGCCGACGTTTCTCGACGACGGGCGCCACGCCACGACAATCGCTCCGTGGCGCACCCGGGCTGACGACGCCGCGCTCGACAAGGAGTTGCGAGAGCACATCGTGGCGGCGGTCGACGAGCTCGAACCGAAGTACCAGACGGTGTTCGTTCTGAAGGAAGTCGAAGGGTTGAGCCTGGCCGAAATCGGGGAGATCATGGACCTGTCGATCCCCGCCGTGAAGAGCCGATTGCACCGGGCTCGCCTCTTTCTTCGCGCCACGCTCGAGCCGTACCTCGCCGGCGAGTGAACCCGACGGGATCAGAATTTGTAACATCGCGCAACGTGCCTAAACTCCGGGGGTATCGTTCATCCACCGGTCTTTGGGCGTACGGACGTCCGGTTTTTTATGGAAAAACGCGACTACTACGATGTGCTGGGAGTAACCCGCGACGCGTCGGCGAAGGACATCAAGACCGCCTACCGTAAGCTAGCGATGCGCTTTCATCCCGACCGCAACCCGGGGGATGACGAAGCCGAGAACAAGTTCAAGGAGGCCGCGGAGGCGTACGAGGTTCTCTCCGACGAGGGCCAACGCAAGGTCTACGACAGGCTCGGGCACGAAGGGCTGCGCGGGGGCGGAGCCGGCTTCTCCCACAATTTCACGTCGGTCGACGAAATCTTCGAACAGTTCGGGGACATCTTCGGCGACTTCTTCGGATTCGGGCGCCAGTCCGCCCACAGCCAGCAACGCGGCGCGGACGTTCGGATCGATCTCGAGCTCGAATTCCAACAGGCAGCGTTCGGCATCTCGAAGACGTTGCAGGTGCCTCGGGACAGCGAATGCGAGACGTGTGACGGATCCGGCGCCGCCGACGGGAGCGAGCCGCAGACCTGTTCGCGCTGCATGGGCCGCGGCCAGGTTCATCACGCCCAGGGCTTCTTCACGCTCACCTCGACGTGCCCGGATTGCCGGGGCGTCGGAAAGATCGTCGCGGACAAGTGCCCCGATTGCTACGGGACCGGCACCATTCGAGAGGTCCGCGAGGTTCAGGTCAACATCCCGGCGGGTGTCGACGACGGCACCAGGCTGAGGCTGCGGGGAGAGGGTGAGAACGGACGCAACGGAGGCCCGCGAGGAGACCTCTATGTCTTCCTCCACGTGCGCCAGAGTGAAGTCTTCGAGCGAGATGGGGCCGATCTTCACTTCCGCGCCGTCGTGTCGTTTCCACTCGCTGCCGTGGGGGGCGAGATCGAAGTGCCGACCCTCGAGGGAAAGCAGAAGATCCCCGTCGCAGCCGGTACTCAGACAGGACAACAGTTCGTCATGCGAGGGTTCGGAGTCCCGAAGGTCAATCGATCGGGGCGCGGCAATCTGTTTGTCCACTACGTCGTCGAGACGCCTCGAGACCTGGACGACGACGCGAAGGAGCTCCTGCGAAGGTTTGCTGAGCTGACCGACACGCCGCTCGAAGACGTCAGCCTGGCACCCCAGGGGTGGACCGGAGCCGTCCCGGCAGAAGAAGAGTCAGAGGCGGTTTCCGAAGGGATCGACGAAGAATCGTCGGTGGGCCTGGACGAGGAATCGTCCGCGGCAGGCCTCGACGAGGACTCTTCGGAGGTCGGGTTGGACGAAGAGTCGTCGGAGGTCGAGTCTTCCGAGGCCGACGACGGGACCGCATCCCCCGGCGAAGATACTTCGGAGATTCCCGACCCCAGTGGTGGCCCCGATCGCCGGCGCGAGCGCTCGGACTCCTCGAAGGGCGAGGACCACGACGACGTCCAGAAACCGACGCCGGAATCACGCAGTAGAAGTTGAAGGTGCTTCAGGCTCGGTACACCGGCGGACGCCCGTCCGCTGCGGGCTGGTAGGTCACCGTGAAGTCCGCGAGGGCTTCGACCACGCCCGGTGCCCGCTCGTCGGAGACTTCGAGCGCGTCGATGCCGCACCGAGCCATGAAAAACGCCTGATCGCGCAGCACGTCACCGGTCGCCCGAAGCTCCTTGTCCCAGCCATACCGCTCTCGCAGCAGTCGGGCGAAAGAGTAGCAGCGACCGTCGGTGAAAGTCGGAAACTCGAGGACGATGCGCTCGAAGTGCGCGAGGTCCGCGACCGCTTCCTGGAGATCGTCTTCCCCGTGAAGTCGCAGCGACAATCCCGTCTTGCCGACGAGCTCTTCGCGCTCGGCCTTCCAACGCGTCAGCGAGACGGAGAAGGGGGCATCGGGGACCGTTTCGTCAGGTCCCAGATGTGCCACCGGCGAATCTACGATGGTCCCGTTTTCAATTACTTTCATAGACGGCCTCCTTGAAGGGCTTGCGTCCTACGCGGCGATAAAAGGCGAGGAACGACTCGTCTTCGAGCCGCTGGTCGCCGTACAGGTCGAAGATCTTCTCCAGCGCGTCGGCGACCTCGGTCTGCGGGATCGCCGGGCCGATCCATTTGCCCAACGACGCGTCGTCCTCGGCGCTGCCGCCGAGCATGATCTGGTACCACTCCTCGCCGTTCTTGTTGACGCCGAGGATGCCGACGTGACCCACGTGATGGTGGCCGCACGAGTTGATGCATCCCGACATCTTCAGCTTCACGTCGCCGAGGTCGTACTGGCGTTCGAGATCGGCGAAGCGCTCCGTGATCTGACGCGCGACCGAGATGGATCCCGCGTTGGCGAGGGCGCAGAAGTCGAGGCCGGGACAGCAGATCATGTCCGTGATCTTCCCGATGTTCGGGGTCGCCATTTCCTGTCGATCGAGCTCTCGCCACAGGTCGTAGAGGTGCCGGTTTTCGACGTCCGAGAAGACCAGGTTCTGCTCGTGGGTCGTCCGGACACGTCCCAGGGAGTAGGCGTCGGCCAGGTCGGCGACCGCGTCGAGCTGCTCGGCGGTGATGTCCCCGGGAGGGCGCTGCTCCGACTTGAGCGACAACATCACGATGTTGTAGCCGGGCACCTTGTGCTCGGTGACGTTGGTCTCGAACCATCGAGCGAAACGTTTGTCGCCCAGCGCTTCGTCCAGTGAGTGCGACGCGGCGTCGGAAGCGTACTCGGGGGGCTCGAAGAACGCCGAGACGCGATCGATCTCCTCCTGCGTCAGCAACAGCGACGTCTCTTTGATGCGCTCCCACTCCTCTTCGACCTGGCGCGTGAATTCTTCTTCGCCGAGCGTCTTGACCAGAATTTTGATGCGCGCCTTGTACTTGTTGTCGCGGTCACCGTGCAGGTTGTAGACCCGCAGGATCGCCTCGCAGTACGAGTTGAGGTGCGCCTTGGGGAGGAATTCGCGGATGACTTTCCCGAGGATCGGCGTTCGCCCGAGGCCTCCGCCCACGATCACCTGGAATCCACGCTCTCCGTCCTCGTTCTCCACGATGCGGAGCCCGATGTCGTGCACCGCGACTGCGGCGCGGTCGTTGGTGGCGCCGGTGACGGCGATCTTGAATTTGCGAGGGAGGAACGAGAACTCCGGATGGAAGGTCGACCACTGTCGCAAGATCTCGCAATAGGGGCGGGGGTCTTCGATCTCGTCCCCCGCGACCCCGGCGAGGTGGTCGGCGCTGATGTTGCGGATGCAGTTCCCACTCGTCTGGATGGCGTGCATCTGGACGGAGGCGAGATCGGCGAGCAAGTCGGGGACCTCCGCGAGCTTCGGCCAGTTGTACTGGATGTTCTGCCGCGTCGTGATGTGGCCGTAGCCGCGGTCGTACTTTCGCGCGATGTGAGCGAGCATCCGCACCTGGCGTGTGTCGAGCAACCCATACGGGATGGCGACGCGCAGCATGTAGGCGTGGCGCTGCAGGTACAGGCCGTTCATCAGCCGGAGCGGACGAAACTCGTCCTCGGACAGCTCGCCGTTGAGGCGTCGGGCGACCTGCCCGCGAAATTGTGCGACGCGCTCGTCGACGATCTTCTGATCGATTTGGGTGTACTGATACATCTGTGCCTCAGGCTCTCATGCGGGTCTCGAAATTCTCGAGCCCTTGAAGGTCAATTTCTCTTCGCAGCGCGACTACGTCGCCGATGACGATGACGGCGGGCGACTCGACCCCGGCCTCGCGGGCGCGGACGGCGAGGTCCCCGAGGACGCCTTCGACGACGACCTGTTGGGGGGTGGTGCCCGCGCGGATGATGGCTGCAGGGGTGCTCGCCGGTCTCCCATGGGCGACGAGGGCAGCGGTGATGTCGGGGAGCCGGCGGACCCCCATGAGGATCACGAGTGTGCCGGATGTTTCCGCGAGATCTTTCCAGGTGAGGTCGAGCTCGTCGCCGACGGCGGTGGCGGTGACGACGGTGAAATGGGTCGAGACGCCGCGATGGGTGACCGGGATTCCGGCGACCTCGGGTACGGCGATGCAGCTCGAGATGCCGGGGACGACCTCGAAGTCGACGTCATGCCGCCGCAGATAGGCGGCCTCTTCTCCGCCGCGTCCGAAGACGAAGGGGTCGCCCCCTTTGAGGCGCACCACGAAGTTGCCGCCGCGGGCTTCCTTCACGAGGAGGGCGTTGATGACGTCCTGACTGGTCTGCCGACCGCGCGGAATCTTGCCCACGTCGATGATTCGCGCGTCTCGCCGGCACCCGTCGAGGATGTCGCTGCCGACGAGGTTGTCGACGAGGACGACGTCGGCGCGTGCCAGCAGGCGAACCGCGCGGACGGTCATCAGCTCGGGGTCCCCGGGGCCGGCGCCTACGATGGCGACGGTCCCTTTCAGGTTTGACAGTGCTCGACTCATGCGCGCCTCCGTTCGGTGCTGCGTACGGCGGGGATCATCCCAACCAATCCATACTAAGTCAATAGGGATTGCAGGGGATTGCTCGTTCGGGCGGTGTGAGACTGCTGTCCCTCCGCGGTCTCGGTCGCTAGAATCGTGCGCGGATAGCCATGGAGTGTGCATTGATTCGCGGAGAACCGAGAAACCCCGTCGTCGAGCTCGTGCTCGTCTTTTTCCTCAGCAGCCTGACCTGCGGGGGGTATCTGGTCTACTACTGGTACCGGACCCTGCGAGAAGTGAACGCCGGTCTAGGGCGTGAGGAGTTCAACGTTCCTCTCGAGTGCGTCCTGTCGGTCTTGCTCTGCGTCTTCTGGCAGGTGTGGATGATGTGGCGTCTCTGCGAGTCGGTCGTGGAGCTTCAGCGTGCGTGGGGCGTGGAGCCGGAGTACGAGGACGGGAACTTCTTCGTGCTGGTGTTGGTGCTCGGTCCCTTCTTCCTTCAGCAATCCCTCAACAACGCCTGGGAGAACGGTTCTCCAGGCGGGGCGGGTGACTACGGCCACGCAATCTGACGATAGGTCGCTCGACGACCGGACCCGGCGTCGCGGGTGGTGGGTGGTCGCCGCGTTCGTCGCGATGGTGGCGTACGTGGTGCTGGCCCATCGGGTGCCGGGGGCTGGGTTCGTGGTCTGTCCGTTTCACACGCTGACCGGGTACAGTTGCTTCGGGTGCGGCATGACGCGTTCTACGGGGGCCTTCCTCCACGGGGACCTCGTGCGGTCGTTCGAGCTGCATCCGTTCGGAGCGCTCTTCGTGGTGGGCTTCGCCGTGACCGCCGCGCATCACCTGGTCCAGAACGTCCGGGGCGTTCGTCTCGACTACGGCGCTCATCGAATCTGGCGCAGGATTCAGATGCCTGCGCTCGTGTCCGCGCTCTTTTTCCTCGTCGTTTTCGGGGTCGCCCGCCTGGCACTGGAACTGGCCGGGATCTTGACACCCGCCTGACTCGGTGGGAAGAACAGACCTCGACTCACCAACACGGAGAAAGTCCGATGCGACGTTGGATAGCCGGTCTGAGCACGGTTGCAGTCTTGAGCAGTATGGCGGGAACGGCGAGCGCGCAGGCGCTGCCGGGCGCCGACGACCTGGATGCTCCCACCGAGCTTCCCGACATGCCGGAGTCCGAGCCGATCGAAAGTTCGGAGCCGGCCCCTGCCGCAAACGAGCCGGTTGCCGAAGGCGCGAAAGCGGCGGACGAAGGCAATGGCGATGGCGCGCCGTCGACTGGCGCCGATGCGAACGCGAGCGCCTCGACGCAGACCGCGGAGCCGCCCCCGGCCGACGCCGGGGATCCGCGTCACCCGTCCCCGATGCAAAACCTCGACGGCACGACCGGGCTGCAGCATGTATCCGCTGCCTGGGGAGGGACGACCGGGACGTACGGGCTCGCCTTGCTGGGCGAGTTTTACAGCGGGCGGGACGCGATCCGGTTCAACGACGTCAACACGTTGTTCGCCGGGAATCTTCTCTTCATCGCTAGCCCTCTTCAGGCGCTGTCGATCCACGCCCGGTTGCAGACGCGCGCGAACGTCAACACGTTCGGGCGACCCCAGGCGATGTTGAGCCAGGGTGACCTCGGGCTCGGGTTGAAAGGGAGCTTCCCCGTCGCCCAGGGGCTCTGGGTGGCTGGTCAGCTCGATTTCGACTTCCCGACCGACTTCGGAAGCGCGGGGCTTCGGTTCGCGGGGACCTCGGTACGGCCGCGCGGAATCTTCTCGTTCGACGGATCGCAGATGGCGACGGGGTTCGACCTGCAGGGTCACCTCAACCTCGGCTTCCAGATCGACAACTCGTCGAACCTCGTCCCCGACGGGGTGGAGGTCACGCGTGTCGAGCGGTTCGCCTACGAGCTGAGCGCCTACAACTTCTTCGAGATCGGCCTCGGCTTCGCCTACGACCTGCCGTACGTCTCCCCGTTTCTGGCGTGGAACCTCTCCGTGCCGGTCGGTGGGGACGAGGGCGTCTGTGGCAACGAATCGCTCGATTGTGTCGCCGACGCGGGCTTCGGCTCGTTTCCCAACCTCATCTCGCTCGGTGCCAAGGCCGAGCCGATCGAAAATCTCGGCCTTCACGCCGGGATCGACTTCGGCCTGACTTCGCAGGATGCCTACGGGCTTCCGGTCACGCCGCCGTGGACGCTGGTGTTCGGCGCGAGCTGGACCATCGATCCGCGACCGAAGATCGAATACGTCGAGAAGGAAGGGGGCGAAGCGGCGCCGCCCCAGCGGATCCTCGTCGGAGAGGTCGTCGACGCCGATACGAAGTTGCCGGTCGGCGGCGCCGTGATCCGCTACCCGAGCGGGGAGACCGCACAGGTAGCCAACGAAACGGGCGAGTTCGTCAGCTACCCGTTCACCCCCGGGATGATCGCCAAGCTGGTGGTGGAGCATCCCGAGTATCTCCCCCTCGAGGTCGATGCGAAGCTCGAGACCGAGCCCGGCGAGCAACCTCTCACGATCGAACTGAAGCCGGTCCCCGCGAACGCCGTCATCGGTGGCGTCGTCGTCAACGAGGCCGGCGAGCCGGTCCCGCGGCCGCAGGTGCGCATGACCGGCGAGGGAGAGGACTACGACGTGCTGGCGAACTCCGACGGAACGTTCGAGGAGAACGTCAAGGCGGGGCGCTACACGGTGGCGGTGTCGGCCCCGGGCTACCTCACCAGTGGCAAGGACATCCGGGTCGAAGTCGACGGCAAGCAGCTCGTGGAGGTCGTGATGAAGGCGGCCCCGGCCGAGTCGCTGGTTCAGCTGCGCGACACCAAGATCGAGATTCAGCAGAAAGTGTTCTTCGAGACGGGCAAGGCGACGATCCTTCCGCGCTCCTACGACCTCCTGGATCAGGTCGCATCCGTGATGATCGCCAACCCGCAGATTGCGAAAATCGCGGTCGAGGGACACACCGACGACGTTGGGGCCGACGAAGGCAATCTGCAGCTCTCGCAAGCTCGCGCCGAGGCGGTTCGCGACTACCTCGTCCAGGCCGGGATCAGCCCCGAGAGGCTGTCGGCGAAGGGTTACGGAGAGACCCGCCCCGTGCTGCCGAACACGTCGGATCGCAACCGCTCGTTCAACCGACGCGTCGAGTTCAACATCGTTCGCGAACCGGCCACCGGCACCGAGTGAAACGATGTGAGGTGAAGTATCCGAGGCCCCGGTCGATGCCGGGGTCTTTTTTTGTCCGCAGCGTCGGGCTCAAGCGCCCAGGAGTCGTTGGGACTGGATCAGCCGCTGGTACAGCCCGTCCCCTGCGACGAGCTCCTGGTGGGTTCCCGCTTCTACGACTCGGCCGTGGTCGAGGACGACGACCCGGTCCGCGGCGGACACGGTCGAGAGTCGATGCGCGATGATGAGCGTGCTACGTCCCTCCATCAATCGCTCCAGCGCAGCCTGAACCAGACTCTCGCTCTCGACGTCCAGCGCCGAGGTTGCCTCGTCGAGGATGAGGACCCGCGGATCTTTGAGCAGGGCTCGCGCGATCGCGACACGCTGTTTCTGACCGCCGGACAGGCGCACCCCGCGCTCTCCGATGACGGTCTGCAGCCCGTCGGGAAACTCGGAGACGAACTCCCACGCGTTGGCCGATTCGAGCGCTTCGATCACCTCTGAGTCGGACGCGGTGGGCCGCCCGTACAAAACGTTCTCGCGAATGGTGCCGGAAAAGAGGATCGGCTCTTGCGACACCACGCCGATCTGTTCCCGCAACCGGTCCACGTTCAGCGAGCGCACGTCGGCGCCGTCGAACCGGATCGATCCCTCCCGAGGGTCGTAGAAGCGGAGGAGCAGAGCCGCGATCGTCGACTTGCCGGAGCCCGACGGACCTACGAGGGCGATCTTCTCCCCCGGCGAGAGCCGGAAGGTGACGTCTCTCAGCGCATCTACCTCCGACCGGGTCGGGTAGGCGAAGGTGACGCGGTCGAAACGGACGTCGCCCTGGAGCACGAAACTGTCGTTGGCGTCGGCGTGGCTGGTGACCGTGGGCGTGCGGTCGAGGAGGGCGAAGACGCGCTCGGCGGAGCCCGACGCCTTCATGAAGTCACTCCAAAGGCCGCTCAGCGCGCCGAGCGCGACCGCGACCATCAAGGTGTAGAGGATGAAGGCCGTGAGCTCGCCGGCCGTCATCTCGCCGTCGAGTACGAGGGTTCCCCCGTACCACAGGATGATGGCGATCGTGGCGTAACCGACGAAGCTGACGCCCCCCGTGAAGATGGCGGAGACCCGGGTTCGGTGCCGCGCGGCGACGAAGGACGCCTCGACCGCCTTTCCGTAGCGCGCCTCTTCGTCGGACTCTCGCGCGAAGCTGCGGACCGTCCGGATCCCCGCGATGGTCTCCTCGGCCACCGCGGTGGAATCTGCGAGGCGGTCCTGCACGTCGCGGGAGAGCCGGCGGACCTTCCGTCCGTAGAAGACGGCTGCGAGGACGAGGGCGGGGACGGCCGCTATCATGACGATCGCGAGGTCCACCGACGTGAAGAAAAGGATCGCGATGCCGCCGATCGCCTGCACACCGTACCGCAGCGCCATCGAGAGGTTCGAGGTGACCGCGCTCTGGATGACCTGCGTGTCGGATGCGAGACGGCTCGTGAGCTCGCCGGTCTTCGTGGCGTCGAAAAAGCCGATCTCCTGGTTGATCACCGCTTCGTAGAGCCGCCTCCTGAGGTTCGCGACGATGCGTTCTCCCACGACCGTGAAGAGGTAGTAGCGGAGCGAGACGAAGAAGGACTGGGCGAGAAAGAGGCAGAGGACGATGGCGACGACGAAGCCGAGGTCGTAGGTGGCCGCCTGGGTGAAAACGTCGTCGACCGTGATCCGGGCAGCCTGGGGGTACAGTAGCGAGAGGCCCGCACCGGCGAAGAGTGCGATGGTCGCGACCACGAGGGCTCGCCAGTGAGGTCTGGCGAGGGATACGAGGCGAGAAACGCTGACGGTCTGATCGGGCTCTTCCACGCAGATTGGATGCCAGAGCGCGAATGTCGTTGCAACCGAGCCCTTAGGAAAGCCGCCCGTTTCATAATCCCTATTGAACCGGTAGGGATTGTTGGGTATCGTGCGTCGGAGTTGTGTGGAGCAGCAGAGGAGTGGCCGTGAGCGTGGCATTGCAGCCTGGAAAGATCGAACGCCCGAGCTTTCGTGACGTCGCCGAACTCAACGGGCGGTTTGCACATTCATCCGCGGAGGAGGTTCTGGCGTGGGGAGCGGAGTCTTACGGAAGTCGACTGGCGATCGCGTGCTCGTTCAGCGTCGAGGACATCGTGCTGATCGATGCGGCGGTCCGGGTCGACTCCGAGGTCCGGGTCTTCACGCTCGACACGGGGCGCTGGCACCAGGAGACGTACGACGCGATGGCGGCTGTGCGCGATTTCTTCGGGATCGAGGTGGAAGTCCTGTTTCCCAAAGGGGGCGCTGTCGAAGACCTCGTGCGGCGAAAAGGGCCGAACAGCTTCTATGAATCGATCGAAAACCGGAAAGAATGTTGCAAGATCCGGAAGGTCGAGCCGCTTCGGCGCGTTTTGCAATCTGCGGACGCATGGGCTACAGGAATGCGTCGTGGCCAGTCGACCACTCGGTCGGAATTGCAGAAGGTCGAGATGGACATGCTGAACGGTGGATTGTTAAAACTCAATCCGCTCGCGGACTGGACGTCCGAAGATGTATGGCGTGTGGTGGCGGATCGGGGGTTGCCCTACAATCGCCTGCACGATTCCGGATACCCGTCCATCGGATGCGCGCCCTGCACGCGCGCCGTCTCCGAAGGTGGGGACGAAAGGTCCGGCCGATGGTGGTGGGAGAGGCCCGATGACAGAGAGTGCGGACTCCACAAGTGACGGTGGCGACTCCGTCGTGGACGACGAGGTAGTGATGAGCCAGGCAGCAGTAAAACTGGAGCAAGATTTCTGGGACCTCGACGAAGCGGGGGCCCTCGGGTTGCTGGACACCGAGCGGTATTCGCCGCGCGACCGGATGCCGGATTACTCGCATCTGGACGAGCTCGAGAACCAGTCGATGTTCATCTTGCGCGAGGCTTTCAACAAGTTCTCGAACCTGGCGATGCTCTGGAGCATCGGCAAGGACTCGAGCGTGATGTTGTGGCTCGCTCGCAAAGCCTTCTTCGGTCATGTGCCGTTCCCGTGTGTGCACGTGGATACGAGTTACAAGATGCCGAAGATGATCGAGTTCCGTAACCAGGTCGCCGACGTCTGGAACCTGGATCTGCGTACGGGACAGAACCGAGCGGCGCTCGAATCGGGCAAGACGTTCCCGCAGGGGACCGCGACCCGCGTGGAATGCTGCTCGCTCCTCAAGCGCGACGCCCTGCAATCGGTGATCGCCGACAACGGTTTCGAAGCCGTCATCCTGGGAATCCGCCGCGACGAGGAAGGGACCCGCGCCAAGGAGCGCTACTTCTCTCCGCGCACCAAAGATTTCGAATGGGACTTCAAAGACCAGCCCCCCGAGCTGTGGGACCAGTTCAAGACCGACTTCGAGCCGGGGACTCACCTTCGGGTGCATCCGCTCCTTCACTGGACCGAGCAAAACATCTGGGAGTACATCGACCGTGAACGAATCCCGGTCGTCCCTCTCTACTTCGCCGACGACAGCGGAAAGCGTTACCGTAGCCTCGGCTGCGCGCCGTGCACCAGCGGCGTCGACTCGACCGCAGCGACGGTCCCCGAGATCATCGAGGAGCTCAAGAACACCCAGATCGCCGAACGCAGTACCCGCGCGCAGGACCAGGAAGCGGAAGACGCCTTCGAGCGACTCCGCGCATCGGGATACATGTGACCCCCGGTGGTCGTCTCGGACGGGACGGCCGCACTACCTCACGACAACGGATGGGCCGCGTGACGCCTCCATCAACTACAGAAACCCCTCTGCGAATCGTCTTCGTCGGGCACGTCGACCATGGAAAGTCGACCCTCGTCGGGCGCCTCTTTCACGACACCGGCTCGTTGCCCGAAGGCAAGCTGGAACAGATCCAGGCCGTGTGTCAGAAGCGCGGTGTCCCGTTCGAGTGGGCGTTTCTGATGGACGCCCTGCAGGCCGAGCGTGATCAGAACATCACGATCGATACTTCGCAGATCTGGTTCCGTACCGACGAGCGCCCCTACGTCATCATCGATGCCCCGGGACACCGCGAGTTCCTCAAGAACATGATCACCGGCGCGGCGAGCGCCGACGCGGCATTCCTGCTGATCGCCGCCAACGAGGGGGTGCGCGAGCAGAGTCGGCGCCACGGCTACATGCTCAGCCTCCTCGGGATCCGACAGGTCGTCGTGCTGGTCAACAAGATGGACCTCGTCGACTACGACCAGTCCGTCTTCGACGCGATCGAGGAGGAGTACCGAGAGTTCCTCGCACAGATCGGGCTCGACCCCATTCGTTTCATTCCGGTATCGGCGCGCGAAGGCGACAACGTCGCCCACCGACCCGACGATTCGATGTCGTGGTACGACGGGCCGACGATCGTCGAAGCGCTCGATCGCTTCGACATGCCGAGGTTCGACGAAGATCTCCCCCTGCGATTTCCTCTGCAGGACGTCTACCGCTTCGACGAGCGCCGGATCCTCGCGGGCCGCATCGAGTCGGGGACCCTCCAGGTCGGCGACGAGATCGTGTTCCAGCCCTACGACAAGAGGGGCGTGGTGAAGACGATCGAGCGATGGAACGCTGCACCGAGTAGCTCGGCGTCGGCCGGCGAGTCTGTCGGCATCACGCTCACCGAACAGATCTTCGTGGAGCGCGGGCACGTCGGCGCTCACGCCACCGACGAACCGGAGGTGACGAACCGCGTCCGGGCGAACCTATTCTGGATGGGCCGGACGGGCCTCAAGAAGGGCGCCAACTACAAGATCAAGCTCGCGACCCAGGAGCTCGAGTGCAAGGTGACGGAGTTCGTCCGAGTCATCGACGCTTCGACCCTCGAGACCGTGGAGCGGCCGGACGGTGTCCTCAAACGCGACGACGTCGCCGAGGTGGTCCTGGAGACGAAGCAGCCGCTGGCGGTCGACCTGCACAACAAGGTGATGCCGATGGGGCGCTTCGTCGTCGTTGACGGCTTCGACCTCGCGGGTGGAGGGATCATCACCGGGACGTTGCAGCGGACCGACAAGGAGATCTCGATCGACACTCGGCCGGTCGCCGCCTGGGAGCGGTTCGCGCGAAACGGCCACAAGGGTGCCGTGGTGTGGGTCGGCCCCCATGAACGGCGCGCGGAACTCGTGGCGGCTCTGGAACGGCGCTTCTTCAACCGTGGCCTGCGGGGCATCGTGCTCGACGAGCGCCTGGTCGCCGGAGTCGAGACGACCACTGCGGCGGGCCTATCGCTCGCCCTGGCCGGGATGATCGTGTTGACCGACCTCGACGTTCCCCCGGCTCTCGGAAACCTCCGGGTTGCGATCGAGCCGACTGACGCCGTGCTGGTATCCGTCGATCTCGGCGGGGGTGAGGCGGACGTCAGCGTCAATTTCGGTTCGCTGGCCCTGGAACAGGCGGTCGAGGAGATCGCCGAGCAGTTGCTCCCACACCTGCGGCAGACCTGGACGGTCGACGCGGGGCAGATCTGAGGCTCCCGCGAGCGGCTCACGCCTTTAGCCCGACCGGTTCAGCGACAGGTATCCGTCGAGAACCATTTCCGGGGCAGGGCGATCGCGCCGACCTTCTCGGTAGTGTGCTCGACCTCGTCGTCGAGCGAACGCTCCTCTTCCACGAAGACGTCGAGCCGTGCTCCCTCTAGATGTCGCATCCGTAGATGGCTGGCGTCGCCGCCGTATGCCGATTGCATCTGAACCAGCGCGATGGGACTGTCCGACTCCCACCCCGCGCGTTCGAAGTCCACGACCGACCAGCGATGGGTGTGGGTCCGTCCCGAACGATAGTGGCCGAGCGATCCGTGCGGGCTGGTGATGCTGATCCATCCGGTCGGGACCGAGGGGAGCGCCTTTCCTCGCAGTCGATCCTCGGACTGTAGACGCACCCGAAACCCTTCGTTGGTCACAGCGTCGACCCGAGCCACCGCCACACGCGCGGCGTCGGCTTGAGGCTGCGCGAAGACCACGCGCTTCGAACCCCCGGACGAGGAAATGGCTCGGTAGCTCTTCCCGACGTCGACCACGCCTGCCTGGGTCACGAACATCCGTGTTCCCTCGACGTGCATGCCTCGCCTCCCCGGGGGGACGGCGAGGTAGTGCACGTCTTCGGCGGTGTGACGTCCGTCCTCGTAATCCCATTCGGAGACTCTCACGGTGAAACCGGAGGTCGTGACGTCGGAGATCTCGACGACCGACGGGTCGCCTCCGCGTCGCGTCATCGTCTCCGCGAACACCACCGGGGGGCGGTCGAACGGGTGGGCGAACTCGACGCGCCGGTCTTCGTGGGTGATCCGGATGCGGCCCATTTCCCCGTGGGGTCGGCCCTGCGAGTCGTCGAGGGTCAGACAGAGTCGCGGGTCGCTGGCGAGGCGATCGGCCGGAGGCGGGTAAACGGTGGCGAGCTGTCGCACGTCTCCGGCGCTGAGCTCGGCGGTGTGACGGATCTCGCCGCCCCCTTTCTTCACGATGGTGAAGAGCCCCGCGTCCTTTGCGAACGCGCCCGAGTGATAATGCATCACCGAGGCGAAGTCGTACGCGCCGCGATCGCGCCCGAACGGGTACTTGTCGAAGTTTCCCTCGGCGCCAGCCTGAATGTTGTTCCATCGAACGTCGATGTAGTCGTCGCGATCCTGCCGGGTATGTTCGTGCCAGACACCCAGCGCATGGCCGATCTCGTGGATCGCGGCGGACGTTCCGCAGTTGGGGGCGAGCCAGATTTCCTGCGGCCCACCGATTCTGCCGATGTAGGATCGACAGCCGTCGGATGGGACGAACTTCACGAAGGAAGTCTGCGTCGTTCGAGGGACCAGGCGGATGTTCGTTCGCGCGTGATAGTGCGCGATAGCAGCCTTCACGTGATCTCGGGTCTCGCGTGGTAGATTGTCGCCGAAGACGTACGGGACGATTCCGCTCGGCCAGTGCATCTGATGTCGGTCGACGTCGGCCAGAGCTTGCGAGCGCTCCCCTTGCCGGCCCTCGGCCGACAGCCAGCTCCACGGGACGACGATGTCCCCGCTGATGACGGCGTGGCCATCTACCTCGTGGTAGACGACCTCCGCCTGGTTGCTGAGCGAGTCGCCCCGGTGATCGCCGGGGATCGTCAGCAGCGCGACTTCCGAAGTCTCGTCCTCGACGGGGAGGTCGGTTCCGCAACCTGCGAAGAGAACGAGCGCGACGACTGCAATGTTGTTCGTTTGCTTCATGGGTGCCTCAGAGAGCACCACCACCGCGGCCGAGACTGCCCGCTCAGAGCCCGGGGGTCCATTCAAACGAGTTCAAACGTCGAGTTTACTCGGCGTCTCTCGGGTCGAACGCGCCCGCACAGGTCGCGAGCCAGAACCCGAGGACGATGAGGAAACCGACGAACCACGTCGCGGCGTAGTTCAGGTGGGTGAACGAGGTCAGGTAGGGGTTGGTGACGCTGTCCCACCCCGCGCGCGGGAGGGGATCGCCGCCGTTGTCGGCGGAGAGGAGCAGAACGGCGCGAGAGTCGGGTTCGATTTCCCATCGCTCGAACATCCCCTGCACGTCCATCGCGGCCCAGTCGAGCTCCGGCTCGTGCCGGGCCCTGTAGTCGACGAGTCCCTCGTCGGGCACCGTGATCAGGACGTCCCACGAATCCCCCTGAGGCTCCGACATTTCGTCGGTCTTGCACCGAATTCGTCGTTCGGTCGGGACCATGCCGCGGTTGACCGCGACGATCGAACCGTCTGCGAGTTCGACGGGGCTCACCACGTGACAACGGCCCCCACTGCCCGGTTCGACGACGAAGGCGGTATGAGGCAAGAGCCGCGCCTTGACGACCCCGCGTCGATTGTCGAGGTCGGGACCTGCGAGATCGCTGGCCGATTCGATCGTCACCGGTTCGAGCTCGAGCCGCGCGTCGCGCGTGTCCTCGATCTCGGCGCGCTCGACGAACCTCGACACCTGCCAGACGGTGAGGGCTCCGAAGAGAAAGCCGAACAGCGCGAAGATCAGCGTGGGGATGGGTCGCAGGCGGAAGCCTTCGATCTGCAACATCAGACGTCTTCGGCGGCAGCCGCGGCCTGTGCTCGGTAGAGCCAGAACACGATCAGGCCGATCACCGCGAGCGGGAGAAGCGAAAGAAACACGGTCGTTCCGAGAAACGCCCCACGCGTCTCCGCCGAGGCATCGAAGCAGACGGCGCAGGCGAACGCTGAAGCGGGGGCCGATGCGGCGACGATTGCCGCGGTGACCATTGCATTTTTCACAGGTACACCTGCCAGTACAGGAACGGCCAGAGGCCAACGACGAAGTACCAGAAGAGCGACGTCGCTTTCAGAACGTCGCCGCCGAGGTTACCCGAGCGCGCCCGGAAGTAGACGCCTCCCAGAGCGCTGATCGCAGCGAAGACGTGAAGGCCGTGCAGACCGACTACGAGGTAGAAGAACGCCCCGTGGTTGCTGCTGTGCATCGTGAGGCCCTGCGAGATCAACGAAACCCATTCGTATCCCTGGAACACCAAGAAGAAGATCCCGAGCAACAGAGCGACCAGGATGAGGCGCGTCGCCTTCTGTGCCGACTCACGAAATCTGCTGTTCGCCAGCGCGAGGAAGACGGCGCTCGCCAGCAGCGCCGCGGTGTTGAAGGCGGTAGCCTCCACAGGGAGCCGAGGTTGATCGACCGGAGGCCAGGTGCCGGGAGAAGCTCCCGCTTCGGCGATGACGTACGCGGAGATCAACCCGCCGAAGAACATCGCCTCGGTGAGGATGAAGACGACGACGCCCAGGATCGCGTTCGGTACGAGGGGACGTCTTGCTGGTGTGCTGGCTGACATTGGCTCTCTACTGCTCATCGGTGAAACTCCGAGTCGTCGGCAATCTAGAAGTTGGTTTCGCGCCAGTCAAACGAGGGGACCCCGGGGGCCGACGCCGAGGGGGGGGCGTTTTCCGTCTGATCGGCCTAGACAGTGGCGCAAAGCTATGCGAGGGTGCGCGCGCATCTTGGCGCGAAATCGCGTCGGATTTGGGACCGCGGGCGTCGCTCGCGACGGCTTTTGGAGCCGGTTTCGATTCATGCGAAGACCCTGTGAGAGAAGTACAGTTTGGTCTTTTCAGAAATATTTGAAAGCCAGAAAACATTCCCGCTATGCTCGGGCCGAGTGGGAGTAGTTGGAGGTTTGCGATGCAGAGGTTAGCAGTCGTGGTGGTACTCGCGGGTCTCGGCCTGGGCGTGTCCGCCTGCAAGCAGGTTCCTGCGCATCCCGACGGCGCAAGTGGTGGAGAACTCTTCACCAACTGCCAGGAATGCCACGGAGAAGACGGCCTGGGACGGCCCGACGTCGAAGCACCCGCGATCGCGGGCCTCGGCTCGTGGTACGTGGAAGCTCAGCTGAGGAAGTTCCAGACGGGTCTACGCGGCGCGCACGCCGAGGACATCGCCGGACTTCGGATGCGGCCGCTCTCCCAGACGGTCTCGACGGACGAAGAGATCAAGGCCGTGGCCGAGTACGTGGCGAGTCTCCCCCCCAGGAAGCACGAGAAGTCGATCGAGGGCGGTGATCCCGGCCGGGGTGGCCAGCTCTACGCACCATGTGCGGCATGCCACGGGGCTGACGGAGCGGGCTCGGAAGCTCTAGGGGCTCCCCGGATCACGCATCAGTACGATTGGTATACGGCAAAACAGTTGAAGCACTTCAAGTACGGTATCCGTGGGGCGGTCGAAGGGGATACGACCGGCGCATCGATGGCGGCCATGGTCGGCTCGCTCGAGGACGAGCAGGCGATCAAGGACGTCACCGCGTACATCCAGAAGCTGCAGTAAGATTTCAGGAGGAGCCGAGATGGCGGGCGACGAAAACAACAACGCTGACGACGTGACACTGTCGTGGTTCAAACGCGCTTTCATCGGGGCAATCGCATTCGCAATCGCGGCGTATCTCGTCGTTCATTTCTGGTGAACCGTCATGATTGAGTGGAGAATCCCGCAAGGGTCGACATACGCAGAGAACATCGACTTCCTGATCAACTTGATCCTGGTGATGACGACGTTCTGGTTCCTGCTCACCGCAGGGATGTTCTTCTACCTGCTCTGGAAGTACCGGGAGCAGGAGGGCGTGAAACCGGGCTACGTGACGGGCGACGAGAAAGATCTGAAGAAATGGATCACGTGGCCCCACGCTCTCATCATCCTCTGCGACATCGTCATCATCATCTTCGCGGTCCACACGTGGTGGCTGGTCAAACAGAATCTGCCCGAGCCGGACGCGACCGTTCGCGTCATCGGTCAGCAGTGGGCCTGGACGTTCGTCCACCCCGGCGCTGACGGCGAGATCGATACCGAAGACGACATTCACATGGTCGACCAGCTCCACGTCGAAGTGGGCAAGGTCTACCACTACAAACTGGAATCCCGCGACGTTCTTCACAACTTCTCGGTCCCGACGTTCCGCCTGAAGCAGGACTCGATCCCCGGCCGAGAGATCACCGGATGGTTCGAACCCACCAAAGAGGGTGAGTTCATGATCCAGTGCGCGGAGATCTGCGGAATGGGACACGGCATCATGGGAGCTCGGCTTCACGTCCACAGCTCCGAAGATTACGCCGCCTGGGTTCAGTCGATGGCAGGAGAGAGGTAAGTCATGGCCCACGCAGCAGACACGCACGGGGGGTCGCACGACCACCACGATCATCACCACGAAGAGACCTTCTGGTCGAAGTACGTCTTCTCGACGGACCACAAAGTCATCGGGATGCAGTACATGTTCACGGGCATGTTCATGGCGCTCATCGGAGCGTTCATGGTGTACGTGTTCCGTTGGCAGCTCGCATGGCCGGGCACCGTGGTTCCGTTCTACGGCACGGTCTCCCCCCACGAGTACAACGCCCTGGTCACCAACCACGGCGCCATCATGATCTTCTGGGTGGCGATGCCCGTTCTGATCGCCGCCTTCGGAAACTACTGCATCCCGCTGATGATCGGGTGTGACGACATGGCGTTCCCGCGCCTGAACCGTCTCTCCTACCAGTTGTTCTTCCTCAGCGTGGTCGTGCTCCTGATCTCCCTCTTCGTTCCCGGCGGTGGCTTCGGCGGCGCCTGGACCTCGTACCCGCCTCTATCGGCGGTGGCCGAGTACAACATGACGAGGTGGGGGGCGACGATATGGCTCTTAGCGGTCGCGATCGAGTTCGTCGCCTTCCTCATCGGCGGCATCAACTTCATCACGACGGCGATGAACTCGCGCGCTCCGGGGATGAAGTGGACCGACGTTCCGATGGTCGTCTGGATGATTTGCATCGCCAGCATCCTCTTCATGGCGTCGGTCGGCCCGCTCATCGCGGGATCGATCATGCTCCTCTTCGACCAGAACCTCGGCACGACCTTCTATGCGCCGTCTGCGGGTGGTGACCCGATCCTGTGGCAGCACCTGTTCTGGTTCTTCGGACACCCGGAGGTCTACGTCGTGCTCCTGCCGGCGGTCGGCATCGTCGCCGACATCATCACGGTCAACGCACGCAAGAAGCTCTTCGCTTACCGGCTGATCCTCGCGACGGCGATTGCGACCGGTGTCCTCTCGTTCTTCGTCTGGGCACACCACCAGTTCGTCGCGGGGATCGACCCGCGTATGGCGAACGTCTTCACGGTCACGACGGTCCTCATCTCGATTCCGATCGCGGAGATGATGTTCCTCTTCATCGCTACGCTCTACCGCGGCGCGATCCGGTTCACGGTCCCGATGCTCTGGGCGCTCGCCTTCATCTTCGAGTTTTTGATCGGCGGCGTGACGGGCATCTTCCTCGGCGCCAGCGGCGCGGACATCTACTTCCACGACACGTACTTCGTGCTCGCACACTTCCACTACACGTTCTTCCCGATCGCCATCATCGGCACGTTCGCGGGCCTCACGCACTGGTTCCCGAAGATGTTCGGACGGATGATGAGCGAGAAGGTCGGCAAGTGGCACTTCTGGCTGACGATCATTCCGTTCAACGCGATCTTCATGCCGCTGTTCGTCCTCGGTGCTGCCGGTCAGCATCGTCGAATCTACAGCTTCGAGCACTACCCCGAGCTCTTCGAGATGCAGAACCTTCGCGTCGTCGCGACGGTCGCACTCCTCGTGATGCTCGCTGCGCAGGCGCTCTTCATCTTCAACTTCGTCCACAGCTTGCTGCGTGGACCCAAGGCTCCGAAGAACCCCTGGAAAGCGACCACGCTCGAGTGGACGACGGAGTCTCCGCCTCCGCACGGAAACTGGCCCGAAGGCCTGCCGACCGTGTACCGCGGACCGTACGAGTACGCGCACCCGGATCACGAAGACGACTACTGGCCTCAGAACGTTCCTCCCTCGGAAGGCTGACGCATCATGGCATTTCGACCTATCGCAACGACGCGCAGCGTCATGGGCATCCCGACGGGGCGCCTCGCCGTGTGGTGGCTCCTCGCCTCGGAGATCGTGATCTTCGGCGGGGTGCTCGCCTCGTATCTCATGCACCGACTCGGACACCCCGAGTGGGGGAACTACTCCGTTCACACCAACGTGATCGCCGGTGGTACCAACACTTTCGTCCTCTTGACGTCGAGCCTCTTCGCCGTGTTGGCCCATAACGCGGCCGAACGCGGCGACGGAAAGCGCGCCGCCAAGTGGATGCTCGCCACGATCGCCGGCGGAGGGCTCTTCCTCTGCATCAAGACGGCCGAGTGGACGTACGAGATCATGCACGGGTTCACGATCACCGCGAACGGCTTCTGGGCGTTCTACTACACCGCAGCAGGCATCCACGCCTCGCACGTCATCGGGGGCATGATCATCATGGCCTTCGTCGCGTACGATGCATGGCACGGCCGCGAGCTCCAGCGGATCGAGTTTGCCGGGTTGTACTGGCACTTCGTCGACATCGTCTGGATCTTCCTGTTCCCGCTCCTCTACATCGCGAAGTAGGTCGAACGATGGCAGACACACACGCAGCGGATCATCATCACGATCACGACGCGCACAGCGATGCGCACATGATCAAGATCTACTTCATCCTCCTCGCACTCCTGGTCGCCAGCCTCATCGGCCCCGAGATCGCGAAGACCTTCGAAGGAAGTACGCGGACGATCATCGTCCTCGTCACGGCGTTCGGGATCGCGTTCGTGAAGGCGTGGCTCGTGATCAAGAACTTCATGCATCTCACGGTCGAGAAACCGATCGTGCGTTACATGCTGATCACCTGCCTGGTCTTCATGATCTTGTTCTTCGCCGGTACCTCGCCCGACGTGCTCAAGCACGACGGTCGGAATTGGTCGAACATCGCCGCGAAGGCTGCCATTGAGCGCGCCGAACGCGAGTTCGCGGCTTCGGCTGTCGGCGAACATGGCGGCGTCGAGCAGCCCGACGAGGACGGGGAGGGGAACGACCCGGCGCGCGGGATCGAGGGTGGTCGCGAGATCGTTCGCGCCCCAGGCAAACCGGGTCTCCCGACGTACGGCGAGCTCCAGGACGACGAGGCGAAGCTCGCTTACCTGATGCGCAAGGGCGAGCTGGTCTACAACGAAGGGGTCCACAAAGCGCCGGGTTCCGCCTGTGTGATGTGTCACCGACAGGACGGAGCAGGCTACAGCGGCCTCGCGAGCACGCTCGTCGGCGCGGCCGACGACATCGGAACGTGTGAGCAGACGTTCACGGCGATCCTCAAGGGCGCTGCGGGACCTGCACCGACCGAGGACGGAGTGGCGCAGGCGGTCATGCCCGGCTACCCGAACTTGGACGATGACCAGGTCGCAGCCGTCGCGACCTACATCCGAAACTCGTGGGGCAATTCCTACGGGCTCTGCGAGCCGGCCGCGGTGGCGGTCGTTCGCTGAACGGTCGGGTTCTCCTTTCGCAGCCCCGCGCTACCGCGGGGCTTTTTTGTTGGCTGGCGTGAGCGACGACAGACCTCGAGGCCGGCGGCTCAGCGACCCGATGCATTGTCGTCAGGGCGCGTTCCGCGCGCCGTGAAGAGTCTTCCACCGAAGACCGATCGGCGGGCGTCGTGGAAGCGCAATTCGAATTCCGTCGCCCGTTGCTCGAGCGGGAGCCACACTCGGCGGGACAGGTCGGCGCGCGCGATGAGCTCCACCTGGTAGGTCTGCAAGGTTCTCCGCTCCGCCCATACATCGAAGATGACGAATGTTCCTCGGGGGGCGAGGAGCGACCACGCGGCATCGAAAACCTCTTCGTAGTCTGGCACCACGGTGAGACCGAGCGAGCAGACGACGAGGTCGAATCCGGGCTCCGCCAGCATCGCGAGCTCACGGGCATCCCCCTGGACGAGGTCCACGTTCTCCCAACCAGCGGAGCGAACGCGGCGCCGAGCCATCTCCAACATTCCGGGGGAGAGGTCCACGCCCACGATTCGCCCCGTGGCGCTGGCCGCCCGCAGGTACGGAAAGTCCTGGCCCGTTCCGCAGGGGACCACGAGGGCGCGGTCGAAGGGGGGAAGGCCAGAGAACGCTTCGGAGCGATACTCCGCGTACAACTTCTCGAGGGTCGCATCGTACAGCTTCGAGAAGACCGAGTACCACGCCATCTCAGTCGTCTCGCCTGGCCCGGTAGCTCGGGTCCAGCCGGCCGGTCCACCCCGCCCAGAATAGCCAGCACAGGAGCACGGCAGCGCCGTACCAGAGGAACGCGTAGCCGAAGTGCGTCATCGGGGTGAGGTAGGGCTGGGTGAGGTGAGTCACATCGGGGATGGGAGGCTGTTCGCCGCGCACTTCGGCGTAGTCTTCGCCGAGCACCACCAGAACCGTCGGACGCGCGTCGTCGACCTGTAGCGCGTCGTACAGCACCTCGAGGTCGGGCTCGCCGATCTCGGGTGTTCTCCAGATGTCGAACTCACCCGCTTCCAACGCCGCTCGCGCCACCACGTCGGGGTTCACTTCGCCCAGAGGCTGCAGCAGGCCGATCGCAGGGTAGCCAGCGAGATCTTCGCCAGCGGCATCCTTCCAAACGGGTTCCGGCGACCAGCCGCGTTGGACGAACGCGACCGAACCGTCCTCGAACCTGTAAGGCGTCAGTACCCAGTATCCGGGGCGATTCTTGTAGAACCGCCTGGCGATTCCGGCCGTGGCGCTGGGGAGCCACTCGCCGCCGGTCAGCTCTACGCGGCGCCAGGCGAGGTCTTCCTGTTCGAGCTCGCGTGCGGTGGAGACGCGAACGGGCGCCAGGGGGAGGCGTTCCTCCATGGCATCGAAGCGTTCTCGTTTGTCGATGAAGCGTCCGGCCTGCCAGGTGCCGAGGGCGAGCAGCACGGCGAGGGCGCCGAACAGAAGGATGATCGCGGCGAATCGCTTCGCGTTCACTTGATGGCGAGCTCGGGGGTCGCCATCTCACGGGCTCGGTCGACGACACGGTTTGCCTGGCCTTCGGCGATGCGGGTCGCGTGCGTCGTCAGGCTCGACGGCACCGGGCCCACGGTCCAGATCGGTCGCGACAACATGCTGTCAGCCGACATCGCGCCGAACAGGATCCCGAGATAGGCGATGGAAATCGCGAACGTCCGGCGGGGCCAGCGGTCGGTGTCGTCGAGCAAGGTCTTCACGCACGCGACCGTGAAGACGGTGCCGAGGACGATGGCGGCGATGGTGTAGACCCAGCCCATCGCGCCCACGACCGTCAGAGCGATCGTGCACCCCACGAGGAGGACCATGTAGAAGAGCATCTGGAGCTTCGTGCTGCGATGCCCGCGCACCACCGGCATCATCGGCACGTTCGCCTTGCCGTACTCGACGTCTTTGTAGAGGGCGAGGGCCCAGAAGTGGGGCGGCGTCCAGAGGAAGATGATCGCGAAGATGATCCAGGCGGCGAGGTCGAGCGTGCCAGCGACGGCGGCGTAGCCGATGAGCGGGGGGAATGCTCCCGCGGCGCCGCCGATGACGATGTTCTGCGGCGTGTTACGCTTCAGGATCATCGTGTAGATGATGACGTAGAAGAGGTGTCCGGCGAGGCCCATCGCAGCGGCGAGCGGGTTGGCGCCGAACCAGAGGACCGCGAGCCCGGCGATGCCGATGACGGTGGCGAAGGCGAACGCCTGGCGGGCAGTGACGCGCCCGCTGACGATCGGCCGATGCGCGGTTCGACCCATGAGGTGGTCGATGTCGCGATCCCAGACCATGTTGTAGGCGTTGGCACTGCCGCAGACGAGCACGGTGCCGACGAGAGCCCACACCATCAGCCCGAGGTCGGGGACGCCGCGGGCGGCAACGAACATCGCGCAGATCGTCGTGAGGACGAGCAGTTGGAGAATGCCGGGTTTGGTGAGCTCGACGTAGGCCGAGATTCGGTCGCGTGGAGACATCTCTACTCCTGACCGTCGGACCCTTCTTCGGGAGCCGCAGGCGCTGCGTCCGCGCCGCCTTCATTGGCGGGCGCGGTGGGTTTCGGTTCCTCGGCGGCCTCGGGAGCTGCTGCCGGCGCCGGCTTCGCCGCTGCCGGCTCTGGCTGCGCCGCCGGCTCGGCAGGCTTTGCGGCCGGCTCGGCAGGCTCGGACTCGGCTGCGCCATCCGGCGTCGTTTCCTCGACGTCGGTCGGAGCGGCGTCTTGCACCGGCTCGGGAGCGGGGCGGGTCGAAGCAGGGCGCGCTTCGCCCATACCTTCGAACGCGGCGACGTACGCGTGGAGCGACTGCCAGTCCTTCTGCGAGAGCTGCGCGGCCCCGGTCATGTCGGGGATCGACGCGTGCGCTCCACCCATCGTTCGCTTCGCGAAGTCTTGGACGGATCCGCCGGCGGAGGCGGGCTCGAGCGCGCTGACCTCGACCCACAGGTACGGAGGTTGCGATCCGTACGGGCCCATCTTCGAGCCCGATCCGTTCGGCCCGTGACACATCTGGCAGTGGGCCGCGAAGAGCTGCTCGCCGCGGCGGGCGTCGGCCCCGTCGGTGACCCAGGAGGTCCCGTACGACTCGAGTCGCACGGTGCGACGGTCGACGTTGTCTTCGGCGTAGAAGCGGATCGCGCTCTCGATCGGAATGCGGACCGTCGAGCCCGCAACCGAAAGAGAACGACAGACGTCGACGATCTGCTCGGGCGTCGACTCTTGCTTCGCTTCTGCCGGGAGCCACTTCTCGCGGATGAGGTGCGTGAGTGCCCAACGATCTTCCTCGGGGAGATGGGCGAACGACGCCATCGACGTCCCCGAGATACCGTTGGCGAGCGTATTGAAGATTGCGAGCGGGCTGGTGCCGTTCGTCCACTTCTCGTCGGCCGCCTTGAAGTTTCGCGGGGGCGGGTTGAGCGCCGCTGCGGCGGCGCCGTCTCCTCCACCTTCGGCGCCGTGGCACGACGCGCAGTTGGCCGTGTAGACCTGCATCCCCTTGGCAACCTGCTCCTCGCCCTGGAACGCCATCTTGGACTCGATGGTGCCCTTGACGGAATCTTTGCAGATCCCCTTCTCGGCTTCCGTCATCGCGGCTTGCAAGATCTCCGGCGGGTCCGTCAGTTCCACGTTCCCGAGCGCTCGGGTGTAGTGCGTGACCGCCCAGGCATCCTGGTAGGCAAGGTTCGTCAGGACCGGATGTCCTCCGGTGCCTTTCGTGATCGTGTTGTAGATCTGCACCTTGCCGCCGCCGTTCTTCGGGAACTCGCCGGCCTGCAGGTTCGGCAGGGGCGTTCCGAGTTTGGCCGCGTAGGGCGTCTGGCCGATCCCGTCGGGACCGTGGCAATTGGAGCAGTTGCGCTCGTAAACCACCTTGCCGCGATCGAGCGCGGTCTTGGTCGGGACGAGGAGCTCCTGAAACGTGGGAACGCCGATGCCCTGTGCGTAGACTGCGGGGCCGACGACGAGGACGCCACCGATGAGGGCAGCGGCTCGGATTCCTTTATGGATGTTCGACAACTTCATCGTTTGCTCTCGTTCGTTCCGATCAGGAGATCTTGATCTCGGCCGGTTTGGGAGGCGCGGTGCCGTGGTGATGTCCTTTGACGGCCTCGTGCAGGAACGGGTCTTTGACGGGGATGACCGGGTGCTTGGTCAGGTGCCGGAAGACGACGTTCAGGAAGAGGCCGATGAATCCGATGGCGACACCGAATTCGATGAGCGCGTGGACGACCGACGGTGCGGTAGCCCAGCCCTCGACACCGTGATGCGGCGTCGGAGCGACCCAGTACCAGACTTCGTAGAGCTGCATGAACATCAACCATGCCGCGACGAAGCGGAGGATGTTGTTCTTGTTCTTCTTGTGAGCCTGCGGGAGCAGGATGAAGAACGGGAGGATGAACTTCGCGATCGGCAGGATCAGCGAGAACGCGTCCCATCCGGTGGAGATGTCGGGCGGCGTTCCGCGCGTGACGTACCACAGCGCCTCCTCGGGGATGTTGGCGTACCAGATGAGGAGGAACTGCGAGAAGCCGATGTAGGCGTAGAAGACGGTGAACCCGAACAGGAGCTGCCCGAGGTCGTGGATCTGCCGCTCGCCGAGGTAGTCGCCAAAGTCGCCGCGATCTCGCATCCACAGAACGATCAGGATCGTAAGGGCGAGCCCGGACTGGAACATGCCTGCGAAGAGGTAAACGCTGAACATCGTGGAGAACCAGTGGGGCTGAAGGCCCATGATCCAGTACCAGGCCAGGAACGAGAACCCGACGACGAACGTGAAGAGAAAGAGCGCAGCAACGCCTTTCGCGGTGTTCGTATGAGCGTAGTCGCCGTCTTCGTCCTGCGCGTAGTCCACTCGTCGTTGCCAGGTGGAGACGCCGATGAGAGCGATGAGGATCGCCACGGTGGAAATCCCGAAGGCGGCCGGGTTCAAGAATCCGGCCTTCTTCTTGAGGATGTAGTCGTTGTGGACCAGCTCGGCGTCGTACCATTCGTACAACACCGACCCGCCGAGCAGGCCGACGATGCCGAAGACGAGCGCGGGCAGGAGGTAGACGCCGTACGCGAAGACGACGCGTCGGATCGTGGCACTCCAGCCGGCGATCGAGAGGTACTGGGTGGACGCGATGAACGGGCCCGACAGGGCCAGCGACAGCGTGAACCAGAACCCGATGAGGTAGCCGTTCCAGGCCGCGTGTGCGTCGACGGCGAATCCTGCGCCGAACGCCAGCACGCCGACGACGACCATCGCGATCGTCACGGTGTTGAACGTCGCCGGGACTTCGAAGTCGCGTGGGGGAGTCAGTTTCTTATCGTGAGCCATGACGACTTAGCCTTCAGTCGGAGACGCGTTCGAGATCGCGGGGTTCGGGATACGCTGCTCGCCGGAGCACGCGGACGTAGTTGACGACCGCCCATCGTTCCATCTCGGTGAGCTGACTCTTGTACGACCACATCCGGCCCTTGCCGTTGGCGATGACGTGATAGATCTCGCCGTCGCTCAGGTTGGCGATCGCGTTGGACGTGATGTCGGTCGGGACGGGGTAGGGCGGCACGACGTAGCCGGCGCCCTGGCCGTTCGCTCCGTGACAGACGATGCACGTGGTTTCGTACATCTGTTTGCCGTAGGCGAGGTTCTCTTCGGTCGGGGCGATCGGGTTGCGCAGCGCCTTGGCCGCGGCCTGGTCGTTCACGTCGTACGGATACGGTCGATGCGACGTGGAGATCGAGCCGGCCGGAGGCAGGCGCATTCCCTGCTCCTGGTCCTCGATCGCCCGGTTCTCGTGCATGCTGTAGAAGGCGTACTGCGCAGGGTTCAGCTCGCCCCACGGTTCCGCGCCCGCCGGAATTCCGATCTCGGGCCACCACTCCAGGCAGCCCGACAGCGGAACGCTCGCCAGGACCAGGAACAACAGTGCCGTGCGTTGCTTGAGCGTCCTCATGACTTGGCGTCCTTCTTGAGGGTGCGGATTTCCATCGGGTTCAGCTTCTTCATGAAATCGATGACGCCGACGTGGTCGAAGCTCGGGTCGTTCGCCGAGATCCAGAGGACGAACCGGTCGTTGGTGATCTCGGGGTCGATGATGAACGGCTTTCGGAAGCAGCCAGCGGCGACGAGCATCACGATCGCCGTGGTGACGCCGGCGAAGAGCACGGTCAGCTCGAACATCACCGGCACGAAGCTCGGCCAGGCGATGAACGGCTTGCCACCGAAGACCATCGGCCAGTCGTAGCCCATGATGCCGAACTCGATCATCGACGCGGTCGTGAAACCGGTGAGTCCCGCGCAGAACGTGACCCACGGGATCCAACTGCGGCCCAGACCCATCGCGTCGTCCATCCCGTGGATCGGGAAGGGCGAGTAGGCGTCGTAGTCTTCGAAGTCCGCCTCTCGCGCCTGTTCGGCCGCGTAGAGGAGGTGGTCGGGATGATCGAAGAAAGCGGCGATGCCGAGCACGTCCGAATGTCCGTCGCGAACGTGGTCGATCGTCTCGACGTCGGCTCGGTCGAGCTCCTCGGTCTTGGGGGTCGCGGCAGCGGCAGCCACCGCGGCCGGCACGGCGTCGTCATCGTCGGCGTCGGACGGCTCCGAAGCTTCCGAGGCGTCCGAGTCTTCCGAATCTTCGCCCATCGCGTCCGAAACGGCGGCCGCAATCTCGTCGGCGGCATCTGAGAGCTCGTCGCCGAGCGACTCCTCGGCTTCGTCACCCTCGGATTCCTCGTCTCTGGAGGCGTCGGATGCTTCCGAGGCGCTGGAGGCGTCGGATGCTTCCGAGGCGCTCGAGGCGTCGGAGGACTCTCCGGACTCTTCGACTTCTTCTTCGGCGGGCTCGGAGGTTTCGTCCTTCACCTCTTTCTCCGTTTCTTCCGGTTTGTCTTTCTTTTCGTCACTCACCGGACACCTCCCGTCGCGCGAAGCGCGATGCTTTGTCGGGATCCATCACGCTCTTCACCTCGAACATGCAGATGGTGGGGAGCACCCGACAGAAGAGCAGGAACAACGTCATGAAGAAGCCAAACGAACCGATCGTGAGGCCCCAGTCGACGAACTTGAACTCGTACATTCCCCAGGAGCTGGGGAGGAAATCGCGGTGCAGCGAGGACACGACGATGACGTATCGCTCGAACCACATACCGATGTTGACGCAGATGGAGATGACGAACAGGGCCGGAATGTTGCGCCGGATCGATTTCGACCACAGCAGCATCGGGACGACCATGTTGTTGCCGTACATCAGCAGACCGGCCCACCAGTAGGGACCGAAGAGGCGGTTCGCGAACGTGAAGCGCTCGCCTTCCACCCCGGAGAAGTAGGCGATGAAGAACTCGGTGGTGTACGCGGTGCCGACGACGAGCGACGTCAGAAGGACGACCTTCGCCATCGACTCGAGGTGGTTGATGGTGATGTAGTTTTCGAGCTTGAAGACCGCCCGCATGATGATCGTGAGCGTGAGCACCATCCCGAAACCGGAGAAGATGGCGCCTGCGACGAAGTAAGGCGGGAAAATCGTCGTGTGCCAGCCCGGGATGACCGAGACCGCGAAGTCGAAGGAAACGATGGTGTGAACGGAGAGGACGAGCGGCGTCGCGAGTCCGGCCAGCATCAGGTAGGCCGACTCGTAGTGGCGCCAGCCACGGTTCTTTCCGACCCAGCCGAGCGACAGAATCGTGTAGATCTTCTTACGGAGCGGGTGCTTCGCGCGGTCACGAACGCTGGCGAGGTCGGGCACGAGGCCGACGAACCAGAAGACCGCCGAGATCGTCCCGTAGGTCGACACCGCGAAGACGTCCCAGATGAGCGGAGAGTTGAAGTTGATCCAGAGCGGACCGCGTCCGTTGGGGAGCGGCAGGAGCCAGTAGAAGGCGTACCAGGGGCGCCCCGTGTGCATGAGCGGGAAAACGAGCGCCGTGACCACCGCGAAGATGGTCATCGCCTCGGCAGACCGGTTGATGGCCGTTCGCCAGTTCTGTCGGAACAGGAAGAGGATCGCCGAGATCAGCGTTCCCGCGTGACCGATACCGATCCAGAAGACGAAGTTGACGATGAAGACACCCCAGCCGACGGGGTGGCTGATGCCGGTCGTCCCGATACCTACCGTCGCTTCGAGCAACAGCGAAGCGATGAAGAGGTTGGCACCGAGGAACGAGAGGATGAAGGCCCCCCACCACAATTTCGTCGGCTTGATCTCGGTGTGCCGCGCGATGTCGTCGTTGACGTCGGCGTAGCTCCGATTGTTGTCGACGAGCGGTTCACGGAGAGCCTTGGGGCCCCCGAGGGGACCTGCCCCTTCGACGACATTCGGGTGTCCGGTCAGTCCTGACTTTACAGCTGTGCTCATGATCGTCTCGTTCCTTAACCGTGATCAGCAGCGTGGGCGTCCGCGGCGGCTTCATTGCCAGCGGGCTTCTCGTGGCTGTTGCGAACGCTCGTCAGGTATGCGACCGACGAGTGCACGCCAACTTCGACGAGCGGCGAGAGGGCACGCTTTTCGGCGTGCAACTTCGCGACGGCGCTCTCTTCGTCCGAAAGGTTCCCGAAGACGATCGCGTCGGCCGGGCACGTCTGCTGACATGCCGGGATGACGTCGCCGTCCTGAATTCGAGAGCGTCCTTCTTTTCTGAGCTGAACTTTCGCCCGCCGGATCCGCTGGATGCAGAAAGTGCACTTCTCCATGACGCCGCGTGCGCGCACGGTGACGTCGGGGTTGTTCCCCATCTGGAGCGGCTCACGGACGTTGAGGTCGGCGTGGCGTCCGAGCTCCGGATACAGCTTGGTGAGGAATGCCGACCATCCTTCGCGGCGGTCCGTCACGTAGTTGTACCAGTTGAACCGGCGCACCTTGAACGGGCAGTTGTTCGAGCAGTACCGGGTTCCGACGCAGCGGTTGTAGGCCATCTGGTTCAACCCGTCCGCGCTGTGCATCGTGGCCGAGACCGGGCAGACCGTTTCGCACGGTGCGTGCTCGCAGTGCTGGCACATCATCGGCTGGTTGATGACGACGGGGTTGTCCATGAACTTCGAGAAGCCTTCCATCGGGACTTTCTCGAACATCGGGTCGTTGAAGACCGACGACTGCAGCTCGTACACCTCTTTGGTGTTCGGGAGCTGGTAGTAGCGGTCGACGCGGATCCAGTGCATCTCGCGGCCTTCCAGGATCCCCTGGCGGCCGACGACGGGGATGTTGTTCTCCTCCATGCACGCGGTCACGCAGGCGCTGCAGCCCGTGCACTTCGTGAGGTCGATCGACATCCCCCACTTGAGTTCGCCGTAGTCGTGCGAGTCCCACATGTCGGGTCCCGGCGCGTGGGTGTGAATCCCGGCGCTCGGGTTCGCTTTGTACTCTTCCAGCGTCGTGGTCGACGCGATCGGACGTCGCTTGGTGTCGAGGATCTGCGCCCCCTGGACGATCGCGATCTTGTCGGTGTCGCCGAGCTTCTTGATGCTCGCCGTCAGGCCGGCAAAAGCGCGCGCTCCGTCCGCCGACCGGGTGAGGAGGTAAGTGTTCTCGCCGACTTCGTTGGCGGTGATGCCAGCCGCGGTGCGTCCGTAACCGAGCGGCATCGCGATCACGTCGTCGTGAAGGCCGGGCTGCATCAGCGCCTGAAAGCGCATCGCCGTGCCGCCTTCGGGCGTCACTTCGACCCACTGACCGTGCTCGAGACCCGCGGCCTCGAAGGTCGACGGGCTCAGCGCGATGAACGTTCCCCACACGTGCTTCGTGATCGGGTCGGGGAGCTCCTGAAGGTGCCCGTTGTTCGCCTGTGAACCATCGTAGAGCGGGACGGTCGCGACGAGCTCGATCTCCTTCGTGCTGAGATCGTTGGGTTTGTTCTCCGCGCGCTTGGGAGGCATCTCTTTCGGAAGCGAGCCGAGGATGGCCGGAAGCCGCGCGGCGAGCTTGGTGCCGGTCGCCGAGGACTGGAAGACGCCGGTTCGGAGGCTGTCCTCCCAGAACTCGCGGGCAGATCCGAGCGTCTTCGCCTGCGCGAAGAGCTTCGTCTCCCAGTGATTGCGCAGATAGCGGTACCATGCGCCGGGGTCTGGCGCGTTGTTCGCGCCAGGTCGGTTGCCCGCGGGGGCTTCGGGGATCGCAGCGTGCTTCGCGACCGAGGGAACCTTCTCACCGACCCATGCGATGAGGGAGTTCTCGAGCGAGCGGGTCTCGAAGAGCGGGGTGATCGTCGGCTGCTGGATGGCGTAGGTTCCCGCGATCGGCTGGCTGTCGCCCCATGCTTCGAGGGGATGCCCTTGCGGAGCGAGGATCTTCGCGTACTGCGCGGTCTCGTCGGCGCGGTCGGAGACGCTCACCATGAAAGCGAGCTTTTCGAACGCCTTCGCCACTTCGAGGTCGGGAGCGGCGCTGTAGATAGGGTTGCAGCCGTCGACGATCAAGGTGTCGATCTTGCCGGAGTTGATGTCGGCGACGAGCTGCGCGAGCTGCGTGTGGCTGCCGAGCGACTGCAACGACGGGCGCGATCGATCGATCGTGCGGCCGTCGTTCTGCAGGGCCGTGTTCAGGAGGTTCACCGCCGATTCGAGCGAGACGCCACCTGCCTGATGAGCCGACGTTCCACCGGCGACCACGATGCTCGCTCCGGCGTGCTCGGCGAGCTCGCCGCCGATGCGCGTGAACACGTCGGCGGGGATCCCGGTCAGCTCGGAGACGGCCTCCGGAGTGAACGCGCCCACAGCGCCGGCTGCTGCGCTACGCGCGAGCGGTCCGGCCTTCTTCTGAGCGAGGACGACGTTCGCGAGCGCCATCGCAATGTAGGGGAGGTCGCTCGGGCGCGCCCGGTAGCGGTCGTCGGCGCTCATGCCAGTGACGGTCATGTGACCTTCGAACACGACGACGCGCGACATGCGGCCGTTGGGATCGCGACGTTTCGACCAGTCCTTCGTGAACTGGACGGGCGACAGCCACGTGCCGAGGAAGTCGGCTCCGAGAGAGACGACGACGTCTGCGCGATCGAAATGGTAGAGGGGGACGTGTCGTGCGCCGAAGCCAGCTTCGGTCGTACCGAGCGCAGCCTCCGAGCCGATCGCTTCGTACTGGTAGTGCTTGAAGCCGGGGAGGGCACGGCCGATCTCTTCGATGAGAGCGACGCGAGCCGGCCCGTTGATCGTGCGAGTGAGGAGCGCGACGCCCTTCGCCTTGGCGAGAGCCGCTTTGACTTCGGCGTCGACCTCTTCCCACTTCATCTCGGTCGGCGAGTCGCCGAGGCGGGCGGGCATTCGCGCCCGAGAAGGGTCGTAGAGATCGAGGTACCAGGCCTGGCCACGAGCGCACAGCGCGCCCTGGCTCACCGGGTGACGCGGGTTCCCTTCGAGCTTGATCGGACGGCCGCCGCGCGTCTGAGCCAGCGCGCCGCAGTTCGCCGAACATCCCGAGCAGAACGTCGCATAGTAATTGGGCGTGCCGATCCGAATCTCTTCGGGACGGTCGACGTACGGCACGATCTTCTCGACCGGGCTTCGGCAAGCGCTGCCCGCCATCGCTGCGGTGGCTGCAGCGACGCCGCTGACGCGCATGAACTCGCGGCGATCCATCTTGAGATCTTCGGATCCGTCGCCAAACGAGATCGTGACATCGTCGGTCGCTCCCTCTCGGCGGAGTCGCGCTTCGGCGCCTGCCACCGGGTTGGGATCGTGCCGGAAACCTTCTTCGGGACGCTTATTGCTCATGTGCGTTTCTCGATTCGGGGCCAAGTGTGCCCTCGGTACGGCTCAGTCGATGCCTCAGTAGTGGCACGTCACACAGTCGGTGGAGGCGGGGCGTTTGTGATCGTCAGGCGGATTGCGGTGACAATCGATGCACCAACCCATGTTGAACGGGTTGACCGTCTCGACGACGTCCATCTTCTCCACCTCGCCATGGCACTCCGTGCAATCGAAACCTCGATTGATGTGCGGCTGATGGATGAAGCGCACGTGGTCGGGAAGGTCGTGAACCTTCACCCACTCAACGGGCGTACCGGTCTCCCAGGCCTCGTAGATCTTCTTGATCTCCGGGCTCATCTCGTTGGTCTTCGGGTCCACCTTCTGCACCTGACTATGACAGTTCATGCAGGTGTTGGTGCCCGGGACCGACGCGTGAGGTCCCTCGCCGACCGCAACATGGCAGTACTGACAGGGGATCTGGTTGGTTCCAGCATGCAATTGATGGCTGAACGCGATTGGCTGGGTCGGCGCATACCCCTCTCGAGGATTCACGCAGGCCGCCAGTATGACGACCAGTGTGATGGTGGCTAAGCCCAGAATAGTGACGTGGCGTCCGTACATACCCGACAACTCCGAGTTTGACGCGCTTCTTGGGTGACGCGAAGCGGTGCCCATATCCCACGCAGTCTCACCGTTGTCAACCTGATACGAGGCCGTTTGGCGACCAGATTGAACGACGATTCAGTTCCGTTGGTAGTGAAAAGCTTCATGACTGTCAAAAATCTTTGAAACCGCGCCATCGACGAAGTGCCGGGCGGCTCTTGGCGATCGGCGATTTGTGCTTAGCCCTCGCCACCTTGGTGCATCCGGCACTTGAACTCACTCGTAGCGAGTTCGCCACCAGAGAACCGAGATTGCCATCAGGACACCGGCCGCGGCGAACGGCGCGGCAGGGTGGACCCAGTGAAAAAGAGCGCCTCCGGCCGCGGGACCCACGATCCTCCCGAGGCTCGCGAACGCCTGCAGGGCACCCAGGACTCGACCCGGTTCGGCGCGCCCCGGCTCGGTCTTCGAGGCGAGTGAGAGAATCCCCGGATAGATGTAGGCTCGGCCGATCGTCGCGATCGCGAGAAAGAAGAGCAGGATCCACAGCGGCTGGAACCACGGCGCCAGAGTGAGTCCGACGGCGACCGTCAACCCACCGAAGAGGGTCATCCGCACCTCCCCGAGTCTCCGGGAGACGCGCCCCACGCCGCCCTGCGCGAAGGCCATCAGGAGACCGAGACCCGCGAGCATCATTCCTACCTGGCGCTCGTCGTAGTTGTAGCGATCGAACATGAAGATGAAGAACGTGCTCTCCATCACCGACGCCCCCACCGTGTAGAGGAGGTTCAGCATCAGGGTCGCGTGCGTCAGGCGATCACGCAGGAGCTGCCTCATGTCGTGCAGAGTAGGACGTCGTCGCCGTCGTTCGGCCCGTTCTTCGGCAGAGATCCGCGGCTCCGTGAGGATCGTCGCGGCCAGGATCGCGGCGACCAGGCCGACGGCCGCCGCACCGAGGAAGGGTAGGCCGGCCCCCAGCGGGCCTGGGCCATCGTGTGCGAAGAATCCGAGCAGCGCACCGAGCGCCGGCCCGACGGTGAAGCCGAGCCCGAACGAAATCCCCACGACCGCCATCCCTTTCGAGCGGTTCTCGTCGTCGGTAACGTCGGCGGCGAGCGCAGAACCGACGGCGATCGAACCACCCAGAAGGCCTACGACGAGGCGAATCGCGTATAGAAAGAGGAGCGAAGGGGCGAAAGCGGTGACGATTTCCGAGAGCGCGACGAGGGCGATCGTGGCGACCAGGACGTGACGGCGGCCGAGCCGGTCGGACAGCCCGCCCCAGAAAGCGGCGGTAAGGAACTGTCCCAACGACTGCACGGCGTAGAGAAGGCCGATGTCGAGGGCGTTGCCGCCGAGCGCGACGGCCAGCGCCGGCAGGACGGGAAGGGCGATGCCGAACTCGACGACGACCAGGAAGAGGACCGCGAACAGTCTCAATAGGGGGCGAGACTTCACGTCAGGCCGTCTCTTCGATCTGCGGCACTGGCTCTTCGGTTTCCCCTTCGGAGCGCTCTACGCGCTCGACTTCGACGCGGATAATCCGCTTCTCGTCGGCCTCGAGGATCTTGAAGTGCAGGTTCTCCCAATCGCAATGATCGCCCACCGATGGGACCACGCCCATCTGGGCGAGGATGAACCCACCGAGCGACTCGTAGTCGGGCTCGTCTGGGAAATCGATCCCGAAGAACTTCTCGATCTCGTCGATTGGGACCCGAGCGTCGGCGACGATCAGGTCTTGATGAATCTCGTCGATCTGGTCGGGCTCGATGTCGTACTCGTCCTGAATGTCCCCGAAGATCTCCTCGATGATGTCCTCGAGCGTGATGATCCCGGCGGTACCGCCAAACTCGTCCACGACGACCGCGATGTGCGTTCGGTTGCCCTGAAACTCGGTCAGGAGGTCGGCAATCCGCTTGCTCTCCGGTACGAAATACGACGAGCGAAGGTGGTTGCTCATCCTGAACTTCGCCTCTTCGTGGGCGGCGTGAACTCGGATGAGATCCTTGGCGTAGAACATCCCGAGGATGTCGTCGATCGAGTCCCCGTAGACGGGGATTCTGCTGTGGCCGCACTCGATGAGCTGCCCGAGCAACGCATCGAGCTGGATGTCGCCGGGGACCGCGACGACGTCGGTGCGCGGCACCATGATCTCTTTGACCAGCGTCTCCGGAAACTCCACGACGCTGCGCAACAGTCGTTCCTTGTCCTCCGAGAACGTTCCTTCGCGCGAACCGAGCGCGATGAGGTACTCGATCTCCTCGTACGTCACGACGTTGTCTTCGTCGGGATCGAAGCCCAGGGTCCTCAGCATCGTCCGAGCGAATCGTACGAAGAGCACCGACAGCGGAAGCAATAGATAGTGGAGCGGTCGAATGATCCGGATCGCGATCTGCGAGACCCGAATGTGTAGCCGTTTGGCGATCGATTTCGGCGTGATCTCCCCGAGGGTCAGCAACAGAAACGTCATGACGCCGATCGCGGCAGGGATGGCCCAGCCCTCCTGGGGCGTACCTTCCAGCACGCGGCGCGCGACGTCACTGGCGAGTGCGGAGGCCGCGACGTTGACGACGTTGTTGCCGATCAAGATCGTCGTGAGGACAGGAATCGGCTTGTCGAGCCAGAGCTTGAGCGCTTCCTGTCCGCCTTCTTCGACGAGCTGACGCGCTTTGCTGGCGTTCAGAGAGGTGAGAGCGGTCTCCGATCCCGAGAAGAATGCCGAAAGGCAGAGGCATCCGAGGATTGCTAACGACTCCCAGTAGATTGGGTCCAAAGTCGCGGAACCTGACAGGGACAAAGAGCTTACGAGACGTTCGTTTCTTCGAACGGCCCACGAAACCGCAGAAGATTGTAACTAGCCTCCCATCGGCATCTGGTCAACCATTCTGGCAGGGGGAGCGCACCGAACGCGACGAAATCAGGTCGTTCGGAAATCGGTCCTCGTCAGGGGCAGGCGACGAGGCCGACGGTGTAGGTCACTTCGGTCTCGACACCACTGAGGTTGGTGACGTTCACGGTGTAGGTCGCCGGGGCGGTCGCTCCCGCGACCTCCCACGCGATCGTGGGGAGACCGAACATTCCAGCGACCTCGCGCAGATTGGTGACGGAGACCTCGGCCCCGTTGCCGTCGGTGATCGTGACCGTCGCTTCGGAGAGATCGAGCTGCTGGCTGGAGAAAGTCCACGGGCCCAGCAGCGCGGCCTGCGGGAAGGTGCCGACGGGGTAGGCGACCCACGTGGGGTTGGCCGACCCGCTATCGTCGACCGCATACATGCAGACATATTCGCCTCGAACGCCGAACGCGGTGGCTCCCATCTCGGGGTTGAGGAGCCACCGACGTCGTCCCAGGGTGTCGGCATCGGCGTCGACCAGAAAGTAGTCCACAGCATCCGCCGCGTTGTCGAGCCCCCGGGCGATGTTGCTCGACGACGCCCCCTCGGCGGCGTCGCCCGAGTAGCAGGTGAACGAGGACTCGATCGTCGGACGGATGCCGATCCCTTCGGCCGACAGGGCCGTCGCGCAGGCCTGCGTCTGCTCGGCGTAGCGCGGATGTGATGTGACGGCGGGCAGGCCGGCCAGCCACCGGAAGAGGGAGACGCGCCGAATTCCGTCGAGCTGAAACTCGGGGTCGAGCTCGCCCGGATCGCACGTGTCCGCGGGTGTCGTCTGCCATGGAATCACGGCGGCTCGCGGATAGTCGGTCGCCCATCGAGTACACACTTCCTGCTGGGTCCTCTCTTCGGGGAACCCGGGGTCGATGTACACGCAGCCTCCGAGCGCGTCGTCCTCAAAGCCGGCGTCACACGAACACAGTCCGTCGTCGCGGCACGTCGCGCCGAACGGGCAGTCCACGCCGTCGCACGGATTTCCCACCGTACAACCGGTCGCCGGGTCGCCCATGAAACCGGGGGAGCAGTAGCAAACCCCGCCATGGCACTGGGAGTTAGGGGTGCAGGTGATCCCGGTGCAGAGGGGATCGACCATCGGCATCGGCATGTCGGGCTGCCCGACGTCCATGCCGAGATCGTCCCCCGGGGGTCCTATCTCCGAGCTCCCTCCGTCGTCGGTCGGCGCGCTCGCATCGAGATCCGCCCCGAGCTCACCCTTGCAGGCGAACGACGATAGGACGAGAGCTGCGACGAGGATGGGGGAGCACTTCGCGTTCATTCCGATGACGATAGGCCAAAGGGAGTCTTTGCGGAAGCGAGTCCCGACATCGAGCGTCACGGGGCGACGGCGCGCGCAAACTCCGCGACGTGTGCGGAGACGAATTTGCGAGCTTCGTGCAGGTCGGACGGCGTCGCGACGTCGGTCCCCAGGCAACGCAGGATCGAGTCGACGGGCCGGGGTTCGAGTCCCAAACGCCCCGCCGGGTCTTCCCTTCGCGGCGTTTCGAGCCCTCGGCCTGCGACCACTTGTCCGAAGACGCCGTCGTCGGCTCTCCACCGCCAATCCGCCTTCAGCGAAAAGTAGCGGCTCGCCGCGGCGATCGCCTCGGGGCGCTGGATTCGACGCGCGTCCGGGTACGTCCCGTTGAGGTCCGCGGTCTGCTCGAAGAGCTGCCGGACGAAGAGCGGGTCGGTGATCACGAGGCCGTAAGTGTAGCTGTCTTCGACGGCGGCGATGACGAGCCACTTCTCCGGCTGTCGGAGAACGTGGTGTGCCGCGCAGAGGTAGTCTTCACAGACGAACCGGTCGTAAACGCCGAAGTCCCGCCCGTCTCTCCCTTGGTTCTGGAGGGGATGGACCATGCAGCCGACCTTGCTGCACGAGGTCGCTCCCTCGTCTCCCTGCCCGCGCAGGCGTCCGAGAAACGGGCAGGTCGGCAGCTCCGGCATCAAGAGGTCCACGTGACGGGGCAAATGCCGAGCGCTGAAGGCCTCGAGCGACGCCGGGTCGTCGAGGCGACCGGTCGCGTCGAAATCGCGTCGGCGCGCTTCGAGGCGCCGCCGCGTGGTCTCAGCATCGTGTTCGATGTGGTTGTACATCCCGCAGCAGGCGCCGCAGCTCTTGTGGCCGTCGGGATGACACAGGACTGCAGGGACCTGCAGCGCTTCGCTCAGGGACACTGCTGTTGCGGGTTGAGGACGCGAGCGCCTTTGGGGACTTTGAAGTCGAACCCGCTCTTGGGGAGGTTCTTGTTGACCCGCGCGCTGGTGAAGACGATCTCGTTCATGTTGCCGTAGGGATCGTAGATCGCCGTCCGTGTGACCTGCCACGTCTTGGGGTCAACCGTGAAGCGCAGCTCCTTGTACTTGGACGTCGGCTCCTTCGGGACGAGCCGAAGCTGAGGGGCGTTTTTCGTCGACTCTTTCGAATACGAGACGTCGAACTCCGAGAGGAGGTCACCAGTGCCCATGAGGAACGCGAGGCTCGTCGGAAGCTGGCTGTCCTTGAGGCACTGTTTGAACACCTGTTTGAACTGGTACTCGTAGACCCAGAACGATTTCCCGTCGCTGACGTAGAGTTTCTCGATCTGTTTGGGGGTCTTCGCGTTCTTGTAATCCCAGCGCATCATGCCGGGCTTCTTGAAATAGACCCGACCGATGCTCGACTTTTTCGAGCCCGCCGCCAGGTCGTGGTAGGTCTGCTCGAAGCTCGCCTGGTAGTCGCTGGTCTTGGCGTAGAACTCCTGAATCTTCCGCGCCGCGTCTTCTGCGCTGGTCTCCGCCGTCGTCTCCTTCGTCGGGGGCGCCTTCGCCGGTTCGGCTTGCTGGGCAGTGACCTGACCGCAGAAAAGGGTGGCGGCGAGAAGTACCGAGAGGGTCGTGGCTTGTCGTTTGATCATGAATCCACCTCGTAGACGTGCGGCACGATATTGTAGGTGCCTGTGTGCCGCAACCAATCGACGTAGCGGCGGGCGCTTTATTCGCCGCGGGGCTGGCCCGCGGCGACATCGACCGGACTCAGCTCCATCCGGATTGCGCTCTCCGTCGTCTCCGACTCGATCGTCCGTCGGGTCGTCAGCCCCACGAACCCCCGATGTGGTGCGCCGATCTCCGGATCCCACGTCGTGGTTCCGGTCCCTTTACCGGAACCCTGGACCTCGATATTCCCGTGATCTTCGGTGGGGACTGCTCCCGACCACGTCCATGCGAAATCGGTCTGGAGGACCGGGCGTCCGTCGAGATCGCGCCCGGTGACGCGCGCCGTCGCGTCGATGACGCCCTCGGTTCGGGCTTCCGCCAGCTTCGCGGAGATTGGAATCTTCCAGCTCCACGTTTCGCCAATTGCGACCGCTTGCCGTGGGACATGGGGATGCAGGAGGGAGAGTGCGTCGAGCACGAGCGCACTCGTCGACGCGAGCTCCGCGGATTCCGAGTCCACGAGGTCGCGTGCAGTGAGCTCGCCGGTGGCGTCACGCTCGAGGCGGTAGGCGGTGGAGTCGAGCTGGGTCGCGACGTCGTCGAGTGCGGCGAGCAGAGTAGGGGAGGCTGCTCCGGCGCTGATCTCGGTTCCTTCGTAGCTTCGGACGACCCCCTCTCCGTCGACGCGTTCCTCCACGAGCGTCGAGAGGCGAAGCAAAGCTTCCGCTCCGCCCAAAGTGGCGGTGCGAGAGAGCACGAGGCGGTATCGACGAGGCGAGGGTTGGTAGCGAAGTTCCACCGGCCCCCCGTCTGCGTGTACCGTGGGTGGATTGAGGGCTGGCTGCACCACCGGCGTCCCTTCGACCTGCCGTTCGTCCTCGGTCAACGCGAGCGCGATCCCGAACGCCATCAGTGCGGCCGCGCCGACGAAGATCGGCCAGATGGTGTTGGTCTGCGGAGCGGAATCGGTCATCGTCGACGTTGTTACCCGCGCGGATGCGGCAGGGCAAGCCCGGCGACGAAGCGCCGTCCGGCGGTCCCTGGAGCTCCCGGACCATGGTAGGTTGTCACGATGAAGTTTCGATTCGACTGCACCCGATGCGGAAACTGCTGTCGTCGGCCCGGTCAGATCGCGCTCGACGACCATGAGGTCCGGCAGATCGCCGATTATCTGGAGCTCACGCCCTACGAGCTTTCGATGACCTACGGGCTGGAGCTGGACGGTGACGGAGGCTGGTTGATGGAGGTGGAGGACGGGGAAGCGTGCGTCTTCCTCGTCGACGACCGCTGCAGTGTGCAACCCGTAAAACCCGTGCAGTGCCGAACGTACCCGTTCTGGCACGAGATCGTCCTCGAACCGGGGGCGTGGGAAGAAGAAGCCGAGCGCTGCCCCGGGATCGGCCTTGGGCGCTCCTACACGGCCGCCGAGATCGAAGGGATGTTGAACGACGGCGAGCCGACCGACTGAACACAGATGGCACTAGGGTGCGCAGCGGCTCAGGTCTTGCTTATCCCTCGTGAGTTCGGTGTCGAGCCGCTGATCGACGCAAATCGTGCGGGGTCGACGGTCACGACGAATTTTGTTCGGAGGTCCCGTGAAACTCGCGATGGCTACAGTGCTAGTACTTCTCCTCTCGGTCCCGGCGACGGGGTGGTCGAATGTCGTGTCGGTCCAGCCCCTGGCCGACACCTCCATCTACGAGGAGGATGGGACCGTGAGCAATGGCGCCGGAAGCCACTTGTTCGCGGGGACCACGGACGACGGCTTCAGGCGCCGCGGGCTCCTCGAATTCGACGTTGCGGCGGCGGTCCCCGCCGGTTCGACGATCCAGAGCGTGACGCTGACGCTGTACATGTCCCGCAGCAAGGCGAACGACGAGACCGTGACCTTGCATCGCGTGGCGAGTCGGTGGGGCGAAGGGACGTCGGACGCGGAGGGAGAAGAGGGAAAGGGAGCGCCTGCGACGACGAACGACGCGACCTGGACGCATCGGACTTGGCCTTCGGCGCTGTGGTCGACAGCTGGTGGCGACTACCTGGCCGCGGCGAGCGCCTCCCGGCTTGTCGGTAGGCAGAGTGGGCCTGTGGACTGGACTGGGGCGGGGCTCGTCTCCGACGTCCAGGGCTGGCTCGACGCCCCTGCGCAGAACTTCGGGTGGGCGATCGTGGGCAACGAGGGAGCGTCCAAAACCGCCAAGCGGTTTGACACCCGCGAGAACATCGACGCGTCGCGGCGGCCGATGCTGACCATCGAATTCATGCCCGGTTCGCCGACCGGGGCGTGCTGTCGGGACGACGGGGCGTGCGTCGAGGTGAACCATCCGCCGTCGACTTGTTCGGACTACCAGGGGCAGGGCTCGACCTGCGCCACGACCACTTGCCCACAGCCCGCAGGGGCATGCTGTCTTCCTGTCGCGGCGGCGACCTGCGCATCTCTCACCGAGGTGGACTGCGCGGCGCAATCGGGTGCGTGGGCGGGACCGCTGACCGGTTGCGGGTCGGCGATGTGCCCCGTCGTGCTCACTCCCTTCGTGGATCCGCTCCCTATCCCTGCGGTCGCCACGCCAACCGCAGGTGTGGCCGGTGGTACCGCCTCGTACACGATGCGAATCGTCGAGTTCGAACAGCGGCTCCATCGCGACCTGCCACCGACGAGGGTGTGGGGCTTCGACGACGGCACCGGGCCTTCGTTTCCGGGGCAGACGCTCGAGGCGACGACCGGACTGCCCGTCGACGTCACCTGGGTGAACGACCTGCGAGAGGAAGCTGGCAATCTGCGAACCGAGCACTATCTCGACGTCGACACCTGCGCCCACGGGGCGAACGATCAGGCTCCGCGTACCGTGGTGCACCTTCACGGTGGACACGTTCCGGCGGCGGTCGATGGCTACCCGGAGGCCACCTTTCTGCCGGGCCAGCAGGTGACCTATCGCTATCCGAACCGGCAGCCTGCGGCTCCGCTCTGGTACCACGACCACGCGCTCGGCATCACTCGCCTGAACGTCTACATGGGACTCGCGGGCCTCTACAACGTTCGCGATGCGACCGAGTCTGCGTTGAACCTCCCGGCCGGGGAGTTCGAGATTCCGCTGGTGTTGCAGGACCGGACCTTCGCGCCCGATGGCTCGCTCGTCTACCCGACGCAGTGGCAGGAACACTTCTTCGGCGACACGGTGGTCGTCAACGGGAAGGTCTGGCCTCACCTCGACGTGAAGCAGGGGAAGTACCGCTTCCGGATCGTGGGAGGGTCGGGCTCCCGCACCTTCACGCTGGCGCTGTCGGACAGCGCGACGTTCGAGGTCGTCGGAAACGACGGGGGCCTGCTGCCGGCACCGGTCAGCGTGTCCGATCTCACGATCATGCCCGGTGAACGCTACGACATCGTCATCGACTTCGCCGGGTACGCGGCAGGGAGCCGGGTCCAACTTCTCAACAGCGCTGGAGCCCCCCACCCCGGCACTTCGGGGGTCGTCGCGGACGTGATGGAGTTCGTGGTCCAGCAGGCAGCCGGACACACCGCTGCGCTTCCCTCGACCCTTCGGCCGGTGACGCCCCTCGACGCCGGAGATGCCGTCCTCACCCGTGACTTCGAGCTTCGGAAGTTCGCGGACCCGTGCGCCGGTTCCAAATGGCTCATCAACGGTCTCGGCTGGGACGACATCACCGAGGTCCCGAAGCTCGGCACGACGGAGGTGTGGCGGTTCGTGAACCGCTCGGGTGTTTCGCACCCCATGCACATGCACCTGGTCTTCTTCCAGGTTCTCGACCGCCAGCCCTTCGTAGAAGTCGGTGGCGTGATCACCCCGACCGGGAGCGCACTTCCCCCGGCCCCGCACCAGTCGGGATGGAAGGATACTGTGGAGGTCGGGCCTGACGAGATCGTCCGTGTGATCGCGCACTTCACGGACTACACAGGCCTCTTCGCGTACCACTGTCACATCCTGGAACACGAGGACCACGAGATGATGCGGCAGTTTCAGACGTTCACGGATTGCGGAGATGGCCACCGGGGGATGCCCGACGAGGAGTGCGACGATGGCAACCTCGTCGATGGCGATGGTTGCGACTCGAATTGCACGCCGACTGGCTGCGGCAACGGCGTCGCTTCGCCTCCGGAGGAATGTGACGATGGCAACGCCGTCGAGGGAGACGGCTGTGACTCGAACTGCACGTTCACGGCCTGCGGAAACGGCATTACGACCGTGGACGAAGAGTGCGACGACGGGAACTCCGTCGCCGGCGACGGGTGTGAAAGCGATTGCACGGTCACTGTCGGCGCGGACATGGGGCCGGCCGACATGGGGCCCGCCGACATGGGTACGGCGGATGCCGGGACGGGCGACATGGGGCAGGGGGACACCGGCTCGAGCGACATGGGTCCCGCCGACACGGGGGTGGTCGATTCGGGGGCGGCGGACATGGGCGCGGCGGACATCGGCACAGGCACCGGTGAGCTCGATGGCGGAGAGCCCGTCGATTTCGGCCGGGGCTCGGACGTCGGACCATCCGACACGGGCGAAAACGCTCGAGACATGACTGCTGTCGACCTCGGGCTCACCCTCGACCAGGGGACGTCGGGAGGCGATGGCATGCCTGGGAAGGACACCGATTCGGGCTGTTGCGCAACCGTTGATGGGTCCGGTCGACACAATGCCGTTGTCTGGGGGCTACTGATCTTCGCTCTCCTGCTCCGCAGACGGAGGGAGCGGCGGTGATTCACCAGCCGGGGGGCGGCTCGGGTTGCGCGGGCAGAGGGTCGAGGAACGCACTGTCGGCGAGGTCCAGGCAGTCGGCGCGTCCGTGGTTCCAGTAGTCGTCGTTGCCGACGTCGAGGATCGAAGGCTGCCACGGCTGGTCCCCGGCGTACATCAGGTCGTTGCTCGCGTCCGAGGAATGCCCGTCGCGATGGTGGTTCGGCGCGCAGCGCGCGACGAGCCCGAGCGCGTGGAGCGTCTCGTGGAGCATCGCGAACTCGCGATAGGTGGGCGCCTCTACCCGCGAAGTGAACCCGTTTGAATCACACGGAACCGGTCCGTCGGGAAATCCCCGCAGGTAGAGCGCCGCAACGTTCCCGATCAGGTCGGGAGGGTAGGGTGCTCCGCCGCATGCGTAAGTGCTCGTCCCGTCGTAGTAGACGAGGTAGAGCTTCGCGGGGTCGTTCAACCCCATCGCGTTGACCTCCGCTTCGACCTCGTCGCGGACGAACGCTCCCGATGCGGCGATCGTCGCGTCGTCGCTCGCGAGCCTCACGAAAGTGACGTCGAGTCTCCCGTCGCACGTGTCGAGGCGTAACTTCGACCCTCCGGTCTGGCGGCTGAGCCACTCGTTGAACGAAGCGACCGAGCGGTCGATCGATCCGTCGACGTCGTAGCCACGGTCCTCGCCGTCGGCCGCCACGGCGTAGACGGCGTGAAGCTGGAAGCCGTCGACGTCGTCGGGCCGATCGTCCGTCGACCGCCCCGTACAAGCAGGATCCACCGTTCGCGCGTCGGCCCTCACGTCCGGCGGCGCCGATAGATCCGCAGCGGCGGCATCGAGGGACCGGGCGACGTCTGGGTGAGCGGCGTCGCTCGTCATGTCGGGAATCGCGGGCCGGCCGACGTCTTCGATCACACGGCCGGTGTCGTCCGAGCCGGCTCCTCCCGAATCGACCGAGCCGGCGTCGTCATCCAGAACGCTCGGCGGCTTCGAACAGGCGAACACTCCGAGCACGAGCAACGAGAGCGCCGCGGCGATGGTGTCACGCCGATTCATTCGTCCCCCGGCGTGATGCGATGCAGCGCTTCGTTGAACATTGCCACGACGTCGGTCCGAAGGTGCCGCGCGAATTCGGGGGAGAACGCAAAAGCCTGCACAGTCAGGCGGTACCGTCCCGTGGAGGAGGGCGAGAGGTGGACCTCCGGTCGACGATGTGGGGAGGCGAACCGTGAAATGGACGCAGCTTCGCGGGCGAGAGCGCTGACCCTCGGAAACTCCGCGGTCGTGAACGCCTCGTCCAGATTCAACTCGATGTCGATCACGGCGTCCTGTTGGTGGGCACGGCTGGTGCGGATCGTCGCGGTGAGAAACGTGTGGTTGGGGATCAGGACGTCGTCACCGTCGGGCCGCCGCAGGGTGGTTCGCCGCACTCCGATGGAAACCACGCGACCGTTGATGTGCTCGTTCGGCATCGCGATGTCGATCGCGTCCCCCGCGATGATCGAGTGCTCGAACGCCAGGACCACCCCGGCGACGGTGTCGCGGACGAGGTCGCGTGAGGCGACGACGACCGCGATTGCGGCCGGCACCAGGACGATGAACGAAACGACGAGCGGCGCCCGCAGGACGACGCCCCCGGCGACGAGGAGCGCGACCGCCCACGCCGCGATCTGGACGACCGGGAGCCAGGCGACCAGTTGTTCCAGCGGCCCCCCGCGCGTCCGAAGTCGTCGCTGCATGCGGGTGAGCCAGCTCGACAGGACGAACGCCCCGATGAGCACGAGCCCGACCGTGACCCCGACGCTCGTCAGTTGCTCGATTCCCTCCAGATATGTAGCGAACTTCGTCTGTTCCATACGCTACACCAGGTTCCTCTCTTGAAGCGCTCGCTCGAGATCGTGATGGAGCACGTCATTGACCCTATACTGCACGTCACGACCTCGCTCTCGCACGACCAGATGCAGCGACTCGAAGAAGGCGAGATCGCGTTTCGCTTCAGCGACGTCGACACGCATGATCTGGGCGAATCCCGCCTCGGTCAGCTCTTCGTGCAGCACGATCTGGCCCAGACCGATCAGCTTGTCGGCGTCCAGCTTCCGCAGATGGTCCACCCTCAACGCTCGCGGCGGGCTCACGCACAAAGTCGTGTCGTCGTCGCTCAACTCTACGCTCGTCAGCCAGTAGTAGAGCGCGGTGAGCGGATGGCCCCGCGTCGCTTCCCAGAGCCGCCGGAAGTAGCGGCGTCGCAGACGGTCCTGCGCGCCCTCCAGGAACCGGTTGGGCGTCAGCGCCTCGGCACCGTCGGTGACGAATTCGAGGCGGTAGCCGCTGACACGATGCCGCGACATGATCAATTCCTCCGTCTGCTCCGGGCTGAGCAGCTCCAGGTCGATCCGGTCGGTGAAGAAGTCGTCGGCCGAGAACATCGTGGCGACGTAGGTCCAGAGCGAATCGTTTGCGGTCACGAGCCACATGATGTCCGCTGGTGCCTGCGATACGAGCGACAGGAAGCACATCAGGGCCTCGCTGCCGGCCATCGTGCGGAGGAAGAGTCGCTCGATGCCGTCGACGACCACTGCGGTTCGTTTGCCGCGCATGTCCGCCAGCGCTGCGAGAAGCCGTGGAACCGTCGTCACACGTCGAATGCCGAAGAGGCGGGAGAGATCGTTGCACAGCTCCGCCTCTGTGAGCAGGCGCTGGCGCACGTTCCAGCGCAACATCTTCGCATCGTTGAGTGAACTCGCCAGCGTTCGGTGCAGGAACGACGTCTTGCCCACGCCGTGCTCGCCCGTCACCACCACGGAGACGCGGTGTCCCGCGCGCCAGCGCTCCAGCGCCGATTCGAAGTCTTCTCGTGCGTAATCGCGGACGAGATAGATGTCTTGAATCTCTACCGGAGTAGGGGTGAAGAGACGACGGTACGCGAGTGGGAGAGTCGAAATCTCGACGGTCTCGAAGTTGGCGCGCATCGCGTCTTCGAGAAACTCCTCCCGTCCGAACTCCCGCAGGCTGAAGCGTTCCCGAGCGAGCTCCTGGACGGCGTCGACCGGCCGCGAAACTTGCTCTCGAGCGGCCTCCAGCCGCTCGCGAACCTCTGCCCACAGCTCGCTGCTCCGCGCCCGGAACTGCGACCTCTCGCCGTCCACCGACAACGCGAGACGCTCGAATCGTCCCATCGAGTCGTCGAAGAGGAAGCGTCGCGTGGTCCGGACATGCTCGACCGTACGTTCGAGAATCTCGTCGTCGATGCCGTTCACCTCTTCCTGGACCTGCTGCAGAAGCTCACCGGCATTCTCTCCGGCGCGTCGAATCCCCCCGATGGCGAACTCGGCGAGCACCTCCCGGCTCACTTCGGCGTCGGCGTCGGTCCGCAGCTCGGTCGCCGCCGCATCGAGGTTGAACGAGATGATTCGGTTGACCTCGCCGAGCCCCGTTGCGACCCGATCCACGACCGTCGCGACGCGCATCGCAAGCTCGTTGAGGGAGCCGGCGACCGCTCGGACGAACTGCCGGTCGAGGATGTCCTGAATGGGGACGTCGTCCACGGGGACGTCGGCGGCGCCGGCGGTCTCCGGGCGATCGAGGAACGATTCGTCCGCGACGACGTACAGCGAACGCTGATCACGGACCATCTCCTCGAGCCGGTTCACGAAACGTCGGACCAGGTTCGTGAAAACCTCTTCCTCACGCATCTCCTGCACCGACTGCAGAGCGTCTTCCTGGAGGAAGTCCGAGAGATTGTGGCGGATCTGGACGAAGGCGTCGGAGAGGTCCGCGTTCGAAACCTGGGCTGCGAACGTCTCCCCCAGCGTCGTCACCACGTCTTCGCACCGCTCGGAGATTTCGGCAGGGTAGTAAGTGAGGTGTGCGCAAAGCTCGGTCTCCACCTTGCCTACGAACTCGTCGAGGAGCCCCCTGAGCTGATGCTCGAGTGTGCGGAAACCGAGATGCATCGCGCGGCGATCCGTGAACGCCATCGCCAGTTGGCGCCAGTGTTTGATCTCTTCTTCGGTCGCGTCGTGCTCTCGCTCCTCCTCCGAGCGGCGTCGCGTGGTGAGCGCGCGGGCAGGAAGCGCGAAGGTCCCGGCGACCGCGAGATCTTCGAGGAACTGCTGGTAGCCCGCGTCGATGGCGAGCGCGAAGCGGCGGCGCACGTCGGCTTCGAAGTCGAGGATGTCGCGCCGAAGGTCTTCGAGCCGGACGGGGAGTTCCTCGATGTACTCGGCCCAACCGGCGAGCACCACGTCGTCTGGCGCCTCGCTCGCCTCGTCTTCGAGGATCGGTTCGACGTCGGAGACTTCTTCGTGCTCTGCCTCGGTCGGCAAGCTCGCGCGGAGTCGGCGGTCGAACTCCTCCAGGGCCACCGTCTCCTCGACGACCCCGACCTGCGTGCTCCCGGTCGCCGCGGCTGCACTCTTCACCTCCAGGTCGAGGCGCTCCAGGGTGCGCAGGTAGAGCGCGGAGACTTCCTGGAACGCGTTGTCGATTCGCATCCAGAGGTAGATTCGAAACCGACCATCGAGGTTGATCGCGGCGTGCAGTCGCTCCGGGAGTGCGCCCGCGATCTCGGTCGTCGCGAGGGACCGCACAGGGACCGTTCGCATCGGTCGGGGCCCGAACCGAGTGTTGGCTGCGTGAAGTTTCTTGCGGAGCTGGATGTAGACGTTGTCCCCGGGCCGAACCTCGCGCAGCACGTCTTCTTCTGGGGCTCGGACGTTGAGGTCGACCTGGCAGGCGCGCTTTACTCCCTCCTCCAGCTTGGTGACCGTCTCGGCCAGATCGCCGGGCTCGTGCGTCGGACCGAAGACGAGGAACAGGTCCTGGAGTTCCGCCTCCAGATCGGCACGTCGATCGCGGATGGCGCGGCGTCGTTCCTCGGAATCCCCCGTGTCGCGAAGCTCCTGGAACGTCTCGAGGCAATGCGCCTGCAGGACCCGTTCGACCTCGTCCAGCACCGAACTCACGAAAGACCTACGGGGGTCGAAGAACCGCGACGCAGCATGGTCCTGCTCGCGTATGAGGCGCTGGCGAATACGACGCGCCAGGTCGTTGAGGCGCGAGCTTCGCAGCGCCGGATCGGCAAACCGCGGCTTCGGAAGGAGCGAACGGTCGTCGTCGAGCGCGGAAGCTTCGCGCGGCGGCGCGCGCCGATCGCTGGGGTGCACGATGATGTTCGCCTGATCGGATTCGGGAGCGAAGTGGACCGTGCCGGAGCGGACGAGGGCGGTGCGATGAAGGATGGAGCCGACGTAGAGGTTGAGGACGACCAGCGGGGCCAGCAGCGTGGAGAGTGGCGTGAAGGTGGAGTCGACCGTCACCAGCCATTTCAGGACGAAGAGAGCCAGCAGGGACTGCGCGAACATGGAATAGGGGAGGTGCCGGCCCCCTTGTTGACGCGACATTCGCTCCGCCAAACCCGCCCCGACGAACGCGAGAACCCCGCGCACCGGCATCGCGATCAGCGCGAACAGCCACGGCGTCGAATCTACCGGAAGGTCGAGCTGACCGATCGCGAACACGAACACCGCCGAAAGGAACACGGGCGTCGCCCGATCCATCGAGTCGCCCAACTGAAACGCGAATCGGGAGCCGTTCGTCGCGATGATCCCGGCGATGAGGCCCGCGGCGAGGACGGGGAGCTCGCCCCCCGTCCAGGTCAGGCCGAGCACCGCCGCGGCGCTGACGGCCACCACCACCACCAGACCCGATGCCCACCGCAGCGCCGCGAGGAGCGCGAGCCCACCGAGCACTCCCACCCCGAGAACTTTCGCAATCGGCAGCGCGATCGAGACCAGCGTTTCGGAATGCCGCAGAGCCGCGGAGTCCATGCCGCTGAACGAGACGAGCCCCCCGACCGCAGCGAGAACGAGCCCTCCCTTCACCACCGAAATCATCGCCTGAAGAGCGGGCATCGTGCCTTCGGAGTGCAGCTCGCTGTTCACGCTGTAGATCGCCACCGGGCTCGATGTGCTCGCGACGAGGCCGGCCAAAGTGAGCCCGAGGATGCTCACCGGCGCTGCGAGTCCGAAGAACTCCACCCCCGCCCACATCAGGGCGGCTACCCCCGCGCCGACGAGAAGCGGAGGCACCAGCGAATGCAGGATGACGCCACGACTATCGTTGCGCAGGATCGTCGACTCGCAACGAAGCCCGGTCGCTGCGCCCGTGAAGGCGAGGGCGGTGAGGTAGAGCGGACGCCACGCCTCGAAATTCGCGCGCGGATCTCCCAGCGCGATCGCTTCGATGCTGAGGAGGGTATCGTGCAGGGGGATCGTGACGAGCCCGATCGTGACGTATCCGAGGACTCGCGGGAGTTTCAGAAAGCGAAAGGCCTCCCCCGCCAATACGGCCAGGATCAGCGATCCCAGGACGACGCCGATTGCCCAGGGGGTCAGTACGGTCCAGCTATCCTCGCGCGCGACCCATACGTAGCCCGCCAGGGCGACGGCGAACGCGGATGCGGCGATGGTGATGAGCCGTTGCAATCATCGCCTCCAGAACTCCGGAAGGAAGAGCACGAGGATCGTGAGAAACTCGAGCCGCCCCAGGATCATGCAGAAGCTCAGCACGAGCTTTCCGCTCGTGGGGATGAACGCGAAGTTCTCGATCGACCCGACCTTCGCCAGTCCGGGGCCGATGTTGAAAAGCGTTGCCGCCACAGACGTCGTCGCCGTCACGATGTCGAGACCGAGAAACGACATGTAGAGGCTCGCCGCCGCGAACGTCAGGATCCCGATCGCGAAGAAGCCGAGGATCGCCGATGTCACCTCGGGCCGAATCACGGCACGACCGACCCGCGTCGCCATGACGACCTGAGGGCGGAACACACGGTACACCTCGACGTAGATCGCCTTGAAGATGACGATGAAGCGGATCACTTTCATGCCGCCGGCGGTGCTGCCCGCCATGCCCCCCACGAACATCAGGACCACCAACAGCAGCTTCGAAAGGGGAGGGTAGACGTCGAAATTGTCCGTCCCAAAGCCCGTGGTCGTGATCACCCCGACGACCTGAAAGACCGCGTAGCGGAAGGACTCGGCGAACGTCGAGTGGTGTTCGATGCCGTCGCCCTGGATGTTGATCGTGATCACCGCCGTGGCGACCGCGATGATCCCCAGATAGACGTGTAGCTCCCGGTCCTTGAAGAGGTCTTTCCAGCGGCCGCGCCACACCGAGTAGTAGAGCCCGAAGTTGATCCCCGCGAAGAGCATGAAGATCGTGATGACGTAATCGATCGTGGCGGAATCGTAGTCGGCGATGCTGCCGTTCTGCGTCGAGAACCCGCCCGTCGCCATCGTCGCAAAGGCGTGACAGATCGCGTCGTGAGGGCTCATCCCGCAGGCGAGCCAGAGAATGAAGAACTCCGTCAGAGTGAAGAGCGTGTAGATGAGCCAGAGGATCATCCCCGTCTGACGTATCTTCGGCTTCAGGCCCTCGGTGATCGGGCCGGGGACCTCGCTCTTGAAGAGGAATTTCCCACCGACACCGAGCTGCGGGAAGATGGCCACGAAGAGCACGACGATGCCGAGCCCTCCGATCCAGTGCGTCAGGCTGCGCCACCAGTGCAGACCTCGCGACTGTCCAGCGATGTCGATCAGGATGGTCGAGCCCGTCGTCGTGAATCCCGAGATCGCTTCGAAATATGCATCGGCCGGGTTGGTGACCGCGCCGTCGAGAACATAGGGGATCCCGCCGTAGACCCCGAGCAGGACCCATGCGATCGCCACCATGAGGATCGCCTCGGACCGCAAGATCGTCCCACCCCCTTCGTGCCTCCCCCAGATCCACATCGCGAGCCCCGATCCGCCCGTGAAGAGGGCGCTCAACAGGAACGCGATCGTCGAAGAATGCTCGTCGTAGACCAACGCCGTCCAGGCGAGCGTGGTCGCCATGCACCCGCCGAGCAGGATGAGCATCTTTCCCAGGTTTTGTGCGATGCGGCGGTAGTTCATGGGTCCTCGTAGTGCGGGCCGGGCCCTGCACTACTGCAGCGAGAAGAGGGTCTTCTTTCGGAACGCGCGCTCCACGGCGCTACGGTTTCTCGGCGTCGTGAAGACGATTACGCGATCGTTGGGATTGATGATGTCGTCTCCGCGGGGAACGTACGCGCCTTCGGTCGTACAGACAGCGCAGATGTTTGCGCCCCGGGGAAAATCGATGGACCGGATCGGCTTGCCCACGATCCGCGCCTCGGGAGGGGCAATGAACTCCAGAAATTCTCCCTTCCCCTCGAGTATCGGCGTGATTCCGACCACCTCACCGGCGCGCACCCACTTGAGCACCTGTTTGGCGACCTCGAGGCGCGGGCTCAGCGTCGCGTCGAGACCGAGCCGCTCGCACACCGCGCTGTAGTCGGGTTTGTGGACGAGGGCGATGACGCGCTTGGCGCCAAGGTCCTTGGCTAGCAGACTCGTCATGACGTTGACTTCGTCCGTGTCGCTGGCGGCGATGAAAGCGTCGGACTGATCCACGCGTTCCTCTTCCAGCAGGTCGACGTTCGTTCCGTCCCCGTTGATGATGATCGCGTGGTTGAGCATTCGACTCAGCTCTCCACAGCGCTCGCGGTTCTTGTCGATCATCACGACTTCGATCCCGTCCGCTTCGAGCGCACGCGCCAGAGTCGCCCCCACCTGGGTGCCGCCGACGACGATGACTCGCCGGGTGAAGCGCCGGCGTTCGCGGTCGAACTGCTTCTCGACCTTCGGGATTTGCTCGACCTTGCCCACGATGAGGAGCTCGTCGCGGGCGCGGATCACGTCCGTTCCCCCCGGCACCATCACGTCGTCGTCGCGGATGATCGCCGCGACGAGCGTGTTCGAGGGCAGCTTCACGTCCTTGAGCGGGCGGTTGACGAGATAGGTCGTCTCGTCGACGGGGAGTTGGATCATCTCGACGCGGTTGTCGGCGAAATCCTCCACCGCCACGGCGTTCGCGCTGCGGACGATCTTGTGCATCTCGAGCGCCACGAGTGCGTTCGGATTGACGACGAGGTCGATGCCGAGCAGCGAGCTGAACGTCCCTCGGTCCTCTTCGAAGTACATCGTGTCCGCAACGCGAGCGATCGTGGCCTCCGCACCCATCTCTCGCGCTCGAATCGCCGAGAGCATGTTGACTTCGTCGTGGTCGGTCACGGCGATGAAGAGGTCGGCGTTCTGGATGCCCGCCTGCCGCAACGTCTTCACGTTTCCGGCGTGGCCTTCGAGGACCATCGCGTCCAGCGTCTCTTCGGCCGCCGCAAGCGCCGCGGGGTCGTTGTCGATGATCACCACGTTGTGCCCCTCGCCCACGAGGACGCGTGACACGTACTTTCCAACTTCGCCCATGCCGACGATCACGATATTCATGCCGCGATTCTATCTCGTGCGAGGGATGGAAGCAGGTTTTTGGGGGGAGGGCGAAGCGCGACCGGCTCGGCCGGGGTCACTTTCGTTTTACGCGATGTTTGATGTCACGCTTCGAGACGACTCCGGCCTCGGCGAGGGCGTCGACGAGTGCGCTGATGATGTCGCGCTGCTGCTGTACTTCGAATTGGAGCCGATCGATCGTCTCCTGTTGTTCGTCGAGCAGTTGGTGCAGCGCCACCGAATCCTCGGCGGGAGCATCGTCGAAGAGGTTGAAGCTTCCGCTCCCTCCGCCGCTCTCGGCGGGGGCGCCTCCAGGCTCCGACCAGCCCGAAGCGGTCGCCCGCATCGAGAAGGGACTGTCGGGGTCTTCGGCATCGTCCCACCCGGGGATCCCTGACGCGCCGCTGCGGTTTCCCCAGCCCGTGGCGTTGTCGAGAAACGCGTCGAACTCGTCGAGCGCCTGATCGACCTCGCTCTCTTCCTGCATGCCGTGCGCAGAACCGCGCCGCTTTCGGCCCGACTGTGAATTCGAGCTGCGGCGGCCCTTCCGCTTCGGCTGCTGCGGCGGGCCGGGCTCGGGTTCCGGCTCGGGCTCGGGCTCGGGTTCCGGCTCGGGTTTTCGAGCCCTACGAGCCTTCGGTACGGGCGGAACGACGACCTCGTCGAGCACGATCTCCGAGCTCTCCTCCATCCCGAGTGGATCGGCGAGCTCGCTCACGTCACGGGTCGTCGCGGAGTGCTTGGGCGCGTCGGCCCAGGGTTCGTCGAAGTAGTAGTGGCGGATCGCCTTCGACAGCCACGATCGGCTTGCCACGGTGACCGTCGGCTCGCGGCCGGTCGCCGTCTTCAACGAGTCGACGACCGACTGTGCTGCTTCCGGGTTGTAGACCGCGACCGTGACATGGTCCGCTGCCGCCGAGACCGCGAACGGGAGAACTCCGTGCTTGTCCGCCATCGTTTTCGAGATGAACTTCAGGGCCGTCTCGTTCACGGTGAAATTCGGCGGGAGTTCGTCCAGATCGTAGTACGCGGCGAGCTCTCGAGCGACCGCGTCCTCGTCGATCTTCTCGTCCAGAAAGAGCTGGTCGACGATCGTCGTCTTGTTTTTCGACGCGCGCAGGATCATGCGCTGCATGGAGGCTCGGCTGACGATGTCGGAGTTGACCAGATGGTCGACGAGGCGGCGGTCCATGGGCACTTCAGACAAAATGGGGGATTCTCGCGACCCCAAGAATCCCACACACTCGCGGAGTGCGCAACTTGTCGAGCCCTGCACGCCCGCCCATACTGCGCCCATGACGTACCAGATTTACAAGGGACCCAGACGCATCGTGTGCCTCACCGAGGAGCCTACGGAGATCCTCTGGACCCTCGGCGAGGAGCACCGAATCGTCGGAATCAGCGCGTACACCGTGCGGCCCCCCGAAGCCCGTGAGACGAGGCCGATCGTGTCGGCCTTCATCGGCGGGAGCGTCGAGAAGATCCAGGCTCTCGAGCCCGATCTCGTCATCGGTTTCTCCGACATCCAGGCTGACCTGGCTCGCGATCTCATCGCGGCGAATCTGCAGGTTCTCATCTTCAACCAGCGCACGATCGCGGAGATCCTCTCCGTGATCCTCGCCGTCGGGCGACTGGTCGACGCCGGCGACCGAGCCGAGGCTCTCGTGCAGAGTTACGTCGACCGCCTCGCTTCGGTGCGGAGACTGACCGAGGGGCTGGACCGTCCTCGCGTTTACTTCGAGGAATGGGACGACCCGACGATCACGGCGATCGAGTGGGTCTCCGAACTGATCGAGATCGCGGGCGGGGAGAACGTCTTCGCTGCGAAGTCGCGCGGCCGTCACGCGAAAGACCGATTCGTCCAGGTCGAAGAGATCGTGGCGGCCGATCCCGAGGTCTACCTGGCTTCGTGGTGCGGAAAGCCCTTCGACCGCGAGGCTGCGCTTGCGCGGCCCGGGGTCGGCGAAATCACCGCCGTGCAGACGGGCCGGGTGCACGAGATTCCGCCCGAGATCATTCTGCAACCCGGCCCGGCATGTCTGACCGACGGTCTGGATACGCTGCTCGAGCTCATCCATCCGGGCCTCAGCCCGGATTCGTGAAGCCGACCAGCACGTCCGCCGAGATGATCGTCGACGGCATCTGAATCAGGCTGTGTGCGCCCCCCTCCAGACGGAGCTCGATTCCCTGCCAGCGGATCCGGAAGCCCCCCGTTCCCCCCACTGCGTCGAAGGAGACGCGCGTGCCCGTCGTCCGCACCAGGCTGTTGTTCGTGACGCCCATTCGCCGGTAGTCCCCCGAGGCCGAGAGCTCGAACCATCGGATCGGGAGGTAGACCCGCGGGCCGAGCGTGACGGAGTACGTCTGAAACTGCCGAGAGTACGGCGGGCCTTGCTGTCGCGTCAGAAAGTAGGAGGTGCCCAGGGAGATCCCCGCACCGACGTATCGCCATCGTAGCTCCTGGCCGATCCCGAAGCCGACCCCCGGCTGCGCTTGCCCGGCCAACTCGCCCGCGAGGAACCGGGGGCCCGTCCCGATCGAAATCGCCGCTTTGGGAGGGGACGCGAGGGCGGGGCCTCCGATTAGAAGTAGCGCGAGCCCCACCGCAGCCGACAGACCCCGTCGATTGCGGCGCCCGAACACCATCAACAGCAGCGCGAGCAACAGCAGGCCCGGACCCGGAGTCCCCTCCGCCGTCGCGCAGCCGGCCGTCGTGTCTGGCGGGTCGCACCTTCCGGTCGCCTGGTCGCAGACCTGATCTTCGCTGCAGTCGGCGTTGGCGACGCACTCGACACATCGCCCGAGGTTCGTGTCGCACTGCCAGTTCGCGATGCAGTCGTCCTTCTCGAAGCACTCGCGCGGGACCGTCGCGAAGACCCAGTCGACCCGCGCCTCGCACCCGTTGCACCTGACGGCGAACCGAAAGGTATCTCGCACCCCGAGATCCTGCGGCGTGAATCGGTCTTCGACCCGTTCTTCCGGCCGGAGGTTCACGTATTCGCGCCTCGCCACGACGTCGTCCGGGTCGGCATCGGCCAGACTCACGCCGTCTTCCCCCGACGAGGGGACGAGGGCGAGTACTTCGACGGTCGTCGCTGCGGCGCCCATGTTCTGGACCGACCAGTCGACCTGATTCCGCCCCGTCACATCACGCTGCAGGAGGACCTCGTCCTCGCATTCGGACTCGACCGGGGTGCAGAGTTCTCCGACCGCGAGCGGGTCCGAGGGGGCCGGAACGCACGCCACGGCCAACGCGGTGGCGGCGATGAGCATCGTGGCAGCGCTACGGCGTATCACGAGCGTTCTTCCAGGCCGTGCCAAACCTGGCCGAGCGCTTCGATCAACCCGCTCGCCGACAGGGCGCGATGACCGCACGACTCGGCAGCGAGGTCGCCCGCCGCCCCGTGGACCCACACGGCTGTGCAGACCGCCTCGAACGGATCGTCGAGATCCATCAAGTGGGCGGCGATGATTCCGGTCAAGGCGTCACCCATCCCGCCGGTCGCCATCCCGGGGTTTCCGGTGGCGTTCACGGCGAGCCGCCCATCCGGGGCGGCGACGATGCTGCTGGCGCCCTTCAGCACGACGATCGCTCCCCACTCGTCGGCGATCGCGCGCGCCGCCGCGACCGGATCGGTGAGGAGCTCCGAAGTCTCGCAGCCGATCAACCGGGCAGCTTCGCCAGGATGCGGCGTCATTACGAGAGTCTCCGGCTCGATGTCGACGAGCTGCCGATGCCGGTCCGCCATGATGTTTAGAGCATCGGCATCCGCCACCACCGGGATCTCCGCGTCGAGCGCACGCTCGAGCGCCTCCGCCGCCCCGTCGCTCGTGCCGAGCCCGGGGCCGATCGCGACGACGTCTGCCCACTCCAGCAGGTCGTCTAGCTCGTCACTGTGCGACTGCTCGAGCTGTTTCGCCAGCACGGCGGTCGTCATCACCTCCGGCGTCGCCGCGCCGATCATCGACAGCGATTCCTCGAACGTACCGACACGCAGCAGCCCGGCGCCGCTGTGAAGCGCCGCACGGCTCGTGAGGACGATCGCCCCCGAGGTCCCCGGCGCCCCTCCGAGGCACGCGATCCGACCGGCATCTCCTTTGTGCATGGTTGGGTGGCGCGCCGGTACCCAGCGCCCGGCGACGAGAAGCTCCGCTTCCCACCCGACCTCCTCGACGATCTTCGAGGGGAGACCGATGTCCACGGCGTACAGGCTTCCCCCGAGCTCGGCTGCGGGGTGCAAGGCCTGCCCCAGCTTCGGAAAGCCGAAGGTCGCGGTCGCCGTCGCGCGGACGGCGACGCCGAGCACCTGCCCCGTGTCTGCGTGCAGGCCGCTCGCGATGTCCACGGCGAGAACTCGGGGCTGGGTGTTCATGAAGAGGATCGCGCCTGCCCAGCGGTCTTCGACCTCGCGGTCCAACCCGGTCCCGAAGAGGGCATCGACCCACACATCGCAAGGGGGGAGCGCTTCGAGGACCTCCGTCAGTTCGCCCTCGGACAGATCGTCGAGCTCCGCCACGTGCACGTCGAGTGCTTCGAGCGCAGCGAGGTTGGTGGCCGGAGCTCCCGAGAGTTGATCGGTCGCGACCATCGACCCGACCCACACCTCGTGTCCCCGTTCGTGGAGCAGTCGGGCCATCGCGAAGCCGTCCCCGCCGTTGTTGCCGCCCCCGCAGAGCAAGCCGATACGCAGTGAGAAACCTTCGGAAAACTCGGACTCCAGAGCGTCGACGGCACCCAGGGCTGCACGTTCCATGAGGACGATGCCGGGAATGCCGACATCCTCGATCGTCCGGCGGTCCATCTCCCTGATCTGTTCTCGGGTGACGAGGAGCACGGTCATCGCTCCTCCCGAAACTGCGAGCGACCCACCTCGAGCGCACGGATCATCTCCCGAACCGCCTCGTCGAAGCCGACGATGACCGCGCGAGCGACGATGCTGTGGCCGATGTTGAATTCCTCGATCTCGTCGATGGCCGCGACCGGCAGAACGTTCTTGTAGTCGAGCCCGTGGCCGGCGGCCACGCGGAGCCCCAGGTTCGCCGCCTTCTGGGAGGCCAGGACCAGGCGGGCGAGCTCTCGTCGCGAGTGCTCTTCGAACGCGTCCGCGTTGTCGAACTCCCGCCGCTCGCGACAAAAGTCGCCCGTATGCAGCTCGACGGTGTCGACCCCGAGGTCGGCAGAGGCCTCGAGCTGGTCGGCGTCCGGGTCGACGAAGAGGCTGATCTCGGCTCCGCATCGGCGAAGCTTTTCCAGATAATGGGGAAGGCGCTCGTTCCCCGCGACTTGCAGCCCACCTTCGGTCGTCCGCTCCTCTCGCTTCTCGGGGACCAGGGTCACGATGTCTGGGCGTACGTCGAGCGCGACCTTCAGCATCTCGTCGGTCGCGCCCATCTCGAGGTTGAGCCTGGTCTCGACCGTGCGGCGCAAGATCTCGACGTCGCGGTCCTGGATGTGGCGGCGGTCTTCTCGCAGGTGAACCGTAATCTGATCGGCTCCGGCGCGCTCGGCGACCGCCGCCGCTGCGACGGGGTCGGGGTAGCGAACGCCCCGAGCCTGGCGGATGGTCGCGACGTGGTCGACGTTCACGCCGAGGCGCGGACGAATGGGCAGTTCTGCAGTCATGGGCGGTTCCCGGAGGAGACGCTTGAGCGCTACATCCCGATGGACGAGCGGAGGGTCGAGGCGAGTGTATTCGCGCAGCGCCGAATCGTCGACTCGTCCGGGCCTTCCACCATCACGCGAGCCTTCGGCTCGGTCCCCGAATAGCGCGTCACCACCCGTCCGCTGTCGCCCAACTCGTCCTCGACCGACTTCAGGGCGGTCTGGAACTCGTCGAGATCCTCGAGTGGCGGTTTCTCGCGCACGTCGACGTTCAGCAACACCTGGGGATACGGCTTCATTACCTCGCTGATCTCACTCAGCGGGCGGTCTTCGCGGCGCATGATCGCGAGCGCCTGGAGCGCGGCGATCATGCCATCCCCGGTGGTCGTGTGATCGAGGAAGATGATGTGACCCGACTGCTCGCCCCCGAGGCTCAGGTCATTCTTGCGCATCGCCTCGACCACGTAGCGGTCGCCGACCTGGGAGCGCACCAGGCGAATACCGTGCTTCTTCAGCGCGATCTCGAGGCCGATGTTGCTCATGATCGTCGCCACGACGGAGTCGTTGCGTAGCATCCCCTGCTGTTTCAGGCTGATCGCGCAGAGGGCGATGATCTTGTCACCGTCGATGGTCGTCCCGCGCTCGTCCGTGAGGAGCACACGATCAGCGTCTCCATCGAGCGAGATGCCGACATCGGCCCGCGTCTCCAGCACCCGTCGCCGGACGTTCTCCGTATGCAGACTTCCACAATCGAGGTTGATGTTCGTGCCGTCGGGCTCCGTCCCGAGCGTGAACACCTCTGCGCCGAGCTCGCGCAGTACGGTAGGCGCGACCTTGTAGGCTGCGCCATGCGCGCAGTCGAGCACGATCCGGAGCCCGTCGAGCGTCAGGTCCCGGGGGAAGGTGTTCTTCAAGAAAACGATGTAGCGCCCCGAAGCGTCGTCGATTCGGGTCGCCTTTCCGATCTTGCTCGCCTCGATCAGCGGGGGCTCCGAGCCGAGCACCATCGATTCGATCTGTAGCTCCTCTTCGTCCGGCAGCTTGTATCCGTCGCGCCCGAAGACCTTGATGCCGTTGTCCTGGTAGGGGTTGTGACTCGCAGAGATGACGATCCCGGCATCGGCGCGCATCCCCGTGGTGAGGAACGAGATCGCCGGCGTGGGGAGTGGGCCCACGAGCATCACGTCGGCCCCCATCGAGGTGATCCCCGCCGCGAGGCTCGACTCGAACATGTAGCCCGAGACCCGCGTGTCCTTACCGATCAGGATCCGCGTTCGGTGGCCGCCGGGTACGCCGGGCGCGGGATTCTTCCGTCGAAAGTGCTGGGCGATCGCCTGGCCCAAACGCACCGCCACGTCCGCGGTCATCGGGTATTCGTTCGCGACACCCCGAATCCCGTCCGTCCCGAAGAGTTTTCTGTCTGCCATGGGTACCTCGTGAAGTTCGAGGGAGGATGCTCATCGCGGAGCGAATTTCAAGGGGTGTCGTCGTCGGGAGCCGGAGACGGCGGGTCGGGCGCCTCGTCCCGTCGGGGTCGCGGGGCGCGGGACGTGCTGACCACGAAGTCGTTCGGATGGAACGTTTGAAGCTTCACCTCCGGCGGAAGGTTCGCGATGCGGGCTTGTTTGGAGAACGTCCCCGGTGCCTTGTCGCTCTCTTCGGACAGATCGACCGCGCCGTAGATGCTGTCGGCGGTCATCTTGTCGACGATCGGTTTCGGGCCGCGAATTGTGACGGTGATGTACTCGGGGCGCACTTTTGCTGCGTAGCTGGTGTTCACGCCCACGACCTGGACGTCCTGGATCGTCCGCGTCACTTCTTGCGTCGTGATCGGCACCACGGCGGTGATGATCTGATCGGCCTGGTACTGCAGAAAGGGGTTGTCCAGCCGCAACTGCACTCGCTTCTCGAACGATTCGGTCCGGTCCGTCACCTCGATCGGTTCGGTCCAGACGTACTCGAGGTCTTCGATCGCCGAGCGGGGCCCCGTCATCGCGATCTCGCGCGGCTTGATCTTCACGTCCCCGAGCTCGAAGGACTCGCCCGGTTCACCGACGATCCGAGGACGAATCGGCACTTTTTTCGTCGCCGCCCGCTCCAGGTCGACCTGAATGTAGCTCGGCTGGATCGAACTGACCCGCAGCCCGGGAGGGACCCGGATGCTGTCGGCAGGGATCGCGATCGTCCCCTGATCCTCCTCGCTCACTTCCAACGTCACCGGCCCGAGTTGGCTCGGGTCGAACTTGTTCAGGTCCGACCAGCGCCCCCCCACCGTGATTCGAATGCGCTCCGGAGGCTCACTCGTCAAGACGAGCCCCTCTTCGATCACCAGCCGGGCCGGGACGAACCCGGTGACGGTCGACTCGCGATCCTCGCGGACCCAGATGAAGAGGGCGAGCGTCAGGATGAAGGCGATGAGCTTGAGTGACCCATTGTGCAGGAAGACCCGCCGCATGTAATGGCCGACATCCATCAGTCGACCTCCCCGACGTTCGTTGCCGAGTCACGCCCCGTAGGAGACCGCTGACGGTTGCGGAACCGTTCGAGGAAGTTCGCCGAGGGTTGGTCCTCTTCGCGCGCCGAGAAGATCCCCTGCAGAATCTCACGCATCTCGTTGGCGTCGAGACCACGGAACAGCTCCTCACGGTAGGCGATCGAAGATTCGCCCCGCTCTTCGCTCACCACGACCACCACCGCGTCCGTGTCTTCCGTGAGGCCAATCGCCGCGCGATGGCGAGTCCCCAGAGTCTTCTCCACGGTCGGGTCGTTGGTCAGCGGCAGGAAGCATCCCGCCGCCATGATACGACCCTTCTGGACCACCGCCGCGCCATCGTGAAGCGGATTCTGGTGCTCCGTCAGGAAGATGCTGAAGAGCGCTTCCTTGCTGACGATCGTGTCGAGCTTGATCCCGTCTTCGGTGATGTGCCCCAGGTCCGCGGTGCGCTCGATCGCGATCAGCGCGCCCACTTTTCGCGTTGCGAGCATCTGGCTCGCTTTGATGATCTCCTCCAACACCTGCGCCTCTTCGATCGAGTGCGTGGTGGAAAAGATCGTCGTGCGGCCGAAATGCGCGAGTGCTCGGCGAATGTCGGACTGGAAGATGATCACGACGATGATGATGAAGTTCGCGATGAACTTGTCGATGAACCAATTCGTCGCCGGTAGCGTCCAGAGCTCGTTCTTGCTCAAGAAGTAGAACACGATCACGACGATCAGACCGACGAGGATCTGCACCGCGCGCGTTCCCTTGATGAGCAGAAGGATGCGATAGATCACCAGGTAGACGATCGCGAAGTCGATCAACCCGGTGACGATTTCCGCACCGTTTTGCACTCGCAGCATTTCGTAGAGGCTTTCCATCGACTCCCTGACCCGGCAGTTCGATTGTATCGCGAACCGATGGTTGGGCAACCTAACCTCGGATCGATGCAGGCGAGGCGAAGCTGCGCGGGCCGGCCCTCGAAACCGGCCTTCGGGAGCGGGACATCGTCGTCCGAGGACCTCCGATTCCGCGGAGGCTTTTGGGGGCGGGGGGCTAGCGAAGTCGGGACGCGGGGGCGGTCGGATCCTCGAAGCGAACGTCCCATCCCCGGGCGCTGTCGGGGCGGGAGGTCGAGCGGGCCGAGCACGGACCTCGTCGCGAGGCCGATCCCGGCGTCCCGGGAAGACAGACGCCAGTCGGTATGGGAGAGTCGGCCGCATGCAGCGAGGCCACATACATCGACAGACACTCGTCATGGGGATCTTGAACACCACGCCGGACTCGTTCTCCGACGGAGGGCAGTGGTGCGACGTCGAGCGGGCGGTGCGACACGCCATCGCGATGTTGGACGCCGGCGCCGACATCATCGATGTCGGCGGCGAGTCGACACGACCGGGGGCGCCGCCTGTCGACGCGGAGGAAGAGCTACGACGGGTCGTTCCCGTCATCGAAAAGTTGAGGTCGGAGCGTCCCGATTGCCGGATCTCGGTGGACACCTACAAGGCAGTCGTCGCGGACGCTGCCTGCGAAGCCGGAGCCACCATCGTCAACGACGTGACTGCGATGCGAGACCCGCAAATGCTCACCGTCGCGGTGAACCACGGCGCTACCCTCGCGTTGATGCACATGCAGGGAAATCCGCAGACCATGCAGGCCAGGCCAACGTACGACGACGTGGTCGCCGAGGTCCGAGAGTTTCTCGCCGATCGCCTTGCCGCTGCCGTCGCGGGCGGCGTGTCGCGCGAGAAGATCTGGCTCGATCCCGGTATCGGGTTCGGGAAGACACACGGGCAGAACCTGGAGTTGATACGCCGTATCGCCGAGTTCCACGACCTCGGTCAGCCGCTGCTCCTCGGCACCTCGCGCAAGTCGTTCATTGGCGCGATCACGGGACGCGACGCCACCGATCGCCAATTCGGCACCGCCGCGACGATGGCGTGGGCCGTCGCCCAGGGCGTCCAGATCGTTCGAGTCCACGACGTCGCGGAGATGGTCGACGTCGTCCGCGTCGCCGAGGCGATTCGAGACTCGGGCTGAATCACGGCTCAGCAGATCTCCGGGTTCCCTCGCGCTCGCCGTCCCGCGCGTCGCCTCGATCGGCGCCGAGCGGTGTGGCCTGCAAAACGCCGTTCGATTCGCCGAGAGCAGCGATGTCCCCCGGCACGCCGGAGAATCGCGCAGAGCGGTGCCGTCCTCGTCGGTCGGGTTCGGACAGAGCGGTCCTTCCCCGTCCCCGCGTCGCGGGACCGAGCGGCGCTGAGTGCGCGGGGGCGAATTTTCCGCGCTCGTCTGTCGCCGACCGGAGCTCTCGCCGATCTCGCCCGTGGCCGGGCTTTCGGCGATGTTCGTGCTGGTCGGTGGTTCCGCCCTTGCCGTCAGGGGTGCCCGCCGTTCGCGCGTTGGGCACAGCCTCGGCCGGTTGCGAAACCGGAGTCGCGGGCCGGGTCGAAGCCCCGGGCCCTCGCGACGCGCCCAGCCCGAGTATGTGCGGGCTTCGCCGTGGCGCGTCACTGGTCTTGTTTCATAGGCATCTCCTGGTCGGTCTCGAAATTTGGTCCTATACCTCAAGTGTCGTCGGTTGCTGCAACGAGGCCTCTAGGGCGCACGACCCGAAGGTCGTGCGCCCCGAAGGCCTGCCTATCGGCGGCCATCGGTCGCCTCCCCCCACCCCCAGGCGACCGAGGCCGCCAATAGGCGTGTAGCCGGTGTCGTGCGACTTCCGATGGGCACGAAGGACCTCCGCGCGCGAACGAAAGGCCCGCCCTTCAGTCGAAGCATGACGGTGACTACACGTACGTTATCGGGAGAGCTCGCGTTCCGTTGCGAAAAAAGTCGCGCAGGGGGCTGAAGGCCGCACTGGGACCGGTGGAGGGAGGGTTGCCTTGAATCCCGACGCGGGGCTCTATGCAGCACCCCGTGGCGGCGGCGCGTCGAGCGACCGCCATCACGTCTTCGCTCCGGACGAACCCGGAATGCAGGTCATTTCGTCTCGCGGGCGTACCAGGGACCGTGGCGCTCGAGCTCCTCGTGCGGCTCGTGGGCGTGAAACGGGTCGTAGTCTTCGCGAAAGTAGGTGGCGAGTGACTCCGCGAGAACATCGCCGACGAAGTCGATGTTATCGGTGCGCAGCCCGGTGGGGGTTCCGTCCGGGCCGAGCTCGCAGACCAGGTCCTTGCGGACCTCGATCAGGATGGAGCTCGTGCGATGGCGAGAGAATCGATACTTCTCCACGAAATCGTTCTGGGTGGTGCAGTAGCTGGCGACGTCGTCGTAGGCGCTCTCCACCGCTCGGTACTCCTCTTCCAGCCCCGTGGGTGGTCGACGGAACATGTGCAGGTACGAACGCAGGCCCTCGGATTCGGCCGATCGGCGGTTCGTGTCGAGCAACATCCCCCAGACCGCGTCATACTCGGGGCGTCCGACGGAATCCGGCCGTGCGCTCTCGAACGCTTCCCGCAGGGCGCGGAAGAACGCCCAGACCTGGTACCGAACTTCGAGGCTCCCCTCGGGGAGGAGGTACGGATAGTTGTGCGCCACGGGAATCTGCGCCTTCTCCAGCGTGAGGGAGATTCGGTCGCGCAGGACGCGGTCGGCGGTGAACTCGGCGAGGACGTCGGGGTAGAGCGGATCGAAGAGTCCGGCCGGCATTTCCGACTCGGTCTGGTAGCCGATCGATCGTGTCATGATGCTGGTCGCCGGCCGCTGTGTTCCGCTCCGGTTGTAGGGGTCGTAGGTGTGGATCGCGACCTTCACGAGGCGCTGCGAGAGCTGCGCCTCCATCGCTGCGGAGACGCCATCGTAGTACGTGTGCAGCAGGTGCTGCTTCTGATGAAACGACAGTAGCTGCGAGAACGGGTAGTTGATCGCGAAGCGATGGAGATGGTCGGCGTTTCGCGGTGTGCTCCCCGGGAATCTGCCGAAGTCCATCAGCACGCGAGCGACGTTCACGCGGACGAAGCTCTCGAGGCCGAGCTGCTGCGCCAGGCGCGCGGCCACTTCGGACGCGCCCCAGTCACGCTCCCGAACATACGCCTCGCGAAGCGCTGCCGCGGGAATCTCGAAACCGTCACCATCCACGCGAAACTCTGCGGGCAACCAGTTGCCGTCGTGCAGCACGTCGACGACGACGAGGGGTTTCACGCGCTCGTCGAGGACGTGGTCCTCACAGGTCGGTGGGTCGACGGGCACGACCTCGACGGGTTCCACGACGGTGTCGTCGAGCTCGAGGCGAGGGAAAGATTGCGACATGCGGGCTCCACGGAGGCTGATCGGTTGTAGTTGCCGATCGCGGCGCTCCGCAAGGCGAAGCGACGGCGCGCAATCGGCACACGACCGGCGCCCCAACTTAGGAGTTGCTTAACAAGTCGGGCGTCTTTCCCTTGAGCGGGCCACCGATGCCCGCTGACCATCCGCGCGGCGCCCGAGGCGTCTCCTGCTCCGAGGAACCCGCGCTTTCCCACCTCCACTCTTCCGACAAAGGCCCCGCGCGAGCGGGGCCTCCCTTCTTCTTGCCGCTTCGACTAGCCTTCGAATCGTCGATCGTCCCGTTCGCCGTCGGAGCGGGGACTTTCAGGATCCCAGGTACGCACACCCTCGGTTGCTTTGCTGGAACGTCAACGTCAGTCCCTTCGCCGCCATGTCTGGAGCGTGATAGCGCTCGTCGCCCTTTTCCCGCTGCTCTTCGTGGCGCTGGGGCTCCCGCTCGATCCCCGGTCAGTCGTTACCTAACCTGGCGCGCCGACGCGGCCGTAGATGCGTGCGCCACATCGCTGCAGTCTGGCACCAGTTGCGCCGAATCCGCTCGCTCGCATTCGGCTTTGGTCCAGGTACGAACGGCCGGGGTCGTGGTGCAGGACCATGATTCGGCATCGTCGGCGAGCGTCAGTTGGCTCGAAAATGCGCTCGAACCCGAGGCCGCTGGCTGCCGTCGCGCTCGCGAGGCGGGGTCCGCCATCCCGATCATCGTGCTCACGACGCGCGACTCCGAGATCGACGAGTCGAGGCTCGTGTCTCATGGCCCGCTGGAGCTTCACACCGATCGTCTCGAGGCGCGGGTCGCGGGGGAGAGCATTGACCTCACGCTGACCGAGTTCCGCCTGCTGCGTTGTTTCGTCGCGAGCCCCGGCGTGGCGATGTCGCGGTCGCGACTCCTGCGCGCCATGCGCGAGGACGACAGCTTCGTGTCGGAGCGAATGGTCGACTCGTACGTGAACCGGATTCGGCGCAAGATAGAAGAGCAACAGCCGGGCTTCGACGCGCTCGAAACGGTCGTCGGGCTCGGCTACAAGCTCCGCGCCTGAGGGCTCGATGCTGCAGGAATGACTTCACGTTCCGGCCAGGAACGTCGACGTCGACGGCGTCCGAAGAGTAGCGCTCCGCCGAGGAACCCCCATCCGATCAGTGAGAAGGGTGAATCGTTGGCGGTAGAACTGCACGCGGGAGCATCTTCCGACTCGCCGTTGACGTCCCCGAAGTCATCCGACTTATCGCAAGGGTCGGCGACACCCGGTTGAGGCGGGTGATCGAAATCGGTGCATTCCTCGTCTCCGGAAGGAGGCGGCGCTGGGTCGGCTCCGTCGAGCCATGCTGGACGATCGAAGACGCCGAGCTCGACCTGTTCTTCGACGGCGAACACGACAATCGGATCGCGCGGGGTGATGTAGATGCCGGAGCTGCAGACGTTGGAGCCTCGCGAGAGGATGCCGATGAGGCGCCCGTCTTCATCGAGCGCGGGACCGCCTGAGTCGCCGATGCACGTGTTGACGTATCCGACCCACTCGTTGTCCTCGATGGCGGAGCCGCAGAACCGCCCTGGCTCGCATCCGACAATGCCTTCGGTGATGCGTCGGACCCCGTAAGAATCGGGCTCGTCGGGGCGGGTTATCCCGAACCCGACGGCCCTCACGACTTCGTCCCGGGCCGGCAGGCTCGCCATCCGGGGCGCGATCGGTGTGGCGAGTGTCTCGGGAACCGGGCGGTCGAGGACCGCCACGGCGAGGTCGTTGCCGCACACCAGCCGTCCGGGGCGCTCGTCGAGTCTAACGATCTGGAATGTGTCGTCGTCGGTCGCCTCGTCGGCGTGGGTGGTCACTGTCACCGAATAGTCGCCGAGCGGCGCCATCGCCTCCCCGTACTCGTGCGAGCAAGGCGAATTCGGCGGCGTCTGCAGGTGGTAGAAGCAGTGCCTGGCAGTGACGACGAGGTTGGGAGCGATCAACGTCCCGGTGCACTGCCCGGGGCCCTGGATGCTCACCACGCCGGGCATGCTGATTTCCTCGCCTTCCAGGGCGTTCTGTCTCACGTCGGTCGCCGTGGTCGCCGCGGGGACGAGCAGCAAGACCAGTGTCATCGGAAGCATGCGTCGCATGGGCTCTTACTACGGGATACCGGGCGAGAATGAAAGCGGGGTTGGCGCTCGGCGGTGCTGCGCAGGCTGGAGGGAGACGAGCAAAAAAAAGCCCGCCGAAGCGGGCCGTTCGAGATCGAAGCGATCGGGTCGTTCAGGTGGGCTCGAACGTGGGGAGCGCGGTCTGCTCCTTCAGCTTAGAGGTGAATCCCGACTTGGGCTTCCGCTCGGGCTCGATCTCGGCCTCGGAGTCGTCCTTGTTCTTTTCGTTCGCGGCCCGGTGGCGTCGGATGGCGTCGAGGTCTTCGAACTCCATGAGGAGCTGAATCTCTTCGGTGTCGATCGTCTCGAACTCGAGGAGCGCCTGGGTCATGAGCTCGAGCATGTCGCGCTTTTCGGTGAGGATCTGCTCGGCGCGCTGGTACTGCTCCATGACGATGCGGCGAACCTCGGCGTCGATCTCCTCGGCGACCCCTTCGGAGTAGGGGCGGTGCTTTGCGCCGCCGCCATAGCCGCCACCGGGGAACGGGTCGGTGGTGTTCTGCGAGAAGCAGAGGGGGCCGATCTTGTCGCTCATGCCCCATTCGGTGACCATCTTGCGGGCGAGGTCGGTGGCGCGCTCGATGTCGTTTCCGGCGCCCGTGGTGATCTGGTCGTAGACGATCTTCTCGGCGGCGCGTCCGCCCATCATGAAGGCGATCATCTTGAGCGCCCAGTCGCGGGAGACCGAGTGTCGGTCGCCGTCGGGGAGCTGCTGAGTGACGCCCATCGCGCGTCCGCGCGGGATGATGGTGACCTTGTGGATCGGGTCGGTGCCCTTCTGCATGAGCCCGACGAGCGCGTGTCCGGCTTCGTGGTATGCGGTGACCTCTTTTTCGTGGTCACCGATCACGGCGCTGCGACGCTCGGAGCCCATCAAGACCTTGTCTTTCGCGAACTCGAAGTCCTCGTTCTCGACGCGGTCTTTGCCCAGACGTGCGGCTTGAAGTGCTGCTTCGTTGACGAGGTTCTCGAGGTCCGCGCCGGAGAACCCGGGGGTTCCTCGAGCGATCTTCGCGAGCGCTACGTTCTTTGCGATCGGCGTGCGGCGCGTGTGGATCTTGAGGATTTGCTCGCGCCCACGAACGTCGGGGGGCGCGACGGCGACGCGTCGATCGAAACGGCCGGGGCGCATCAGAGCAGGGTCGAGAACGTCGGGCCGGTTGGTCGCGGCGATGAGGATGACCCCTTCGTTCGACTCGAACCCGTCCATCTCGACGAGGAGCTGGTTGAGGGTCTGTTCACGTTCGTCGTGTCCTCCCCCCATGCCGGAGCCGCGATGGCGCCCGACGGCGTCGATCTCGTCGATGAAGATGATGCAGGGGGCGTGTTTCTTGGCCTGCTCGAAGAGGTCACGAACTCGACTCGCGCCGACTCCGACGAACATCTCGACGAAATCGGACCCGGAGATCGAGAAGAACGGAACACCCGCTTCGCCTGCCACGCCTCGGGCGAGCAAAGTCTTGCCGGTGCCGGGCGAGCCCATGAGCAGGACGCCTTTCGGAATTCGGCCGCCGAGTCGGGTGAACTTCTTCGGATTCTTGAGGAACTCGACGATCTCTTGCAGCTCCTCTTTCGCTTCGTCGATCCCGGCGATGTCGTTGAAGGTGACCTTGTTCGAGCTCTCGTTGAGGAGGCGCGCTCGAGATTTCCCGAAGGTCATCGCCTTTCCACCTCCACCCTGGAACTGACGCATCACGAAGACGAGGAGCACCACCAGGATCAACAGCGGCAAAGTCGTCATGATGATCTGCGCCAGCAGACCATTTTCGTCGGACTGTTTGAAGTTGTAGGTGACTTCCTTGGCCGCGAGCAGGTCCTGCAGGTCTTCGCCGACCGGACCGACCGTCTTGAACGACGCCTCCTTGTCCGACTTCTCGGCGTACTCCTCGCTGAACTCGCCGGTGACCTCGAGATCTTTGATCTCGACGTTCTCGACGTGCCCAGCTTCGACGGCGGCGCGGAACTCACTGAACTTGATGGCGGTCGTGTCGCGTGTCGCATCGGTCAAGATGTTGAAAACGACGATTCCCAGGACGATCAAGACGCCCCAGAAGACCCATGCGCGAAGTGGTACTTTGTTCAACACTTCTGTCCTCGGTATGGCTGAAGGCGTTCGCATTCTCGGTGCGAACATGTTTGCCGGGAGCAGACTGACCGGGAGTATAGTCCAATCGTCGTCCCGTAGCTACCGGCGCGGTGTCCCGCGTTCCACGCCACGATTTGCTCTGGATTCGAGAAGTTTCGCCCGTGCTCGAGCAAGTTCGGTCCCTCTGTTCGACGATGCGCGGTAGAAACCGCGGAAATCACGACATCGTTGCGGTGCGCGGCCTCGGACAACTGCGGCCAGGGCCGGCAGCGATCCGAATTGAGCCGACGATGCTCAACGAATCCTATCGGGGAAGCCGTGGCGGGCCACGAAAATTCCGGGTCTTTTGCTGGAATCCGACGAGCTCGCGTCTAAGCCGCCTGTTTCGATGCCGACGACCCCTCTGCAGATTCCTTCGCGATAGACGCAAGGCCACCCCGGGCGCATGAAGGGCGAAACCCCGGCCTGGGCGAGGAGATCCGAGATTTTGGGGCGTCGATCGCCGAGCTCGAGCCGATCGCCGGCTCCCGGGGGTCTGATCGTGAGATCCCGCGACTCGACCCAGACAGCGCCCGGCGCCGGGTCGACCGTGGCGACGAGCCGGTGTTCGAACCAGGGGAGGGCCTCGCCTGGTGCCGGATTCCACCGCACGGGTTGGGGAGGGTCTGCGTCTCGCCGCCTCGTTCCCTGGCCTCGCGAGGCCTCGAAGACGACCCAGTCCCTGTCGACGTCAACGAGGACGTGTCGTCCACAGAAGGTCCGGGGTGCTGCGTTGGCGTCTTCGATCGCATCCGACAGCTCCGCGGCCAGCGCTCCGGGGAGGGCGCCGTGGAGCTCGACCGCGAGGTCGAGCAGCGCACGGATGCGGACATCGGGGTTCGCGTCGCGGAGCGCGTCCCGGCGGATCGCCCGGCGGATCGGTCCGAGCGGTTGGACCTGCCGCCGCACCAACGCAGCCTTCGCCTCCAGTCGCTCGGCGATGCGCAGTCGCTCGGCGAGCGGTGTTTCGGGGCCTGCGCCCCGGCGGATGTCGTCGCGGACTCGCACGCGGGCGTACCGTTCGTCGGCGTTGGTCGGATCCTCGTGCCACCGAAGCCCCCGAGCGGTGGCCCACGCTTCGATGGTGGCGCGGGATACTTCCAGGAGCGGCCGCACGAGCGGCCACCCCCGCCACTCCGCCTGCGGTCGGGGTCCGGCGAGGGCGACGGGACCGGCGGCGCGGGCGGCCTGGAGGAGGGCCGTCTCCTCGCGATCGTCGGCGTGATGGGCGGTCGCGACACGCTCGATGCCGAACCGGGAGGCTGCGCGGAAGAGAGCGGCGTACCGTTGGATTCGTGCGCGTCCCTGGGTCGAGTTCCCCTTCTCCACGTCGATCTCGACGGCCTCGAACGGGATGCCGAGCGCTCGACACGTTCGTGCGCAGAAGATTCGGTCGTCCGCCGAGTCCGGGCGGAGCTGATGGTCGACGTGTACGGCGGCGATCGGTGCGCCGAGTGCGTGCGCCGCGTGCAGCAGAACGATCGAGTCGACGCCGCCGCTCAGAGCGACGACGAACGGGCGGGAGGAGTGTGCCGCGACGGCTCGGACGATCGGGTCGTCAGGGTTCGGGGGAAACATCGATGCCCTGAACGTCGCGCACGTAGTGGCGGATCGCTCCGGGGGGGATCGTGAGCGTTCGTTCCGGTTGATCGGGATGACGCATCGCGGTGAGCCCGATGAGCTGCCCCGTCTCGCTGACGATCGGCGCGCCGAGGATCACCGGGTAGGACGTCTGGAGGTAGAAGACGAGCTCCTCGCGCTTTCGATCGGGCGCGATGAACTGGGTGGTCACGAGCGCATTGTTCACCGAAGGACTGTAGCCGAAGACGCGGGTCGGGGACTGACCTTCGTAGTCGAAGAACCTCATTCCGGCTGCTGGCGCGCGGAGCTCCCCCGACGCGGGCCGGAGAATCGCGAGGTTACGGTGTGGGTCGAGCTCTTCGGCGATGACGGAGACTGCGCCCGGCGTCTTCAGCAGCCGCTCGCCGTCCCGGTTCGTCATCGAGTCGATCGTTCGTCGTTCCGCTTTGGTAGGGTCGCCGGCCTTTCGATCGGTCATCGGTAAGACCACGATCTTGTCGGCACCACGGAGCCAGTGCATCGGCGTCACGAGCACTGGATCGGCGCCACCCGGCTTGTCGGAGATCCAGACGCCGTGTCCCCGGAGGTGCATCGGCGGAGCGAGGAGCCCGACGTCGGGGCGGACGACCGCGATCACTTCCACCACCTGCTGATTCAATACGACCGCGGCATCCCGAAGCGTCTCGAGCTTGGTGATCCCCGGGAGGACGTCGGTCGATTGCAGCGAGGTCGGAAATCGAGACTCCGCCGGCTCCGGCAGATCTCCTGGATCGACTCGCTCCACGGTGACCTCGTCGAATTCGTTCACCCATCCCGCGCGCTCCCGGTCAGCGTTCTGGGGGGCCGGTTTCTCCTGCGCCACGACCGAGGAGCCGAGCACGGAGAAAAACAGGACCGTGATGGAACTTCTGAGCCGCATGCGTGTCTGTGGGTGCGAGGCCTTCGATTTCGTCATGATTCGAGGAGTGTACGGAGGCCGGTCGAATATCGCAATTTCCCGCCTAGGGCGCCGTGCTTGACGGTGTAGGGTGGGGTGAGTATGGTGCCGCAGCTTTGCGAAGCGAGAAAACAGCGCGAAGCGGTGCAGAGGAGTCTGGCTGGTGAGCAATACACATAATCTTCGTGTCGCCCTCGTCTGGAATGGAACTGTCTTTCACGAAAAGACTTTCACCCAAACCAGTGACCCGATCGTCAAGGTCGGTGAAGAGATCCACAACCACTTCTCCGTGCCCGGATCGACGGTCCCCGACTCGTTCGAAATGTTCGAGCGGACCGACAACGGCTACAAATTTCGGTTCACGGACAAGGTGGAGCTCACAGTCACCATCGGTGACGAAGAGTTCGACGAAGAAGACCTCGTCGAAGAGAAGACCACCAACAAGGTAGGCAGCGCGACCACGGCGGACGGAAACGCCACGATCTACGAGGTGCCGATCGGCTTCGGAGACTGGGGCATCGTCCATCTCGGCGACGTCGACATCTTTTTCCAGCTTCTGGAGAAAGGCGAGGTCGTGGCGGGCCGCGGCGTCGGAGGTCGAGTCGAAGGAGCCCTGCTCGGAACGATCGCCGTCTCGGCGGTCCTCCACATCGCATTCCTCCTCGTCGCGTTTCTCGCGTTCGACGTCGACCGCGACCTGCAGGAGCTCGAGAACCTCGACCGCTTCGCCAAGATCATGGTCGACGAAGCGCCCGAGCCTCTCGAAGAGGAGGAGCTCGAAGAGCCTGAAGAAGACACGACCGGCAAAAAGGCGGGTGGTGAAGAGGGCAAGTTCGGTGACCCTGACGAAGACATTCCCGAATCGAAAATCCCCAAGGTCGACGGTGAGATGGTCGAGGAGATCGACGTCAAGAACCTCGGCGTGAACAAGGCGCTCTCGAGCGACGTCCTCGGTTCCGGACCGCTCAAGAACATCTTCGGCAATTCGGAAGGGTTCGATGCGAAGATGAACGTCGCAATGTCCGGCGAAGGCGGAGACCTCGTGGTCGGCCGCGGCGCAGGCGGCATGGGCTTCCGCGGCCTCGGAAAGGGCGGCGGCGGCGAAGGCTTCGGCCGCATCGGTGGTCTCGGCAAAGTCGACACCGGTGGCGGAAAGGGCACGGGCGGCAAGATCGGTACGAAGAAGAAAAAGAAGGTGAAGCCCAAGATGTCGACGGGCGCGCCCGCGATCGGCGACTTCTGCGACAAGGGCAACATCCGACGCGTGGTCGGTGGGAAGTCCAAGGCTATCAAGTACTGCTTCGAGAAGGAGCTTCAGACCAACCCGACCCTCTCGGGCAAGGTCACGGCGCAGTGGAAGGTCGGCCTGGACGGCAGCGTGATGGAGTCCTCCATCGCGAGCTCGACGCTGAACCACAAATCGGTCGAAGGGTGCATCACCCGCGTCATCAAGCGGATGCGCTTCGAGAAACCGAAAGGCGGTATCTGCGTCATCAACTACCCGTTCGTGTTCTCGGGCCTCGAAGAGTAGTCGGACTTCGCTTCTCCGATTCTGCGGCGTTCCCCAGGGAACGCCGTTTCTTTTTGGGGGTCGACCGTTCGCACCTGTGCGGCTCTCACCTACTGGTTTCCGATGCGCTCGTGGTCAAAGTTGAAACCGACGAGTGTCCGACGAATCCAAAGCTGGACGGAGGTTCAAATGGCAGAGATTAAAATCTATCGCACGACTTACTGCGGCTACTGCGACATGGCGAAGCGTCTCTTCAATGACCTCGGGGTCGAGTTCGAGGAGATCGACGTGACGCACGATCCGGACATGCGACAGAAGCTGGTCCAGATGACCGGAGGGCGGCGGACCGTCCCTCAAATCTTCATCGACGGGGTTGCGGTCGGTGGCTACACCGACGTCGCGGCGCTGCAGCGCTCCGGCGAGCTCGACGAGATGCTCGGGAACTGATCTCTCACTGGATCCGCCACATCATCATCGCCAGCAGTGGCTCCTGTTTCACCATGGCGGCCACGTCCAGGTTCCGCCCCAACTCCGTCAACGCCGGGGAGGCGATGGCAGAACGCCGCAACGCATCCTTCAGGGAGACGCTGCGGTGAGCGAAGTACGCCAGCGGTGGCTCGTCCGCGAGTTTCGTTCCCGCTTCTCGAACAAGCGCTACGACCTCTGCCAGGGCGCCTTCGAAACCCGTGGTAGCGTCGACCAGGCCACGTTCGAGCGCCTGGTCTCCCAGATAGACTCGACCGCGCGCGTATCTGTGCAGCCGACGTTTGGACAGGCCGCGACCCTGGCCGACCCGCTGAAGAAAGCGTCGGTAGAAGTTGCGCCCGTCCGCGACGACGTTCTCCCGCGTCCCGGGGCTCATCGGCTCCCAAATCGACATAAAGTCGCTAGGGCCGTCTCCTTCGATGGTGTCGTGGGTGACGCCGTGTCGGGCGAGGGCGTCTCCCAGCGCCAACTTGGTCATCACGATTCCGATCGAGCCGGTGATGGTCTCCGGGTGACATACGATCCGGTCGGCCGCTGCGGCGATGTAGTATCCGCCGGAAGCTGCGGTGTCGGAGCAATAAGCGACCACCGGTTTCTGACTGCGGAGGTCGCTGACGGCCTTCCAGATCGTGTCGCTCGCCATCGCGCTGCCCCCCGGTGAGTTGATGTGCAGGAGTACACCTGCGACGCGACGGTTACCGGCGAGTTGGTGGAGCAGGGGAACGACCGTGGTCGGGTCGATGACCGATGTGCCGCCCGGGATCGACATACCGGGCGAGATGATCATGCCCTCCAACTCGACGACCGCGATCACTCGGGGGTGGCGCAGGAGTGGCTCCCACACGAGCGGTTTCGGGCGAGCCTGTAGCCAATCCGAGAACTTCACGACTGCGATCTGGGAGGTCTCTGGCTCCACGGGGACGTGTCGGTGCTCGTCACGCGACTTCAACCAGAAGGGAAGGTCGGCCTCGTACGCCTCGGCGTCCACCAGACCGCCGGCGATGGCGGTGCGGGAGTCGCAAGGTGCGATCCGGAAGAGAGTCGAGGCCGCCGCGGGAGTGAGGCTTCGTCGCGCGGCGACGCGGGAGAGCATCTTCGACTCCAGCCCGTCCCGGAGCTCGCTCATCATCAGTCGCGCCGGAACCGTCAGGTGGTCTCGGACGACTTCGTTCATCACGGTCTTGAACGCTCCGATGTGGTGCACCTGGGCGGTGACTCCATGGCGGCGCAACGCTTCGGCGACGAACCACGGTTCGATGCGAGGTCCGAAGGTGTACAGCCGTCCGCCGGGGGGCATCACGATGTGGTCGGCGGTCGTCGCTTCGACGTAGTCGCTCGTCTGCAGCAACTCCCCGGTGGCGACGACGTGCTTGCCAGCCTCGCGCAGGGAGTCGAGGAGGTCGACGAGCTGGGTCGAACGGGCGCGTCCGAGGCGGGCTTTGCCCGGCTTCAAAACGATTCCGGTGACGTCGGCGGCCTCGGCCAGCGCCTTGATATCTCGCTTCAATTCGAGGAAGGTTGCGTCCGTTTCGAGGTAGCGCGCGAGCCCCCCGGCTCGACCAAATGGGTACGAGCCGGACAGTTCGACCTCGACATAGGTCGACCCGCGCCGAAACAACCTTCCGATCGCGGCGAAGAAGTTCGCGAAGAGCCACCGCACGACGCGTATGAGGTTGAAAAACAGCACGAACGGAATTCGCAGCATTCGATCTCTCCTGCCGGGGCCCCGAACCGTAGCAGATTGGTTGGCGTGGTCTACGGTCGTGGTTTCGCTGTCGACGTTCGCGACCTCGGGGTGTGTGAAGACCGCCGAATGCGATGCGACGGTGCCGTGCGAGGACGGCTTCACCTGCTACGACTACGAATGCCGTGAGACATGCGTGACGGTCGACGAATGCTCTTCGGGGGAGTCCTGCGTTCCCTGCCAACAGGACGATGCCGAAGGAGCGATCGACCACTGTTTCGAGTCTCGGGCCTCCGCCTGCGTCTCCGAGGAAGGGGAATGACGACCGTTTGGAACGCAGTGATCGTGGCTGTCGGCGGTGCCGTCGGCGCGCTGCTTCGTTGGGGTATCGGGGAGGCTGCGCTTCGGTGGACCGGCGCCGCGCCGTTGGGAACCCTGGCGGCGAATCTCCTCGGCTGCTTCGCGATCGGCGCGGCGCGCGCCGCGGTCGATGCCCACGGATGGGGCTCTCCCGAGGTGCGCGTCTTCGTTTTCACCGGACTCCTCGGCGCGTTCACGACGTTCTCGACGTTCGAGTCGGACACCGTGCAGATGTGGCGGGACGGAGCCCGAGGGTTTGCGGCTACCTACATGGGGATTTCAGTCGTCGGGGGGTTGCTCTGCTTCCTCCTGGGTTGGTGGATCGTAGGACGGGTCACGGGATGAGGCGCATCGATCTCGACATCCGAGTTCGCATGATCTGGCTCTCGTTCCCGCGTGACGCGACGGTCGACGCGGTCGTGAAGTCCCTCCCGGAACGGACGTGGGATTCCGAGCGTCGTCAGTGGGGCCTACCGATGGATCACCTGACGGACGTCATCGCCGCGCTCGAGCCCTATCACTTTCAAATGACGCCGCGCTGCAGGGATTTCTGGCGCGAGAACGACCTGCGGCCCGAGGCTGCGGGGACCCCGACGGTCGCGGTCGACCCGGAGGAGGGGCTGACCGTGTCGCGCCTCAACGCCGAGGCGCGGCGAGTCCTCGTTCGGCACTTCGACGAACCGGTGTGGCTCGTCGCGGAGCTCGAGAGCTACGAGCGCAACAGTGCGGGGCATGCGTACTTCGAGTTCGTCGAGAGAGAGCCGACGGGGCAGAAGGCGATCGCGACAGTCCGAGCGGTGATGTTCGAGTCGACTCGCCGCAAGATCACCGAGAAGCTCGCACCGGACATTCGCCTCACCGACGGACTCATGGTGCGAGTGCGAGTTCGGGTGGACTTGTACGCGTCTCGCGGTGCGTTTCAGGTCGTGGTGGAAGACGTGGACGCCGACTGGATCATCGGTGCGCAGACGCGAACTCGGGACAAGATCCTGGCAGCGCTGACCGCGGAGGAGCTGATAGAGCGGAACCGGTCGCTCCCCCTGCCGCTGTACCCGGTGCGCGTCGGCCTGATCACGGCGGAGGGGTCCGACGCCTGCAACGATTTCCTGCACGAGCTCGACCGGGCGATCCCCGAGTTCGACGTGACGCTGGTGCCGGCGACGATGCAAGGACACGGCACGGTGCCGTCCATCCTGCGCGCATTGCGGTGGTTCTACCGGCACGCCGACCGATTCGACGTCGTCGCCATCGTGCGCGGCGGGGGCGCCCGTACCGATCTCGGGCACTTCGATTCTTTCGAGCTCGGCCGCGCAGTCTGTTTGATGCCGCTGAAGATCATCAGCGGGGTGGGGCACCACCGAGATCAGTGCGTACTCGACTTCGTCGCGCACTCGGAAAAGACACCGACGGCGGCGGCCGCGTGCCTGGTGGACCGAGCGATGTCGACGCGCGAGCGGGTCGACGGCGCGACTCGCAAGCTCGAGACTGCATCGCGGCGGCACCTCGATGGGGCGAGGCTGCGACTGCAGCTGGCGACGAGCCGTGCCCAGCTCGGGGCTTCGGAACGCCTGGGCGACGCACGCCGCCGGCTCGCGACCGACGCTCAGCGTCTTCACCGCGTGGCCGACCTGGCTTCGGAGCGCGGAGCGGCGCGACTGACCAGACGAAGCGAACGGCTCGTCCACGTGGTGGATACGCGCCTTTCGAAGGCCGACAGCACGCTCCTCCGCGCCAGCGAACGCCTCGCACGCGCGGGCGTGGACGGTCAATTGCGCCGAAAGTCGGAGGCGCTGGACCGCGCCGAGCGGGAGATCGCACGAGAGGTCCGGCGTGCATTGGAGCGCCGGACGAGCCGGATCGAGGGGCTCGCCGATCGGGTCAGGTTGCTCGACCCGCGACGCGTGGTAGACCGTGGCTTCGCGATCGTGAGGGGACGGGACGGGCGGATCGTGACGACCGCAGAGCGCCTCGCGGCGCTCGATTCGGCGACCGTCGAATTGCGGGACGGCACGGTCGAGGTGGCACCGATGGAGGGAGGAGATGAGTAACGAAGAAGAGCAAAGGGAACCGACGTTCGGCGAAGCGATCACCGAGCTCGAGGCGATCATCGCGTCGATCGAGCGCGAGGACGTGGACCTGGACGATCTCGCCGACCGCGTCGATCGGGCGGCGACGTTGATCGAGCTGTGCCGGGGGCGAATCGACAAGACGCAGTCGCGGGTCCGAACGATCATCGACGGGATGGCGCGGGACGGGAGCGACGAGGAAGGGTCGTGATCGCGAGGCTGGGACGCAGGCTGGCCGCGCTCTCCGAACGGTTCGTCCCCGACCCGTTCGTGCTCGCGATCCTGCTCACTTTCATCACGCTCCTGATGGCACTCGCCTTCGGGGCTCACACCCGGGATCTCGGAACCGTCGAAGCGCTGGTGCGTCTGGGGGACGGCTGGTTCGCCGATTTCTACGGCACCGGTCTGATGAAGTTCGCGCTCCAGATGTGCATCGTCCTGATCACGGGGCACGCACTGGCGCTCTCACGTCCCGTCCGAGCGGTCATCCACCGAGTGGCGAACGCCGCACCAAGCGCGCCGGCTGCGGCTGCGATGGTGGCACTCGTCGCCTGCCTGGCGAGTCTGGTTCAGTGGGGTCTGGGTGCGATCGCCGGTGCTTTCATGGCCCGGGAGATGGGGCGTGCTTTCGCCCGCGAGGGGAGGGCGGTCCACTACCCGCTCCTCGGCGCCGCCGGATATGCCGGCTTCATGGTCTGGCACGGCGGGCTTTCGGGGTCGGCGCCTCTCAAGGTGGCCGAGGAGGGGCACTTCCTCGCCGACAAGATCGGGGTCATTCCTGTCGACCAGACGCTCCTTTCGCCGCTGAACCTGGTGGTCACGGCGGTCATGCTGGTGGTCATCCCCGGAGTCTTCTTCGCGCTGATGCCCCGGGACTCGGCGGAGATGGTCGGGTTCGAGGGCGACCTGTCGGAAGAAGGCCCGCCGCCCGCCGACGGAACTCGAGGGGCGGGAACGGTCGCGACCCTCGAGGAGAGCGCGCTCCTGAGCCGCGGCATGGGGAGTCTCGCGCTCGTCTTTCTCGCCTCGCTCTTCGCCGAGAGGGGGGTGTCTGCGTGGAACCTCGACACGATCAATCTGGCGTTTCTCGGGCTGGGGCTCGTGCTGCACCGCAGCCCTCGAACCTACGTGGAGGCGATCGTGGACGGGGTGCGCGGCTGTGCCGGCATCATCCTGCAGTTTCCGTTCTATTTCGGGATCCTGGGGATCTTGAAGGCGAGCGGCCTCATCGTGCAGATCGGCGATTTCTTCGTCTCGATCTCCAATTCCACCACTTTTCCACTCTTCACGTTTGTCTCTGCCGGGATCGTGAATTTCTTCGTGCCATCGGGCGGCGGACAGTGGGCCGTACAGGGACCCGTGATGATGGAGGCTGTCGAGCGCCTCGGAGTCGATCCGGCGAAGGCGGTCATGGCCCTGAGCTACGGGGACGCGTGGACGAACATGTTGCAGCCGTTCTGGGCCTTGCCATTGCTGGGGATCATGAATCTCCGGGCGCGGGATATCGTTGGATACACTGCGTTTTTGATGATGGTCACCGGGCCGTTGTTTCTGGTCTTGCTGGTCGTCCTCTGAAGTGGTCGCCGAGATCCGGATCGATTTGATGGCATGCGCGTTTGCGAGTTGAACGCCGCGCCATTACCCTGCATCCTCCCCGACGATGGGGCAAACTCAGAAGAGCGATAGTCGATGAAGTTTTACTGCGACGCATGCCACACCAAGTATGCGATCTCAGACGACAAGGTCCGGGGGAAGGTTCTCCGGATTCGGTGCAAGAAGTGCGAGAACATCATCACGGTCCGCGAGAACGTGGCGCCGGAGTCTCGCGCCTCCAACTCCGGTGCGGCCTCGCGCGCCGGTAGGACCGATCCGCCGACGACGCCGAAGGCTTCGCGGCGTTCCGCCGAAGTCCCCACGACCTCCTGGTACTACTCCCTGAACGGGGAGACTTTCGGCCCGTTCACGCTCGCCGTGCTGCGGGACAAGTACGCGTCCGCTTCGCTCGGGGACGCGACGTACGTATGGCACCAGACGATGAGCGCGTGGACCCCCGTCGCGCAGGTGGAAGCTTTCGCCGCCTCGTTGCAACAGGGACAGAAGATTCGACCGCGGATGAAGACGCTCGGCTTCACGGGTGCTCTTGAGGCGGTCAAAGTGGAAGAGGCGCCGAAGGGTAAGCAGGGTGGTACGGTCCCGCGACGCCAGCCTGCGATGACTCCGGCTCCGGCACGTACTCACAACGTCACTCCCGCGCCGTCCAAGCCTCAGGCGAAACGGCCGCCGGTTCCGACTCCTCAGCCGCGCCGAGCGTTGCCGCCCAAGCCCCAGAAGCCGTCCGCACCGGAGCCTCGCCCGGCCGATCCGATCTCCGAGGCGACGCTCGTCACGGAGCCGGCGACGCCGTCCGAATCGCCCGCTACGCCTACCGAGGCGCGGGCGACGTCGTCAGAGGTGGCTGCGCCCGCGTTGGACCCGAAGCCGACGCCAAAGCCAGATCCGACGCCGAAAGGAGAGCCGCCGAAGATTCAGCAGGGCGGGCCACCTCCGAGGCCGAAGCCTCCGGCCCGGCCCACGATGGAGAAGCCGCCGCGACCCGGCGGGTCGGCTGCGTCGGCCCCGCCCACTCCGGAAGCCCGGCCAATCAAGGACGCCCGACAGGACCGATTGGAGCGGCTGAAGAACCGGCTTTCCCTCGACGGTTTGAGCGGCATGGAGGCGGTGAAGACCACCGAGACTCCCCGCGCGCCGGCGGACAAGGCGCCGCTCCCGCGCCCGGTCGATGGGAGCGCCGAGCTCACCTTTGCTCCCGACCTCGACCGTGGGTCGAGCGAAGCGGAAGTCTCGGCGTCGGATGAGACGCCGACCCTGGCCTCCGACGTGATCGACTTCGACCTCCCGCTAAAGGGCGATAAGTCGTCGTCGTTGGAGACGTCCAGTACCTCGGACATCCTCGAGATTCCCGTTTCCTCTTCGAGCGTTTCGGCCGAGCACCGAGACGAACCGCTCGACTCCGGCATCGTACCGATCTTCGGAAGAGAGGCAGAGCTCGGGTCGTCGGCCTCGTCGGCTCTCTCGGCAGCCGGCCAGACGTCGGAATCGCTGCTCGTCGAGATGAAGTCGCTGCAGAAGGAGGGGCAAGGGAGTCGGCGGGCGATGTACGTCGGGGGTGTGCTCCTCGTCCTCGCGATCGTCGGCGTCGGAGTCGCCGTCGCCATGTTGGCCGGCCCCGAAGAAGATGCGGAGCCCGTAGCGGAAGTCGTGCAGCCCAAGCAGAAAGACGAGCTCGTCGTGAAACGCTACACCCAGGCCGAGCTCGACAGGATGCAGCAGATGCAGCTCGACGAAGAGCTCCTGGACGAGGACGCCGAGGAGGCTCCCTCCGACACTGTGGAGGCGGCAGTGGCCGACGAAGTCGAGCCGCCAGCTGCGGCGGTCGCCGTGAAGCAGCCCACCACCACACCGTCCATGCAAGCTCCGCCCGAGGCGAAATCGGCGCCCAGGGTCGTGACCCCGACGGAGAAGACGCCCCCGAAGACGACCGCGAGAATCGCGCCGTCGAAACAGACGGAAGAGAAGGCGGAGCCAGAACCGAGCCGTCCGAAGACAGAGGACGAGCTCATCTCGTCGCTGCTCGCTCCGCGCAAGGAGATTGCAGTCAGGCGGCCCGAAGACGAACTCGCCAATCGAAAGGCGCCGACCGCGGGTCTGTCCAAGCAGCAGGCCGTGGAAGGGTTCAAGCACGTGAAGAAGAGCGTGCGATCTTGCCGCGAATCTCACAACCGCCGCGCCCCGCCGCTCGACGTCGGCAAAATCAAGATCCTCGTGACCGTGCAGCCTGAAGGCAAAGTGTCCGAGTTCGTGATCAATTCGGATGCGGTCAAACACACCGAGTTCGAACGTTGCATGCAGGCTCACCGCTCGCGGTGGAAGTTCCCTGCCTTCGAAGGTGATCCGGTCCAGATCAACACGGCGATCGTTCTCTGAGTCGGGGGGCAGTCCTCCCGCGTCGTCGCCGTCGGCGGTTCTCGATGTTTCGGCGCGCACGCCGGATGTAGAGGAGTGGTTTCAGCGAAGTGTGACCGCGGAGTTCGTCACGCGGTGAGTAGCTCGTCGATTCCTTCCCGGACCTCGGCCTCGTATTTCCGCATCACTGCCTGGGTGAAGCCGAGCGTAGTCTCGATCGACGTCGAGATGTGCCAGAAGTAGCCGGTGTCGCCGAGGGGGCGAGAGACGAACGTACGCTTTCCGCCTTGCACGACGACGTCGTCGACCGAACCATCCTCCCCCAACTCTTCGAGGGCGTCCTGGACGAGCCGGTACAGGTTGCAATGGAACGCGTCGGCGCTCGCTGCGTTGTCGGGGCCGGCGGGTGCGACGCAGGCCAGGCTGAGCCCGGTCTCGAGCGATACGACGCTGTTGGACTGGCAGCCCGGGAGATCGTTGGTGATCCGTTGGAGCGTTTCGAACAGCTTCATGACGTCAGCTCCGAGTCGAGCAGTTGGTTCTGAAAGCGCCTCATGAGAACGATCGCGACGCCGAGCGAGACCGTACGGTCGATCACCGCGACGTGGAGATGGCTCGAGCCGGGGACGACCCGGACCAGGATGTAGGAGGTTCCGACGGCTAGCTGTAGCTCCACGAATTCGTCGTCGCGGAAGCTGTCGACCGTGCTTCGAGCGCTGTGGACGATCTTCCCGAAGAGTGCCGCCATCGATTCGGGGTCGTAACCGTCGACCTCCGAATTGACGAACGCGATCGGCAAGCCGTCATCGACGGAGAGGACACCGGTCTGCCGCAGACCCGGGCAGTCACGCGCGAACTCGGCGAGCAGCTCCTCGATGTCCTTGGGGTCCGCAGCGGGGGCAGGCTGCGACGACGCGGCAGGCCTGGCTTTCGCGACGGTATGCTCCTCGGTTCGTTGCCGCTTGCGCGGCGTCGCGTCGTGATCGCCGGTCCGCTTGATGATGGCGGACGCCTCGCGTTGAAACGGCGTCCGGAAATCGTCCGTTTCGTCCCGAGAATCCGGGACGAGGACGTCGTCGGAGTGCTCGTCGAGGGTTGCGAACGGCAGCTTCCGGTCGTCGAGCGCGGCGTCCACCGTCGCCTGTTCGATCTCGGCGAGCTCGTCTTCCGAAAAGAAGGACTCCAGCGCATCGGCTTCGGCGGCGGGAGGCTCGGGGCCCGCGGCGGGGACCCCGTGGACGGTCTTCTCTCGGGTTCCGAACGCGTCGGCGACCTCGTCGTCTTCCTGCGCCTCGATCTCGAGGCGTTCTTCGTCGGCGCGCTTGACCCCTTCGAAGAGTACGTCCTGCCAGCCTACCTCGATCGTTCGTTCGTGTGGCTTGAAGTCGCTCTGCATGAAGATGTCGCCCTGTCGAAGGGCGAGCATGCGGTAGACGGCCTTTTCGCCGACCAGGTCGTCGAACTCCGCGTGCGTGATCTCCCCGTTGTCGAAGATGATCCGGCCACGACGGTCTCGATGCTTCAGGTGGAGAAGGGCAGTTCGTCGGGCGAGACAGAGCATCTGGATGATGTCGGTGAGCTCCAGGTCGGAGAGCACACCCTGAAACCCTTCCTTTTCGTCGAGGATCTCCAGCACCGCGTCTCGAAGCTCGCTCGTATTGAACGGCTTTTCGATGTAGTGCGTAATGCCGATTCGTTCCGCGAAGTTTTGAACGCGGTTCGACCCGAACGCCGTCATGATGATGACACGGGCATCGGGCGCGACCTCTTTGGCACGCAGGATGAGCTGGAATCCGTCGATTCGGCCCGGCATCTTGATGTCGGAGATCAGCAGATCGAATGGGCCCTCGCGGAGTTTCTCCAGCCCTGTTTCGCCGTCTGTCGCCACGGTAATGGCGATGTCGTCGCGATCGGGAAAGAGATTCTGCTCGAGAGCCGAAAGGAGGTGTTCCTCCTCGTCGACGATGAGGACGTTGTACATGACCCGAAGCTTCGTAGTGGGACGAACTGCCCTTATATATACGCCGCAGGGCACTCGCGGCAACCCGCAGCGCTGGATGTCGCTCGTCGTCTGCCTCGTGTGGTTCCTCTGCGCGTCTTGTTCGGGCCGTGTAGGCGCCCCGGACGGGCTCGTGGGGACGGCTCCGGCCGGATCGAAGAACTCGGGTTCGCGCAACATCTTATGGTATCGGCTCGAGCCCGCCGGCGACTTCCTCGACGTCCGCCTTCGTCTGCTCGGCCCCCCCGAGCGGACGCGGCTCTTCTTGCCCGCAGAGTGGGCAGGACGCGACGATTACGCCGACTCGCTGCGCATCGGCGCCGCGACGGCTCCCGACGGCCCCAGGGAGGTCCTCATCGACCGAAACGGTGGGTTCGTCGACGTCGACTCAGCCGACGCCGACTGGATCGAGCTCGCGTACCGCGTCGAGCTCGGCGCCGGGAGCAAGTTCCACGCACAACGGGACGGTTCGGGCGTAGTGGCCTTTGGTCAGACGTTTCTCGTCACCCCTGCGCGCCAGATCGTGGAACGGTCGCAATCGATCCCGGTCGAGGTCCACGCCCCCGTCGGATGGCCGGTCGTCGCGACGTGGAAGAAGCTCGGCGAGCGTGGCTCGGTCGCCGATCCTTCTCGCACCGTGCACGGCTTCGTCGCCGCCGATGTAGGGGCGCTCCGAGACGCGTTCGTCGTGACCGGGCCGAAGCTGGAGCTGTTCCAGCCGAAAACCTCGGGTGAGGTCACGGTTGCTTTCTCGCCCGAGTTCTCGGGGAACTCTTCAGATCTCGGCCAAAACGTCTCGCGGATCGTCGCCGAATACGAGCGACGTTTCGGCTCGGCAGGTGCGGTCGCCGTATACGTCCGAACCGTTGATTCTGGCGGTCGCCTCTCCGGAACCGGAAGGCGGGGCGGGTTCGTCGTCGAGTTGCCCAAGGGGGTGGCCGACATGCAGGAGGTTCGCCTGCTGGTCGCCCACGAGGCCCTTCACCTGTGGAACGGCCACACGCTGGTCCCTCGACCCGAGGCGGAGGCGGCGACGCGCTGGTTCAAGGAGGGCGTCACACATTACGTCGCCCTGCAGACCGCAGCGTCGCTGAGGATGGTGGACGAGAAGTTCGCCCTCGCAGAGCTCGCCCGCATCGCGAGCAACTACCTAAAGAATCCGCTCGCGGGCGGTACATCGGGCAGCGCGATCGACGTGCGACGTTTTCCTTACGACTTCGGGGCGCTGCTGGCGCTCGCCATCGATCGAGCTCTCCTGGTCGACACGCAGGGCGAAGAGAGGGTCGGCTCGTGGCTGGCGCTCGCCATTCGGCGAGCGGACCGCGCCGGATACGACGGATCGACCCTCCTGAAGGTTCTTCAGGACGTCACGGACCGACCCTTGCCAGCGACCGAAACGGTGTGGCGGCAGCATGTTCGGGCCGGCGAGCCGATCGATGTTCGGGGGCTCTTCGCGGCAGTCGGGTTGCACTGGCTCCCCGAGACCACATCTTCGCCTGGGCGCTTGAGTCCGCTCGATGGATCTGCACCGACCTATCGGGCTATCCTCGGGCTTCCTCCCCATGGTGGTGCCAGTGATTGAGGATCTCGAAGACGACTACCCCGAATATGTCGAGGAAGAGCTCGGCTACCAATGGGACGCGTGGGACGTCGTGACCACGGCCCAGATGCGCCGTCACGACGCGATCCTCGCCGGGGCGAGGGACGGGCTCCAGGTGGGAGAGCTGAACGATCTGGAGCGATGGGCCTGGGCGCGAGCTGCGAGGCGGGCCGGGGACGACGCGGGGTTCCTCGCCGCGGCGCTGGCGATCCTGCGGGCGCCGACCGATCACGTCGCGATCGATTATCGCGACGTGACAGTCGCTGCGGCCATCGCCTCGGCGAAAGCGGGCAGTCACGGTGAAGCCTTCGAATTGCTGGAGGGTGGGCTGCAGCGTTGGCCCGAAGATCAGGACCTGCTGCGGTGCAGGGCTCTCGTTCGAATCTCGGAGGGGAAGAGCTCACCGCAGGACGTAGTGGCCGAGATGTTGGAGGGGCACGCGGACGCCCCGGAAATGCTCTTCGAATTGGCCGAGGATTTGCGTGAGGGGCATCCTCGGGAGTCCCTGCGAATCATCGACTCTCTCGAGCGGACGCTCGCCGACGATTCGTCCACCCGGGTCGACATCGCTCTGTTGAGAGCGGACCTCGTCGAGCCGACGGCGGGGGATTGATTCGCCGGCGGGCAGCGGGCGTCGTCGTCAGAACTTGGAGCGAAGCCCCAGACCGTAGATCAGGAAACTGTTTCGCCACACGCCGTTGTTCTGGACGTTTCCCGGCGGGGTACCCTTCGATTCGCATGCGTCTTCGGCGTAGTCGGGGTACGTGCACTGCGAGAGTGGAATCTGGCTGTAGACCTGGCCGTCGGTCACCCGTCGCTCGGGAGAGTGGACGAACGTGAAGCTCGACGTGACGTCGAGCCACGAGAAAGTGTGCAGCGTGAACCCGAGAGAACCGGCGGCGCGCTCCCACGTCACGAAATCGAGGTTGGTGTTCGCCTTGCTCTGAGCGGCTGTCTCGAAGAAGCCACCCCAATGCAGGCTCAACCAGGGGAGGGGGGCCACGGTCGATCCGAGGCGCAGCGAGAACGCGTCCTGATAGTTTTTCGGTTGGACCACCGGCGCTAGCTGTTGCGCCTGCGACTCGATCCCGGCGGGGACGAGTTCGATGTCGGGACGCGTTTCGAACGATCGGACGATCGACCAGTTCTCCCACACCACGTTCATCTCGACGTCGAAAAGCGGACGTTCTTCGAAGCGTGGGTGCTTGCCCATTGCGTATCCCCAGCCAAAACGCAGCGAGCCGGCCTGGTTCGTGACGAGCGTGAGTTCGTCGCCGCGTAGTTCGATGAGCTCCTCGACTGCCTCGGGGAGATCGAGCTCGACGTTGCCCTGGGCCTCCCACGCGATCGGTGGACGCCACGAAAGGCCCAGCCTGACGCCGTCGTCTGCTTCCCATGCGATCCCACCGACGAATGCAGGGCGCCACGCCTGAAGGCTCTTTGCGCGGAAGATTGCCTGGGAGTCGGGATCTTCGCGGTACGGTGAACCGACGTTGGTGCCGACCTGGTCGACGACGAGCGTCAGCGAGTTGTTCTGCCATGCGGGGCCGCCGGCGAGCCCGATCCCGAGCGACCCCCTCTTCATGTCGATCTTGTAGCCCACCCCGAGCAGGAAATAGACCTGCAGGAGGTTCGAGCCCACGATCATGTGCCGCCCGGCGTTCTCGAAATCGATCTGGCATTCGCCGTCGACCACCTCGGTGAAGCAGCGGTGCCCGTAGGCGTGAGGCCCCTGGACGGTGAGGCCGATCGTCAGCTTGTCCTCGATCAGCTCGTGGCTCGCGCCGAAGTAAGGGACCGGGAAGGGGCTCGCCTGGTTTCGAACCGGTTCGAACTCGCGAGTCTCGCGCGGAAGTACCAGCGGATCGCGTTGGAACTCGAGGTTCAAGTCGACCAGGTTGGAGTCGAGCATGATCTGCGTGTCGGAGGTGAACGCGAGGCGCCCGGGGTTGAAGTAGGTCGCGCTAGGGTCGGACTTGGAGACGACGCCGGTGCCGCCGCGTGCGTTCGAGAGCGCCGTGTTCTCCCCGACCTCGAAGCCTGCGGCGAACGCGTCCGACGCGACGAGGGTGAGCACGACGATCAAGCTGCTCTTGAGCTTCATTCTTCGTCCTTCGCGTCTGAGCTCGATTCCTCCGCTAGCCCGTCGGAGCTGGACTCTTCTCCCAGTCCGTCGGAGCTCGATTCCTCGCCGAGGCCCGAGTCTTCGTCGTCCTCCGCTGCGGAGTCTGGTCCCCCCAGGTTCGGTGCCGGCGGTTCGTCGTCTTCGGCGTCGGAGGTCTCGGCGAGTGGCTCGTCGAAGACGTTGGTCATCTCGTCGAGCGACTCCTCGGCGGGGCGGTCCTTTCGGAACCTCTCCTGAAGGTTGTGGACCTGATCGACGAGGTGCTCGATGTAGACGTCGCGTTCCTGGAGCGCGCGTTGAGCGTCGGAGACGACGTTCTGGAAGTCGTGTCGGACCCGTTGATAGAGCGCCGACAGTTCGTTGAGCTGGGCTTCGAGCTGGTCGTCCTTCTCGCCGCCCGGGGGCCGCTTGTGCATCCCGGTTGGTTGCTCGTCGTCGAAGGAGACGACCTTGAACTCGTTGGTTGGCGTGCGGTCGCGCTCGACGTCTTCGCCCGATCCGTCCGGTTCTACGATCTCGTCGAAGAAGTCCCCGTCGTCTCCGTACCGCTGGACTTGCCGCATCTGCAAATCGTTGTGGACTTGCGCAAGGCGCTCCACGAGCCCGAAATAGGGGAGTTCGATACGACGCCGTGGCGGTTCGGCCGCGACCGCGCCCCCACAGAACCAGATCTCGACGGCGGGCTCTTCGCCATCGCGGTTCTTGAGGCGGCCGTCGCCTTCGGTCGGTTCGTCGTCGCCCTCGCCCGAGAACGAAAACGTCAGGGTCGGTCGTTGCAGAACGGAGGCGGTGGCTTCGAAGGCGGTGTGGAGCTCGCCGACCTGCGGAGGACGTTCGTCGTGCGGGTGAACGTCGATCGACTCGGCGGCGTCGGCGTACCCGTAGCGGGGCAGGAGGCGTTCGAACCCGCGCATGGGGCGGCGCTCGATCGCGCAGACGTATGAGCCGTCTTCCTTGAGGACTCGACGAACCTCGGTGATGAGGCTCGGGTCGGTGACGGGGGAAGACGGGTCGAAACAGGTGACGAGGTCGAACGTATGCTCGGGGAAGTTCAGCTCCTCCCAGAACATCACGTGGAAATCGAGCCCCGGCTTGGCGTGCTTCATCCGCGCCAGCTCGAGCACCGCGGGACGGTGGTCGATGGCGTCTACCGCGGAGGCCCCCAACTCGAGGAGGAGCGAGGCGCCGATACCGCTACCGCATCCGATGTCGAGAACGCGTTTTCCCTTCAGGTGGTCGGAGAGCAGAAGATAGCGCGGAAGCAGGGCGTGCCACTCACCTTCGAGGGTGTGTAGACCGAAGTATCGATTCATGAAAGTCCCGAAAACCGACGGAATTTGATTGTTGTCCGAGGATGGGAAGCCTACCACGCAAACGTCGGCGTGATCGAGAGCAGAAATGGTGCCCCGTCCCCAGCCGGGGCGGGGGAATTGTCCGGCGGGAGTCCGTTGTTATATGGGCGCCGATGTTTTAGTCTTCCACCGAGACGCCGAGGCCGAAGATGCGACGAACGGAACTGACCAAACGGACTGCGAGGAACAAGGGCTTTGCCGCCTTTGGATCGTTGACTGCGACGCTGCTGCTCTGTTTCGTCCTGCACCCGCTCTTCTTGCTCTTCGGCGGCCCGGTTACCGCCGTGCTGGCCTATCGATGGTTTCAGTATCGAGCGAAATGGGGCCTTCGGTTCTAAAGCCCGCTCAATCAGCTCCTCCTTACGAGTAGTGGTCCGATGGTTCGCGATCGCGTCAAGTTCTCTGCACTCAAACTGCTGCCGAAAAACGTGGTGAGCCGCGCTGTCGGGGGACTCGCCGAGATTCCCCTCCCGGGGCCGCTGCGGGGGCCGGTCAACCGAAGCTTCGCGGCGCTCGCAGGCGTCGACCTGTCCGAGAGCGCTCGAAGCCCGTCCTCCTATTCGAGCGTGAACGCCTTTTTCACTCGTGAGCTCAAAGAAGGGGTCCGCGACATCGAGGCGGAAAAGGCGGGGGACCTGGTCTCGCCCGCGGACGGACGGATCGACCAGTTCGGATCGATCCGGGACGAAACGCTCGTCCAGGCAAAGGGGAAGACCTATCGGCTCGTCGATCTGCTCGACAGCGGTCGCGATGCACAGCGATTCGAGGGGGGATCGTTCGCGACCATCTACCTCTCGCCGCGGGACTACCACCGTGTCCACGCGCCCGTGTCCGGTGAAGTTCATCGGCTCGGCTACGTACCCGGGCATCTGTGGCCGGTGAATCCGTTCGCCGTGGAGCATGTGGATCGGCTCTTCGTCGTCAACGAGCGCCTCACGACCTTCATCGAAAACGACGCCCTCGGTGAAGTCGGCGTCTGCATGGTCGGCGCGACCTGCGTCGGCAAGATGACTCTGGCATTCCACCCCATCCACACCAACGCTTCTTTCCGGCGTCGGCTCGACTTCGATCTCGAGGAGCGTGTGGAGTTGGAGGCTGGCGGGCCGCTCGGGCAGTTCAACCTCGGCTCGACGGTGATCCTCCTCGTCTCGAACCCCGATTTCCGGTTCGACGAAGAGCTCGTGGCGGGGGAAGCGGTCCGAATGGGGCAACGGCTCGGAGGCCTCTGACCCTGGCAGCCGGTCTCGGCGCCGCACGGATTGTGGGCGTCGTGTCTCTGAGAGGAGCCCGCGGGTCCCTCTCGGCTTTCCCCCATTTTCCGTCCATGACCCCGGCCGATGAGCCCCCGAAAGACTTGTCGGACCCGTGGGCCTGCGATAGACTCACTCCACTCGAACACGTCCATGAGGCGGCCAGCGGACGTCCACCGGGACAGTCCATCCAGAGAGAAGGTTTCATCTTGGCCAAACTCGAGGAAGACAGCGACGCCTCCCGCGGCTCCGTCTCCGATCCCGATCTCGACGATCTGGGGCTCGCGATCCCGGAGTTTAGAGTTCCGTCCAACGCAAGCGGCTTCAAGGCTGACTCGGATCCTGACGATGTTCAGGCGTTCGAAGACGCTACGACGAAGAAACATGCTCCCGTGGACGACCCCGCTCCGAGCGCCGGAATCATTCGAAAAGCGCCCGTGGAACGCGAGCGCTCCAGGACGCGTCCCGGCGATTCGGCTGCGGTCGCAGCCCAGGATGCGGCCCCCCCGTCGTCCGATCCACCCAAGCCGACCGAAGGGAAGGACGACAAGTTCGATCGCGCAGCGCTCGTTCAAACCGTCAGGATGGACGCGTTCGACAGGCAGGCCGTCGAGGCCGGAGCCTCTCCGATGTTCGACGTGGTCGGTGTTCTCCCCGATCAGCGTTTTGCCCCCGACGTGCTCGTCGCGCCCCCGCGGGTATTGACGAAAAAGTGGCGGGAAGGAGCGGGGACGAACGCCAACGGAGCGACGGGGGCACCGATCCCCTCTGGGGAGCCCGAGGCCGAGCCCGAATCCGTACCGCAGCCGGAGATTCCTCGCCCCGCCTCCCACGGTGCGGACCTGTCCGAGGTATCCGAGGACGAGTACAGCGACGACCATACCGAGGCTCTCGATCTCGACAATGAAATCGTCGAGGAGGTGAAGCCGCCGCCGAAGCCCCCTGCCGCTCCGAGCGACGTTCAGGGCGAATCGTCGACTGCGACCCCGGTGGCCGCTACGCCCGCTCCCCCTCCCGCCGAAAAACAGGTGCAGCGTCCAAAGAGGCAGATGCAAGCGACGGGACCCCTGCCGGCGCAAGTCCCCGTCGAGAGAGAGGCGGACGACGATCTGAACGGCATCGTTCAGGAGCTCCTCGAAGAGAAGAAGGCCAAACCGCCCAAGAAGCAGAAGCAGCAGGCGAGGCCACAGGACCGACGCGCTGGCTGGACGCAGGACGTCTTCTCCGAAGAGTACTATCGGACGATCACCTCCGATCTCGAGCGTGAGACGGAGCGAGAAGTTCGCTTCATTCACCAGGCGTTCAACCTTCAGAAGGGAGCGCGGATCCTCGACCTTGCCTGCGGGTTCGGCCGCCACAGCATCGAACTCGCGCAGCGCGGTTACGAGATGGCAGGGCTCGACTCGTCCATCGCGATGTTGCAGAAGGCGCTCGCCGACGCGCAGAACAAGAATCTCAACATCAAGTTCATCCACGGTGACATGCGGGAGCTCGGTTTCTCCGAAGTCTTCGACGCCTGCATGTGCTGGCAGACCTCGTTCGGCTACTTCGACGACCGGACGAACGTCGCTGTGGCTCAAGGGATCGCCCGGGCGGTGAAACCTCATGGCCGCCTACTGCTCGACGTCGTGAACCGCGACTACGTGGTGGCGCAGATGCCCTCACGCACCTGGTGGGAGGGCCACGAATGCGTCTTCCTGGAAGAGGTCGAATTCGACCACCACACCAGCGTTTTGCACACCAAACGATCTTTCATTTACGAGGACGGTCAGACCCCCCCTCGCGAATTTTCGAGCTACATTCGCCTCTATAGCCTTCACGAGCTGCGGCAATTGCTCTACTTCGCCGGTTTCCGCGTGATCGAGGTGAGTGGAGCGATCCACACGCCGGGCAGCTTCCTCGGACCGACGTCCGACCGAATGATCATTCTCGCCGAGCGGATCCCACCAAAAGAATGAGCGGTGCCGATCGGCACCGCTCTCTCGCTTCGAACGTCGATGGGCTGCCCGTGAGGGCAGCCCGTTTTCGTTTCAGGTGGTCACTCGGGCTCGACGACCGCGATGTCATCGACGTAGTCGAGCAGGATCAAGCCGTCCTCGGTAGCGACGAATCCGTAGGCGACCTTCTTGTAGGTCCCTTTGAAGACTCGATCCTGGCCTTCTTCGAGCTTCGCCTTCTTGATGAATTCGGGCTTGTATCCAACCACCCGGATCGCCATCTCGGCGTCGGGTTTGTCGCGGATGAAGAGGTTCGGCTCCGGGCATTCTTCACCCGCCTTCTTCGCCTTACCGGGGTCGCACTCCTCGGACATCTTCACGATGATTCCGCGGACGTCGACCTGCTGATCGAGGTACTTCTCCTTGTTGTGGATGAGTCCTTCGATTCGAAGCGACCCATCGGGATTCTTCTCCGGAATCTTGTACGCGTCGGCGGGAGGAGGGTCAGGGAGGCTGACGTTGGCAGCCGGAAGATTCGGATCCTCCTGCGTCTTCTCCGTCGCGACGTCGCTCTCACCATTGCAGGCAACGAGCGAACAGACGAGCAGGGCGGCGAACGATTTGCGGAACATGTGCGGTCCTTGCAAGTAGGAAGCTGAACGCCTCACTTCCGCGCCGGCTCGGCCGACACGGTGACTCCGTTCCAGTCCTGGTTGTTCAGCGCCTCGATGATATCGTAGAAATAATCCTTCCGCACCTCTACGTAACTGAAGGAATTGCTGAGGGTTACGCGCCCGAGGTCCTCTGGTTCCATCCCCGCCATGTGGCACACCATGTCGACGACCTGCTCCGGCTGTTCGAAGTGGTCACGTCCCATGTTGACCCACAGCTTTTGCATGCGGAATTTCGGCGATTCGCTGGTCTCGGGTGTCTCGTCGGAGGTCTCCTCACGCTTGCCGCGTCGCTTCGAGGAGCCGCGGTCGCTCTTCGAACTGCCGCCGTCGCGATCTCGGCTCGAGCGGGACTTGCCGTTGCGGCGTCGGTCGTCCGAATCGGACTTCGAACGTCGACGTCGGTCACCGGAGTCCCGACCATTGGAGTCGTCCCTGGCTTCCCGTCCGTTCTTGTCGCTTTCGGATTGGGCCTCCTGCCGGCCCTTGTCGGCATCGTCGCCGCCTCGTGAACGACGTACGCGGCGGGTGCGGCGAGGGCGGTCGCCGTCTTCCGCGCTGTCCACCGCCTTTCGTTTCTCCGCTTCTTTCTGGTCATCGTCGTCGTCCGTGGCCTCGTAGACCTCGTCGGTGTGGACGACGTCAGCCTCCTCGAACTCGACTTCGGCCTCGTCGATCTCGGCGGCGGCGTCCGTGCTCTTCTCTTCGACGATGGCGGCTTCGGCCGCTTCGAACGACTCGGCGGTGATCTCACCGCTGCCGACCTTCTCGGCGAGCGCGATCAGGCGGGCGATCAGCCGAATTCGCTCCTGTTCGTCGAGCGCCTCGGATTCGCGCACGAGCTGGCGGGCGAGGCCCAGGGACGCGCCATAGGAGATGTCCTCGAGCTGTTCCAGTTTCTGGCTCAGTTTCGAGAGGTGGCGAGCCTTGTTTGCCTCGAGAATGTCGCTCGGCGAGGGGAGCGTCAGCTTCTTCATTCCGACGTCGTAGAACTTTCGGATGTTGAAGAGCGTCGCCATCTCCCGTGGCGAGATCAACGAGAGAGCTTTGCCCTTCTTGCCAGCACGGCCGGTACGACCCGTGCGGTGGATGTAGACTTCCGCAGAGTCTGGCACGGTGTAGTTGATCACGTGCGAGAGGTCGGAAATGTCGATCCCACGCGCGGCGACGTCGGTGGCCACGAGGAAGTCGATCTGCCCGGTCTTCAGCGCCTTCAGCGTGCGCTCGCGCTCGCTCTGCGGAAGGTCGCCGTTGAGCACTTCCGCGCGGAGGCCGTGTCGCTTGAGGAAGGTCGTGACCGTGAAGGTGTCGTTCCTGGTGTTGCCGAAGATGATCGCGTTTTCCGGGCGTTCGTACTCGAGAACACGCAGCAAGTCTCGCGCTCGTCCGACCCCGGAGACCGGGTAGTACTCGTGCGTCACGTCTTCGGCGGCGACCTGGTCCGAAGAGAGCGTGATGAACTCGGGGTAGTAGAGCATCTTCTTGCCGAGCGCCTCGACATCGCCGGTGATCGTAGCGCTGAAGAGGAGGCTCTGACGGTCCTCCGGAAGCTGGACGATGATGCGATCGACCTCTTCCTGGAATCCCATCGACAGCATTTCGTCGGCCTCGTCGAGGGCGAACATCCGGACCGTCGAGAGGTCGATGTTGCCACGCTCGGCGATGTCGATCAGGCGGCCGGGGGTGGCGACGACGATCTGTGCGGTCTCCAGCGCCTCGTACTGTGGCCCGTAGCTGGCGCCACCGTAGATCGTCGCCGTGGAGATCCCTTTGAAGTCTGCGAGCCGGGCGAACTCTTCGCTCACCTGTTTGGCGAGCTCGCGCGTCGGAGCGAGCACCAGGACCTCGACGGTGCCGGGATCGGGCTCGAGCATCTCGACGATCGGGATGGCGAATGCGGCAGTCTTTCCGGTGCCGGTCTGTGACTGCACGATGAGGTCGATCCCTGCCATCACGAGGGGGATCGTCTGTGCCTGTACGGGCGTGGGGGTCGTGTAGCCGATGCTACCGAGCGTGCTCAGCATTCCTTCGCTGAGGTAAAACTCGTCGAAGTTCTTACGGGTGAATTTGTCCGACATCGATATCCTGTCGATCGGGAGGCGCGCGAATGCGTCCATCCATCAGTGATTGCGGCGGCGCGCGGTATGCGAGGTCCGCCAAATTTTTGCGCGAGGCGAGCTTACGATCGTTCGCCCAAGCGGCGCATCAATAGCGAATGCACGGGGAACCTGCAAGCCTGTCGCGCGGCTACTATAAGGATCGAGCGCACGGCCGCGAGTCGAGAGGGACGGATTTTTTCGCGCACTCACTTGACGGTCTGGTGGCTGAGATGTACAACCCCGACCCCGTTGCTCGTAAAAGAGCGTGGAGGCGCGTAGCTCAGCGGGAGAGCACTACCCTGACACGGTAGGGGTCGGCGGTTCAATCCCGCCCGCGCCTATGAAACGCCGGTCGACACGACCGGCGTTTCTTTTGTTCCCGGGCTACGGCGTGTCGAGGGATCGGCACGCCCGAAAAGCGCTTGACTTGTGCGATGCCCGCTGACAGTATTCGCCGCCCGTCGCGCCTCGAAAATAGAGCCGCGACACACGAAGAACGATTGGAGTACGGCCATGCCGAAGATGAAGACACACCGAGGCGCAGCGAAGCGCTTCAAAGTGACGAAGAAAGGGAAGGTCAAATACCGACGCGGTTTCCGCGCTCACATTCTGACGAAGAAGAGCCAGAAGCGGAAACGACAGCTTCGCAAAGCCGCTTATCTCAGCGATGCCGATGCGAAGAACGTCAAGGATATGCTGCCTTACTCCTGATTTTTTTGCCTGAACTGGAAGTGACTAGAGGTTTGTCATGCCACGCGTGAAACGAGGGCCCAAAGCCCGCCGCCGCCGTAACAAGATTCTGAAGGCCGCCAAGGGATTCCAGGGTGGTCGCCGCAACCTTTACCGAACGGCGAAGCAGACCGTCCTGCGTGCTTGGGCATACCAGTACCGCGACCGTCGGCAACGCAAACGGAATTTCCGTCGACTCTGGATCACCCGCATCAACGCGGCTGCACGCCAGAACGGGATCTCCTACAGCAAGCTGATCGGTGGACTTCACAAAGCCGGTATCGAGCTCGACCGAAAGGTGCTGGCCGAGATCGCATTGTTCGATCCGCCCGGGTTTACGAAGGTCGTGGAGGCGGCGCGCAAGGCGATTTCCTGACCTGACGGCGAAAGACCTAGCAGCGTACAGCCCCGACTCGTCCTGACGACGACTCGGGGTTTTCTTTTTTCCGGACGATGCACATGAATGTCGAAGAACTGAAGTCCAGGCTCGACCAGATCGGTGACGAGGCCGTCGAGGCGCTGCGTGGCGCCGAACGAGTCGAAGACGCGATCCAGATCAAGAATCGCTACGTCGGGCGAAACGGACAGATGCAGGACGTCATGAAGTTCCTGCGCGACCTTCCACCCGAAGGAAAGAAGGCGATCGGTCAGGCGTCTAACGCGACGAAGGGGAAGATCGAAGGGGCGTACGAGTCGCAGCTCGCCGCGATCCAGGAGCGCGAACTCGCCGCGAGGCTGGAGCGCGAGCGGATGGATGTGACGCTCCCCGCCCGACCGTACGGTGTGTCGCAGGGACACCCGATCAGGGTCGTGGAACGCGAGCTGATCGATCTCTTCGCCGACATGGGGTTCGAGGTCGCCGATGGGCCGGAGATCGAAGAAGACTACTACAATTTCGAGGCGCTGAACTTTCCGCCCAACCATCCCGCGCGCGACATGCAGGACACCTTCCTCATGGAGGACGGGCGAGTTCTCAGGACCCACACTTCGCCGGTACAGATCCGGACGATGCTCGCATACGAGCCTCCGATCCGGGTGATCTCGCCGGGGCGCGTCTATCGCGTCGATCACGATGACACGCACAGCCCCGTCTTTCATCAGATCGAGGGTCTGCTCATCGACGAGAACGTCACGTTCCGACATCTGAAGGGGACCCTGGAACATTTCCTCGAATCCTTCTTCGGACCAGACACGAGGGTTCGGTTCCGTCCGAGCTTCTTCCCGTTCACCGAGCCGAGCGCCGAGGTCGACATCGGTGGCGTCTTCGGGGACGGCTGGATGGAGATCCTCGGCTGCGGAATGGTCGATCCCAACGTGCTCGAGGAGGTCGGGATCGATCCCGATCGTTACAGCGGCTTTGCCTTCGGCCTCGGGGTAGAGAGGATCGCGATGCTTCGGTACCAGGTACCCGACATTCGATTCCTCTTCGGCAGTGACCTTCGTTTCCTCCGGCAGTTCTGAGAGAGGTCGAGCTCTGCTCGATCGAGGACCAACAATGCGAATCAGCGTGAAACAACTGGCCCGATGGGTCGATTTCGATCTCGACGTCGAGGAACTGGCCCATCGACTGACGATGGCGGGCCTGGAAGTCGAAGAGGTCGTGGAGTTCGGTGCAGGGCACGACGACATCGTCGTGGGACGCATCGAGGCGATCGAAGAGCACCCCTCGGCCGACCGACTCGTCGTGTGCCGGGTCGACACAGGCTCGGGGGAGCTCCACCAGATCGTGTGTGGCGCGACGAACATGAAGGAAGGGGACGTCGTTCCGGTGGCCCTGCCGGGAAGCGCTCCGCCGGCGCTGGACTTCGAGATCGGGTCGCGCAAGGTCGCCGGTGTGCAGTCGGACGGAATGCTCTGCGCCGAGGAGGAGCTCGGGCTGGCTCCCAAGAGCGATGGTCTCTGGATCCTGCCGTCCACGCTGGAGCTCGGCACGCCGATCTTCGAAGCGATGGGGCTTCGCGACACTTACCTCGAGATCGGTCTCACCCCTAACCGGCCCGACTGTCTGAGCCATCACGGTGTCGCGCGTGAGGTCTCGGCGATCGTCGGGAGCCCGCTTTCCCGGGAGGCCCTCGACGTCGAGCCCCTCTGGGAAGTCGGCGAGGGAGCAATCTCCGACGTCGCATCCCTCGACGTGGAAGATCCCGAGGGATGTCCGCGGTACGTGGCCGCGGTGGTCGAGAACGTGGTCGTGGGGCCCTCGCCCGCATGGTTACGTGAGATGGTCACGGCGATGGGAATGCGCAGCATCAACAACGTCGTCGACGTGACGAACGTAGTGTTGGCCGACATCGGGCAGCCGCTGCACGCGTTCGATCTGGACGAGTTGGATGGCGCTCGCATCGTCGTGCGCCGTGCTCGGGAAGGCGAGAAGATCGAGGCGATCGACCACAAGACCTACGCTCTCGAGCCCTCCGATCTGGTGATCGCCGATGGGAACAAGCCGATCGCGATTGCGGGCGTCATGGGGGGGGCGGGGTCCGAGGTGGGGGAGAGCACGTCGCGGATCTTGCTGGAGTGTGCGTACTTCGATCCCGGTACGGTTCGTTCGACGAGCAAGAAGTTGGGAATCCATTCGGAGTCGAGCCACCGTTTCGAGCGGGGCATCGATCCGGCAGCGACCCGGCGCAATGCCGCCTATGCTCTCGATCTACTGATGCGTACGCAGACGGAGGACGCCGTCGTCCGTCGCGGCATTCTCGAGCACGACAACGGGGGTTGGAGCGAGCGGGAGATCGTGCTGTCGACGAGCCTCGTGACGCGGATTCTCGGCATCGAGATGCAGGCCGAAGAGGTGGCCGAGCTCCTCGGCTCGATCGATATCGGGGCGACAGCGGAAGGGGAGGGGGTTCGCTGCGCGATCCCGACGTTCCGCCCCGATCTCGAGCGTCCCATCGATCTGGTGGAGGAGGTCGCCCGATTGAAGGGCTATGACGCGTTCGATGCGGAACTCCCTGACGCGTCGATGGGGAGCCGTCACGAGCTCCTCGCAGAACGAAAGCACGACGAGACGATCATCCCGCGGCGGCGGCTCAGGCAGACCGCCGACATGCGCAAGCGGCTTCTGGCTGCCGGGCTGCACGAGGCAGTCTCCTACAGCTTCATGTCCGAATCGGATTTCGACCTCCTGGGCCTGCCGGCGGACGACGTTCGGCGGCGCGCGCTTCGCGTCGCGAATCCGCTGACCCAGGATCAGGCGCTGATGCGCACCACGATCGTCCCGGCGATGCTTCGCGCTTTGGCGGACAACGTCGCCCAGCGGAACGAGGACGTGGGGCTGTTCGAGATCACGCGCAGGTTCGACGAAGAGGGGGATGCCGGTGCTACGCTGGCCATCCTCGCGACCGGGGCCTCGAGGGAACATTTCACGGGATCGAATCCGTGGGATTTTCACGATATGAAGGGGCTCCTCGAATCGCTGCTCGGCGGGGTGGAGTCGAGCTGGCGACGCCCGGCCAATCCCGAGCCCTATCTACATCCAGGCGTACAAGCGGAATGGATCGTCGGGGGTGAAGTTCTCGCCACGGTGGGCCAGGTGCATCCGCACACGCTCAGGACACTCGACGTGGAGATCGAGGCACCGGTGTTCGTCGCCGAGGTCGATCTCGATCGGCTTCTCGCATCGCTGCGACCGTTCGAGACGTTCCGCGCGTATCCCCGTTTTCCGGCGGTACGCAGGGACTTTGCGCTGCTCTACGACGCGACGGCGGACTGGTCGGCGTTGGAGGACGCCGTGGGGGAGCTGGCCCAGCGCGACGGCTCCTTTGGTGAAATCTTTCAGTCGATGAGGTTGTTCGACATTTACGCAGGGGAGCAGGTGCCCGAAGGTAAGCGAAGTTTGGCGATCGAGGTCGTCTATCGGGCCGCGGACCGCACCCTGACCGACGACGAAGTTTCGAAGGCGGACGACATCCTTCTGGGTGCGATCGAGAAGAAAACCGGAGCTCGGCTTCGATAGCGTTTCGGCACGTTGCCGATTTCGCGCAAATTTCGCGAAACAGAAATAATGGCGGGGATTTGTACGATATTTGTGTGTCGTTCCGAAAGGGAATGGCAGCGAGTAGAGCGCGTGGTTGCTGGCGATCCGATGGATCGAGTGGCGAATCACGACTTGAAATCTCGCGTGAGTAGCGATTACAACAGCCAGTGAGTGGACACTCAATCACTGGCCCCAATGTTTTATCCGTCCGCACCAAGGAGCAGTTCCATGACGATGACGAAAGCAGGAATCGTAAACAACGTTTACGAACGAGTCGGCGTGACCAAGAAGGAAGCCGCCGAATATGTCGAAGCAGTGTTCGAGACGATGAAAGACACCCTCGCCGATGGCGAAGAGGTGAAGATCAGCGGATTCGGAAAGTTCGAAGTACGAGAGAAAGGCGAGCGAGTCGGGCGTAACCCGCGAACTGGCGTGGAGATCATGATTCCGGAGCGGAAAGTGCCGCGGTTCAAAGTGAGTCAAGTTTTGAAAGACGAACTGAACGGAAAGCGGTAAGGTGGTCCCCGAGTTCACCTTCTGAACGGGGATCACGTTGGAATCCATCACCATTCCGGACAAGACCTATTTCAAGATTGGGGAGGTCGCGAAGCTTCTCGACCTCCAGTCGTACGTTTTGCGTTATTGGGAGACGGAGTTCGATTCGCTCTCCCCGGAGAAGACGCGCAGCGGCCAGCGCGCGTACCGCCGGGAAGACATCGAACTCCTCATCCTGATCAAGACGTTGCTGTACGAAGAGATGTACACGATTGCCGGCGCGCGCCGGCAACTCAAGCTGCGCAAGAAGGGGGCGCTCGATGCGGTCGATCCCGAGACCGCGCAGCGCCTGCGTGTGGAGCGCGACGAGTACGAGACGGAAGTGTCTCGCTTGCGCGGCGAGGTGGAACGACTCGAGGGCGCGTCCGAGCGCCTGCGGAACGAGGCGAGCCGCCTGCAGCTTCAGAACGAGACTTTGGAGGATGAGCACACCCAACTGGCTGCGGGCCAGATGGAGTACGAGTCGTCCATCCGTCGCCTGCGCGACGAACTCGAGCAGCAGCGCGAGTCCGTGCGAATGTTGGAAGACGCTAACCAGGCACTCAATCAAAAGCTCGAAGAGCGCACCGACGCGGCGCAGGCCACGGCGGTCAGTTCCGAAGAGCTCGACGCGGCTCGGACCGAGCGCAGCGAGGCGCTGGAACGTGTGCGTCGCCTCGAGTCGGAACTCGAGACTGCCACGGCCGAGCTCGCGAACCTGCGCGAGCAGGTGGAGGCCAGCGAGCATGCGCTCTCGGCCACGACCGATGAACTCACGGCGGCGAACGCCGAGCTGTCGGCCCGGACGGACGAGCTCTCGGCAGTGCGGAGCGAGCTCGACGACCGGCACGGCGAGCTCGGCTCGGTTCGCACCGAGGCGGAGTCGCTGCGCGCCCAGGTGAAGTCGCTGGAGGACCGAATCGGCGATCTCGAAGCCGAACTCGCCCTGGCCGAAGAGGAGAACGAAACGCTCGCTGCTCGGGCCGCGGATACTTCCGCGATCTCCGCGGTGAAGACGGAGCTCGATGAGCTTCGCGAAGAGCATCGTTCCCTGCTCGCGGTCAACGAAGCATCGACGAAGCGGCGGAAGCAGCACTTCGGTCTCGTTCGTCAGGAGCTGGAACAGCTCGTCGCCCTCGTTCACTGAACGGCATCGGCCGTGAAAATCTGCGATCGCCTCGGATTTCTGACGGATCGTCCACAGCCACAAAGTTTCTTGGACCTCTTGGAAGATCCGAGGCATCCTGCTCGTTGATCGCTGTGGACCGGAAGGCACGATGTGCCGGTCGAGGATACAGTCCGCTGGCGGGCAATCTTTTCACAGAGTGTGACACGGATGTCACCCTAACAGGGCCGCTTGCGTGAGCAACGCCGCTCTGGACCGCATTCCACGGACGGACACAGAGGCCGTATCCGTGGCACGAATCGTGCTGTCTACAACTACCGGTAGAGGAGGGGACAGGGTGTCCCAGGTAACTTCTGCCAGAACTCGAAGTCGGATTCAAACGACGGTTTCGAGCAAACAGGACGCGATGAAACTCGCCAGGATTCGGGCGAAGGAGCGACATGAAAGGTGCGGTCGTGAGTAAGGCTGACGATAAAAATGGACCCGAAGAGAAAGACGATCTGATCGCTCAGCGGGCCAACAAGCGTTATCAAGCGCGCATGCGCTCCGGCGGTGACGACTGGCGAGAGGGTTTCGATCCCGTCAAGATGTACCTCCGACGCATCGGGCAAGTGAGCCTGCTGACCCGCGAAGGCGAGGTCGCGATCGCCAAGGAGATCGAGGCGGGGCGAGAGATCGTCTTCGACGCGATCCTTCGTTGCGACACCGGGATTCAGATGATTCTCGACGTGCCCGATCGGCTGAAGGCGGGTACCGCGCGAGCTCGTGAAGTCTTCGACGAGTACGAGCCGAGCGCGGAAGACTCGGACATGCCGGTCGCTCCCGAGGTCTTCGCGCGCTTCGACCGTGTCGAGGTGGCGCGAAAGGACCTGCTCGAGCGGCGGCAGCGAGTGCGCGATCTGAAGGGGAAGAAGAAGAGCAGCGACCGGAAGATCGAGCTGGGGGAGCGCGGCTGCATCCGTGCCCACAAACGGCTGGAGAAGGCAGTTCGAGATTGCTACCTGTCGCAGCGCTTCATCAACGAGATCGTCCAGAATCTAAAGGAGGGTCTCGAGAACATCGACCGCGCCCAGGCACGCGTCGAGATCATCCTTCGCCGCACTCGGATGAGTGAAGACGAGCTCGACAAGCTCGTTGCCGCCTACAAGTCGGGGAAACGGATCAAGTTCTCGGACCACAAGCGGCTCGACGAGTTCATCCTGTCCGACTACGCGCAGGCGAAGCAGAGCGCGACGAGCGTCCGAGAGCGGATCGAGTCCGACCTCGGCATCGACGTCGCGTCGCTCCGGACTCTCATCGAGCGGGTGCGCGAAGGGGAGCGGCGCTCGGAGCGTGGCAAGAGCGAGATGATCCGGGCGAACCTCCGGCTCGTCGTCTCCATCGCCAAAAAGTACGTGAACCGCGGGATGCACTTCCTCGATCTCATCCAGGAAGGAAACATCGGTCTGATGCGGGCGGTCGAGAAGTTCGAGTACCAGCGAGGGCACAAGTTCTCGACGTACGCGACGTGGTGGATTCGCCAGGCGATCACCCGCGCGATCGCCGACCAGGCTCGGACGATTCGCATCCCCGTGCACCTCATCGAGACGATCAACCGGATCATTCGGACTTCGCGGCAGCTCGAGCAGGAGCTCGGTCGCGAGCCGGAGCCCGAGGAGATCGGTGAGCGGCTCGACATTCCTGTCGAATCGGTTCGTCGTGCGCTGCGTATCTCTCGCCAGCCCGTCTCGCTCGAGACTCCGATCGGGGATGACGACAGCCAGCTCGGTGACTTCATCGAGGACGAGCGATCGCCGAGCCCGATGGACGAGGCGGTGATCCAAAACCTGCGCGAGCAGACACAGGTTCTCCTCTCGAGTCTGACGCCGCGCGAAGAGAAGATCCTGCGGATGCGCTTCGGCATCGGTGAGAAGACCGACCACACGCTCGAAGAGGTGGGGCAGGACTTCAACCTGACGCGGGAACGAATTCGTCAGATCGAGGCGAAAGCGCTGCAGAAGCTTCGCCAGCCCAACCGCGCCGATACGCTCAAGCCGTTCTACGACGGGAACTGATGCACGTGCGCGTCCGATACTTCGCGCAACTGCGCGAGATCGTGGGACGCGCCGACGAAACGCTCGTCTTCGAACCGGGGACGAGCGCGCGGACCCTCTTTTTTCAGATCGCCGAGGAACATCCCCGCCTACGGGGGCTCGAGCCCCATCTACGGGTCGCGGTGAACCACGACTTCGCGGATTGGGACACGGCCCTCGCCGCGGGCGACGAGGTCGCATTCATTCCTCCTGTCTCGGGCGGGAGCGGCGCTCGCTTCGTCCTGACGACGGATCCGCTCGATGCTGCGGTCGTTCGAGACCTGGTCGCGCGTCGCGAGGCAGGCGCCATTGCGGTCTTCGAAGGGGTCGTGCGGGACCACACCGGGGACCGGGAAGTCGACTGGCTCGAGTACGACGCCTACCCCGAGATGGTCGTCGCGAAGTTGAGGGAAACGGCCGGGCGTGCCGCCGAGCAGTGGCCGGTGGAGGTCGCGATTCACCACCGCTGGGGACGGCTGGAGATCGGTGAGACCGCCGTCGTGATCGCGGTCTCGAGTGCGCACCGCAGAGACGCGTTTCGCGCCTGCGAATGGGTCATAGACACCCTCAAAGAGGTCGTCCCCATCTGGAAAAAAGAGGTCTCGCCCGACGGCTCGGAGTGGAAAGGGCGGGGGCCCTGACCCATCGGGAGATCACTCCCGAGCGCCGCCGTCCGCCTGCCGCCGTCCGCCCGCGAAAACTTTGACACATCGGGGAACCACGAGAAGATGACTTCGACAGGGCCGCAAGGATGCGGTCGAGTCCGCCACGGAGGCAACGATGTCGAGCTCTTCGATCGTGCGCAAACCGCGCGCTGCAAGCCCGCAACCCTCACTTCGCTACGGGGACCGCTTCGGTTCCTATCTCGTCAACGGTTTCGCAGGAGTCGGGGCGACGAGCTATGTCTACCGAGCGCGACAGAACGATTCGTTCGAGTTGGTCGCGATCAAGGTACTGCACACGCACCTCATCGAAGACGACGTGAAACGTCTCCGCTTTCAGCGCGAAGCCCAGATGATGATGCAGTTCAGTCATCCCAATGTCGTGAAGTTCCACGAGATCGTGGAGATGCCCGACGACGGGCTGGCGTTCGTCATGGAGTACATCGAGGGGGACACGCTCGAAGATTGGATGCAGAGCGAAGAGGGGAGGGGAGCCGACGAGATCACTCTGGCGTCGCTCTTCGTCGATGTCCTCCGGGGGCTCAACCACGCCCACAAGTTCGGAGTCATTCATCGTGACCTCAAGCCCGCGAACATTCTGATCACGCATCAGAACGGTCGCTACGTGGCGAAGATCATCGACTTCGGGGTGGCTCGGTTCGCCGACCAACCGGTTCCTCCAGAGGACAAAGCCAAGATCGTCGGCACCGCGGCGTACATCTCCCCCGAGGAGGTGCGTGACCCCGAGACGGTCTGCGCTGCGAGCGACCTCTACAGCATCGGCGTGATGATGTTCGAGGCGGCCTGCGGCTCGCGGCCGTTCGAAGGAAAACCGATCCGGGAGTTGATGGATGCGCATGCGTTCGAAGAGCCGCCCCGGCCGCGGGAACTCAACCCCGCACTGACACCGGCGTTCGAAGAAGTGATTCTGCGAACTCTCACGAAGACCCCTCAGGAGCGGTTTGCCTCGGCGCCCCACATGATCGGTGCGCTCGAAGGGGCGATCAGGGGCGCCATGGCGTTTGCGGCCCAGGAGATCGCGAACGACAACGATTCCACGGTCGAATGGAGCCGGGGCGAGGCCGAAGAGCGCCAGGCTCGAGATGCCGCGCGATTCCTCGCCTTCTTCAAGCAGGCGATGCTGATGGCCTTCACTTTGATGCTCACCACTGGCGACGGCTCGCAGGCCCACCACCTCAACCGAGTGACCGACAGCCAACTGCCGCTCGGCTGATTTCGAACGAGCGGGCCGACAGCGCCGGGCCCGCTCCGCCTCTCCTTCCCTCGCCGTGCTGCCGTCGACTGCATGCGCTCGCTACGATTGCCGGGTGCTTGACATGAATTGGCCGATCGGTACAGTATCCCGCCACGCAGCCAGAATTCGGCTTCGCAACGAAAGGATGAGTCATCGGCTGGACACGCGATCCTCACCCAACTATGTGCGCCCCTAGCATGTAGGTAAGTGTGTGTGAGTGTGCCACAACCGGCACGAAGTGCCTCACAGTAGGAAGGGAAATGAAAGTATCGATCGCAAAGCTCAGCGCATGTTTCTGTCTCGTCGGAGCCCTCGCCCTCGGCGCCGGCTGCGGCGGCGGCAACAACGGAAAGGCTTCCAACAATGGTGGCTCGGATTGCGCCGACGGCGAGCAGCTCGCGACCGTCGACGGAGTCGATGGATGTTACACCACTTGCTCCGACGGCGTGTGCGATGCGGGAGCTACCTGCACGAAAGGCATCTGCCTTCCTGACGACACCAACAACGGCACTACGCCGAACAACGGTACGTCCAACAACAACGGCACGACGCCGAACAACGGTACGACGCCGAACAACGGCACGACGCCGAACAACGGCACGACGAACAACAACGGTACGACCAACAACAACGGTACGACCAACAACAACGGCACGACCAACAACAACGGCACGACCAACAACAACACGACGCCCGACCCGGACCTCGTGGCGAAGTGCCAGCAGGCGGCCGAACTTCTGTACGGTACGTGCATCACGGACAACTGCACGCTCGACGCAGACACGACGTCGCAGCTCGCCACGATCAAGGACCAGTTCCTGAATGGCAACGGCACGAACCCCGGCTGCGCGCTCGACGCGACCAACGACCCAGAGTACCGGACTGCGGTCGAAGATTTCGTCGCGAATAACATGTGCGCCGATCTGAAATCGCTGCACTGCGGTGATTTCGGCCTGCTCACCGAGTGTGGTTGCGCTGCGCCGACGAAGGTCGGCGAGGCGTGCACCATGGACACCGAGTGCGAAGGCGGTGACCTCGAGACCGGATGCGCGACCGAAGCCGACAACATGGGCTTCACGGGTGGCTACTGCATCGCAGGTCCCTGCCCGGGGAGCACGCAGGTCAACGACGGATTCGTCTACGATACCGAAATCTGCGGCGAGAACGGCATGTGCCAGGTCGTCCAGGGTGACGGTGTCTGCCTGAAGGGCTGCACGGCGAGCGGCTCGTGCCGCACCGGATACGGCTGCCAGATCGGGAGCCTTCTCGAAGACGAGAACATGGAGCTCTACGTGACGCGCGTCTGCCTCCCCGCTTGCGCGGCGAACAGCGACTGCGCGTCCGACGACAGCGCACGTTGCAACTCCGCCGAAGGCGAGTGCGAGTTCGAGTGTGACGGAACGCCCGGCCCCAACGGCGAGCCGTCGGCCGCTCAAATCTGCGCCGACATCGGCGGTACCTGCACGCTCGATGCGAACCTGAACAAAGAGTACTGCAACCTTCCGTAAGGAGATTGCGGACCGAAGCTAGCCCGGCCAAGCGGCCGGGCTTTTTTTTGTCTACGTCGACGTCGAGCGCAGCGGCGTGCGATGTTGCGTGTTCGCAACGGAAGATGTTACGAAGATGCCCCGAGATTCGACCACGAGGGGTAAGTAGACCGCGCGTTCGATTCGGGCCCTTCGCCTGCACGACTCAAGGAGCTACAGTGATCATCTGCCCGAACTGTGCCCGAGAAAACGAGGACGAGTACAAGTACTGCCTCGGATGCGGAACAGTGCTCCCACGCCCCTCCGAAAAGACTGCCGAGCCAGCCGCACCGGCCGAACCGGAGGTGGTCGAATGCTCCAACTGCGGCGCGAACATTCCTCCGAACTTCAAGTTCTGCGGGGAGTGTGGGACCCCCGTGCAGCCGCAGCCGACGATGGAAGAGCATCGTGCTGCCGAACGCCCCACGAATCCGGAGCCACCCTCGGCTGTGGCGGATGTCGGTGAGACGCTGGGGGACCTGGTCGTCATCCGTCCCGATGGAACCGAGGGGGCCAAGGTGCCGGTGCTGAAAGGGGAGGTGAAGCTGGGGCGTGATTCGTCCTACTCGGTCCTCGAATCCGATCCCTTTCTGTCGCCTCACCACGCCTCGTTGATCTCGGACGGATCGGGCCACGTGATCCGCGACGCGGGCAGTCTCAACGGAGTGTTCCTTCGAATCACTGCAGAGGTGGAGCTCCAGGACGGCGACTACATTCGCGTCGGTCAGGAACTGCTTCGCTACCGCGACCTCTCGTCGGCCGAACCGATCGTCGCGCCCGCGAACGATCCCAAGACTCAGACCAATGGGTCCCCCGACAGCGGATACTGGGGACGGCTCGCTCTGATCTCGGGGCCCGACGTCGAGTCGCGCGCTTTCGTCTTCAACTCGGACGAGGTCATCATCGGACGAGAGGTCGGGGACATCCGATTCCGCGACGACGGTTTCGTGTCCGGCAAGCACGCTCGGATCTCTCGGATCGACGGTCGCGTCTACCTCAAGGATCTGGGGAGCTCGAACGGCACGTACGTTCGGATTCGCGACGAACGTCGTGTGAGCGGCGGTGATCTGATCTTGATGGGCCAGCAGTTGTTCCGCCTCGAAGTCTGAAGCTTTGCACTTGCCGCGTTTTCTCGCCTTCTCACTCCTGATCGCCCTTCTCTCGGGTTGCGCGACGACCGGCAAGGTCGGCATTCGCGACGAGTTCGCGTCCAAGCGGGTCGCCGCGGTCGCGATCGCACCACTGCATGCCTCGTCCAGCTTTGGAAACGCCCCGGCGGATTGGGAGCGCGTCCGCGCGGTCTATTCCGAAGAAGTGGCGTTGACGCTGTCCGAGCTCGGTTTCCAGACCGTCGGAGTCGCCGAGTTGGAAGAGGGACTTGCCGAGCGCGAATCCCTCGAAGCGTTTCGCGACGTCCTCGCTTTTCGGCGCGATATCTCCCACTACTTCGAGCCGGACCTGTATCAGACCGAGCCAAGGGAGGTCGTTCTGCTGCGAGCGCTCGCGTCGGAGGGAGACATGCCGACCGACGTGCTCTTCGTCGGAGAGATCGTCTACCAGAGCGAAGGGGTCTGTCGGGAGGACGCGCGGGAGCACAACAAACATGCCGAGGTTCTACCGGGCACCGCGGAGGGACCTCGCCCCTGTGTGATCAGCCACTTCCAGGCCAAACTCGTCGACGTGAAGACAGGCAAGACGATGTGGCACAACCGCCTCCTGCGCGAAGTCCGGCTCGACGACGTCTCGGAGGCCAGGCGGAGCGAGAACATTCGTGCCACGGTACGCGACACGTTGACGGGGGAACACGGCCTGAGTTCGTTCGCTCCTCGCCGAAGTGCGTCTGTCCGCTGACTGAAGGCGCGCTCCGCGAGCCTACCCGGGGGGCCTACCGACCGATACTCTTCCCAGCGGCTGCACGTCGAGCGACGGATCGAGTTCTTGAAATGCCAGCACGGCGGTTTCGGGCATCTCGACGGAGACGAGCCGCTTCAAGAAACGGCGGACGCGTTGATCCGTGAGGAGCACCGGGAGCCGCCCGTGCGCGAGGTCGGGCTCGGCCGCGGTTTTCACCGCCTCCAGAATCTCCCGCGTCACCTCCGGGGGGAGCGCGAGATAGACGCCCCGCTCGGTGGAGCGGACGGCACCTGCGATCATGTCCTCGATGTTGCGGTCCACGAGGTAGACCGCCATCGTCCCGTCCGCCCGAGAGTATTTGTGAGTGATGTAGCGGCTCAGGCCCTCGCGGACGATCTCGGCGAGCTCCACGGGGTCGCGGGTCGAGACTCCGCGTTCGGCCAGGGTCTGCAGGATGAGGCGCATGTTTCTGATCGAGATCGACTCGCGGACCAGGCGGCGCAAAATCTCGGTCAGCTCGTTGGGCCCGACGATCTTCGGGATGACCTCCGCGACGAGGGCCGGGAAGGGACCTTCGAGCTGCTCCAGCAGCCTCTGGGTCGTCTGGACATCGACGAACTCGGCGGCATGACTGCGCGCCATCGTAGCGAGGCGTAGCAAGAGATATTGCTCGGGGTTCCACGTCTGCCGGTCGAGCACCACGGCTCCCAGCCGCTCCCGTGGGACCCAGGTGGCGGGCTGACGCGTGCCGGGGTTCCTGGTCTCGTCACCGGCGAGCCCGTATGCCTCCAGCTCGCGGTTGGAGCCGGCGACCAGGATGTCCCCCAGAGGGTAGTCCCCCGCTTCGAGGGGAACTTCGTCCAGACAGATGACGAACGAGGTACGAACTCGGGCGTTCTTTCGAACCCGAATCGCAGGAAGTTTCACCCCTAGCTCGGCGAAGATTGCCTCACGGAGGGCAGGGATCTTCTCCTCGAGCCAGTCGAAACCTTCATCCCCGATCGCGTCCGACAGCTCCCGGTCGACGTCGAGGCTGATCGGGGTGACGGCGGGGAATAGCTTCTGTGCCTGCTTCTTCTCGTTGCGCGCGGCATGTTCGGCCTCTTCGCGGGCGACGTCGGTGGCGGGGACGGGAGTCGGTCGCGTCAGCTTCCACGCCAGGGTGAGGACTGCCAGGCCGAGAAGGCTGAAGGGGGCTGTCGGCAGCCCGGGAACCAGCGCGAGGCCGAAGAGCAGTGCACCTGCGATCGCCAGTGCTCGAGGATACGCCGTCACCTGGCCGAAGATGTCGGCGCCGAGGTTGGCGCTCTCGTCGGCGCTCGCGACTCGGGTCACGATCACCCCCGCTGTGACCGCGATCAATAGCGCTGGAATCTGCGAGACTAGCCCGTCTCCGATCGTGAGGATCGTGTATGTCTGCGCCGCGTCGACGGCGGACATCTCCAGCTGAGCGATACCCACGACCATCCCGGCGACGATGTTGATCGAGGTGATGATCACCGAGGCGATCGCGTCCCCCTTCACGAACTTCATCGCTCCGTCCATCGCCCCGTAGAGCTGGCTCTCCCGCTGTAGCTCGGAGCGCCTCCGGCGGGCCTCTTCGAGGCCGAAAGCTCCGGCACGAAGGTCGGCGTCGATCGCCATCTGTTTCCCGGGCATCGCGTCCAGGGTGAAGCGCGCGGCAACCTCGGAGACCCGCTCGGCGCCTTTCGCCACGACGAGAAACTGGATGATCGTGAGGATCAGGAAGATGACGGCGCCGACGACGTAGTTGCCCGCGACGACGAAGTTGCCGAACGCCTCGATGACATCGCCGGCGTCGGCCTGCAACAGGATCAGACGCGTCGAAGAGACGTTGAGCGCCAGCCGGAAGAGCGTGGTGAGGAGAAGGATCGACGGGAACGTCGAGATGCGCAGCGCGTGCGGCACGTAGAGGCTGACCAGGAGCAGCACCACGGCGATGGTGATGTTGAGCGAGAGCAGTAGGTCGAGGAGGCCGGTCGGGAGCGGCACGATCATCATGCCGACCATGCCGACGACGACCGCCGCGAGCGCCAGGTCGCTGTACTTTCGAAGTGTTTCGTTCATCCCCTCGCGCCCCCGCGCGTTACGTCAGATTGGACCTCGTGAGGAACTTCTCCACCGCTCCGTTGACGAGCTCGGGGAGCTCGAGCGGGGCGATGTGCGTGCCGGACGGAACTATCAGTAGATCGCTGTCCGGCATCAGGGAAGCCATTTCTTCGGAACGATAAAGTGGCGTGAAGGTGTCGTTTTCACCCGCGATGACGAGCGCGGGCGAGGCGATCCGGGGCAGCAGCTCTTCGGCCGAATGGTCCGAGAGCTCCTTGAGCATCCGGATGAACACCTTGAGGTTCATCTGCGCGACATGCTCCAGATACGGCAGGAAATCACCGGAGCGGACCAGGCGAGCGTTGATCTCGATGCGCGAAGCGAGAAGCGAGAAGCGGCTGGGGGTCAGGTACTCCCACACCGACTGAAGTTGATCCGGCGCGGCCTGGATGAGCCGATCGATGAAGGGGAGGGCGGTCTTGAGCCGATCGTTGTTGTGCCACGTATCGAGCGGTCGCTTGTACGTCCCGCAGATCGGGACGATCGCGCGGACGTCGGGGTGGGTCCCCGCGTACTGCAGGATGACCTGCACCCCCATCGAGTGCCCGAGCAGGATGGGGTCCGACACTCCGAGGTCGCCCAGGAGACCCTCGAGGTCGCGGCAGACGCGGTCGATCGAGACCTCGTGTTCTTCCTCCGGCGTCCCGCTCTGCCCGTGTCCGCGGTAGTGCCAACGGATGATCTGGAAGTCTTCGTGAAAATGGTCGATCAGGTAGGGCCAGATGAAGCCGTCGCACGCGAAGCCGTCGCAGAGAACGAGGGGCGGGCCAGTGCCGATCGTTCCCCACCAGATGGGCGTTCCGTCGTCTGCGATGTGATAGCCGGTGCGCTGCATGGAGACAGTGTGCGCGACACGTCAGCGGTCGACAAGCTCGCCGATCGAAAAGAGGGCGTGGAGTTGGACCCCGGCGTCGGCGAGCCGCTGGCGTCCGCCTCCCTCGCGGTCGACGACCGCGAGGGCGTGATGCACGACGAAGCCGGCGTGTCGGAGCGCCTCGATGGCCTGCAACGTGGAACCGGCGGTCGTGACGACGTCGTCGACGACGACCAGCTCGTCGGATTCGCCGAGCTCGCCGCCGATGACGAGGCGTCCCTGCATTCCGTGGTCCTTTGCTTCTTTGCGGACGATGACGCCGTCGAGTTCGCGACCACGGTGGGAAGCGTCGACGATGATCGCGGAGACGACGGGGTCGGCGCCGAGCGTCATCCCTCCCGCGCCCTTCGCATCGGGGGCGCAACGTTCGAGTTCGTCGACGAGGAGGCGACCGCAGAGTACTGCGCCGCGGCCGTTCAAGACGGTCTTTCGGACGTCGACGTAGTGGGACGAAGTCGCGCCGGAGGCGAGGGTGAACTCCCCGTGTTGCACCGACAGACGCCGGAGCAACTGGAGGAGCTCGGCGCGGGGGTTCACGCGTTCTCTCGGAGACGGTCGACGAGTTCCTGCTTGGTGCCGCTGACCGGGAGGTCGTGCTCCTTCAGCATGTCACGAAGCTCTTTGACGGTGAGTTCGTCGGGATCGCCGAAGACGGCTCCGTTCGAGCCATTCGTCGCTCCGTTGGTCGGTTTTGGCTCCGGCTGCCGTTGAGGGGGCGGAGTCGGGGCGGCCTTTTGCGGAGCGGGCGGCTGCGGGCTCGGTTTGGGCGCCCGCGAGACGACCGGTTCGGGTTCCCGAGGTGCGGGCGGGCTCGGCTCGGCGCGTTCGATACGCTGGACCGGCGCGGCCTGGCGCGCGTGCTCGGCGGTTCGGGTGTCGTACGAACGGGGCGGCTCGGTGCGCCGGGGCGCCGGACGGGCCACGGTGGTCGAGCGAATGTCGCGTGTGTTCGACTCGTAGCGTGGACGGCTGGTGGTGGCCGTCGTCGCGGGTCGCGGTGTCTCTTCGACGGTGCGTGCGGCGGGCTCGGCCGCGAGGTCCATCTCGACGCGACCCTTGAAGCGGGCCCCGGGGTCGATGCGGACGTTCTGGCAGACGATGTGCGCCTCGACGTTCGAGGAGGCGCGCAGGTGTACGAGCCGGGACGCGCGGATCGAGCCGGCGAAGGCGCCCTCCACGACGATGGTGTCGACCTCGACGTCGGCGGAGACGAAGCCTCCGTCGAGCACGAGGAGGGTGTCGTCGAGGACCACCGTTCCGTGAATTCGTCCTTCGACGACGACTTCACCGTTCCCTTCGAGGTGTCCGTTTACGAGAGTGTTCGGTCCAATCGTCGTCGTCATCGGTCCACCACGTCCATGTCGATGTGTCCCTTGAAGCCCGCTCCGTCGCTGATGAGGATGCGGGGCGCGCGAATGTCGCCGACCATACGGCTGTCACCCTTGAGCTCCGCCAGGCCGCGAGCCGTGACGTTTCCGGTGACCTGTCCGCTGATCTCGACGTCGTCCGAGTCGAGGTCTGCCTCCACGATGCCGCCCTGTGCGACGACGATCGTCGAGTCGAGCGCGATGCGTCCTTTGACCATCCCCTCGACGATCACGGGTTCGCTCCCCATGATTTCGCCGTCGATGACGATTCCTTTTCCGATGATCGTTTCCGTCATGTTCCCACTCCTTGTCAGTTGGGGATTTGCACGTCCATGTCTACGTCGCCCATGAGGCGGGCGCCCTGTTCGACGACCACGGTCGGTGCACGGATGTCGCCGGTCACTGCGCAGCCTGCGCAGAGCCGTACGGTGTCGCGAGCGACGATCGTTCCGTTCAATGTTCCGTGGATGGAGATGTTGTCGGCTTCGACGTTGGCGACGACGATGCCTCCGGGTTGCACGACGAACTCGCTGTCGAGCACGACCTCTCCTTCGAGACGTCCCAAGACGAAGACGGCGGCGTTTCCGGTGACTCGCCCGTTGACGATGATACCGGGCCCAATCGTGCATTCAGCCATCGTGTCCTCCTTGGAAGGCCGCACACCACCGACTTCCGTTGTCGAGTGCATCATGGTGGTGCGTGTTTCCGCTATACCACCAAGCGATACGGGTCTTCAAGGGGGTACGATCGTGGCGACACATCCGGCTGTGGGGCCGAGCCACCCAATTCATCGGTTCGGGGCCCGACGAGCGACTCGCATAATAAGGTGTCTCGGTTTTCGCTTGAAACCGATCGACCTTGGCATATGATGGCGCCGCTCGATTCACAATCCGAAAGGGAACTTTACCGCCAATGCCGGCGGATCTTCGAGAGTCATGATGATGCGACGACACATTCTAATGGTCGGGGCCGTCTCCACGCTGACGTGGGGATGTCAGCCCGACATCCCGGTCGATCCCGAACCGAGCGGCGGTCAGGTCGTCGCCGTGTTCGACACGGAGACCGCCACGATCCCGCTCCCCAATACCGCCGCGCTCGACGAGGACGGTACGTTGCCGAACCTCGGGTCCGGCACGGAAGGGGCCGAAAAGGACTTCCTCGATTGGCTCGGAGGCCTGCATGGATGGTCGGAGTCGACGCCGATCACCGTGCCGTTCTCCGGAGCGCTCGATCCTGACACCGTCAACGGCGAGAACGTAAAGCTGTGGCGCCTCGACGGAGGAGTCGCGACGGAGCTCGGCGCGACCCCGGTGTACGTGGAGAACGACGAAGAGGGAAGCGTCTGCAATCCGGACGTCTGTGGTTCGGTCATCATCATTCAGCCCGACGCGACGCCTCAGTTCGGCGCCACTTACGCCGCGGTCGTCACGAAGGGCGTCCAGGGGGCGAACGGCGAGCCGGTCTCCGAATCGGCAGCGCTGTTCTTCGCGGCGTCGCCCGAGCCTCTGTTCGACTTCGAGACGCAGGAAGTGAAGGTGAGCGTGCTCGACGACGATCCGGCGCAGGCGGCTCAGCTCGAAGGCCTGCGCATGCTGCTCGCTCCGGTCTACGCCGCGGCCGCCGACGCGGACATCTCTCGCGACGATGTTGCTGCGGCGTTCACCTGGTCGGTCGCGACCGACCCGTTCACGGTGCTCGATCCCGCCACCGCGACGCTCCCGATCCCCAACGACATCGCCCTCGACTCCGATGGGACGTTCCCTGCTGCAGCGCTCAACTTCTGCGGCGGCCCGAACGTGACCCCCGAGCAGGCGAACGACCCGTCGTGCGACGCGGAGCCCGCCGACTGGGTCTCGTGCGAGAGCAACGAGGAGTGCACCGAATTCACGATGCCGGGACGACAGGCACGTTGCCTGGGCGCTCGCTGCGTCTTCTTCCAGTGCGCGCAAGGCACGTTCGATCAGTACCTCGACGGGCTTCACGGCTGGCCGACGACGACGCCGATTACGCTCCCGGTGACGTCGGCGATCGACCCCGCCACGCTCACGCCGGAGAACGTTCAGCTGTGGCGCGTCGACGGTGACTCGCCGGGCCCTGTCGAAGGCATCTCCGTCTCGATGAGCGAATGCGGTGGCGAGATTCTCATCTCGCTCCCCGAGAACACCGCGATGGCGTACAACGCAAAGTACGTCGCGTTCGCTACGAAGGGGGTCCTTTCCACGGCGCTCGACGAAGACGGGACGCAGCTCCCGCTCACCCCATCGGCTCCGATCCTTCTCGCGCTGATGCCCAACGACCCCGCGACGGCGGTCGGGACGTGTACGGCCGAAGAGGTCGGAAACACCTGCGACGGCGGCGGAATCTGCGGCACCACGTTCGGCGCAGAAGGTCAGGAGTTCAACTGCTACGAATCGACCATCAGCCGCGTCCCCGACGCCGACGCCGCGGCCGTGATGGCGGTGCGGCCGCTCTTCCGCGGTGCGGTCGGCGCGATCGAAGGGGCGACCGACCTCGAGTGGGACGACCTCGCCGCCGCCTGGACGTGGACGACCTGGACCGACACGTTCCTCGTCTTCGACCCCGCCGCCGGAAACATCCCGTTCCCCCATACCCTCTTGACCTCCGGGTGCTCCGACGAGGAGCCGATCTGCAATCTCCCGCCCGGGAACGAAGCGACCGAGCCGCTGCTCGCCGAGCTTCGAAAGCGCGAAGGGTTCAGCACCACCGGGACCCACTGGATCCCGACACTCGGGCCGCCCCCGCAGCTCGACACGGTCTCGACCGACACGGTGCTGTTCGCCGAGGCAGACGAGATTCCGCCCCCTCTCTTCCCAGCCGAGGAATACGAGGTGCGCTACGAGTACGGGCACATCTTGCTCGATTTCCTGCGGCCGCTGACGCCGGACATCCTGGTCGCCGGACTGTCGACCACCGACATCATCGGCGGGAACGGGTTCCCCGCTCAGCCGACCCCGGCGTTCGTCTTCCTCCGTAGCGAGTATCCGCTCGTCGATGCCGACGGAAACAAGACCGTCAAAGAGATTCCGGACAACGCCACCGCTGCAGTGTTGGAGGCGAGCCGCAGCGACTTCGAGCAGCTGTTCATCGTGGCGCTGCTGTTCGGGTACGGGCGAACCGAGATCAACAACGCCTGGGCCTTCGACACGGGTCGGACCTATCGCCCGTTGCAGGAGCTCCGGGCGCTCACCCTCGCACGGGTCGACGGAGACGGGCTTCCAGCCATCACGCCCGATCCCGCGCCGGTGACCGACGACATGGTCGCCGCGCCCGACGACATGACGGCAATGGTCGACATGAGCAACGTCGCCGCGATTCACGACGTCAGTTTCGACAGCTACGACTGGATCGGTGCGGACAACCGTATCGTCGACGCGGCGAACCTCGGGCGGGAGACCGTCGGCGTGACCGTCTATCTGCCAGACGCGGCCAACGGGTGCACTGCACCCTTCGACGTTGCGCTGGTCCAGCACGGGCTCGGTGGATTCCGAAAGCGGATGGGACATACCCTCGCCAACGACCTCGCCGCCGCTTGCATCGCCACGGTAGCGATGGATCTGCCGCTGCACGGTGGGCGCGCTCCGGGTTCCATGGTGCTTCATCCGGACGACACCCCGGCGAACTCCGGCGATGGCTTCGTCTCCGCGGACTTCCCTGCGACGGTCGCTTACTTCCAGCAGGGCGTGATCGACCTCGTCGTCCTGACGGACATCATCAAGAACGGTGGGCTCAATACGGCGCTCGGCACGACGTTCTCCAACACGGACAGCCAGATCGGCTACGCCGGACTTTCGCTCGGCTCGTTCGTCGGCGTCCTCTTCGCGACGATCGACCCGAACCCGGTGCCGACCGTCGTCAGCGTCGGTGGCGGCGACTTCGGGATCGTCCTCACGGAGAGTGCATCGTTCAGTTCGCTGCTGGACGGCGTCGGGTTGATGCCCGGGACGTTCTCGTTCGTTCAGGCGATTCACTTCATTGACTGGCTCGGGGAGTGGGTCGACCCGTATACGTTCGCGCCGTACACGGTGAAGGATCCGTTGGCGGAACTCACCTACGACGGTGAGTCGTTCCAGGAAGCGGGCGACCCGATGCCGTCCAAGCAGGTCATGATTCAGATGGTGACGGACGACATGACCGTTCCGAACTCGTCGACCGAGCTGCTGGCCCGCACGATGGGGGTCAGCCTCGACGGCACGACATATCCCGCGGGGACGCCGCACGGATTCCTGGGGGATCCAGCGTCCGAGTCGGCCGCCGCCGAGTGCGGTCGCATGCAGGTCGTCCAGTGGCTGCGGTCCTCGTTCGAAACGGGGACGGCGACGCTTCCGGCGAACCTCGAGGCCAACACCTGTATCGCAGCTCAGTGACCCACGTTCCGACGCTGTCGGACAGGAGAAGACGATGAATACGAAAGCCAAATTTGTAGCGGTCGGTCTGCTCGGTGGGTGCCTCGCGATCCCGCACGCCGCGTTCGCGGCCGGTTTCGCTAACACTGCGCAGAGCGCCACGTCGACCGGGCTCGGCGGTATCGGCGCGGCGAACCCGGACGAGCCGAACTCGTCCTATTACAATCCGGCGGCGATGACCCAGCGGGATACGTTCAACGTGTACGTGGGACCGACCCTGATCCTCCCCAAGGTCACCTACGACGGGCCTGGCGACGAATTCGACACGGAGACCAAGAGCGCGGTCCTCCCCCCTCCGAATTTCCACCTCGCAGTGCCGTTCGGTGGAAACATGGCGGCTGGGGTTGGTGTCGTGCTGCCGTACGGTCTCACGATCGAATGGCCCGACGACTGGGCCGGGCGCGACCAGATCCGCCGGCAGCGCCTGACGACCGTCGACATCAACCCGAACTTCGCCTACGAGATCGAAGCCCTCGACATGGGCTTCGCCGTTGGCGCCCAGTTCATCCTCGCGTCGGTCGAGCTCGAGAACACGACCATCCTTCGCGCGGACCGTGAGGTGGACGCCCACCTCGGTGGTTCGGGTTTCGGCCTCGGCGCGACGGCGGCGTGGTTCTGGCGTGCGACCGACAACCTGTCGCTCGGCCTCAACTATCGCAGCGCTTCGAAGATTGATTTCGAAGGGAACGGCCATTTCGAAGGGGAGGAGGGGACGCCGTTCGAGACGACGTTCGTCGACCAACCGATCACGACGAGCATCACGGTTCCCCACGCGCTCACCGCCGGGATCGGATACGACATCGACCGGGTCTTCGTGGAGTTCGACTTCGGACTCACGACCTGGTCGACCTACGATCAGATCGACCTCGAGTTCACCCGCGAATGTCAGGACGGGGACCAGGGTTGCGAACCCGGCGTCGACACCAACCCGCCGACTTCGACCATCGTGGCCAACTGGGAGAACTCGCCGACCTTCCGGCTCGGTGTCGAGTACGATCTCACGGAGAATTGGCCCGTTCGCGTCGGGGCGGCGTACGACCTGTCGCCGATCCCGGCCGAGACCGTCAGCCCCAGCCTTCCCGGTAACAACCGGGCGGTCTTCTCCGTCGGGTCAGGGTACACCTGGAACAGCTTCCGTGGCGACCTCGCCTACATGGCGGTCGTGACGTCGCGGCAGATCGAAAACGGAAAGCAGGACGGCAAGTACGACACCCTGGCCCATCTCGTCGGGCTGAACCTCGGGTACGGTTTTTAGCCTGCCGCCCCCAATACGGTCCTCCAAGACCCGCATGAGCCCTGGCTCTGCGGGTCTTTTTTTGAAAACTTCGCAACGCTCGACGCTCGCTGCCGATAACGGAGGTAGCTGCGAATCACCGCAGCCATCTCGAGCAGGAGGTCGATGTGTATTGGAAATTGTTGTTTGTTTCGTGGTTGATGGCGATCCCACGGATCGCCGGCGCCGATCCGACCGTGGACGAGGTCGTCGATAGAACGCTGCACCACGCGGGTATCGAAGGCGACGTCGACCGTTGGTCGACGCGGTCACGTCTTCGGAATCTGATGCCCCGGCTCTCGGGAACGCTCGGAGGATGGGACGAAGTCGACCGCGACAGCGGGGTGACGGAGTACCTCACGAGCGATGCCGACGGGGCTCTTCTCTTCGACACCGCACGTACCGATTCGGGGAACGGCGAGAAGCAACGGATCTTCTGGTCACTCCGTGCGACGGTCGACTTCGGCGGTCTGGTCTTCGATTCCGCAGAGATTGCCGCGTCTCGCGAGGCTCGCGCCCGTGTCTTGCTGCGGGTCCGGCTCGTGGACGAAGCGACGCGGACGTACTTCGCGTGGCTCGAGGCGGGTGAGGACGTCGCGACGAAGCGGCGCTCTCGCGCGCGGCTCGACGGACTCACCGGCGGGTGGTTCTCGCGCGCCCTCGACGAGGGAGGTGAGCGATGAGCCGCATGATCTTCATCATCGCGATGGTGGCGGCTCCGGCTGCTTGCCTCGAAGACTTCGACCACGGCCAGTGCATGTCGACCAGTGACTGCGACCAGGGGGTGTGCCTGCGGGGTTTCTGCAGGACGGCCATCGGAAGCTTGCACGGCACCGAGGTCGACGCCGCGGATCCTTCGTACGATGCCCGAGCGACGGACGGGGCCGCGCCTGCCCGACAGCCCGGACCATGTTCAGGCGCGGCCCGCGCAACGGTGGACAACGTCGTGCTCAACGAAGTGCTCGCGAATCCGCCCTCAGGGCTCGAAGGTGACGCCAATGGGGACGGGGTTCGGGACCCGTACGACGACGAGTTCGTGGAGCTCGTGAACGTCTCGGATACGCACGTCGAGATGGAGGGGGTGAGCATCTACGTCGGCGGGCGCCTGAAGTACTGGTTCGAGCCCCTCTGCCTGCATCCCCGAATGGGGGTGGTCGTATTCGGCGGAGGTTCGATCGGTCCTACCATCCGGAGTGCAGCGGTCGTCTCCGACGTTCGCTTCGGGATGGCCAACGACGGCGGCGTCGTCCGGATCGTGGGCCCCGAGGGGCTGATCGACGAGCACTCCTACTCGCATGCCGGGCCGCAGAGCTGGACCCTGGCTCCCGACCTGACCGGTCGTTGGGCGAAACACCACGAAGTGGCGCCGCACCCCCACAGCGCGGGGGTCTGTGCCGATGGCCGGGACTTTCAGGCTGGTTGCGGGGTCGAGCCGCCCGAAAACGACGTCGGGGGGGACGCTCGGTCATACGACGGGGGCGGTGCGGGGCCGCCGGACGCGGGCTGATGGTGGTCAGCCGGCTGGGAACCGCCGTTCGAGCGCGTCGACGAGCTTTGGATGAAACCCCCCGAAGGCGGAGCCCGAGAGACCTACGACCACGTCGCCCGGCTCGGCTTCGTTGGCGATCCGCGCCACGATGTCGTCGACCTCGGCGATGAGTTCCGTGGTGGGGCCGAGGTCGCGGATGGCGTCGGCGAGCTCGTCGATGTCGAGCAGCTCCTCGGGGGGAAGCCCCTCGTCCTGCTTCCAGGGCTTGGAGAGAATCACGCGGTCGGCGTAGCCGAACCCGGCGGGGTACTGGTCCTGGAAGACTTTGCGGCGTGAAGTATTGGACTTCGCCTCGAACGCCGCCCAGATCCGACGTTCGGGGAACCGCTCCCGCACCGCGCGCATCGTGGCTTCGACAGCGCTCGGATGGTGAGCGAAATCGTCGTAGACGACGATCCCGTTCACGGTGCCGACCAGCTCCTGCCTTTTCTTCGTCGGTTTGAAGTGCGCCAACGCTTCTCGGATCTCGTCGATCTCGAGGCCCTCGTCGAGGGCGAGCGCTGTCGCGCCGAGCATGTTGCGGATATTGAAGTCGCCGATGAGGGGGAGGCGAAACTCCCCCATCGGAACATCGTCGAAGAAGACGTCGCACACGAGGTCGGCGCCATCGTGCCGGATGTTCGCAGCCCGCAGCGCGTTGGTCTTCGCGAATCCGAACGTACGTCGCAGGCACTTCGCGTGCGTCGAAACGGCCATCGCGCGGGGGTCGTCTCCGTTGACCCAAAGTGTCCCTTCTTCCGGGATCAGGTCGACCATGCGTCGGAAGACGTGTTCGACGGCTTCGATGTCGGGGTAGATGTCGGCGTGGTCGAACTCGACGTTGTTGATCGTCGCGCGGAAGGGGGCGTAGTGCCAGAACTTCGGCACCTTGTCGAAATATGCGGTGTCGTATTCGTCGCCTTCAACGACGAACGCCTCGCCGTCACCGAGCCGATAGTTCGAGCCGAAGTTTCCAGTGATGCCGCCGACCATGAAGCTCGGATCGCGCCCACAGCTAGTGAGCACCCAGGCGAGCATCGACGTGGTGGTCGTCTTGCCGTGCGTGCCGGTGACGACCAGGTTCCGCGTGTCGCGCATGAAGAAGTGTCGCAGCGCTTCGGGGAAACTCATGTGCGGGAGTCCCCGCTCTCGCATCGCGACGGCGTCCTCGTAGGTGGCGCGACAGACATTGCCCACGATGACGAGGTCGGGGTTCCAGTCGAGGTTCGACTTCGCGTACGGCTTCATCACCTCGATGCCGCGCTCTTCGAGCCACGTGCTCATCGGGGGGTAGGCCATCGCGTCGCTTCCGCGGACGACGAAACCGCGGGCTTTCAGCATGGCGGCGAGGGACCCCATCCCGGTCCCACAGACACCGATGATGTGGATGGTCTCGATTTTCGGAGGCAGCTCGGGGAAGGGACGCGGGGCTTCGGCAGTCATCGGATCAGCTCTCCGGTGTGGCGTCGCCATACTCGTCGACGCGCTGGCTGGTCGCCTCCGAGAGTTCTTCGAAGGTGAGCCGGATTCCACGCTTCCGCCGCGCTCCCTCGACGATCTCGGATACGTGCGCGAAGAGCTCTATCGGTTCACGGTCGGCGCTGCGAACTTCGCAGACCACGCGAGTTCCGACCTCCATGAGGTCCGGCGTGCGGTAGAAGATCTCGCCGGACGGGTAATCTTTCTCGAAGAAGTGGCGATGCATCTTCTCGTTCTTGAGGTGGATGCGGAGGCGGGGAAGCTCAGCAGCCATGAGGGCGGCATGAGCCTCCGGGTCACGCTCGTACTCGGTGCGGATGAACGTGCGCCAGCGCTCGTTGGCCGTCTCACCCATCGGGAAGAGCGCGACCCCCATGCCAGGCTGTTTGTTCTGTTCGTGAGCGTCCGCGGCGTTCACGGAGTGAGCGACCATCCCGAGGAGCTCGACGGGCTCTCCGTCCACGTCGATGTTCATCCGGACGAGCCGTCGGAGAGGCAACGGATCGTCCGAGACCATGAAGACACCGCTGAACGAGGCGTTTCGCGTAGGGAAGATGTACCTGGTGCCCGCTGTCTCGACCTCGACGTCGAGATCGAGCCGGATACGCGGCTCGCGTCGCAGTTCTTTGCCCATTGGGGTTCTCCGCTGGTTCCGATTGGGATGAGGACCAATATACGGGCGCGTCACATGTTGGTGAAGTCGAAATGCGTGTCGAATCGCGCCGCCTGTCCGTTCGCCGGAGGCGGGAACTTCAACCCGCGCACGCGCGCCACGATACATTTCTCGACGACGCGGGACCGCAACTGTGACGCCGTCACACGGACTCCGCCGACCGCGCCGTTGGGCTTCACCGCGACGGTGAGGTCGACCCGCCCGCGCATCTGCGGGATCTTGTCGACCCAGCGGGAGTAGCAGCTCTGGACCGTCCGCGCGTTCAGCACGCGGCTCACCGCCCCTTCGTCGAGGCCTTCGGTCGGGCCCCCGCCCTGAAGATCGAGGACGGTCACACCGGACGACGGGATCGAGCCCCAGCTCGCCGTCGGTCGATAGCTACCGTCGGCTTGCCACTCCTCCTTCGTCGGTTCGTAGGGGGGCGGTGGCGGGGCCGCTTCGGTCGGCTCGGGGGGGAGCAGCTCGCCCTCGGAACGGACATCGCCCAGCACGAGATCGTCGACCTCGTAGTCCTGTTCCCAGTCGTAATCGGCGTACTCGTCTCCTCGTTCGGCGGGTGCACTGCCGCGGCGGTCTTTCCGCGGACTTCGTCGCTTTTTCTTACGCTTGGCTTTCTTCGAGTCGTCGTCCGCATCGAGCTCCTCGAGCTGGGCCGACTCGTCGGCGGTCGGGGTCGCCATCTTCTCGCGGGCCCAGAAGAACACGGCGACCATCGCCAGACACACGAGCGTGGCGGCGATCCAGGTACCGGCTCCGCTCGTGGAAGGGAGCGGCTCGTCGTCGAGGACGAGCGGGGCGCTTCGCGGCTTTGGCCCGGTGGGGGGCGCGACGTTCGGTGGAGCGGTGGAGACGGCGGGAGGCGGTGGCCCGGGCGGAGGGGAGGCGGGAGGTGCGAGCCCGAGCGCGGAGCCGTCGTTGGGACACCGGTCGACGTCGTCGCGGTACTCGTTTCCGCACTGAGGACAGACGTTCATGAGAGGAGTCTACCCCAACGAGTTCGAGTTCGCCGCTCGCGACGGGGCGGCTCGCTTCACTTCACTGCGACGAATCGCCCGAAGACCCGTGCCTGGGGGGCGGAATCTCCCTCGCTCCAGACGACGAAGTAGACGTTTCCGCCCGTGGGGGTGGCGTCGGGACCGAATGGGGGGATCCCCGGGGTCTCGGTCGGGATCACGATCGGTTCGGAGAAGGCGTACGCGCCATCCTGCAGCCGGAATCCTGCGAGCATGAGTTCGTTCTGGAGCGGCGACGCGTTCCAGCGGTACCAGCTCACCACGCCGACCTCTTCCCCTCCCGCGGCGCTCGGGCGGAAGTTGACGTAGCCCGTCGAGCCGGTGGTTCCGGTGATCGCATCATCGAAGGTGGAGGCGTCGCGAACCACGATGTCCGCGCGGTTCGACGTCGTCACGTCGAACGCCATGAAAAACTCGCCGTTCGGCCCTGCGTCCTTGGCGATTCGACCCACCTGGTTGGGGCTCGTGAGGGGCTTGCCCGGCAGGGGCGGGGAGGGAAAGGCGGCGTTGGCCCCGGCGGGGATCGAAGTGTAGACGACGCGTTCGGGGTCCTCGGGAAGCTCGTCGGTGGCAGCCCGTCGACGAACGTACGAGACGAAGAGGGTGCCGTCGTCGCCCGCGGCGATCGATGGTCGCGTCTGGTCGACGCCGGGGTCGGGGTGAACCTGGAACGCGTCGCCGGAGCGATCGCCGGAGGTGTCGACGCGCTGTATCCAGGCTTGCAGGTCGCCGAAGGTGCCGCCGCTCGTGACGACGGCCGCTGTTCCGTCGGGGGCGACGGCCACGTCCGGCTCCCAGACGATCCCCTCGTTGGGTTGTCCGCCGACGGCAGGGCTCACGTCGGTGGGGCCCCAGGCGATGTTGCCTTCGCGGTCGATTCCGGCGGCGCGGACGACCTGCGGTTGCCCCGGAAACTCCACCGCCCACGCGACGACCGTGTTGCCCCCGTGAGTATCGATGGCGGGCGTGTACTTTCGGTTTCCATCGCTTTCGGAGAGCTGCATCGGTCCGTGCTCGATGGTCCCTTTGCAGCCGACGCGAACGGCCCAGATCTCTTCGGGGCCGTCTTCGACGGCGCGCCGGTTGTAGACGACCCATGCGCCGTCGGTGTCCCAGGCGGCTCGGGCGTAGAACTGCCCGGTCCGTTCGCTCGAGTCGAGCTCGATGGTCGAATCGAGCAGCGCGTCCTCGCCGCACGCGCCCAGCTCGAATTCGCCGAGGTCGGGCTGAAGTCCACCGTCGCCGGTCGCCTGGTCGGGTTCCGCACCGGCATCCGTAGCGGTCTCGGCATCTTCGCTTGCCCCCGTGTCGTCCGCTGCCCCCATGTCGAGGGTGACGCCGTTGTTGGCGTCGGGCTCGTTCTTCTTGTCGTCGGGTCCGCAACCGATCCCTGCAGCCAGCAGGACGGTCAGGAGGACGGTCGGGGTGAGGTCGAGGATCTGCATCGTCTCTCCGGTGCTCTCTAGGTGGGCGAAACCGGGAGAGTTATCTGACGCGCGGTATCTTTTCAAGCGAGCCGACATGGGAAGTCTACCGGTGCCATGCGGGCCGCGACTCGCTGCAACCCCGCCTGGCAGGCGGAGTTCTTTGACCTCCAGGGGCGATCGGAGTACTCTCGAACGACGAAATCCGTGGGAAGATAGATGAGTTGGGACGACGACTCCGCAGAGACTGAGAACAACTCGCCGCAGCGGCCAGCAGGGTTCGGTACCGCCGAGCAGCCGGGGGCGCAGCCAGGGTTTGGTCAGCCTCGAGCGGGGCAGCCGGGGTTCGGCGGGCAAGGAGCCGGCGGGCCGACGCCCCAACATCAGGGATATCCGAACCAGGGTGGTCAGCAGGGGTTCCCGAACCACCCGAGCCAGCAGGTCCCGACCTACCCGAACCAGG
>CAYPJU010000002.1:162800-203462 GCA_964411125.1 uncultured Bradymonadales bacterium | reverse complement strand
AACCGCTAACCGCTAACCGCTAACCGCTAACCGCTAACCGCCAACCGCTAACCGCCAACCGCCCACCGCTAACCGCGTCGGGAGAGTTTTTTGGATCCAACGGCAGATCCGTGCGTTGTTAGGGGTGGGTTACGATGGAAGACCCCTGTGCTAGCGTGCAGACATCCTGAAAGGAGTTCCACGATGAAGAACAGACTCTGGACCATGATTATCGCAGCGGCTGTCGCGTTGTTCGCGATGCCCGCATTTGCCCAGCCCGGAAAGGGCAAGGGCGACGAGAAGGCCGAGAAGGCCAAGAAAGAGAAGGGCGAAAAGGGCAAGCCCAAGGGCAAGTCCGAGGAGGCGAAGGAGAAGGCGGAGAAGGCCGAGAAGAAAGCCGAGAAGGCCGCGGAGAAGGCGGAGAAGGCCGAGGAGAAAGCCGAAGAGGCCGAAGAAGCGGCAGAAGAAGCCGAAGAGGCGGCCGAGGAAGCAGAAGAGGCCGCCGAGGAAGCCGGGGAAGCTCCGACGACCCAACCGGCGGCGGCGAAAGACAACTCCAAGCAGATCGAAGACGAGGAGAAGAAGCATCTTCGTCGCCTCGCCAAGATCGCGCGGATTGCGGAGCTCGGGTCGGAGCAGAGCAAGCCGAACCTGGTCGAAAAGGCCAAGATGCTCCGCGACAAAGAAAACGCCCGGCATGAACGCGCAATGAAGCGTCTTCAGGAAGGCAAAGCGGAAGACGGTAAGGGGAAACCGGAGGCGGCTGGTAAGCCCGACAACCCCAACGATCCGAACGCGGAGAAAGGGAAGCCGGACGGCATGGGGAAGCCGGACGGCAAAGGAAAACCAGAGGGCAAAGGGAAGCCGGAAGGTAAAGGCAAGCCCGAATGAGCACAGGAGACACCATGAAACGAATCATGATCGCAATGGCTATCGCCCTCGCATTCGCAGCGTGTGAGAAGAAGGGAGACCAGAACCCCGATCCCGGTGAGGCCGAGGTCGTCGTGACCGAGTCGATCCCCGAAGAGCTCGAAGATCAGGCCGAGCAGGAGATCACCGCGGAGAACGTCGATGAGGCCGCCGCGGAGCTCGAGAAGGAGATCGAGGCGGACAGCGAGTGAGCCGGGTGCCGAAAGTGCGAGCGATCGAGCTCGCCGATCGGTATGACGGATTCCTCATCGACGCCTACGGTGTGCTCGTGACTTCCGGCGGCCCTCTACCAGGGGCCGCCGATTTCGTTTCGGAGCTGGCGAATCGGGGAATCCCCTACGCGGTCGTGACGAACGACGCTTCTCGAAGTCGGCGGTCGTGCCGGGAGTCTCTGTTGGAGAAGGGGATCGACGTGGCGGCGGATCGGTTCGTGACGTCGGGAAGCCTCCTGGCGCGCTGGTTCGATGGGCGGCAGGGGATCCGGACCTCGGTGCTCGGACCGGAGGACTCGGTCGCGTACGCCGTGGAGGCAGGATGCGAGGTGGTCGATCTCGGCGACGACCCGGACGCCGTGGTGCTCGCGGACGAGGCGGGCTACCCGTTCGTCGCGACGCTCGACCTGCTGCTGTCGCATGTTCTCCGACGTGCTCGTGGGGGCGACCCGGTCGAGCTCGTGCTGCCGAACCCCGATTTGATGTATCCCAAGTCTGGAGACGGGTTCGGGATCGCGAGTGGGGGAATCGCACAGATGCTGGAGTCGCTGTGGGATCACGCGCTCGGAAGCGGTAAAGTGCGGTTCGAGAGGCTCGGAAAGCCGCAGCCCGCGATCTACGAGGCGGGCGTCGAGCTCGTCGGGACGCGCAACGTCGTGATGCTGGGCGACCAACTGGCGACGGACATCGCCGGAGCGGTCGCCTTCGGGATCGATTCGGCCCTCGTGGAGGGCGGCGTCGGTGGCGCCGCGGTCGATGGTGTGGAGCCGACTTATCGGGTCGTCACTCTGATGGAGTAGTGGAGGTTTCGTGGATCAGTTGGAGATGTTCAGAAAAGCGTGGGACCGATTGGGCGGCGTCCCCGGCGGCGGAAAGTTGTTCGGAAAGATCGTCGGCAAGATGGCGCCCTACACCGGCACGATCCAGCCGGAGATCGTCGAGGTGAGGCGGGGCTACGGTCGGGTGCAGATGAAGGACCGCAAAGCCGTTCGAAATCATCTCGACTCGGTCCACGCGATCGCGCTGATGAACCTCGCTGAGGCGGCTTCCGGAATCGCGTTCACCTACGGGCTTCCGCCCAACACCCGCGGGATCCTCAAGGGACTCTCGATCGAGTACGAGAAGAAGGCGCGCGGAACGCTGACCGCGGAGTGCCACTGCGTGATCCCGGAGTCGAACGAGCGCGCCGAGTACGACGTTCGGGTGGTGACTCGCGACGAAGCGGGCGACATCGTGACGCGAGCGACGGCGAAGTGGCTGATCGGGCCTGCGCGATGAAGGGTGATGCTCCCCATCTGCCCGAGTGGATCGATCGTCTCCATCCGTTCACGGAACGCTACACGGTCGGGGTCGAGAACCACCGAGTGCATGTGATGGAGCGTGGGGAAGGTCGCCCCGTGGTCGCCATTCACGGCAACCCTACCTGGGGTTTTCTGTATCGACGCGTGGCGGCCGAGCTTCGCGGGGAACCGTTTCGTTTCGTCGCTCCAGACCTCGTCGGCCTCGGCCTGTCGACCCGCCCATCACACGTCTCCGCCCACACGGTCGAAAACCACGCGAGGTGGCTCGCCGGGACTCTCGATCAGCTCGTGCTCGACGACTGGCTTCTCGTCGTACAGGACTGGGGCGGTCCGATCGGCCTGCTCGCGGCTGATCGCATGGAGAACAAGCCGTCCGGCATCGTCTTGTTGAACACCGTGGTCACTCCCCCCAAACCGGACTTCCGACCGACCGCCTTTCACCGGTTCTCCCGGCTGCCGGTGGTGAGTGACGTCGCGTTCCGAGTGCTAGGGTTCCCCCAGCGCAAACTTTCGGTGGCGCAGGCCGATCCGAGCTCCATCGCCGGCGCGGTGTCGGACGCGTATCGGTGGCCGCTGCGGATGTCGAAGGGGAACGCGGCGCCTCTGGAGCTCGCGCGGATGGTCCCCGACTCGATGGAGCACCCCTCGATCGAGCCGATGCATCGCTGCCAGGCTTTCCTGGAGGCCTTCGAGGGACCGATCGCGGGAGTGTGGGGCGAGGACGACCCCGTACTCGGCAGCGTCGGCCGATGGGTCGAGAAGGTGCTGCCCGACATGCGTATGGTGTACGCGCGCGCGGGCCATTTTCTGCAGGAGGAGGTGCCGCGACCTATCGCGGACGCGATTCGATACGTCGACGCCGCCTCGAGCTGAGCAGCGCCACGGCGACTGCGGTGGTGGTGATGACACATCCCACCGCGGTGAGCGGTGACGGAACCTCGGAGAGAAACGCAATCGCGAGGAGCGTCGCGCCGACGGGTTCGCCGAGCGTCGCGATGCCGACGACGGTGGGGGTCGTGTGGCGTAGCGACCATGTCAATGCCGTGTGCCCCACCAATTGCGGCAACAGCGCCGCAGCGAGGAGGGCCGCGAGGGCGGTGGCCGATGCAGGGGCGAGAGAGATCCCGGTCGCGATGGCGACCAAACTCAAGAGCACTCCGCCGACCAGTGCTGCGACGCCGGTGAAGGCGAGCACGTCGATCGGGCCCATCGGTCGAACGATCAGCATGTAGGCGGCCATCCCGCCGGCGCCGAGCACGGCGAGAGCGTCCCCGTAGATGGCTGTGTCGGAAGCGAGCAGGTCGACCCCACCGATGGTGCCGACTCCGACCGCGGCGAGGGCGAGAGCGGCCCATACCCCGGCGGTCGGTCGATCGACCCCCCGCACCAGCGACCAGATGGCGAGGACCAGAGGGGTCGCGGTGACCAGGGTCACCGAGGCGGCGACCGTGGTCAGTTCGAGGCTCCAGACCCAGGCCCCGAAGTGCACGGCATACGCGATACCGGCCGCGCTGGCGCGTTTGAGAAAGCGGGCGTCCACCTCGCCGCGGCGCCTCGCTCGTAGCACCATGGGCGAGAGGAGGGCGGCCGACAGTAGAAGACGGATCGCGGACATCGCGATCGGATGTGTCGGTGCGGCGAGCTTGAAGAAGAGCGCCGCGAACGAAATGGCGACCACGCCGAGGATGAGAGCCGGCGCAACCGAGCGGGTTGTGGGGGTCGGAGACTGCATGGTTCGCCGGGCCTGATGATTCGCCGCGTGCTTTCCGCCGCGCGCCTCGTGCGCACATTGGCCCGATGGGATGGCGTCTGGTGAAAGCGTGGGTTCCTCACGAGGAACACCGCGTGACAATGGTGATGCAGGGATACGAATCGGTCCAGCACTTCGAGTGTCGGTCGATCGGCGATGGGCGTTTCCTGTGGGAGGCGGTGATCCCCGAGGCGCTCTCCGAAGAGATTGTGGCCACGCTGACCGAGGCCTACGCGGGTGTCGACCATTTCGTGGTGATCGTCCAGGACGTGGGGGCCGTGTCTCCTCGCCCGGATCACGACGACATGGAAGAGGAGGCGCAGGAACGGGTCGAGGACAATGCACCCGTGAGCGTGGAGGAGCTGGTCGAGATGGCGTACGCGCAGTCTCGGACGAACAAGTACTTCGTCGTACCGGTCGTGATCGCGTCGTTCGTCGCGGCAGCGGGAGTTCTCAAGGATTCGACCATCTTGATCGTGGCTTCGATGGTCATCGCGCCTTTGTTGGGGCCGAGCATGGCGTTCGCCGCCGCTACGACGCTCGGAAACATCGAGCTGATGGTTCACTCGGTGAAGACGAACACGGTGGGGATCCTGATGGCGCTCTTGCCGGCGGTGGTGCTCGGCTTCTTCTTCGAGGTGAACGCGGAGATGGGGCAGGTGGCGCCGCGGCTCTACATGGGGGTGCTCGACTTCATCATTGCGTTCGCGGCCGGAATCGTGGGGGCGCTGTCGTCGGTCGTCCGTTCTATCTCCTCGGTCGTCGGGGTGATGATCGCGGTCGCGCTGCTTCCCCCGATCGTGGTGTCGGGGATGCTCGTCGGTTCGGGGGATTTTCCGTCCGCGGTGGGCGCCGGAATTCTGGCGACCAACAACTTCATCTGCATCAACCTCGCCGCCGTGGTGACGATGCGTCTGTTGCACGTGAAGCCGCGGGACAGCGAATCACGTTTCTCGGCTCGGGTCGCGACGATCGTGTCCGCGGCGCTGTGGCTCGGCTCGCTCGCCGTGATGGCCGTGCTGCTCTATTTCTTCCCTCGCTACACCTCGCTGGTCTGAAGCTGATATGCTCGCGGCATGGCGAACGCGATCGAATCAGCCAGACGCCTCGCGCAGGTTGCCACGCAGCCTGGCGGGAGCTTCGACGAAACGATGGACTGCGCCGGCGAGGTCCTGGAGGCGGCGTCGACATGCGGGGATGCGAGCGAAGCGATTCGGGAGCTGGTCGAAGCGATCGATGCCGACGACGCCGAGCGGGCCGGCGTCGTCGCGACGGTGGCAGGAGCCCTGGTCGAGCGGGGCGCCGACTCGTCGATCGTGGCACAGGGGTTGTTGAAGCGTCTCGATGATGTCTCTCGGCTCGCCGAAGAGTACGCCGACGTCTGCCGCGAGCACTTTCGAAAGACGGTGTTGCGCGAGGCGAGCTGCGCGATTTGCGATCCCGGGGAGGACGAGGCGGAGATGATGTCGCCGTCGATCCGCTCGCAGATGCGCGAGAAGATGCCGGAAGGGGAGGCCGCCTGGGTGGCGCTGGACCTCTTCTGTCGGCCCGCCGTCACCGTGCTGTTGCGCGAGCCGGAGTTCCGGCTGGCGGCGACGCCGGAGTTCGTCCTGCGGATGGGGCTCCTCGCCCAGCATCAGGCGGGGGCCTACTGGGTGTTCGCGCTGACTAGCGTGCTGCACGACGAGGTCCTGCGGGTCTATCACGCGGAATCTGGGCGGGCGTTCGACGTGGAGGTGTCCGGGGTCGCCGACAACTTCCAACTGATTCTGCTGCTCGCCGAGGCGATGCAGTCCCTCGGGATCGAGGTGGACGAGGCACCGAGCGAGGAAGCGATCTCGGTAGCCGACGGGACGGGGCCGTCGCGGGCGTCGGACATCGCGACAGCCCCGTGGAACATGTTCGCCTGGACGGCCCTTCGCGAGGGTCGCGAGCTGCCGGACGGCTACTTCGACACGGGTGCGCAGCACATGATCTGGAACGAAGGGATTCCGGCGGACATCCCCGACCTGGATGGCCGTCGGATCGTGATCCTGGCGAAGACCCCGTACGTGCGGGGATGGACACCTTCACGAATGTTCGAAGGGCTGCCCGTTCGGCTGAAGGTCGAGCGCGAGCTGGACGCCGAGGAGACGGAGCGGTGGTGTGACGAGCTCGTGACGCGGCGCGCCGAGCTGTCGTTCTGACCCGAACGGTCAGATCGTTCCGCGTTCCAGCGTCTGCTCCACCCGTTCGCCGATGGCGCGGACGAGGTGGATGAGGAAGGCGAATCGCTCGTCCGACGTGTGCCCGTGGTGGTAGCGGTAGAAGATCTGTTGGCCGATCACGGCGACCTTGAAGAGGCCGTAGACGTAATAGAAGACGATGTCGTCGAGGGAGCGGCCGCTCTTTTCGGCGTAGCGCTCGGCGACCTGGGCGCGACTCAGATTGCCTGGAAGGGCGGTAGGTCCGGCGACGGTCTGGAGGATCGCTTCGTCGGCCTCTTCGATCCAGTAGGCGAGGGAGGTGCCGAGGTCCATCAGGGGATCGCCGACGGTCGCCATCTCCCAGTCTAGAACGGCGATGATCTTGCCGAGATCGTCCGGGGCGTAGACGACGTTGTCGTACTTGAAGTCGTTGTGGATGAGCGTACCGGGCTGTTCGGGGGGCATGTTCGCGGCCAGCCAGGCGGCGGCCCGGTCGAGCTGCGGGACCTCCTCGGTCATCGACTTTTGCCAGCGGCGAGTCCACCCGGAGACCTGCCGCTCGGCGTAGCCCTGCGGCCGGCCAAAGTCGCCGAGACCACACGCGTCGAGGTCGACGGCGTGCAGCGCGACGAGGGTGTCGACGAGCGCCTCGCAGGCGCCGCGCATCGTGGCGGGGTCGTCGAGCCCGCGGACTCGTGGGGAGACACCGCGCAGCACGATCCCCCTGACTCGCTCCATCACGTAGAAGGGAGCGCCGACGATCGACTCGTCGTCTGTGTAGACGTATGGCCTCGGCGCCTCGGGGAGGGCCGGATGCAGGGCGTCGAGGATGCGGTACTCGCGATGCATGTCGTGGCCCGACTTCACGTTCGCGCCGAACGGCGGTCGGCGCATCACGAACTCGCGTCCGTTGGCGTCTTCGAGCGCGTACGTGAGGTTGGAAAAGCCCGAGGGGAACTGCCGCACCGTGAGCGGGCCCTCGAAGCCTTCGATATTGCGGCTGAGGAAGTCTTCGAGCGCGGTGGCGTCGAAGCGCTCCTCGTCGCGGACGTCAGTGGGGCGGTCGATCCCGTCGCTCATCGTCGGACCTCCACGCCGTAGTCGCGGAGCACGCGACGTGCCACGACGCTCTTGTGGACTTCGTCGGGGCCGTCGTAGATGCGGGCCGCGCGTTCGTGGCGGTACCAGAAGGAGAGGGGGAGGTCGTCGGTCATCCCGAGGGCCCCGTGGGCCTGAATGGCGCGGTCGAGGACGCGCTGCAGGACGCCGGCGACGAAGTACTTGATGGTGGAAATCTCGACGCGGGCGGCGTAGGCACCTTCGCGTTCGATCGTCCATGCAGTCTTTAGGACCATGAGGCGTGCGGCGTCGATCTCGGCGCGGGAGTCGGCGATCCAGTTCTGCACGGTCTGACGCGTGCCGAGCGGTTTGCCGGGGGCGATTTCGCGTTCGGCGGCGCGAGTACACATCATCTCGAAGGCGCGTTCACAGATGCCGATCCAGCGCATGCAGTGGTGGATTCGCCCGGGGCCGAGGCGATCCTGCGCGATGACGAACCCGCCGCCGCGCGCTCCGAGTAGGTTGTCGTGGGGGACCCGGACGTCGTCGTAGACGATCTCGGAGTGGCTCGCCCAGCCGTGGCCGACGTCGCCCATGATGGATATGTTGCGGACGAGCTCGAAGCCGGGGGTGTCGGTGGGCACGATGATCATGCTTGCTCGGGCGTACCTGTTCTCGGCGTCGGGTTCGGTGTTCGCCATCACGATAGCGAACTCGGCACCATCGGCTGCGGTCGTGAACCACTTGCGGCCGTTGATGACCCACTCGTCGCCGTCGAGGACGGCGGTCGTGTTCATCCAGGTGGGGTTCGAGCCGGGCGCGTCCGGCTCGGTCATCGAGAAGCAGCTTCGGATCTCGCCGCGGAGGAGGGGCTCCAGGAATTGCTCTTTCTGCGCGTCGGAGCCGTGCTCTTCCAGGACCTCCATGTTGCCGGCGTCGGGGGCCTGGCAGTTGCAGAGGTAGTGTCCCACGGGGGATCGCCCCAGGGCCTCGCTGATCGACGCGAAGTCGAGGAGAGAGTGGGTACGCTGGGGGCACCACAGGTCGAGTTCTCGCGCGCGACCGCGGAGTCGGTCCAGCTCGGGGAGCAGCTCTTCGAAGCCGTCGGACGCAAACTCCGCCTCCAGTGGGTAGGCTTCTTCTTCGAGAAAGTCGCGCGCTCGCGCGACCGCATCGGCTGCTTTTTTCGAGAGTTCGAAGTCCACGGGATCTCCTCGTTGCGAGACAAAAGCACACTCCACTCTGTACTCTGAGGCCCGTCGATTACCCAAGGTGAAATGATCTCGTCCACACGCGGCACATTCGAGCGCCCGCTCTCCGTCGATGCGGTCTGGGTGGCGATGCCGCTGTTCGTCATCGCGGTTCGCACATTGCTGCAGCCGATTCCGCCGGAGGACTACTGGTGGTCGCTGGTGTGGGGGCGGCTCATCGCGACGACGGGGACGATCCCGTCGTCGAACCTGTTCCTCTTCACGATGCCGGCGGACGCTCCCTTCTTCGACCAGCCGTGGCTCGCGCAGTGGTTGATGTACCTGGTGGTCGCGGCGGTCGGGCATCTTGGGATGCTGGTGTTTCACACGGGGATCCTCGTCGGGACATGGGGAGTCGCCGGAGCCGCCCTCCTGCGTCGAGGGTGCAATCCGATCGTCGTCGGCCTCGGGGGGACCGTCGCGTACTACGTCGCGTCGACGACGCTGATGCCGCGTACGCAGATGTTTGCGTACCCCTGTTTTCTAGCGCTGCTGTTGCTGGTCACGATGCGGGATCGGCGCGAGGTCGGTTCCAAACTCTTCTGGGCCGGGATCGCTGCGGTGACGGCGTTCTGGGCGAACGTCCACGGGACGTTCGTGCTGGCTCCGCTCGTCGTCGGGGCAGCGGCACTCGGTTTCGTGCTTCAGGAGCGCGGGGCCTCACTCCAGGCTGACGACCTGCGGGCGTGGGGGGGCGGGATCGTGGCGGCGGTCGTCGGATCCTGCGCTTCGCCGCACGGCGCGCAGAATCTCCTTTATCCCCTGTCGATCCTGCAGACGACGAAAGGGGAGGGGCCGCTCGTGCTGGAATGGATGCCCCCGGGGCTCTATCCGCAGGGGATCCTGTTTTACGCCGGGCTCCTGGGGGCGTTCGTGCTGCTCTTGATGCGACGGCGAGAAGTGAGGTGGGCCGAGGTGCTCGTCTTCGGCGGAATGTCGCTCCTCGCTCTGACGACGGTTCGAGGCGTCGTGTGGTGGGCTCTCACCGCGATGGTCGTCGTGCTGCCGCATGTCTCGGCGGTGTGGCCGCGGGCCGAACGCGACCCGTCGTCCGCCGAGGGTTGGTTCAACCTGGGGGTGCTCGTCACGATGGTGGGGGTCGTCGCTGCGACACTGCCCGGGATGCCGATCTTTCGGGCGGTCGATGCGGGAGCGTTGTTCGGCGCCGGTCGTTCGGCGGAACGAGGGGAGGGCGCCGCGCTCTCCGACGCGACGCCGTGGGGTCTGGCCGACGAGATCGGCGCCGTGGACGGTCGCATTTACCACGACCAGGCGGCGGCGGGATTCGTGGAGTGGACCCTCACGACCGCAGACTCACCGAGGGCCGTCGCGTTCGTGGACCAGCGGTTGGAGCTGGTCGAACCGGAGGTCTGGTCCGACTATTTCGCCATCGCGCGCCTGCGCCCCGGGTGGCGTGAGGCGGTGGCGCGTCACGAGGTGCGGGCCTTCTTGCTGAGAGGCTACGAGCACGAGCCGCTGATTGCGGCGCTCGAGTCGAGCGACAGAGCGGTGGTGGCGGGACGCTCGGGACCGTGGACACTCTGGGTCATTTCAGGAAACTGACGTCGTCGACACGCTGGGCGTCGGCGATGATGGCGACCTCGGAGCCGTCTTTCCTCGTCTGCGGCGAGCGGAACTCCCACACGATGTCGCCGGCGCGGGTGACTTCGAGGATGCGCGCTCCGTCCGACTCCACGATCTGGATGTTGCCGTTGGGGAGGACCTGCTGGCTGGAGCGGGTGAGGGAGCTGAAGTTCTCTTTGTCCGAGCCGGTGAACGACCAGACGACGGCGTTCGTGGCGGGGGAGAATTCGAGGACCTGTGACGCGCCGCCGGGCATCTTGTGCCCGAAGTTGTCGAACAAGAGGATGTTGCCGTTGGGGAGGGGATCGGGGTCGTGCTGGTGGATCCAGGGTCCGCGTGCCGCCCAGACGACCTCGTCGCGTTGTAGGTCGAGGAGGGCGATCAGATCGATGGTCCGCATCGAGATCATCACCTGGCCGGGTTCGGCGAAGGGGTTCCGCGCGGCGAACTGGGGTCCGACGACGCTGACGTCGTTGGTGTGGAGCGGGTCCCAGACTTCGAAGTCGGGGAATCGCATCTGACCGATGTGGCGGGTCCACGGAGAGCGGGCCAGCGCTTCGAGCACGTTCACCCTTCGGAGTTCCCGTCCCTGCGGGTCGAGCTGCACCACGAAGTCCTCGACGACCTCGCCGCTGAGCGGGGTTCCTTCGATAGGATCGGCGCCGATGTCGCGCATCTCGTGGATGAGGGTCGTGATGGTGCCGTCGTCGGCGACCTCGAGGTCGTGGTGTGCACGCTCGGCGTAGCGCCACAGAACCTTCGAGTTTCGGTCGAGCTTGACGAGCCCGAGTCCCCACGGCGTGTCGCCGTACCCTTCGTAGAGGGCGAGGAGGTCGCCGTTCGGGAAGAGATGTGCGCGTCTGAAGTAGGCGATGCGGCCGCCGATCGGGTCGCTGACGTGTTCGGGGTCGGGAAAGGCTTGCTCGAATGGCATCTTCCACGTGTGGACGACCTCACCCTTCATGTCGACGAGGAACGCTTCTTCGCCGTGACCGGAGGTGTAGAGCGTGTAGCCGCCCGCCGAGCGCGCCGCGTCGTATCGGAGCACACCGGTCTCGGTCGACCGCGCGGGTTGCCAGATGTCGCCGACGTCGTGCAGTCCGACGCGGACGACTTCGGAGACGGAGCTTCGGAGCGCCTGAAAGCCGCGCTTGAGGTATGGCTCGTACGGGAACATGCCGGAGTCGGCGACGAGGGCGCCGACGAGAAAGCTCATCGCCACGAGCCCGAGGGTCGTCGCTGCCTGCTGCAAGGGGCCGGGACCTTCGCTCTTCGCTTTCGGGCGGCCGGAAGGCTTCGATTTCTCGTTGTCGGCGATGGGAGAGCTCGGGGAGGCGAGGGTCAGGAACCGCGGCCGATGACGCATTGGTAGGCGGTGATTTGTTGTTTCGCGCAACTGCGTTCGGATTCGGGGTTGGGGTTTCCGTTCTTGTCGCAGGGGGATTCGGACGACGGCCACCTCAAGAGATGGGTCGCGTCGTGTTTCTTCGCGAGGTTCTTCGCCTTGATGTCGAGAACGGTCATCCGGTCTTCGCCGGAAACCTCTGCCGGGATCGCGACGACTTCGTAGTCGGCGACCTGGCGGCAGCGCTGGCCGTGGGTCCCGACCCAGCCCTGGCTGATGAACTCGACGTCGCGCGCCGAGTCTTTCAGCCGGACGGTCTCCGAACAGGTGAGCAGGCCGACGGCGACCAGGCCACTGGCGATCAAGAGTTTCACGGTCAAACCTCGAGGAAGTTTCTGCTAGGTTAGCCCGAGGTCGCGAGTGAACACAACGCCGCGTAGGCCAGCGGAAAGATCGGCCGTCGGCACCCCCGGAGTTCCATGAGCACATCCATCGTCATCGCGGTCGTGGTGGTCGTCCTGGTGCTGCTCGCGGCCCCGTTCGTCGTGACGAGTTACCTCTTCGCCTGGCATCACCGGAAGAGCTCCGGGATGTCGTACTTCGGGCTGCGTGCGGCCGAGCGGGAGTCGTTCCGCAAGAAGCTCGAGCGGCGACGTCCACTGGTCGAGCCGATGTCTCGGCTGCTCGGTTCGCAGTCGAACGATCCGAACCAGTTCACGATCGAATACGAGGGGATCCGCGCGCCCAGCAACAGTTGCAGCGAGGAGACTTTCGCCGCGGCGGCGCGGTATCGACCGACGGAGGAGGACGTCTTCGTCGCGACGCAGATGAAGTGCGGCACGACCTGGATGTTGCAGTTGGTCTACGAGGTGTTGATGCGAGGGGAGGGTGACCTCTCCGATTCGGGGCATGGCCACCTGAGCGCGGTGAGCCCCTGGATCGAGTGTTTCAACGGGGTCGACATGCCGGACGCTCCCCTCATCGGAGCCGAACGAAAGCGCATCATCAAGACGCATCTTCCCGCTTCGCTCTGTCCGTACGGCGAAGATGCCCGCTACATCTACGTGACCCGCCACCCCGTCAGTTGTTTTCGGAGCACCGCCGAGTTCTACGAGTCGGTCGCGGGACCGATGACGCCCGACACGAACACCTTGCTCGACTGGTTCTGCAGCGACGCGATGTGGTGGGGGAGCTGGCCCGATCACGTCGCGGGCTTTTGGGAATGGTCGCAGCGGCGGTCGAACGTCCTCTTCGTACATTTCGAGGAGATGAAGGACGACCTGCCAGAGGTGGTGCGACGCGTCGCCGCATTTCTCGGAGTCGCCCTCTCGGCCGAGGAGCTCGAAAGAGTCGTCGAGAAATGTGGCTTCCAGTACATGAAGGAGCGCGAGGGGGTCTTCGAGATGACGCCACCCACTTTCTTTTCGGTCGGAGGGACCTTCTTCAAGAGCGGAAAGCTGCACGACGAGGAACGGGTTGGCGAGAAGGCACGCGCGCGTATCGTTCGCTTCTGTGCCGACCGGTTGGCCGGCTCGGAGTATCCGGCCGCGGAGCACTACCCTGATCTGGCGTCACCGCCCGTCGCCGAATAGGGACGCAAAGGACCCGAGACCGCACCTTGCATAGAGGCGGGGTCCCGCGATAAACCCGCGCAGAGACTTGTCGATCGGACCCTGGAGAGGCGCCATGGCGAGAAGCATCGTAGTCAATTTCAACGGCGAGACGAGCGAGTTCGGGCTCAACCGACTGACGCGCGAGAAGCTTTACGGTCGGAAGGTCCGGGTCGTCGTGGACGAGGAGGGGAACGAGACGGACACCGCGTTTCTGACCCGAGACGGGAGCACTCTGTTGCTCAAGGGTTCGACCGCCTCGGTCTACATCAACGACAACTACGAAGTGACGGAGCGCTCCGAGCTCACCGCCGTCGATGCGGAGGGTGAGCCGCTGCCGAGCATCGGGTCGACTCTCGGCGTGGAGCAGGAGTTGCGCGGTCCGATCGATCCACGGCGCGTGCTCGATCACAACGTCAAGGCGGTCTACGAGCTCGACCCCGAGTCGCTCGACGACGACCTGCGGGCTCAGTTGGAAGAGGGCGCAATCTTCGAGGTCGACTTCGTCTACCGGTCGGCGAGCGAACCCGACCCGATGTTTCTACTTCAAAACGACGAGGGGATTTTCGGGATCCTGGGAGAAGAGACGAAGTTCGAGTTTCTTCGTAAGGCACAGGTCGCGCCCCAGGACGACGACGACGACGATCCGTTCGACGACGACGATCTCGACTTCAGCATGATGTGAGGAGGCCCCGTGCCCAAACGAGTGATCAGCCTGACCGATGCCCGAGACCGTGACGCGCACGTCGAGATCGACACGCCGAAGGTCGACAAGCGCTACGGGTACATCAACCCGAAGGGGGAGGAGGTCCAATCGGAGCGCTTCATCAAGCTCACCGAGGACCGCTCGTACGAAGCGTTGCTGGAGAAGTACGGTGACGACGCGGCGCTCGCCGAAGCGCTCGTGGAGGACGACGCCGAGATCGATTTCGAGAAGGCAGGACGCCGCATCGGGAGTACCGACCGCGTCTACGTTCGCTCGGACGGCTCGGTCCTCTACACGGCGCGCGTGCTGATGGTGCAGTACGGGCCCGACGGGGAGGAGAAGGAGAGGCAAGACTTCGTCGACGTCGAGGCTACGGTCGACGAGGACACACCCTTGCCGTGGAGCGGACGGATGTTCCCGGTCGACGAAGTCGTCCGCCGCTTCGCCATCGGACGGAAGCTCCGGGTGCGGCACGTGAACGGCCTCACGTTCGACTTTCTGTACGACATCGCGAAGCAGCTCCACGAAGAAGAGAAACTCCTGCTCGTCGGGTCGGGTAAACGCGGGACGCGACCCCTCATCTTTCAGACGAACGGCTCACCGTATCGCGGATTTCTGGAGGGAAGGATCGACGGCGACGGCTATCTGCTGCTGCTGCACCTTTCGAACCTCGAGCTGAAGTCGCTCGCGTCCGAGGAGGAAGGATGAGTGCTTTTGCGGACGAATGGATCGACTACGGGGAGGGGCGGCGCGCGAAACTCGGTGCCCTCACGGACACGGAGCTGCACGAGAAGCTCAAGAACTACAAGAAGCTCGTCGCGAAGCGGTACCGCGTCGTGTTCCCCGACAACATCGAGCGTTACCTTCCCGACGGTGACCTCTTCATCTCGACGAAGATCGACGGCGAGCTCTGGTTCCTGGTCAAGCGGGACGGAGAGACCGCCCTGGTCGCCTACAACGGGCGGGTCTTGCAGGGGATTCCGGTCGCCGAGGAAGCGGAGAAGCTCCTGGCAGACGCGGGCGACATCGTGATCGCGGGCGAGCTCTTCGGCGTCCCGCCCGAAGGTGGGCGCCCCCGCGTCGGACACGTCGCGACCGCGCTACACGACGACGAGCGCGCGACGATGCTCTGCTTCAAGGCGTTCGACCTCGTCGAGGAAGGGCAGAAGGACTTCCTCTACGAGGCGTATGCCGACCGATACGAGCGTCTGGAGGAGCTGCTCGGCGACGGCGAGCGGTGCTCGGTCGTGACGACGGTCCAGGGGGAGAAGTCGGAGGCGCTGAAGTACTACCAGGAGTGGGTCCTGTCGGAGAAGTTCGAGGGGATCGTCGTCCGTAGCGAGCAGGGGATCACGTACAAGGTGAAGCCGTTCATCACGCTCGATGCCGTCGTCATCGCGTACGGAGAGCGGCTGGAGAACGGGGTCGACATGGTGCGGGAGATCACGGTCGCTCTGCTCCGTGACGACGGCACGTTCCACGTCCTCGGCGCCGTCGGGGGTGGGTTCACCGACGAGGACCGCTTGAAATGGCACGAGCGCCTGAAGGACCTCGAGGTACCGAGCACCTTCCGGATGGCAAACCGTGAAGGAACACTTTCACGATTCGTGAAGCCGGAGATCGTGGTCGAGGTGAAGGTGTCGGACATCGTCGACACGGACAGCCGGGACCTTCCGGTGCGGCGGATGACGCTCGCCTACGACGAGAAGTCCGGCTATTCGGCGCTCGGCACGCTGCCGATCGTCTCGATGATCCACCCGATCCTCGTCGGCCCCCGGGAGGACAAGCCGGTCGACGTGGGGACGGTGGGGCTCGACCAGGTCTTCCGCCACGTGCCATTCGCGGGCCGCGACGAGAAGGCGACGCCAAAGGACCTGTCGCGCTCGGAGGTGCTGGAGCGCAAGGCGTGGACGAAAGAGTTGCGGGGCGGGTTGGGCGTTCGAAAGTACGTCGCGTTCGCGACGAACAAGGACGACGAGGACCGCAACTACCCACCCTACGTCGTCTTTTTCACGGACTTTTCGCCGGGCAGGAAAGAGCCTCTTCAGACGGATCTCCGCGTCGCGCCCGACCGGGCAGGGATCGACGAACACGTGGCGGCGTGGATCGAGAATAACGTCAAGAAGGGGTGGGAAGAGGCGAGCTCGAAGGGGAACTGAGTCACTCGCAGTCGTGGACCGCGCGCTCTTCAGCCCTCGGCCGACCGCAGTAGCGAGGGTTGGGGGACCGAGAAGGCTGCTCCAGATCTTCGTTGTCTACCGTTTCGTCATCGAGCCCGACGACCGCGACCGCTTTGTCGAAGAGAGATTCTCGGCGGACCTGGAGTCCGTCGGGGCCCCGGGTTCAGTCTGGTCGCGTGCTGCCTGCGCGCGGATGGCCGAGCGCCACCCACTGCGATTGGGCGAGCTGGTGCGCCACGCGTTCGCAGCTCGATTCGCCGGCGTTGCGTGCGAGACCGGCGACGGTGTCCGCACCGGTGGCGACCAGAAGGCTCGTCGCGCCCGTTTCCGTGATGCCGTGCTGCGCCCGTCGGATCAGGGACGCGCACGTCTCCCAGTCTTCGCGGCGTGCGGCGCAGATTCCGAGCGCGGTGAGCATCGAGGGCACCTCGAACCGAAGGCCGATGCGCTCGAAAGTCGCCACCGCTCGGTGGAGCGTCGCCTCGGCGACGTCGACGTCACCGTCGCAGGCCTCCACGAAGGCTTCGTGGAGCTCGGCCACTGTCTTCGGGACCCCCTGAACATCGAAGACGTCGTTCGCGCGATCGAAACAGCCGCGGGCGGCGTCCCATCGCTCGGCCAGGATCTCGAGCAGTCCTTCGAGGAGGAGGGCGCGCCACTGCGCCTGCGCGGACCCGAGCGCTGCCGCGTCGCGCGCGGCGCGTCGGAGGAGTTCGCGTGCTTCGTCGTACTGGCCGTGTCCGAGCATCGAGCAGCCGAGTTCGCTCCGGGCGTTGATGAGCTCGCGGTCACGCTCCAGGTCTTCGTAGATCTGGACGGCTCGTGCGCAGGCGTCGATCGCGCCGGCGACGTCGTTGGCGCGGCGCCGCGCGACGCCGAGGGACACGAGGTGGCGGGCGAGCGCTTCGGGACTCTCGCCTTCGAGGGCGGCGGAAGCCAGTTCGTACGCGGCGAGTGCCTCGGCGGGTTTTCCCTGGTGCGACAGGACGTTGGCGCGCTGTGAGTGGGCGCGCCCGAGTTCCACCTTCCAGCCGTGAGCTTCGGCCTCTTCCGCGACCTCTGCGGCGATGACGAGAACCTGGTCGACGTTTCCGGCGATGAGTTCGACCGAGCCCCGGATGAGGCGCGCGTGCGCACGTGCGCGGGAGGTGTCCTCGCCGACCCGCTCGATGGCGTCGTCGAGCAGCTCCAGGAGCTGGCGGGCCTCGGCGACCGACTCGCCGACCGCGAGGTCGGCGGCGACGAGGAGGGGGGCGATCGCCTCTGCGTACGCCTTCGCGCCGAGGAGGTGGCGTGCGCGTCGCGCTGCGATCCCGACCGCGTGGTCGTCGTAGAAATCACGCACCAGATCGGCGCAGCGTCGGTGGTGGCCCTCCGACCGCCCGGCCTCGCGCGCTCGACGCTCCAGGCTCTCGCGGAAGAGGCTCGTCGAGAAACGCCAGCCATCTTCGGTTCGTTCGACGAGACCTCCGAACGCGAGCGCGCGCATCATCTCCTCGACCAAGAATCGGTCTGCCCCGGCCAGCGCGGCGAGTTCGGCGTCGACGACCTCGCTGCCCAGCGTCGCCAGGAGTTCGATCCGTTCGTTCGCGTCGGGGGCGCGGGGAAGAAACCCTTCGATGATGCGGTCGAACTCGTCGGCGAGCAGGGCGTGAACGTCGTCGGGCATGTTCGGCGCGCTCGCCGACAGGACGAGGCCGTCGTCGGCGGCGACGAGCGCTCCTCCCGCCACCCAGGAGCGGACGAGCTGCGTGGCGAAAAGCGGGTTGCCTCCGGTCCGCTCGGCGACCGTTCGGGCGAGCGACAGCGAGAGGCCGAGCATCTGGCGGACGAGCGCGATTTGCTCGGTCTCGTCGAGCGGCTCTACGTGCATCGACGTTCCCATTTCGCCGAGTTCGATCGCGCGTCGTTCGGCCGGGTTGTCGGGGTTGTCGTCCTTCATCGTGACCACGATCACGACGGGGAGCTGCTTCGGCGCGGTCATGAGATGATGCGCGAGTTCCACGGCATCGCGGCCCCACTGCGCGTCGTCGATCCAGAGGACGACGGGACGCTCGCGACAGAGTACGTCGAGGAACTCGGTGAAGATCCGGTAGCGCTCGGCGGGGTCCATGAAGAAGGCAGAGGTGTTCACCTCGCCGTAGCCCGAAATGACGATCGAAAGGAGCGATTCGGCGAGCGGCTCCGACGGGTTCTCCATTCTGTCGGCGAGCCATCGCTGGATGAACTCGGACGCTTGGACCACCTCGAGTCCCTTGCATCGCATGTGCCGGATGAGCGCGGGCCCGAGGCCATCGGCGGCACCACCGTCCTCACTGTGGAGGACGCGCAGGACCTGCGCACCGCCGACCTCGTCGGCGTGCCGCGAGAACCACTCGGCGAGTCGGCTCTTGCCGACACCGGCGGGCCCTCTGAGTACGACGGGCTGGGGGGAACATGCGCGGTCGGCGGCGAGGAGCGCTTGCCAGAGTGCGTCGCGCTCGCTGCGGCGCCCGACCAGCGGCATCGTGCGCATGCCGACGAGGCCGAGGCCGGACCCGACGAGCGTCATGCGAGAGTCCGCGGAGCGCTCGCGAGGTTGCTCGGGGATCGGCGGTCGATCGTAGGTGCCGTGCCAGGGGCGACGAACCGGTTCGGGGAGGTCGGCCACTGGAGCGACCTCGCGCATCGTCTTCCAGTCCTCCTCGACTTCGGTCGGCTCCTCGTCGCCGAGGACGGTGACGTCACCGAGCGCGCGGAACGCGTGGGCAGCGTCTGCGGCGCGGCGAAACCGCTCCATCGGCCCCTTCTCGAGCATTCGGCGGAGCCATCGCTCGAGCCCGAGCGGGACCGGAATGCGCGGACGGAACGTCGGGGGCGGGTCCTTGAGGTGCCGCAGCATCAGGACGTACGGCGCCTTGTCGTCGAACGGTGCGGAGCCGGTGGCGAGTTCCCAGATGACGCACGCCAACGAGTAGAGATCGGTCGGTGGCCCCTGGATGGCCCAGGCGGCGGCGACCTGCTCGGGGGCCATGTAGCGGGGGGTGCCGATGACGGTCTTGTCCGTCGGATCGCCGCCCTCGATTTCGAGATCTTCGATCGGGAGGGCAATCCCAAAATCGACGAGTTTCGGATCGACGCGGCGATCGAAGGTTCGCGCGATGATGATGTTCTGGGGCTTGATGTCGCGGTGGACGACGCCGAGAGAGTGTGAGTGGGCGAGGGCGTCGAGCACGCCGAGCGCGAAGTCGCGGATCTCGTCCCAGCCGAGTGCGCCGCGGAGGGTCGCGAGCTCGTCGCCCCGGACGAACTCCATCGCGATCCAGGGCGAGTTGGGCGGGAACTGCATGGAACGGGCGGTCTCGGCCTCGAGCCGTCCGGCGTCGACGACCATCGCGATACTTCGATGGTTGAGGCGTGCCATCGCCTGCACTTCGAGATCGAACGCGTGGTCCATGTCGGACTGCATCTCGTCGAGGATCTTGAGGGCGACGTCGACGCCGTCGGATGCGTGTCGCGCGAGGTACACCGCCCCCATGCCGCCTCGTCCAATCTCTTCGCCCACCTCGAATGCACCGATCCTCATGGCGCTACCTCACCACACGGGTCGCCACGGCGTCAAAACGAAAGCTCCGCGCGGTTGGTGTCGGCCGGGAGACGGCCAGCGACGCGGCGGCGGCGGGTCGTTTTCCGCCTGCCACTCAGCTTCGGGATCGGAACGTGGGAAAGCCGTTTCGCGGCCGCGGCATCCCGGTATACTCGTCTCAAACTCGTGGGGGAGGCCCGCTTGAAGCCCGACATCGTCGCACCGATCTCAGTTCTCGTTCTTGTTGCAGTGGGGTGCGTGGACAGCCCTGGCAACCGGACCCCGAAGCCGGAACCGAAGGCTGACGCCGAGGTCGATTCGGGGGCCGACGCGGGGGGCGACACCGACACGGGAGAGACTCCCGCATCGGCGAGCGTGATGGTGTCGGCTTCCCAGGGGGGAGAGGTGCGGGTCGCAGGAGGGACGCTCCGGGTTGCGGCAGGGGCCCTCGAGCAGGACACCGTGATCACCGTCGAGGTGAGCGAGCCCGAGGACACACTCGCCAACTCCGTCGTAAAGGGGAAGGTCTACACGTTCGGTCCCGAAGGCCTGCAGTTCGATCCGCCGGCGGTGCTGGAGCTCGACAGCTCGGCCGACCCGTTCTCGAGTCCCGGCGCCATTTCGAAGTTCGAGCCCAACCTCGGGCTCTGGGACGAGCACGGGCCGACCGGCTCGCAGTACGAGCCGAATCTGGGGCTCTGGGATCAGACGGGGGATTCGGCGGACAACTACGAGCCGAATCTCGGTCTATGGGATCCGGGCAACCCCGACATGATGGCGACGGGCGTGACGGGGTTCAGTTCGTTCGCGACGACGATCCCCAACCACGGCAGCTACTCGTGCGGGATCGATACGGCGGGGGGTGTGTGCTGCTGGGGGCTTCGCGTGACGGACTGCTCTGACTGCGCGCCGGCGCCCGAGCCGATCCCGACGTCGACGGATTTCGTGCAGGTCTCCGCAGGGGCGTGGAGCGACTGCGGGCTGCAGAGCGACGGTACGATCGAGTGCTGGGGCTCGAATCCGCCCGCCGCGCCGACGGAAGCGGGGTTCGTGCAGGTGTCGACCGGCCGTGGCCACGCGTGCGGTCTGAAGGACGACGGCACCGTGGCGTGTTTCATGGCGTCCGATCGGGACTACGACGTTCCGAGCCCGTCGGTGACCGACGCGGTCGAGGTGACCGCGGGGGACTTCCACTCCTGCGCGCTTCGTGAGACCGGCGAGATCACCTGCTGGGGGCCGGACCGCGACGGGCAGCTCGCCGCGCCGTCGGGGAGCGGGTTCGTCCAGATCGACGCCGGGGCGCGGCACACCTGTGCGGTCGCGAGCGACGGGACGTTGCGCTGCTGGGGCTCGGAGTTGAACGGCATCAACCGCGCGCCGTCGCGGGCGGGGCTCAGCTTCACGCAGGTCTCCGTCGGCGTCTTCGCGGCGTGCGGGCTGACCGACGCAGGCGGCGTCGTCTGCTGGGGAGCCGACACCGATCTCGTGACCGGCACGCCGAGCGACACCGGGTACGTGCGGGTCATCACGCGTCATCGGCACGCGTGCGGGGTGCGGGACGACGGATCGTTTCGATGCTGGGGACAGGAGTTCGGGGGCTCGCTCACGCCGCCGGCCGGGTGCGGATATCCCGCGACCGAGCCTGTCGAATGTCAGCCAGGCTACATGCCCGTCGGAGCCGGTTGCGTCGACATCGACGAATGCGGCGCGGGGATGGCTGGCTGTGATGCGAACGCCGCGTGCACCAACACCCCTGGTAGCTTCGAGTGCGCCTGCGAGGCCGGTTTCTCCGGCGACGGGTTCACCTGCTCCGACGACGACGAGTGCGCCGACGGGACAGACGACTGCGACGCGAACGCGACCTGCACGAACACCTCGGGAGGGTTCACGTGCACTTGTGATGCCGGCTACGTCGGCGACGGCGTCACGTGCGCCGACGAAGACGAGTGTGCCGCGGGCACCGACAACTGCGACGCGAACGCGACCTGCACCAACAACGTCGGCGGCTTCGACTGCGCGTGCGATGCGGGCTTCACCGGCGACGGTCTCACCTGTACCGACGACGACGAGTGCGCGGCCGGCACCGACAACTGCGGCGCGAACGCCACCTGCACGAACGTCCCCGGGAGCTTCGATTGCGCGTGCGACACCGGCTACACGGGCGACGGCATCACGTGCGTCGACGAAGACGAGTGCTCGGCGGGGACCGACAATTGCGACGTGAACGCCACCTGCACCAACACTGTCGGAAGCTTCGCCTGCGCCTGCGGCTCCGGGTTCAGCGGCGACGGCCTGACATGTACGGACGTCGACGAATGCCTCGCCGGGACCGACAACTGCAGCGCCGACGCGACGTGCACGAACTCGGTCGGTGCGTTCTCCTGCGCCTGCGTCGCGGGCTACCAGGGAGACGGCGTGACGTGCGCAGACGTCGACGAGTGTGCCGCCGGGACCGACAATTGCGACGTGAACGCGACATGCGCGAACAACGTCGGCAGCTTCGATTGCACCTGTGACGACGGGTTCACGGGCGACGGCGTCGTCTGCACCCCGCTCGCGAGCGCAGTGTCGGAGGTTGCTGCAGGTTCGTTCCACAACTGCGCGCTTCGGTCCGGCGAGATCTTCTGCTGGGGAGACAACCTCTACGGCCAGCTCGGCGACGGCACGATGACGTCGAGCCCCGCGCCGGTGCAGGTCGGCAGCGCCGCTAACTGGGTGTCGCTCGCGAGCGGCGCCGATCACAACTGCGCGATCAATTCGGTGGGCGAGCTCTGGTGTTGGGGTTCGAACCTCAACGGCGAGCTGGGCGATGGCACGATGATGGATTCCACCGTTCCGGTGCGCGAGTCGACGAACCTGACGACCTGGGCACAGGTCACCGCCGGGGGCGCCCACACGTGTGCGGTGACTACGGGCGGGGAGCTCTACTGCTGGGGCAACGGTTTCTTCGGCCAGCTCGGCGGAGGCACGACGGGCGTTCAGCAGTCGAACCCGACGCGCGAGACCACGAACGCCACGAACTGGTCGGCGGTCGCCGCGGGGGGCGACCACACGTGCGCCATCGACAATACGGGCGGCCTGTTCTGCTGGGGCGCGAACTTCGCCGGCCAGATCGGCGACGGCACGACCGGCGTCGACAGGCCGAGCCCGACCGGCATCGGCGGCGGGCCCTGGGAGGCCGTCGTGGGCGGCGGGGCGCACACCTGTGCGACGAGCGGCGGCGAGCTTCACTGTTGGGGCTCCAACGTCGGGGGGCAGCTCGGGGTCGGCGACACGAACGACCGTGCCGCGCCGACCCGCGTCGGCGTCGACACGGACTGGGCGTCTCCGGCTGCGGGGTCGGACGACACCTGCAGCTCGAAGAGCGACGGGTCGATGTGGTGCTGGGGCGTCAATCTGGACGGTCAGCTAGGGGTCGGCGACACCGTCGACCGCAGCTCGCCGACGCAGGTCGGTGTCGATACCGACTGGGGTGACGTCGAGATTCCGGTCATCGGAGCGCACGCCTGCGGGGTCAAAGCAGGGATCGTCGTGTGCTGGGGCGCCAATGTCGAAGGTCAGTTGGGTGTCCCGTCGTCTCGAAGCGCCCCGGCCGGGGAGATCGATGCAGGCTCCACCTGGACGTCGGTCTCGGCGTTCGGCGGGGAAGACGTCGACGTGATGCTCGGATTCTCGAGCTACGGATGCGGCATCAAGAACGGAGCGCCGTGGTGCTGGGGATGGTCGGCCTACGACCCGTCGCTCACCGACTCGACCACGCCGGTCGCGGGGACGAGCGGGGATGTCGACTGGACGACGGTGTCGAGCAGCTCCACGCACAGTTGCGGGCTGAAGGGTGGGGCGCCTCGCTGCTGGGGAGACAACGCCGACGGTGGTCTGGGCGACGGGACGAACGTCGCGTCGCTCAGCCCGGTCGTCGTTCAGGGGACCGGCGCGGACAACGACTGGTCGGTGGTGAACGCCGGCAGCGGCTTCAGTTGCGGCGTGAAGGCTGGCGGGCTGTGGTGCTGGGGGCGTGGCCTCGAAGGTCAGCTCGGCGACGGAACGAGCGCGTCACGCAACACGCCAGTCGAGTCGGGTGCAGCGACGGGGACGCTGTGGAGTGACGTCTCGGCCGGCCACACGCACACCTGCGGCATTCACGGTTCCGAGCTCTACTGTTGGGGCGGCAACGCTTTCGGACAGCTAGGCAACGGGTCGACGATCGACCTCCCGATCATCGACGCGATGCCGACGGTGATGGGGACGAACTTCGCCTCGGTCTCTGCCGGGATGGAGCATACGTGTGCGATCGACGCCTCGGGCAACCTGCATTGCACCGGAGACAACACGAACGGCGAGCTCGGGGACGGGACCACGACGCCGAGCACCGACTTCGTGATCGTCGCGGCCGGGCCGGCGCCGTGGAGTCAGGTCTCGGTCGGGCGTGACCACACGTGCGGCGTGGCAGGCGGCAGTGCCTATTGTTGGGGCGGAAACGAGTTTGGTCAGTTGGGGGACGGAACCCGGTTCGGGTCGTCGTCTCCGGTCGCGGTGTCGACCTCGTTCACGGACTGGGTGGAGATCTCCGTGGGAGACGTCTTCAGTTGCGGACGCCGAAGCGGCGGGCAGGTGCATTGCTGGGGGGACAACGGCCAGGGCCAGATGGGGGACGGCTCGCTGCGATTCCTGACGCCGCGGGCCGTCGCATTGCCCTGAGCCCGGGGGCCCCGATCAGCTCATCGGCACGAGCCGGTGGACCATCACGCAGAGGTCGTCGTCCGGCTGCAGGTCTGCGGTTTCGATCGCGTAGCGACCCGGCGCGATGCTGAGCGAGATGCGATGTCGAGCAGCGAACGGGTCTCGCACCGAGTCGAACAGCACGATGCGGCCATCCATCGCGTCGAACACCACGCCCTCGGGGCTCCATTCGTGCGCTCGAATCTCGTGGACCGCGTCGATCGCGTCCTCCACGTCTTCTCCCCAGAGGCGTCGGATGATGTAGACGCCTCCGAACCGCGGCGCGGCGAGGAGCGCGGTGGGGTAGGGGTCGTCGCCGAGGACGAGGGCGTGACCGCCGTCGAACTCGGTGAGCCCGAGGTAATCATCGACCTCGAGCGAGCGCTCGAACGCGCTCACATCGCCGTCGGGGACACCCCATTTGCCCGCGGTTTCCACCGCGAGGACGACGAAGGGCCCCCCCTCCGTCTCCAACCAATCGATTGCCCCACCCACGTTTCGCTGCGTTGACGTTCTCACAAATCGCTCGCTACCCTCTGGACCATGTCGCTACCGAAAGCCCATCCGGAGGTCGTAGCTTCGACCGACTCCGCCCGATTCGTGTCACGTCCCGCGTCCTCGTCGGCCGACGGCGATGACACCATCGACGACCGGAGGATACGAATTTCGACCCAACTCCCGCGGTTCGATACGGCCCGCGCCTCTCGGATGACCCGTAGACTAATCGTCTACCTCACGCTGATCATTCCACTGGTGTTCGCGGTTTCATGCAAGAAAGCTCCTGAACCGCGCAGCCTGGAAGCGCTTTCGGAAGAGGAGCGTCGCCACAAGTTCGACGACGACATGGCGCTGGTGAAGCGATACGACGATGGTTTGCGCAAGACGCTCGAGTACGCGCGGGCCCGCCCGGACCTCTTCGTGAAGAGCGAGGAAGTGCAACTCACGCCGAGGCAGAAGGCGGAACTGCGGACCATCTGGCAGACGATCCTCGACTACATGCGAGCCCTCGACGGGGTGAAGGAGTACTGGAAGAAATTTCACGAGTTCGGCGCCATCCGAGAGCGTCGCGCGCACGCCGAGTCCTTCATGGTGGGGTACGCAGCATGGCTGGTGCAGTACCGGCACGGGCTCGACTTCATCGACCTCACCGTGCCCTCCAAGCCGATGGAGAAGCTGCTCGACGAGCGGAACCGCAAGTTCGAGATACCAAAGGGGTCGTTCGCGAGCTTGAAGTGGAACGTCATCCACGTGAAGGCGGTGGGGCGGCTGCTGGGAAGTCGCCAGTACTGGAAGACGTTGACGGGGGCGATGCGAGACTTCGACTGCCACCAGCGCGAGCCGTGCAACTGGGGGCTCGACATGGCCGAAACCTACCACGACGGGGCGTTCGAGAAGCTCGCCGAGCGCGCCGCGGTCGACTTCAGTTACAACGCGTTCGACATCGCCCGCGACATGAGTTTCGACGCGTGGTTCCCCGTCCAGCGGGGCGTCGCCGCGTGGATGGGGGACACGAAGATTCGGCGCCTTCACCATCATCTGATCACAGAGGCTCAGCTCGACGACATGCGGGAGAAGTTGGAGCCGGGGGACGTCATCGTCGCGCGGCACAACTGGTACCTTTCGAACGTGGGGCTGCCGGGCTTCTGGCCGCACGCCGAGTTTTACCTCGGCTCCCCCGCCGAGCTGCGCGAGTATTTCGACGACCCGGCGGTCTCCGCGTACTACCAGTCCGAGCATGGCGCGGACGATTTCGCGTCCTTCCTGGAGGCGACGTTTCCCGATGCATGGAAGGTCTACGGGTCGGTGGAAGAGGGCAAGCCGCGCCGCGTCATCGAAGCTGTGAGTGAGGGGGTCGTCTTCAGCACCCTCGAGCGCGCGGCTGGAGCCGACTACGTGGGGGTGATGCGTCCGACGCGAACGAAGCTCGACAAGGCTGCCGCCATCACCCGCGCGTTCGATCACTTCGGCCGTCCGTACGACTTCAACTTCGACTTCACCACCGACGAGTCGATCGTCTGCACCGAGCTCGTCTACAAGTCGTGGCGCATCGGCGGAGAGCCTCGGCCGTTGGGGCTCGACACGGCGAAGGTGATGGGGCGCATCACACTCCCCGCGAACGACATCGTTCGACAGTTCGACGAACGATGCGAAGACCCCGATGCTCCGATGGAGTTCGTCTATTTCATCGACGGTCGCGAACATCAGAAGGGCGCCGTCATCGGAACCTTCCAGCAGTTTCGAGAGTCGTGGAAACGCCCGAAGTGGGACACCATGCAGCAATAGCGCTCCTCCTCGCCTCACGCCTCGCGCCTCGCGCCTCACGCCTCGCGCCTCGCGCCTCACGCCTCGCGCCTCGCGCCTCGCGCCACACCCGTCACGCCCCACACCTCACGAAAAGTTGACGACCGTCCGAGGCGTTCTACGGTGGGGCTACTCGGCGCAAGGATGCGCCACTCGCCACATTCCGTTCGGCCGCCAAGGAGAGGCAGTTCATGGCCACGAAGTCGTCATCGACGAGCACGACGAAACCGCCCAAAGAGGCGAAGAAGAAGAGCTCGAAGTCCAAGAAGAGTACGTCGTCCAAGAGCTCGAAGGCCGCGGCAAACCCGCGGGCGGCGGCTCTGCGCCGTGAGGCGGGCGGTCTCTTTCTGATCCTCGCCGCCCTCTGCATGCTCCTGTCGCTGGTCAGCTTCGACCCGGCCGACGTCGGGGCGACGGGGGCTCCGGCGAACCTCATCGGTCCGGTCGGAGTCTTCACCGGGGACGCGCTCCTCTTCGTGTTCGGTATCGGCTCGTTCTTCTTGAACGCGCTGATCTGGTACCTCGGGACATGCATGCTCGTCGGGCGGCAGGTCGCATGGAAGCCGCTCGAAATCGGGGGCCAGTTGGTGTTCGTCATGGCCGGGGCGACGCTGTGCCACCTCGGGATCGACGCACAGGTCTTCGGGCATCTCGCGGGCGGGCTCGTCGGCGAGTTTCTCGGGGAGGTCGGGCGATCGCTGGTCGGGCAGGTGGGGACGACGATCCTGGCGTGCGGCTTTCTGCTCCTCAGCATGATGATGGTCACGCGGATGAGCCTCGGACGGCTGGTGCGAGCGTTGCTCGCGCAGTTGCACGAGCTTCAGGCGCTGGCGCGGCATCGTCTCGCGGTGCACCGCGAGTACCGCGCGCGGCTCGGCGAAGAGCGCGCGAAGCTCGCCGCGAAGTCGATTGGCGACGTGGCGAAGTCGGAGGCGGAGCTCGAAGCGACGCCGATCGTGAAGGACAAATACGAATTCCAGGACAAGTTCGACGAGCACGTCGAGAACAAGCTCGCCGCGAAACTTCGCGGCTGGCTGCCGGAGCGGGCGACCGTGCGGCGCAAGCCCTCGTCCGTCAAAGAGCAGGTCACCGCCGAAGTGCAGCGCGACTCGGGGTGGGAGCTCGGTGAGCCGGTCGCGGCGGGGGACGAGCCCAGCGAGATCAAGGTGGACGACGCGATCTCGGACACTCAGCCGTCGCTCGAGGTCGAAGAGACGCCCGATCCGGAAGACGTCATCGACATGGAGGAAGAGAAGGTCGCCCCGAAGGAGCGCGTGAGCGGCCCCGAGGCGGACTTCGGCCCCGCCATCGTCGAGAGCGCCGGTGCGCGTCGGGCTCGCGAGCGCAAAGATCTGCTCGCCGACAGCGACGGGGTCCTCTTCAAGCCCAAACAGGCGGGGAACTACGAGCTGCCGCCCATTACGTTTCTCGATTACGACGCGGAACAGGAGTCGGCTGTCGATCCGGACGAGCTTCGGCGCATGGCGGCTCAGATCGAGCAGACCTTGATGGACTTCAAGGTGGACGGTTCGGTCGTCGAGATCTGCCCGGGGCCGGTCATCACGATGTTCGAGTTCAGCCCGGCGCCGGGCGTCCGCGTGTCGAAGATCGCCAACCTCTCGGATGACCTCGCGATGGCGCTCGCGGCGCACAGCATCCGTATCGTCGCGCCGATCCCGGGCAAGGGCGTCGTCGGCATCGAAGTTCCGAACCCGTCGCGCGAGATGGTCTACCTCAAGGAGGTGATCGCGGACGAGGTCTTCGTCGACAACAAGAAGGCGGAGCTGCCGCTCGCGCTCGGGGTCGACGTGGAGGGTGTCTCGATCGTGGCGGACCTGGCTCGCATGCCGCACCTCCTGGTCGCTGGGGCCACCGGCGCCGGTAAGTCGGTGGCGGTCAACACGATGATCTGCAGCCTGCTGTTCCGGCACACGCCCGACGACGTGCGGCTGATCATGGTCGACCCGAAGATGCTCGAATTCAGCCTGTACGAGGACATCCCCCATCTGCTGCTGCCGGTCGTGACCGACCCGAAGCAGGCGACGGTTGCCCTGAACTGGGGCGTGCAGGAGATGGAGCGTCGCTACCAGAAGCTCGCCGATCTCGGCGTCCGAAACATCAAGGGCTACAACGAGAAGGTGGAGCGGCTGACGAAGCAGGCCGAGCTCGACCAGCTCGACGGTCGTGAGGAGAGTGATGCTCTGCGCGCGCTGGGGCTGAACCACAAGGGTGAGCCGGAGCACACGCACCTCCCGTACCTGGTCGTGATCATCGACGAGTTCGCGGACCTCATGATGACGGCGGCGAAAGACGTCGAGACGGCCGTCGCGCGCCTGGCGCAGAAGGCCCGTGCCGCTGGTATCCACCTCATCCTCGCCACGCAGCGTCCGTCGACGGACGTCATCACGGGGCTCATCAAGGCGAACTTCCCGACGAGGTTGGCGATGCGGGTGACGTCGAAGACGGACAGCCGCGTCATCCTGGACTCGAACGGCGCCGAGAGCCTGCTCGGGCACGGCGACATGCTGTTCGTCCCGCCGGGGACGAGCACGCTCAAGCGCGTGCACGGAGCGTACGTCAGCGAACAGGAGATCTCGCAGATCGTCGATTTCCTCAAGGATCAGGGGAAGGCTCAGTACGACGACTCCATCCTCGTGGAAGACGACGACGAAGAAGGCCCGAACCTCGACGACTGGGAGCGCGACGAGCACTACGACGACGCCGTTCGTCTGGTGGTAGAGTCGAAGCAGGCGTCGATCTCGATGATCCAGCGAAAGCTGCGCGTCGGCTACAACCGGGCAGCGCGGATGGTGGAGATGATGGAGGCGGAAGGCTTCGTCTCGGCCGCCGACGGCTGCAAGCCGCGTGAGGTCCTCCTCGACGAAGCGCCGCTGTGAAGCCTTCAGGGACCGCTCCGCGCAGTGCGCTGTGGAACATCCTCAACAACCCCGAGGACGTCCGCTACCGGTGGTTCCACGCCTTCATCAACTTCCTCATCGTCGTCTCGGTCGCGATCGTCCTCTGGGACGTTCTGGGCTCGCCGACGCCGGAGGAACGACGCCTCGTCGACATCGTCGACCGTGTCGTACTCGGCATCTTCATGGTGGAGTTCCTCGCCCGGCTTGCGGTGATCCGAAACTGGCGGCCGGAGCGAGTCGAGCTGACCTCGCTGCAGGTGGCGAAGTACTGGGTGGTCTCGAGGTTGAAGTTCATCTTCAGCCCCTGGGGGTTCATCGACTTCCTGGCGCTGCTCCCGCTCTTCCCCTTCTTACGCTCGCTCCGCATCCTGAGGTTGCTGCGCCTGTTGCGGTCGGTGCAGTTCTTCCGGTTCACGAGCCCGATGCAGACGCTGAGCGCGGCGTTCCGCGACAATTCGGTGCTATTCACGGTCGCGATGGGCTTCGTGGTCGGGTCGATCGTGATCTCCGCCCTCATGTTTTTCCTCGCCGAGAAGCAGGCCAACCCGAACGTCAACAACCTCTCCGACACGATGTGGTGGGCGATCGTGACCGTGACGACCGTCGGGTTCGGCGACATCACGCCGGTGACCAGCGGCGGCAAGGTCGTCGGAGCATTCTTGATGCTCGCGGGTATGTTCATCATCGCCATGTTCGCCGGCGTGATCAGTTCGACTCTGGTGGGAAATCTCCTGCCGCTGAGAATGGAGCAAGTTCGTATGTCATCGATCGCAGACCACATCGTCATCGCCGGTTGGAACGAGGAGATCCCGATGATGATCGGAGAGATGGAGCGTGAGTACGGGGCGGAAATGCCTCCGCTCATCGTCTTCGCCGATCGCCCAAGGCCGGACAATCTCCCGGAGAAGTACGTCTACGTGCAGGGCGACTTCCGCCGTGAACTCGAATACGAGAAGGTCCGGGTGAAGTACGCGGCGGGGGTGGTCGTCGTCGCCGACGACGGCACCGGTTCCGAACCGGCGGTCCGTGACGCCTCGACGGTGCTCACGGTGTTCACCATCCGCTCGCTGGAGAAGAAGGTCGACGTTCGACGAACCCGCCCCCTGCACGTGGTGGCGGAGATCCTCGATCCCGAGAATCACGCGCACGCCGAGGTCGCGGGGGCCGACGAGGTGATCGAAACCTCACGCATCGGTTCGAGTCTTCTCGCCCATACGGCGGGCAACCCCGGCGTCGGTCAGGTGATCAGCAACCTCGTGCTCGCGTCGCGCAACAACGTCTACTCCGCGCACCTGCCCGGAGACTTCATGGAAGGTCGAAAGATGACGTTCGAAGAGTTGCAAGATCGCGGGCGCGACGAGCTGGGGGTCCTCGTCATCGGCATCGTCCACGAAGGTGCGATGCAGTTGAACCCGGAGGCCTACACGCGCGTTTTCGCCAACGATCTCATGGTCTACATCGGGCCGAAGAGCATCTCCAAGCGCTGATCCGTCGTTCCTCAGAGGCGAAACCGCTGCAGCCGTCGCAGCGCGTCGAGCGGGTAGTGTGTCCCGCGCCAGGTGACGCCCCCATCGCGTGAGATCGCCAGCATCGACCGGAGGAGCGCGTACGCGAAGACCCCGACCCCGAACGGCAGAAGCAGGGCCGACAGCGGCCTTCGGCCGAGGCTCCGAGACGTCACGGCGCCCGACAGGACGAGCGCGACGAAGGCTGCGACCCCGGCGGGCCAGGTGGTCGATGCGAGGGGCGGAACAAATGCGAGGAGAGGGGCGACCGACAGCGCAAAGAGCACGACCACCTTCGCGACTGCCTCCGCCACGCGGTAGTGCGCCGCCACGCCGAACATGTTCTTCTCCAGACCGCGGACGAGCCCTCCGATCGAGTGGTACCAGGTGAGGGAGACAGCCGTCTTGCTCGCCATCGCGGCCTGCCGCGCTCCGGCGCGTCGCAACATCAGCGCGAGGCCGGTGTCGTCGGCGATCTCCATCCGCAGCCACTCGAACCCGGGGGTCCGATCGAACGCACTGCGTCGGACGAGATTGAAGGCGCCGACACCGAGGACGGCGTCGCTGTGTGGCAGCTCCATGCGGTGGGGACGAACCGCGGCGAGCAGCAGCGTCCCGAAAGCGCCCATGCAGGCGTCGAGGAGCCTCGACTCGCTCGTGACTTGAGGGATGACGGTGAGGTGATCGAGCTCTCGTTCCGAGAGCGCCGAGACGCCCCGTCGGAGTGCGTCGCGCTCGAAGTGGACGTCGGCGTCGGTGAAGAGGAGCAGCTCGCCCGTACTTCGGGCGACGGCGACGTGCATCGCGTGGATCTTGCCGAGCCAGCCGTCGGGAAGCTCGTCGATGTGGAGCGCGGTGACGCGGTCGTCGGTGGCCGCCAGCTCGTCCACGATCTGCGGCGTCGCGTCGTCGGAGCGATCGTCGACCACCACGATCTCGAGGTCGGGATAATCCTGCGCCATGAGGGAGCTCAACGCTTCCCGAAGCGTCGCGGCCTCGTTGCACGCCGGCACGACCACCGAGAGACGCGGCCAGGAAGTTCGCGGCTCGGTCGTGACGTCCTCCAGGATGCCGAGAGCGCGGGCAGAGACTGCCGCGGATGCCGCGACGAGGACCCAGGCGAGGCAGAGGAGGGCGACGACGATTTCGGCGAGCAGCATCCCTAGAGAATGCATGGCGAATCGTGGAGGGTCCAACCTCGTCCTGAAGGCGGCGCGCGTGTTTTCGGTGATTCCGCCGTGTGGTATGGATCGCGCACACGCAACACGAGGGTTCCATGGCCGAAGAAATCCTTCTCGATTACGTCGTCGACAAGCCCAACGTCTCGACCACGGAGGCGGAGACCGACTTGAAGGTCTTGTTGAAGGTCAACGCTTCGAACGCGATCCGCGCTCAGGGGGACGACGAGGTCGTCGCGAATTCTCAGGTCGTCCTGGTGCTCGACGTCTCGTCCTCGATGCGGTCGGGCGAGATCTCTGCGCTCAAGGAGGCGGCGCGGGCGGCGGTCGATCAGTTGCGCCCCGGGGACTGGCTCTCGGTCGTGGCGTTTCAGTCGGTCGCCTACGAGATCGTCGAGCCGACGCAGGTCACATCGCGCGACGTCGTCGCGTCGGTGAAAGAGAAGATCGGTCACATCGACGAGTTTCAGGGGGGAGGCACCGACCTCGACTACGCCCTGACGAAGGCCGAAGACCATTTCCATGCCATCGCGGGGGGGCAGCTCGCTCGGCGGATCATCGTCTTCACCGACGGGCAGGTGACGTGCCCGCCAGACAAGTGCCTGATGCGCGCGATGGAGATTTCTGGGCGCGGGATCGGCATCGACGCCGTCGGGTTCGGCAAAGAATTCGACTACAAGTTCATGCAGCGCCTCGTCTCGTACTCGAACGGGTTCACCGAGTACGTCGAGGAGGCGTCGAACATTGCCGGAGTCTTCAAGCGTCGCGTGAAGAACGCCACGACGTCGATCGCGACGAACGTTCGGCTCGATCTGACGTTCACCCCGCAGATTCGGGCGAACCGTGGCTACCGGTACAGCCCGGAGATCTCGTACCTCGGCAAGATGAAGCTGCCGGGGGACGTGCGCACGATCTCGATCCCGGTCGGCACGGTGGAGAAGGACAAGGAGTACGCCTACCTCCTGACGTGCACGGTCCCCGCGCGAGAAGCCGGCAAGGTGCGCATCGTGAAAGCCGAGCTCTTCTACGACATCCCGTCGCTCGGTATCGAGCAGGGCTCGAGCCTTCAATCGGTGGTCGTGTCGTACACCGACGATCCGCAGGCGATCGCGGAGCTTCGAGGCGAGGTGGAGCGGGCCTTCGACGAGGTCGAGATCGGTCGTCTGGTGGAGGAGCTCGACCGCTCGATCGACCAGAAAGAAGAGCAGCACGCGGCGATGCTCTTCGACTTGCTTGCGGAACGCTACGCCGAGCTCGGAGACGACGAGATGGCGGGGCACTACCGCTCCCTCAAGTCGAAGTGGGCCACGGCGGGTTCGCTGACGCAGGAAGAGATGAATTACACGCGTCACAAGTCGACGCAAAAGCGCGATTCGGGTGTGCAGCTCGTGGATGCGAGTTCCCTGATCTGAGGGCGCGGACGGCCTTCGCCGCCGGACTTTCCGCGGGAGCGGAGCAGAGTTGGGCGAGGTGGCGGTGCCGTGTTATGTGTGGTCGGTCCGAGTGATGGAACGATGGAGAATGTAATGCGGGACAAGATCTGGACGATTTGTGCGATGGCCCTGCTCGCCGGCTGCGGGGTGAACCCCGACCGACTGGCGACGATGCACGAGAAGAACGCCGCGATGTCGGAAGACTCGAACGGCGCGGCCACGGGCAAGTCGAAGTCGAGCGCGGTCGCGCTGAAGGTCGAAGACAGCGACCCCGCGGAGGTTCGTGACGCGGTCATGATGCTCCAAGACCTCGAGAAGCTCGCCGAGCAGAAGCAGTACGCAGAGTATCTCGCGAAGCGCTACGAGCTGCTCAAGCGGGTGACGTGGGAGGCGAGCAAGACGATGGCGACGTCGCCGAAGTCGCCGCAGATCGTTTCGCGCGTCTACGACCTCGACGCCGAGATTGCAGAGTTTGCGGGGGGGCGCGCCGAGACGGCGTTCGGCACCGTGGGACGTAGCGAGAACGCCAGCGTCGACGCCCGCTACGCGCTCAATGACGCCTTCGTCGCGTGCGCGGATGCCGTGAAGGCGCTCGGGGCCGGAGATTCGGCGGCGCACCAGCAGGCGTGGGGGAAGTACGAGAGCGGGCTCGCCCGTGCGAACGCCATCGACGCCAAGTCGATGACTTACGTCGGTAAGAACGTCAACGCGACCGGATACTTCGACGTGCCCGCGGAGATGGTGATCTGCGAAGCGCGCGCCAAGATTGCGAAGGCGAAGGCGGAGGACGCCCCTCCCGTCGCGGTCAACAAGGAGCGGACGTTCCAGGGGTGCGGGGTCTACCCGATCGAGCTCGAGGCGAAGCAGACGGGGACGAACCAGTTCGGCGACTACCTCATCACGAGCGCATACGTCGCCGATCAGGACCCGGGCATCGCCACCCCCGTCGATTGCGGCGTGATCCCGCCGGTCTCCGACGCGGATTCGGACGTGCAGAAGACGATCAAGGACTTCGTCGCATGGTTGCAGCCAACCGACATCATCTCGATGTCGGGGCGGTTCCGGTACGAGGGGAGCGAAGGGCAGAAGCTCAAACTCGGCACCGCCCAGGTCTACCGACGGCAGGCGAATCTCAAGTCGAACGCCTGCGGGGAGAACGACCCGAAGGTGACCTGCGAGGCCGAGGGCTCGATGCTCGCCAAGGCCTACAACCACGGGAAGCATTACTTCCTGCGCGCCACGTCGCACCGCAGTGCCGGCTCGGCCGATCGCTGCGAGCGTATGCTGGACTTCGCCATCAAGGCGTCGAACGTCACTTCCCCGGAAGGGAAGGACAAGCAGTTCCTGCTGGCCGACGGGCGCAAGCTCTCGCGGGAGGAGCTGGTCAAAGAACTCGAGAACATGAAGGCCAAGGGCACCAAGGCGCTTTCGGCCAACTGGTGCGACACTCAGTGAGACGAAAAGGGAGACCATGAGCGAAACGATCACGTGCCCCATTTGCGAGACCGAGAACCCCGCGGACGCCACCAATTGCGAGGTCTGCGGAGAGCGTCTCGTCCCGGCCGAGCCGGGTGAGGTCGTCCCCGAGGAAGAGAACGTCGCGGCGGCGCTCGCGGGGGATTCCGAAGACCTCGAGGCCGTGACCGGTATCGAGGCGGCGTCCGAAGCGGACGAGACCGACGAGATGGACGCGCTCGACGACGAAGCGGACGAGCTGGACGATGGAGAAGTCGACGAGCTCGACGACGCCGACATCGACGACGAGTTCGGGGAAGACGACGTCGAAGCCGAAGACGGCCCGGTGGAGTCGGGCGACCTCGTCGAGGACATCGAACACCTCGCCGACGGCGAGATCATGGTCGACAACGCCGAAGAGGCGTTCCAGGACGGCCAGGTCGCCGACCAGGACGCCCACGACGACGAAGAGGGCGAGTCGCCCGGGCTCAAGGGCGTCCATCACGACGACGTCATCCACGAGCCGACGTCCGACGAGCTCGAGTTCTCAGAGGACGAGGTCGAAGACTACATCGAAGCAGAGAACGCCGAGCACGCCGCCGACCCCGACTTCCTCTATTCGCCGCTCGATGGAAGTGCTTATCCCCGCGGTAGCGAAGAATACGAAGAAGGGTTCGGGCCGAACGGAGAAGAGCTCGTCGCCACCCCGCCCGATACCACCGCCGCGAGCGAGGTCGAAGAGGAGTCCGCACAGCAGGTGTCGGCCGAACCCGCCGACGGACCCGATCTCGAGTTCGCGGCAGCGATCGCCGGGTCGAAACGAGGGTCTGACCGCCCGGCTTCCCGAGAATTCGAGCATGCGTTTCAGGCGCGCACCAAGGACCGTCCGACGATGCAGCCGCTGCCCGAGCCGGGTACTCACGCCGAGCCGGCGACGCTCACGATTTACATGAACCGCGAGCCCGTCGCGCGCCACGCCATCGACACGGACGAAGTACTGATCGGGCGCCGCGACCCGGTGAGCGACTCGTACCCCGATCTCGACCTGACGGAGTTCGACCCCGAAGCGCACGTGTCGCGAAAGCACGCGTACGTCTACCGGCAGAACAAGAACTACACGCTCTACGCGGTCTCCAACGCCGGAACGCAGCTCAACAGCGAGCTGCTGCAGCTCGGGGAACGGCGCCCGCTCAGCGACGGTGACGTCGTCGTGGTCGCAGGCAAAATCGCCATGAAGTTCGACGTTCCCGGCGCTTGAAGCTCCCCGCAACACTCGCCGACGACCGCTACGCCATCGACGGGGTTTTCGCCGATGGCGGCGGTATGGGCATCCTGCTCGACGCGCGCGACACGCGATGTGCCGACAACCGTGTCCTCATCAAGACGACCCGCTACGACAGCGGCCCCCGCGCTCGCCAGTTCGCCTATACCAGGGGTGAGGCGGAGAAGTTCGTCGTCGAGACCCGCAAGATCCTCGAGTGGGAGAAGAAGGTCCTCGTTCGGTTTCGAAACGAGGGGCTCAACAATCTGCCGTCCCCCAACCACTTCTTCGTCGACCGATCGGCGACGCTGAAGCGAACGTACGAGGGGAGGGCGGGTAGCTATGAGCTGTCGTCCGACGTGCTCGAGAGCGAGCCCTTCCTGGTGCTCGAGTTCATCCAGGGCGACGTTTTGGAAGATCGAGCGACGAGCCCCGCATTTCGACAGAACCTCGAGGTGAACCTGCTGGCGCTCGCCCGCGAGCTCCTCACGATCCTGGCAAAGCTGCACGAGCCGTTCGACGTCGGCGGGCAGCCCGCCTACTTCGTCTACCAGGACCTCAAGCCAGCCAACGTACTCGTCAGCGGCGAAGAGTACTTCACGCTCATCGACTTCGGTGGCGTGACGCTGCGGCTGGGGGGCAAGACGACGGAGCCCACGGCAGGGTGCATCACGGCAGGTTACGCGGGCCCCGAGGCAGACGGCGGTAACGAGGCCTACATCGACCACCGCTTCGACCTCTACGCGCTCGGCGCGACGCTCTGGTCGGTCGTCGTCGGCCGGGACCCGGGGACGATGGGGATGTTCCCCGAGCTGAGTGTCAGCCAGATGAAAGGCAAGGCCGACCTGTCGAGCGATTTCCTCCAGATTGTGGACCGGGCGCTCGCGCGGGATCCGTCCCGCCGATGGCAGTCGGCGGAGGAGATGCGATCCGCGGTCCTGGAGGTTCTGCGTTCACGAATCGCCGGGTAGGCTCGAGGAGCGAGATGAAGACGACGTGGACGAAGTTCAAGGGGTGGTTGGAAGGGGAAACCGAGATAGTCGTCACCTTTCCGACCTACGCGGTGGCGGACGAAGAGGCGAACGAGCTGCGGTTTCGGCTCAACGCGTGGGTGTACGAACCCGAGAACAAGTCGTGGGCTCGCAGTGCCCTGGTCGACAAGCTGCGCGAGACGTTCGCGCTCGAGGAGGGCTCGGACGAAGCGCTCTTGTTCCGGCGGCGGGTGCGCCCGTTTCTCGTCGACAACGAACGGAACCAGCACGTGCGCGTCGAAGTGGGGGGCGAGGTCTTCGACATCGGAAAGTCGGGGCCGGACGGGCACGTCATTGGAGAGCTGACGCTGCCGCTCGACGAAGCTGTGGGGCATTTTGTCGACGGCGACGCCGGCCCCCGGCTGAAGGTGCGGGTCTTCGTCGACACCGACGACGACGAGCGCGAGATTCCCGTCCTCGCCGCCGAGGGGCTGTCGGTCGTCTCGGACATCGACGACACCGTGAAGGTGACTTCGGTCCTGGACCACCACGAGATGCTCCGAAACACGTTCCTGCGACCGTTCAAACCGGTTTCGGCGCTCGCCGAACACTACGCCGAGCTCGCGCAACAGGGGGCGGCGTTTCACTACGTGTCGGCGAGTCCATGGCAGCTCCTACCATTCTTCGAGGAGTTCATGGAGGAGCACGGGTTCCCCCTCGGTTCGTTCCACCTGCGCAAGCTTCGAGTGAAGAGCGTGCGCTCGCCCCTCGCGTTCGTCCGCAGCAGCAAGGAGCACAAGGTCTCCGCGATCACGCAGTTGTTCGAGGAGTTCCCGCGCCGGCAGTTCGTGCTGGTCGGTGACAGTGGAGAGCGCGATCCGGAGGTGTACGGTGACGTCGCGCGGCAGTTCCCGGAGCGAACGAAGGACATCATCATCCGGCGTGTGGAGGGGGCGAAGAACGATCTCGAGCGGTTCGAGCGCGCCTTCGAAGGGGTGAAGGCGAAGTGGCGAATCGAAGACCTCATCTGACGCGTGATCCGCGTCGTGATTCCTTCTAGAGTCGATCCATGCGCACACTCCTTTCAGTCCTACTCATCCTGTCCCTGGCCGCATGCGGTGAAGATCCCGGTCCGTCGGGAGGACCGCTGATCGACGATCCAGGGTCGTCGAACAACGGTCAGCCGGACGACGGGGAGACGAACAACGCAGGTTCGAACAACGGGGGCTCGAACAACGCGACGGTCGCGACGAACAACGGAACGACGGCCGCAAACAACGGCACCGTCGCGACGAACAACGGAACGTCAGTCCCGAACAACGGTACCGTCGCGACGAACAACGGGACGACCTCGGGGCCCGATGACCTGCCGTCCGGCGAGGTGTGCCCGCTCGTGAACGACGAATCGTTTCGCGGGTTCTGCGACGTCGTCCGGAACGAGGGCTGCGAGGGAACCGAGCAGTGCCTGATCGCCCAGGTCATCAATGGACCCGACGTCGACATCTCGTCGTACTGTGTCGAGACCGACCGGCATTCACTACCGGAAGGGGCGAACTGCGACGGCACCGAGCAGCGTTGCGCTCCGGGCCTGTTTTGCATGTCGTTCCTCGGGACCTGCCAGAAGCTCTGTTACTTCGACGGCGGCGTAGGCTGCGAGCCCGACGAGTGGTGCAACCAGGCCGACGAGCACTGGATCGGGGTCGGCTACTGCAACGACCAGTGCGATCCGCTCGACTGACCTGCGGTTCGTGGGAATCCGTGCTACAGAAAAAGGGACCAGTCAGTAAGGCAGCGTCATGGCTCCCCACGTCATCGAATGGTTGAATCTCCTCGTCCGTTGGCTGCACGTCATCGTCGGCGTCGCCTGGATCGGAGCATCGTTCTACTTCGTCTTCCTCGAGAACCATCTCGAGAAGAACAAACCGGACCTTCGCGAAGGCCTCGCCGGCGATCTGTGGGCGATCCACGGCGGCGGGTTCTACTACCTCGAGAAGTACAAGGTCGCGCCGGCCGAGCTGCCGCAGAACCTGCACTGGTTCAAATGGGAAGCGTACGCGACCTGGATCACCGGATTTTGCCTGCTCGTGATCGTCTATTACATGAACGCGAGCGTCTACATGATCGACGCCGCGGTCGCGGACATCAGCCCGGGCGCGTCGATCGGCATCGGCCTCGGGGCGCTCGCGGTCGGCTGGATCGTCTACGACGTTCTCTGCCGGACTCCGTTGCTCAAACGCCCGACCCTGATGCTGGCGGTGATGTTCGGGTTCCTGACCGCCGTCGCCTACGGCCTCTCCCAGTTCCTCGCTCCCCGTGCGGTCTACATCCACATCGGCGCGATGATCGGCACGATGATGGCGGGGAACGTCCTGATGGTCATCATTCCGGGACAGCGCCGCCTCGTCGCCGCCGCAAAGGAGGGCAAGGAGCCCGAAGCGTGGCACGGCATCTACGCCGGCCTGCGGTCGCGCCACAACAACTACTTCACGCTCCCCGTGCTGTTCATCATGATCAGCAACCACTTCCCCTCGACCTACGGCCACGAGCACGCATGGCTGATCCTCGCCGGCATCTCCGCGGTCGGCATCGCCGTTCGCCACCACTTCAACGTCCGCCACGTCTCGAACAAGTGGGCGTGGACGATGCCCGTCGGCCTCGTAGCGCTCGGCTGCCTCGCCTGGGTCACGATGCCGAAGAACGACGGCGGCAGCCTGCCCCCCGTCTCCACCGCCGGTGAAGTGACCTTCAACGACGTCCAGGTGATCGTCTCCACCCGCTGCGTCCAGTGCCACGCCAGCCAACCCACCGACGATGTCTTCACCGTCGCCCCCAACGGCGTCGTCTTCGACACCGAGGCCGACATCCGCAAATGGGCCCCCCGCATGAAAGCCCGCGTCTACGACATGCAGACCATGCCGATGGCCAACAAGACCGGCATGACCGAAGAAGAACGCGTCGCACTCGCCGCCTGGGTGGTGAACGGCATGCCGTAGCGGACGAGCAAAGCTCGTCCGCTGGGGGACCGCGCTTCGCGCGGTGGGGGAACGGCGCTTCGCGCCGTTGGTGGACCGTGCTTCGCACGGTGGTGGACCGCGCTTCGCGCGGTGTTCTCCATTCTGCTGTCGGGGCATGGTCGCGAGAGTCGGGGTCCCATCGACTTCCGAATCAAAATACACCGCGCGCAGCGCGGTCCCGCACCGTGCGAAGCACGGTCCCGCACCGGCCGAAGGCCGGTCCCCCAACGGCGCGAAGCGCCGTTCCCCC
>CAYPJU010000002.1:145055-162700 GCA_964411125.1 uncultured Bradymonadales bacterium | reverse complement strand
CGGTCCCGCACCGGCCGAAGGCCGGTCCCCCAACGGCGCGAAGCGCCGTTCCCCCAGCGCGCGAAGCGCGCTCCGACTTCGGGAGTCTTCGGACGCTATCGTGCAGCAGTTCATCAACGGGCGGCCCGGCGCCGTTAGACCTCCATCGGACCGTCGGGCCGCCCGTTGATGAACTGCTGCACGATAGCGTCCGAAGACTCCCGGAAGTCGGACTGGGTTCCGTCGAGGATGAGTTTGCCCTGGTAGAGCATGGCGATGCGGTCGGCGATGCCGAAGATGCTGCGGAGGTCGTGGGAGATGACGATGCTGGTGACGCCGTGGTGGTCGGCGAGGTGTCGGATCAGCTTGTCGACCATGGCGGCGGAGATGGGGTCGATGCCGGTGGTGGGCTCGTCGAAGATGACGTATTCGGGGTCGAGGGTGAGGGCGCGGGCGATGGCGACCTTCTTGCGCATCCCGTCGCCGAAGTCGGCGGGGTAGCGGTCGGCGTATTCGGCCATGCCGACGAGCTCGAGCTTCTCGATCGCTTCGGCCGCCGCCTCCGACTGCGAGACGGGCTTGTGCTTACGGATGGGGAGCGCGACGTTCTCCTGGAGCGTCATCGAGTCGAAGAGCGTCGAATTCTGGAACACCATCGCGCACCGCTTTCGGACCGGATAGAGCTCCTTCTCCTTGAGGTTCGTCACCTCCAGATCGTCGAGGAAGATGCGCCCCTCGTCGGGTTCGATCAGGCCGATGAGGTGCTTCACGAGGACGCTCTTTCCGGCGCCGGATTGCCCGATGATGAAGAAGACTTCGCCGGGCTCGACGACGAGGTCGACGCCGCGCAAAACCACCTTGGAGCCGAACGCTTTGTGGATGTTCTCGAAGGTGATGCGTCCCATCGTCAGAACCCGTAGCTGAGTCCGATCGCGAAGCGGTGCAGCGTCCACGCCTTCTCGACCAGGTCGGGGTTCGGTTGCCCGCTGAAGTCGGTCGGGAGCGCCAACCCTTCGAGGAACGGGATCGCGTATCCGAGCTCGAAGAGGACGAACTCGTCCCCCTTCCACAGGTACCAGCCGGGACGCACGTCGAAGGCGAGGGATTGCACCGGCGCCTCTTCGAGCGCGGCGCGGTAGATGTGGAGGCCGGTGCCGACGACCGGGCCCGTCCCGTCGTCGCGGAAGAGGAAACGTCCCATCACTCCCGCCTGCCACGCGAAATGATGGTCGCTGTCGGCGTAGCCGTCGGGGGCCGCGCGATGACGGTTGTACCAGCCCTGGCCGAGCTCGACCTCGGCCGCCATCACTAGCCGCGAAGTGACGAGGTGATGCAGTCCGAGGCGCGCACGAAGCCCGCCGATCGTCGTCGTGCGGTCTGTCGAGCCGTAACGCTGGTGGTGCACGAAACCCGGCGAGAGCGTCATCCCCGCGGCGAGCCACTGTTCCCCGACGCGCGACTGCGCGGAGACCTCCGAGGCGGCGAAGACGCAGAAGGAGAGGGCGAGCCAGCTAAAACAGCGCGAGTACGACATAGCCGAGTCCGGAGATGAGGAAGTCCAAGATGACGACGGCGAGCGAAGCGTTCACGACCGCCTGCGTCGTGGCGCGGCCCACGCCTTCCGAGCCACCGAAGACGACGAGGCCCGAATGGCAGGCGATGACCGGGATCGCCATTCCGTAGGCGAGTGCCTTGGTCAGGCCGATGCAGACGTCGAACCAGGTGATGAAGCCGAGGTCGAAGAAGGTGCGGAAGTTCACGCCGAACGACGAATACGCCGTCAGCGCCCCGGCGATGTACGAGACGAGCACCGCGAACACCGTGAGGCATACCATCATCACGACGCAAGCGACGAAGCGCGGCACCACCAGATAGTCGATCGGCTGCGCCGCGGTCATCTTGAGCGCGTCGACCTGCTCGGTGACGACCATGCTTCCGATCTCGGCCGCCATCCCCGTCGCTACGCGGGTCGCGAACATCATCGCCGTGATCGTGGGGGCGAACTCTCGCAGCAACAGTTGAAGGAAGAGCCCGCCGAGGAGTTGGAGGTCGCCGGTGATTTTCATCGCCTGGTACCCCGACTGGTAGATGAGGATCATCCCCAGAAAGCCCAGGGTCACCGCGATGAACACGAGGGACCTGTTGCCGACTTCGTGGGCCTGCTCCCACATCGCCCCCCACCGCCGCTTTCCGCGTACGAGGTAATACATCGTCAGGACGAAGACTTCGCCGATCTCCCGGATCTGACGAGTCGACTCGACGATCGGCTCCCCGAACGATCCGAGGAATCGCTGGCCGAGACCGGGCTGCTCGTCGGCCGTCGCCGAGGCGTCGTTGGTGGTCGTTGCGCTCATCAGAGGTAGAGGTAGGTGATGAAGTAATCGAGCACGAAGATCGCGATGGCGCTGCCGACGACCGAAGCGTTCACGGCGCGGCCGACGCCGGTCGCGCCCCCCGTCGTCCGCATGCCGAAGTGACAACTGATGATCGCGATGGCGAAGCCGAACGCGACGGCCTTCACCAGGCCGTGCGTGAAATCCTCGAGGCGCACGTACGTGACGATGCTCCATGCGAAGAGTTCCATGTCGACGCCCAGGAGAATCTCACTGGTCGCGGCACCACCGAGGAGCGCCGTGAAATCGCCCACCACCACCAGCGCGAACATCATCACGATCATCGAGAGAAAGCGGGGCATCACCAGGTACGCGATCGGGTCGATCGCCAGCGCGCGCAGGGCGTCCACCTGGTCGGTGACCTTCATCGTGCCGAGCTCCGCGGTGTTGTTGGCTCCGACCCGCCCCGAGAACATCAGCCCGATCATGATGGGCCCCACCTCGCGAAGGACGCTGTAGCCGGCGCCCCAGCCGAGCAACCCGTAGGCGCCGTACTGCTCGATGTACATCCCGCTCTGGATCACCATGATCGCGCCGGTCAGGAGCGCCGTGACGACGACGATGGGGAAGCTCTTCACGCCGACGCGGTGCATGTTGCGCCACGTCTCCGGACCGTCGAGCCGCGGCGGAAAGAGCGAACGGAAGATGGCGAGCGTCAGCATCAACATGCCGCCGACCTCCGCCGACCACCGGAGAAACTCGTCCCCGGCCTGCTGGAGAATGCGGCGAGGTAGTCTTGCAGTGTCGGTCGTCATCCCAGCACGTCGTCGGAGAAGCCCTGCCAGAACTGCTGGACGAGCGGGATTTCGCATCGTTCGATTTCGTCGCGGGACCCGGTGAAGACGAGCCCACCGCGATCGATGAGGGCGAAGTTGTCGCAGATTCCTTTGATCCCGTCGATGTCGTGGCTGATCGTGATCGACGTGACCCCACGCTCGTCGCGGAGCTGCTCCAGCAGCATGAAGATCTTCGAGCTCGTCACCGGATCGAGCCCGGCGGTGGGGTCGTCGTAGAAGATGATCGGTGGCTCCGGGATCACGGCTCGACAAAAGCTCACGCGCTTCTTCATCCCTCCCGACAGCTCGTTGGGGAATTGCTTTCCGATCGTCGGGAGCCCTACGAGTTCGAGCATCGCTTGGACTTTCTCCTCGATCTCTCCTTCGGAGAGCTTCCCCTCTTGCCGGAGCGGGAACGCGATGTTGTCCGCGACGTTCATGAAGTCGAAGAGGGCGTAGTTCTGGAACAACATGCCGATGTCGAAGCGCAGGCGATCGAGCTCGGTCACCGAGAGCCCCTGGACCTTCGTCCCGTCGATGTAAGTCGCCCCTTCGTCGGGTTCGACCAGCCCGCAGATGATCTTCAGCAGCAGAGACTTTCCGGCGCCGCCCGGGCCGATCAGCCCGAGGTTCGTCCCGTCGGGGACCTCGAAGCTCACGTTGCGCAGCACCGGGCGGCCGAAGTGGCGCTTGGTGACGTTCTCAACCGCGATCATCGGGGCCCCCCATCTGATGTCGAGCGAGGCGGACCCAGCGGCTCTCGGGGAAATCACGGACGAACTCGGCGAGCGCTCGCTCGTATCCGTCCCGGTCTCCGCCAAGGCGCAGCGCTTGGACGATGTTCCACGCTGCGTCGTCGTTCATGAAGCCGAGAGGGTAATCGTCCAGGTACCGGGTGAGCCATCGAATCGCTCCCCGATAGTCGTCGAGATAGAGGAGATGGATCATTCCGAGATCGTAGATCGCGTCGTCGACCCAGTCGGAATCGTAGCTCCCGACGAACCACGAACTCTCCTGCGAGTCGGCGAGGAGCTCGAGCGCCTGGACGGCGGGCTCCCACATCTGATGGGCGCGGTAGATGTTCGCCATCTCCCATAGCGCGTCGTCGGCGAGCGGGCCCTTCCGGTACTCCGCGTAGAGGCGCCGAAGGGTGGATAGCGCGTCGTCGTGATCTCCCAGGAACTCCGCCTCGATCCGAGCGATCTCGAAGAGAAGATTGTCTCCGAGTTCACTGTCGGCGACGTCGGCGTGCAGCGACGACAGCGTTTCGAGGAGGGGACCGAAGACCGCGTCTCCTGCGGCACCCGCGTCGCGCTGGGCATGCCCGACGAGGTCTTGCAGCGCGAACTCGGCAGCGACCTGGTCGGGGAACCGACGGATCAGCGCTCGACGAAGTTCGTCCGCTCGCTCAGGCGCAGTTTCGTCATGGAGCTGCGCGAGCTCGTAGGCGGCCGAGGCACCATACAGGTCCTCGGTCGGCTCGGCGATCAGCGCTTCCAAGATCTCGACCCCCTCGGTGCGGTTCCCCGCTTCGAGCTCCAGCATCCCGAGGTTGAACGTCATCCAGCGTCTTCGCTCGTTGGTCGGAGCTTCGGGGAGGAGCTCCTCGTAGCGCGCACGTGCGACCTCGAGCTCGCCCCGTGCTTGCATGGTTTCCGCTTCGAGCGCACCATCGGTCCATTGGTGACGAGGCTTCGTGCTTGCACATCCGGCGAGGAACACGCAAAACACCATGAGGGCGGGCGGGCATGAGGCCCGCAAGTTCTGTCCAAATGTGCTCTTTCCACTCATGGGTGGTGGTCCGCTCTCAGTCGGTCGATGGTCAAGCTCACGCTACAGACGATGAGGACACTGCTCGCGGGCCTCGTTCTCCTCTTGCTCTCGGGTGCGCCGGTTCTCGCGCAGGATACGCCAAATCCTGCCGCGGGAGAACCGGATAGCGAGGTCACCGAGGCCGCTCCGACAGCGACCGAGGAGCGAGCCGAGGAGCCCACCACGGCGCCGGGCCAGGCGGAGCCGGAGCCTGCGCCCCCGACCCCCCTCGAGGTCCTCGTCCGGGACTACGGGCTCGACGCGTCGAAGGCTTCCCCGTCCGAGCTTCGCACGCGTTCGGAAAAGCGCGCACAGATGTCGACCGCGCTCGAGCAGCGCGCCGCAAAGGCCCGGGTGGAAGCGGACTCCGCGCGGATGGTCGCGACGGCGGTCGAGGACCAGTTGAGCGAGGAGCTCCCGGAGCCCGCGGTCCGAGCCCTCGTTCCGCCGCTCGTGCCACGTCTCGTCACCGCGGCGAGGGCCGAGTCTGCAGCCGTCGCTCTCACCGACGGTGCGGGGCGCGAAGCGAAGATCGCTTCACTGCTACAGCGAGCTGCCGAGAGCGCGGAGCAGGCCGCCGCGCGGGCCGAAGAGTCGACCGAGACCGAGGCGATTTCCGAATCACTGCGCGAGCAGGGCGAGGCAGAGCAGGCCGCGATCGAAGCGCTGCGTCTGGCCCGAGAGCGCGAGGAGAAGGAACGCAACCAGACGGTCAAGGAGCTCCTCGCGCGAGAGACCCGGCTCGCCGAGGAAGTGCTCGCGATGACGCGCCAGTCCTCAGAACAGTTGCGAGCTCTGGAAGAAGATACCGACGCCGAGGTCAAGGCGTTCGCCGACGCCAAAGCCAAGATCCTCGCCTCGATCGACCAGATCCCTGACGCGCCGACCGATTCCCAGCGGGTGGCACTGGTCGATCCAGTGTTTCGAGAACTGGTCGATCTTCGCCGCGCCGCCCGCGAGCGGCTCGAGGGGGCGCGTGACCGTCTCGACGTCGCCGACGAAAACGTCGAGATCGCCGCAGCCGACGTCGCGAAGGCGCAGGAGGAGGTGGCTCGCGAGCAGGCGCGAAGCGACCAACTCGAAGCTTCCGTAGGTCGACAACGAATCGCCGTCGCTCGGGCGCAGCTCAACCTCGCCGAACAGAAGCTCGTCGCCGCGACGCATCTGCAGCAGGCCGGCGTCCGGCGGGTTCGGGAGTTTCAGGAGCGAGTCGAATTCTTCACCGACCAGATCGAGGCGTTGCTTCCGCTCGCCAGCTCACAGCAACGCGCGGCGTTCTACGAGTTCACCGACGCGAACATCCGCGACGCGAAGAACGCTCTCGAGGAAGGGGTACGCCGCGTCTACGACGGGGCGCTCGACCGCTTCGAGCAGTTCCGGGCCCTCTCCTTCACCTCGATCGAACTGTGGGGCTGGATCGGAGAGCTCGTCTTCCGGCTCGGGTTCCTCATCTTCCTGATGTGGCTCAAGCCCGTCATCCACACTCAGATTCAGCGGCTGACCCAGGCGATGTTCCGGCGCCGGTTCTTCCGAATGCGACCGCGCGCGACGGTGAAGCTCGCCGAGCTCCTGAATGCCCTGACGCGGCCCTTGCTGGCATACGTCGGAATCTACGTGATCCTCGACTACGTGCGCCGTGACTTCTCGGAAGTCGAGGTCGTGATGTGGGCGGTGAACGGCGTCTTCCTCTACTGGATCCTCGTCGAGGTGATGTCGGTGCTGCTCCTGCCGCGCTGGTTCCGGCGCGAGCAAGGGAAGAGCTCGGCCACCGAACTCGGCACCGTCGAGGAGGCGCGGGGGGCCGAAGTCGCAGACGTCGTGGGGATGGACGTCGCCGTTGCCCGCAAGCTGTTGCGCAGCGTGAAGGTCGTGACGGCGTTCTGGATTCTCGGCGACTACGTCCCGAAGCTCGTCATCGAGTTCTCCGGCCACTCCATCGTCTCGTGGACCATCAACACCCTCGCCGTCGCCGGGATCGCAGTGGTGGTGTTGTGGGCACTTCACACCTGGAAGGCCGACATCGCGCGAATCTTCGAGCGGCTCGCGAAAGACCGACTTCCGCGAGCTGTGGAGTGGGTGAACACCTACAAAGACCGCTGGTACGGCATCTTTTTTATCGCTGGGGCGAGCGTCTACGTCATCGTGATGGAGGCCTCTCGCCTCGGTCGCCGCTACGCCAAGGGGACCGAGGCGTTCAAACGCTTGAGCACGTTCGCGTTCCGCAAGAAGATCGAGCTGCAGGCCCGCGAGCGCGAAGAGTCGGTGATGCCCGATGCCGACGTCGCCGGTCTGCCCGCCGAATACCTCGCGCTGTTCGAACCGGAGCCGCTGCCACCCGATTCGCCGCTCTACATCGAGCGCGAGAAACACGAGCCGGCGATCCGTGCGCGCATCGAGCAGTGGAAGACCGATCCGGGGCAGGGCTCGGTGGCGCTGGTCGGGGAGGCGGGAGTCGGCAAGACCACGATGATGCACCATCTCGAGCGGGCCCTCGCCGAGGACGAGATGCCCGTGGTCTGGCGCACGATTACGGAGAAGCGCCACCGAAAGGCCGAGGTGCTCGAGTTTCTCGGCGAGCTCTTCGAACTCAAAAAGAAGCCCCGCGACAAGGCCCACGTCATCGAGCTGATCCGCGAGCTCGAGCCGCAAATCGTCATGCTCGACGACTGCCACCATTTCTTCGTTCGTCAGATCGGCGGGTTCGACGGGCTCGAGATGCTCCTCGATGTCGTGAACCTCACCGACGATCGACACTTCTACATCCTCTCGTTCAACGTCTTCGCCTGGTCGTACGTCAACCGTGTGAGCGCGCGGCAGCACTACTTCGGCGCCGTCGAGCACCTGCAGGGGTGGTCCGAGGACGAGATTCAGGAGCTCGTGGAACGCCGGACGGGTCAGACCGAGTTCACGGTGAGCTTCCAGGATCTCGTGATTCAGCACGACGACGACATGAACGACGGGACCGAATATTTCTACGAGGTCGTGAAGACGGCGCGAGGGTACTTCCGCTATCTGCACGAGTTCACGAACGGGAACCCGTCGCTGTCGCTCATCTTCTGGTTGCGGTCGCTTCGTCCGAGCGGGGCGCACACGCTGCAGGTGAGCCTCTTCCGTCGCCCGGCGACGTCGGCGCTCGACGCAGTGAGCGACAACCACTGGTTCGTCCTGACCGCGCTCGCCCAGCACGGCGAGCTTCGCGCGTCGGAGGTCGCCGAGGTCATCAACACCGACGAAGGGTTCTGCCACCTCGCCCTGAACTTCTTCGAAGAGAAGGGCATCGTCGTTTTCGACGACGACACGGAACGAGCTCGGCTCGCGCCGCTCTTCTTCCGGCACGTTCTCAAGTCCCTCGCCAACATCAACTACCTCTACCGGTGAACCCGATGCTCGCGACCATCCTGGCCCAGGCAGCGCCCGACCCCGCGGAGGTCGCTCAGGCGATCGAGTTCATCGACTTCGGCAAGATCGTCACGGGCGTCTTCATCATCGCCATCGCGTGGGTCGTGAACCGAACGGCGACGGGAGTCCTCGAGAAGCTCGGGGAGGGGCAGGCGAAGCGGCGCCTGTTGATGAAGAAGGTCTCGAGCTTTCTCCGGCTCGGCATCGTCATTTTCGCCGCCTATCTCGTCGCCGCCACGTTCCTGGAGGGGCAGAAAGAGGCGATGCTCGGTGTCGGCGGTACCGTCGCCGTCGCGGTGGGGTTCGCGCTCAAGGACACGATGTCGTCCATCATGGCGGGCATCCTCATCCTCTTCGACCAGCCGTTTCAGGTCGGGGACCGCGTGCAGTTCGGCAGCACCTACGGCGAGGTGAAGGAGATCGGCCTGCGGGCGGTTCGCATCGTGACGCTCGACGACAACGAGGTGTCGATCCCGAACAACAAGTTCCTCACCGAATCGGTCGCCTCCGCCAACGCCGGAGCGCTCGACATGATGGTGGTCATCCCGTTCCACATCGCGATCACGGAAGACTTCGAGCTCGCCAAGCGCATCGTCTACGAGGCGTGCATCACCTCGAAATTCGTCTTCCTGACCAAGCCGGTCGTGATGGTGATCAAAGACGAGGTGAAGGAGGGCGTGTTCTGCACGTCGGTCATCGCGAAGGCGTACGTCATCGACGCGCGCTACGAGACCGCGCTCGTCACCGACGTCACCGAACGCGTGAAACGAGCGTTCCGAACCCATGAGATTCAGCCACCGTACGCGCGCGAGTACTCGGTCCGGTCGACGCACTGGGAGGAGGCCGAAGCGCTCAACGCAGGCAAGGAACTGGACCGCTGACCGCGCGCGTGTGGTGATGCGGCATCCTGCCGCATTCGCGCTGCCCGTGGTGATGCGGCATCCTACCGCATTCGCGCTGCCTGTGGTGATGCGGCATCCTGCCGCATTCGCGCGCCTGTGGTGATGCGGCGTTCGACAACGACGCCTCTGATGGGAGCGCGCGCTACGCCGGTGCTGGTTTCTTTCGAAAGTAGACCAGATTGATCGGGTTGCCTTCGGCGACCCACTTTCGTTCCCGCGTGCTGCGCGGGAACGACGGCAGCGGGAACTCGTCGGGCGGTAGAGGTTCGAAACCGGGGTGGTCGATGAGCACGTCACGCATGTCGTCGGCGAGGGGGCCGACGTCGGTCCGGATCCAGAGCGTCGCGCCGTCGGCGAGCTTCGGGTGCAGCACGTCGAGGAGGTCGTCGCGGATCACCCGACGCTTCTTGTGGCGCTCTTTCCACCACGGGTCGGGGTACAGGATGAAGACGTCGCTGATCTGCCCGTCGTCGACGAGGATCGGGAGGGCGAGGGCGATGTCGGCCGACAGGACGTAAGCGTTGTCGACACCGGCCTTCTGCAGGTCACGGCGCGCGAGCTTTGCGTACTTGTTGCGAATCTCGACGCCGAGCGCGACGCGGTCGGGGAACTGCTGAGCGAGCGGCAGCAGGAAGCGCCCGCGGTTCGTGCCGATCTCGAGCATCAGCCGGTCGGGGAGAGGGGTCTCGCGGGCAAACCGACGGATCTCGTCGAGCATGCGCGAGGAGTACTCCTCCGTGATGTCGTCGAAGCGATAACCTAAGTCTGGCATGGGAGAGCGGTGGCTCGGAGGCCCGAAATTCAGACCGTGATCTCGAGTCCGTCGTGTCCGAGGACCGAGTTGGGGAAGAGCGACTGGGCGAGCTCCTGGACCCGGTCGAGCTCGTCGTCCGAGTTGTCCGGGTCATGGTGCCAGAGTACCAGCTTGTCGACGTCCGCCTGCTTGGCGAGGGAGCACGCGATCTCCACCGTCGAGTGACCGTAGCCCTGCGTCGGGACGGGCATCGAGGTGTAACGCTCTTCGGTGTACATCGCGTCGTGCATCAGGACGTCGGCACCCCGCGCGAACATCAGGAGGCGCCGGTCTGCCCCGACGTAGCCTTCGGTGTCCGTGGCGTAGACGATCGAGCGTTCCCCGACGTTGACCTTGTAGATGTTCACGCCCGATTTGGGGTGGTTGTAGCCCCGCATGCAGCTCACGGAGAATTCGACCGCGTCGGCGTCAGGCACCCTCACGGCGTCCGCCGGGTGGGCGGGGCGAAGGTGCAGGACTTCCTCGCTGTCCTTGAGGAAGTAGACGACGTCGGCTTCGTTCACGTCGTGGAAGTGCTTTCGGCTCAACATCTCCCACATCGACACGGGGTGATACGGCGGCCGAAGTAGATTGTCGATCGTCGCCTCGAACGAGTCGAAGCGGGCGTCGCGTGGCCCCCACATGTGCACGGTCGCGTCGGGGCGATAGAGCCCCGAGAAGAACGGCAGCCCGAGCACGTGGTCGAAGTGAGCGTGGCTGAAGAAGATGTGCGTCGTCGGCGCGCGACGAGCGTTCAGCTCCTGGCCGTAGACCCGAATTCCGGAACCGGCGTCGAACACGACCTCGCGGTCTCCGACACGGACGACGGCGCACGACGTGTTACCGCCGTACTTCGCGTACTGGCCGCCAGCGGCAGGGATGCTGCCACGACAGCCGAAGATTTTGACGGAAACGTCGACCGACATGTCGGGCTCAGTCGCTGTGAGGACCTTGAAGTTCGCGAATCACGGAACCAAGATGATGGGACCGGGCCCGGTATTTATCAAGCTCCACTTTCTTGCGTCAAGCTCCTGATTCACGTTCCCCATCCGCCGCCTCTCACGCAGACGCAGTTCGCCGGTCTCGGCATTCTGCTCGGGTGCGCGCTCGTCGTCTTCGTCGCGCGTCGTGACGGGCGTTCGGTGGCCGAGGTGTTCGGCTACTTTTCTATCAGCGCGCTGGCTGCACTGGGGGGCGGCTACGCGCTCAACGTCGTCGCCGGCGTCGACGGGGCGTCGTCTCTCGGGGCCGTCGCAGGGGCCGCGGTCGTCGCGCTCGGGCACCGTTGGACGTTCTCGCCGCGCGAGACGCTGCAGATGCTCGATGCCACGGCGCCCGCAGGGCTGCTGGCGCTCGCCGCCGCCCGGGTTGGCTGCCTGATGCAGGGCTGTGACGTGGGCGCCGCCACCAGCGTGAGCTGGGCGGTGCACTATGCGCCCGGACATCCCGCGGCAGTGTGGCACGAGCTCGGCGGCGGAATGGGGCTGCATCCGTTCCCCCTCTACCTCGCCGTACCGAGCACCGTGCTCGCTATCTCCGCTTCGCTTCTGCGTTTCGAGCGTCCCGGCTCACGTGCACTCGTCGTCGCGGTCGGGTACGCTCTGGTCCGAGGTATCGCGGAGGGCTTCCGAGTCTGGGAGCGCGTGCCGCCCTCCGCCTGGATCGGTACCGCCGTCGCGGTGGCGTTCCTGGCGTTGTTGATTCGCTGGTACCGGACGGGTCGATGAGCAAGAAACTCCTGATGCTGGGGCCGGAAAGTCTCGCGTCCGCGGTCGCGTCGATGACGTGGGCCAAGGAGCGCGTCGACGACGTGGAGGCCGCGATGGAATCCCTTCGGGCGGGAGGCTACGACGCGGTGCTCGCCGACCTTCGGCATTTCGACGCCGACGCGTTCGATCTGGTACGGACCCTCTTCGACGCTGCCGGCTGGCCGCTCCCCGTCGTCGCCGTCGTCGATCCCGAGGAGACCCCCACCGCGCTCGAGGCGAAGCGCGCGGGCGTCGCCTGGGTCGACGAGCGATGGTTGGGTCATAGGCAGGGAGAGGCCGTGCAGATTTGCCTCGAGAGAATGGTGGAGAGCGCCGAGCGCCGCCGCGAGCTCGAGGCGTACGAGCAGCGCCACGAGCGGTTCCTGCAGGCGGAGAAGTTCGCCGCGGTGGGCCTCCTCGCAGCCGAGATCGCGCACGAGATCAACAACCCCACGACCTTTCTGATCACGAACCTCACCGTGATGATGGACTACGTCGACACGCTCGCCGATTTCCACCGCTCGCTTCGGAACGAACTCGCGGTGTCGGGCAGCATCGACGTCGAGCGGTTCGAATCGCTCGAGGAGTCGCACGAAGTGAAGTTCATGGAGGAGGATCTCGAATCGCTCCTCGACCGCAGCCTCGCCGGGCTCGATCGCATCCACCAGATCGTACAGGACCTGCGCTTCTTCTCCGGAGAGCGGCGCACCCAGCGGGGTTGGGTCGACGTGGCGGGTCTGGTGCGCGCGGCGGCGAATCTCGTGCGCCACGAGGCGCGGTTTCGGGCTCCGCTCGTCATCGAGATGCCCGAGCTCCCTCGGATCTTCACCGACCCCAGCCGCCTGTCCCAGGTGCTATTGAACCTGATGGTCAACGCGGTGCAGGCGGTCCCGCCCGGGCGCCCCGACCAGAACGAAGTCCGCGTCGACGCCGAGTACGAGGGGGACGCCGTGTTGCTGCGGGTCTCCGACACCGGCGAGGGGGTCGACGTCGCCGACCTCGACCGGGTCTTCGACGCCTTCTTCACGACGAAGGAACCGGGGGAGGGGACGGGGCTCGGCCTGGCGATTTCGCGCGACATCGTCCGCGAGCTCGGTGGCGAGATCGGCGTCGAATCGCCGCCCGGAAAGGGGGCGACGTTCTGGGTGCGGCTGCCGGTGGAGTGGGCCGGTGAATGAATGGCTGTTCGACGAACCCGAGGCCGAGCAGGCGCCCGACCGGATCGTTCATCCATCCCTCTGGCTCGGCTCCGCGGGGTGGTCTTACGACGACTGGGAAGGTCCGTTTTATCCGCCTGGTACCTCGCAGCCAGACCGGCTGGTGCACTACGCCACCCAGTTTCGCACGGTCGAGATCGACTCGACGTTCTACGGCGCCCCGACGATGCGCACCGTGCAGGGCTGGCACGAACGAACGCCGGACGACTTCGTCTTCGCCGCGAAGTTTCCCCGGACCATCACCCACGAGGCACGCCTCGTGCGCTGCGAGGAGGAGACCTACCGCTTCGTCGAGACGATGACCGAACTCGGTCCCAAGCTGGGGCCGCTCCTCATCCAACTTCCGCCGACTTTCGACGTCCGAGGCTTCGACGCCCTCGAACGTTTTCTCGAGGGACTCCCGGACGGGCTGATGTACGCGGTGGAGGTTCGTCACAAGAGCTGGCTCGGGGAGCCGTTCGCCGACCTACTAAAGAAATGGAACGTCGGGCTCTGCGTGACGTGCAGCGGGACGATGCAGCGCTTCTGGCGTGTAACGTCGCGGTTCGTCTACGTGCGGTTTCTGGGGCGGCAGAACGTCATCGAGCGGTTCGACGAGGTGCAGATCGACCGCGAGACGGAGATCGAGTGGTGGATCCCCCGGATCCGTCACTTCCTCGACTACGGCGGGACCGTGTTCGCGTACGTGAACAACAACTACTCGGGGCATTCGCCCGAGACCATCCGGCAGATCGCGCGACGGGTTCGACAAAGTCTGGCCTCGCCGGGGGAGGGGGGCGAGGAGGAATGACGCGTCAGCTTCCGACGTGGTCGGCGTACTCTTCCGCGGTCATCAGGTCGTCGAGCGAGGTCGGATCGTCGACCCGCATCTTCAGCAACCATCCGTCACCGTAAGGTTTCTCGTTGATGAGCTCCGGGGTGTCGACCACCGCTTCGTTGAACTCGGTGACCTCGCCGGAGACGGGCGCGTAGACGTCCGACACCGCCTTCACCGACTCGACGACGGCGAGCTCGTCGCCGGCCGAGAAGGTCTCCCCGACAGCCGGAGCCTCGAAGTAGACGATGTCGCCCAGCGCGTCCTGCGCGTAGGCGGTGATTCCGATCCGAACGATGCCTTCTCCTTCGAGAAAGACCCATTCGTGATCTTCGGTGAACATGTATCCTTCGGGGATTTCCATCGCGACCTCTTACGACTTGTCTCGCTTGTAGAACGGGGATTTCGTGACTTCGGTGGTGAGCCGGCGACCTCGGACTTCGACTTCGACCGTGTCGTCGTTGGCGTGGTCGACCTCGATCCACCCGAGGCCGATGCTCTTGTCGAGCGTCGGACTGTAAGACCCGCTCGTCGTTTCGCCAACCGTCCGTTCACCCACCATGATCGGATAGTGAGGACGCAGCACGCCGCGGTCGCGAAGGACCAGGCCGCGCAGGCGTCGCGTGACGCCCTCGGCCTTCTTCTTCAGCAACGCGTCGCGGCCGACGAAATTGGCCTGGTCGAGCTTCACGACCCAACCGAGCCCCGCCTCGAACGGGTCGGTGGTCTCGTCCATGTCGGAGCCGTAGAGCAACAGTTTCGCTTCGAGCCGCAAGGTGTCGCGGCATCCGAGCCCGCAGGGCTGAAGACCGAACTCCTCCCCGCGTTCCATCACGGCGTCGAAGACGGCTCCTCCGTCGGCGACCCCCACGTAGAGCTCGAAGCCGTCTTCTCCGGTGTAGCCACCACGGGTGACGAAGGTGCGACGACCGGCGACCGTCGACCACGCCCCTCGGCGAAAGCCGAAGTTCGGAAGGTCGAGCTCGGTGAGCGGATCGAGCAGTGCCTCGGCGTTGGGGCCCTGTACGGCGAGCTGGACGAACGAGTCGCTGGTGTCCTCGACCTCGACGTCTCCCGTCGTGTGGCGCTTCATGTGTTCGAAGTCTTTGGCGCGGTTGGCGGCGTTCACGCAGACGAGGATGTGCTCCGCGCTGATTCGATAGGCGATCAGATCGTCGACGATCCCGCCGTCCTCGTTGCACATCACCGAGTACTGAGCCTCGCCGTCGCCGACCTTCGAGAAGTCGTTGGTGACGAGATGGTCCACGGCGGCCACGGCATCCGGGCCGCGGAACTCGATCTCGCCCATGTGGGAGACGTCGAAGATCCCGACGTTCGTCCGCACGGCGTGGTGCTCTTCTTTGATCCCGGCGTACTGCACCGGCATGTGGTAACCCGCGAACGGCATGAGCCGCGCGCCGAGCGCGATGTGGCGTTCTTCCAACGGGAGGTGTCGCAGTTCGTCGCTCACGCGTGGTTCTCCTCTCGAAGCTTTCGGTTGTCGATATCGATGCCGCGGCGCGCGCAGGCGGCGCGGACGGTGTTTTCGAGCAGTGTCGCGACGGTCATCGGTCCGACGCCGCCGGGGACGGGGGTGATGAACGCGGCGCGCTCCCTGGCCGCTTCGTACTCGACGTCCCCCACCAGGGTGCCGTCTTCGCGGCGCGTGATGCCGACGTCGACGACGGTCGCGCCGGGGCGAACCCACTCCCCCTTGACGAGCTCGGCGACGCCGGTGGCGACGATCAGGATCTCCGCGTCGGCTACGCGCTGTCGTAGCTCGACGGTGTGCCGGTGGCAGACCGTCACGGTGGCGTCTGCGCGCACCAACATCTGCGCCATCGGTCGTCCGACGCCGAGGCTTCTACCGACGACCACCGCACTCTTCCCGCTCGGGTCGACCCCGTAGGCCCGCAACAACGTCATGATCCCACGGGGGGTGCATGGCTCCAGCTCCCCCCGCCACGCCATCAACATCCCGAGGTTGCGGGGATGGAACCCGTCGACGTCGCGATCGGGGGCGATCCGTTCGATCGCCGTGAGCGGATCGATCTGCGGTGGGAGGGGCAACTGCAGAAGGACGCCGTCGACCTCGGGGTCGTCCGAGAGTTCGCGCAGCTTGTCGTAGACTTCGTGTGCCGGGGTCTCGTCGGGGAGGATGATTTTCTGCGACCGAATCCCGACCTTCTTGCACGACTTCACTTTGTTCTGCACGTAGATGTGCGACGCGGGGTCGTCGCCGACCAGCAGGACGGCGAGCCGGGGCACGACGTCGTGCTCGGCGAGTCGCTGCACGGCATACCGGACCTCCTTTCGAACGCTGCGTGCTATCGCACGCCCGTCGAGGAGCTTCGGGTCGTCACCCCTTCGAGCGGTGCCCCGGAGGTTCGAGTAGTCTGGGAGGAAGGCCATGTCGCTGCCCGTGGGAGTTGGCCAAGCGGCGGCAATATAGGAGCGCGCGTCCGAAAATCGCAAGCGCTGTGGCGCACTCGCGGGCCGAAACAGGGGGACTCGGGCGAAGGCGGGGCAGTGCGCGGCGATGGGCGAACTGACGATCGTTTTGCAATTCGGGGGGCGGTGCGGTTACACTGCCTGTGAAAGTCATTGGTAAATTCCACGTAAATTGTCTTCTGGCCGTCCTCACGGCGCCGGGGAGTGAACGGGCGCATGTCCTCCGGAAAAGACAGCACAGTCGTGACGGTGATCACGAAGGCACCGGCCAACACGCCGAAGCGTGAGGCGTGCCTCGTCGTGATCAACGGCGCCGATCTGGGCAAGAAGTACGTTCTGGCTCAGACATCGACCGTCATCGGTCGATCGAGCAAGGTCGACATTCAGGTCGACGAGGAATCGATCTCACGTAGCCACGCCGTCATCGACAATTACGGGGACACCGTCCTCGCCCGCGACCTCGAGTCCACCAACGGGACCTACGTCAACGACCTGCCGGTCCGCGAAAAGCGCCTCGTCGACGGAGACCAGATCAAGATCGGACGCACGATCTTCAAGTTCCTCTCGGGCTCGAACATCGAGGCGCAATACCACGACGAGATTTACCGCCTCACCACGACCGACGGACTCACGCAGGTCTACAACAAGCGCTACTTCATCAAGGAGATGGAGCGCGAGATGAGCCGCTCGTTGCGCTACGAACGGGCGCTCTCGCTCGTGATGTGCGACATCGACCACTTCAAGGGGATCAACGACACCTACGGGCACCTCGCCGGGGACCACGTCCTGCGCCAGGTCGCCAAGCGCGTGTTGTTGCATATCCGACGCGACGACATCTTCGCCCGCTACGGCGGCGAAGAGTTCGCGCTCCTCCTCCCCGAGATCCCCAAGCACGACGGGGCCAAGCTCGCCGAGAAGATCCGGAGGCTGATCGAAGCGGAGCCCTTCCACTTCGACAACATCTCGATCCCGGTCACGCTCTCGATGGGCGTCGCCGATCTCGACGAGTACAACGCCGCTACCACCGGCGGCGGAACTCCCGATCCCACCGAGATCAGCCCCTTCGTCTTCATCAAGCTCGCCGACGACCGGCTCTACGAAGCCAAGAAAACGGGTCGCAACCGCGTCTGTTTTTAGGAGCGGAGGTGCCGGGATTCAGACCGTCGCCAGCAGCGGGGATTGGCATCGTCTTCCGCCCCGGCGGTGCTCGACGATGCCGCTGGCATCGCCTGCGCTCGCCGGAACGAAATCCGACGCCAATCCCCGCCGCTGGCTCGGTCTGAACCCGGCACCTCCGCTCTCGCTCGTGGCGCATCGGCGGGGGAGGGCGCTTCCCGCTTCCCGCTTCCCGCTTCCCGCTT
>CAYPJU010000002.1:131692-144955 GCA_964411125.1 uncultured Bradymonadales bacterium | reverse complement strand
GCCGCTCGCCGCTACCCGAGGCTCCACCGTGGCGCATACAGCGGAGGTGAATAGCTTTCGACGTACTCCCGTTCGTCGTAGCGGTCTCGTCCACTCCGACGCGGGAGTCTGCTAGAATAAAGGACCCGGTCGTGCGGTTGGATCAGAAAGACCGCGCGCAGCGAGTTACTATGCACCTTGGCTCGAGAAATCGACCCGACAACACGGGAGCGGCATGGGTCGCGCTGGGGATCTCTGCGCTGCTGCACATCCCGTTGTTGCTGCTGATCGCCGTACTACAGCCCGATCAGGAGGTGCTCGAGACCACCAACTTCGATGCGACGAGCGAGTTCTCGATCGACCTAGTGACGGAGCCGCCCGACGAGAAGAAGCCCGAGGACGAGGAGAACCCCGAGGAACGATTGCAGTACGTGTCGTTGCCGGCGCCAGTCGAGGAGAAGCGGCCGGACGAGGCCAGGTTCGCGGACCAGTTCGACGAGGTCGCCGAGAAGGAGACCGTGAAGAAGGCGGCGCCAGGCGCACCGGCGCCACCCAAGGCGATGCCGACTCCGCAGACGGAACCCGTGCCCGAGTCGAAGACCGAGGGGGAGATCCCGGAGGAGAAGGCGGAGGAGCCGAAGCCGGAACGTGAAGAGACGCCTGACGGGGTGTCGGCCACGGAGCGAGCGGAGAGCGCGCCGCCCGCGCCTTCCCCTCAGAAGCTCTTCCCCGGCCTCGCCGACCCGATGGCCGCCGAGGTGGTCGGGGAGGGGGGCTCCAACGATTATCTACGCGATGTGGAGGAAGGGGACCGAACTCTGCTCAACCGAAAGAGGACGCGCTACTGGGCCTTCTTCGATCGGGTGAAGCGTCAGATCTCGAAGCAGTGGTCGCCCGTCAGCGAGTACCGAAAGCGTGATCCGTACGGCAACGTCTACGGCGTGAAGGATCGGTACTCGACGGTGGACGTCACGCTCAACGGCGACGGTTCGGTCCGACGGCTCTACCTCTCGCGGACGTCGGGCCTCGACTTCTTCGACGACGAGGCAGTCCGTGCGATCCAGTCGGCGGCACCGTTCCACAACCCACCCGAAGGGTTGAAGGACGAGGATGGTCTCGTGCACTTCACCTTCGGTTTCTATTTCGAGATCGCGAGCGGGAGTTTCCGCTTCATCCGGATCAACAACTGATCAAGCTTCGCCGATACGGTGGAACTTCAGCAGGTTCGCTTCGCGGGCCGAATCCATGGGGAAACCCATCACGACGATGATTTCGTCGCCCTGTTTTCCGCCGTGGTGCTGGATCAGTAGGTCCTCGATCATCTCCAGCACACCCGACGTTGCCTGGGTCATCTCTTCAGCGAGCCCGGACTCCTCTTCTCTGGCGGCCGCCTCGGGGTCGACGAGTTCGGCGCAGTGCGCAGCGATCCCCCAGTAGAGGGCCATCTGGCGCTGTAGTTGCTGGTTCGGGGTGACGGCGATGATCGGCTTGCTCGGCCGGTAGGTCATCATCAGTCGCGCGGTCGCACCGCTGTAGGTCAACACGACGATCGCCTTCACGTCGAGCTCCTCGGCCGCGACCGCCGCTGCCTTCGCGACGGCGTTGGGGAACGTCTTCAGTTCCCGGATGAAGGCGGGCGGGGAGATCTTCTTGTAGACCGGGGAACCCTCCACCTCGCTGATGATGCTCGCCATCATCTGCACGGACTCCACAGGGTAGCGCCCGGACGCCGACTCGCCGCTCAACATCACGGCGTCGGTGCCGTCGAGGACGGCGTTCGCCACGTCGGACGCCTCCGCACGCGTAGGGCGCGGGTTCTCTTGCATCGAGTCGAGCATCTGCGTCGCGGTGATCGAGATGCGCCCCAGCGCGTTCGCCTCCGCGATCGCCGTCTTCTGGATGACGGGCACCTCCTGAGGAGGAAGTTCCACCCCGAGGTCTCCCCGCGCGATCATGATCCCGTCCGAGACCGCGATGATCTCGTCGAGCGCCTCGACTGCCTGCGGCTTTTCGATCTTGGAGATGATCTTGAGCTCGCACTTCGGGGGGAAGAGGGCACGAAGTTGGTGGATGTCCAGGGAAGAGCGGACGAACGAGAGCGCGACGTAGTCGACGTCCAGCGTGAGACCGAACTTGAAATCTTCGATGTCCTTGGGGGTGAGGCTCGGAGCCGAGACGGCCGCGCTCGGCAGATTGATCCCCTTGTTGTTCTTGAGGACCCCGGGGACCTCGACCGTCGTGATGACCTCGTGCCCCTCGACCGCATCGACCTTCAGCCGCAACAAGCCGTCGTCGAGCAGCATGATGTCGCCCGCTCGAACGTCTTCGTGCAGCTTTTCGTAGGTGGTGCCGACGCGGTTCTCGTCGCCCATGACGTCGTCGACCGTGATGGTGAATCGCTGCCCCTTCGACAGCTTCACCGAACCCTCTTCGAACGTTCCGACGCGAATCTTCGGCCCCTGCAGGTCTTGCAGGACGGCCACGGGACGGCCCACCGCCCCGGCGAGGTGCCGGATCATGTCGCACATCACGCGGTGCTGCTCGTGGGTGCCGTGGGAAAAGTTGAGGCGGGCCACATCCATCCCTGCTTCGATCATGCGTCGGAGCACGGACTCTTCGCTGGAGGCGGGGCCGAGAGTACAAACGATTTTCGCGCGTCTCATAGACGCATGAGTATCACTAGGTGGGGCGGACGCAAACTCTCTTCACGCCTCCGCTCTGCGTTCGAAGCGACGCGCAGTCGACGTCGATGCGGTTCGGAACGTCGAGCGGGCACGGTTCCGACGACAGCGCCGACCCGTCCCCGCACAGCTCGGAGCACCAGAACTCGCCGGCGCGGAGCTCGACGCAGGCAGACCCACTGGGGCACTGTCCATCGTCGTCGCAGCGCCGACTGCAGTACCCGGTGTCGAAGTACCCGACGAGGCAACGGCCGAAGATGCATTCCGTCGTCGAGGCGCAGGTCTCGCCGAGGCCGACGACGTCCGGGAAATAGCACGCATCTTTGAAGACCACGCCCTCTGCGGTGTGGACCGGCACTCCCATGCACTTGGATCCACCCGGGCACGGGTCCTCCTCCGAGCAAAGCCTCACGCAGTGGTCGAAGTCGACTCCGAGCGGAGCTGACGAGGAGGCGAGGCAGGCGCCTCGCAGCCCGCAACTGTTGTCGGTGCAGGACTCGTCCACGCAGAGCCCCGCGCTCAAGAACGCAGGACAGGAATCCGAGTCTCCACATCGGCAGCGGCCGGGAGCGCACTCTCCGTCGGCGTTGCACGTCGCGCCGAGCGGCGAGTCGGGAGTACAGAACCCTTGCGAACAGACCAGGTCCTGGTCGCACGTCATCTGGACCCAGCCGTCGCCGGTCTGGCGGCAGAGGAGCAGCGTCGCGTCGTCGAGGCAGTCTCGCACGCCCGGATTGCAACTGCTCGGCGGCATCCCGTTGTTGGTGCCGTTGTTCGTCCCGTTGTTCGTTCCGTTGTTGGCACCGCTCGAGATACACATCCCGTTGGAGCAAACCAGGCCGACGGGGCACGAGATCGGATCGAAGCCGCTGCCGTCCGCGCGGCACTGGCCAACCGTCACTCCGTCGAGACACGTGATGTCTTCGGGGCAGCAGAACTTACAGCGGGGGTTCCCCATGTCGGGCGGTGAGAAGACCGTCATGTCGCGGCCGGTCCCCCCGTTGTTTCCAGGGAGGATCGTCTCGTCCCCCGCGTCCATCGGGGTGTCGACGGTGCCCTGAGCGCAGCCCATCACGAGTGTGAGCGCCAGGGCGAGCGTCGCCGTCGAGGGTCGGAGCACGCTAGGACCCGGACTCGGCAGTCGGCTCGGGGCTCTCGAGCGACATCATCACGTCGGCGACGCGCTGGGCGAGTCGCTCGAGCGCAACCCGCCTGGAGAGCACCATCTGCTGGCCGTAGAGCCAGCCAGCAGCAGCTCCCAGAAATGCGCTCGGGATTCGCCCGCGAAGCACCTCGCCGCCGGAGAAGAACCCGAGCTGCGCCCCGACGATCACCGTCTCCCACGGCAGCTCCACCTCGCGGACGAACTGGAGAAGCTCGTCGAGGAACCCGTCGAGCCGCGCCAGAGCGGCCCGGCGCTCACCACGCCGAATGTGTGCCTCGATGGTGCGCAGCCGCGCGTCGTAATCGCGGAGCCGCGCGTCGATTTCCGATGTCGCGTCGAGAAAATTGGCCATGGCTAGAGACTGTCACACCCACAATGACCAGTAAAGCGCTCCGTCGGCCGCGGCCCACGGGACGGCCACCGTCCTGGAATCGACGCGAACCGGTTGAGGAGTAGAGCGTGTCGCTCTAAAGTCGATCTCACGGAATGTTCGACGGTCCTCATCCCTTCAGATGGGGAGAGGATGGAGAGAGGCCGCCGGGCGGTCCCGACGAAGTTGGGTCAGGGAACACGTTAATGCATCACCAGCACTTCTACGCAATCGTTGCGATCGGCCTGGTCGCACTCGCATGTCAATCGAATGGTAAGCCCGTCCGGGACACCGACAAGGTCGAAAGTTGGGCCAAGAGCCTCTACGTCCCCGCCGACCCGGTCCTATCCGGCGTGGTGAGTGCCGACGCCGACTACTGCGGCAACGGCTTCGTTGGAGACGGCGAACAATGCGACGGCGACTGCCCGTCGGTCTGCGACGACGCAGACCCGTGCACCAACGACCGGCTCGTCGGAAGCGCCGGCGATTGCGACGCAGTCTGCTCCTACGCAAAAGTGCGCACCTGCTCCCAGGACCGAGTCGTCGCTAGCCACGCCCCGCCCACCGGCGTCACCCTCGACTGCAACGACGAATCGACCTGGCCCCAGGCATGGGTCGACCTCGAGGCCGAGATCTTCGCCGAGTCCAACAGGCGACGCGCCGACCCACGCGGCCAGTTCTGTGGCATGGTCCACTACGACCCCCAGCCGCCGCTCGAGTTCGACCCACGACTGCGAAACGCGGCGCGATGTCACCTGATGGATCTCACCGCCAACGACGCGTTCAGCCACTCCGGAAGTGACGGGAGCCGCGTCGGCATTCGAACCGACCGCACCCGCTACCACTGGCAATTCGTCGGCGAGAACCTCGCCGCCGGAAACGGGATCGCGAAGAAGATCGTCGACCAGTGGATCGCATCCCCCACCCACTGCGAAAACCTGATGAAGGGCGAGTACGAAGAGCTCGGCATCGCCTACGTTCACGTCCCCGGGACCCGATACACCGACTACCAGGCCCAGGTGTTCGGCAAGGAATTCTCGATCCTCCGAGATACCGAAGAGCGCGTCGCGGCGCGCTGACCCTAGCTCAGCAGCTCCCGATAGAGTGTCTCGTATGCATCGGCCGCGGCCACGGCTGAGAATCGCTCGGCGTCTGCAGCGATAGCGCCGCGATCGAGCGCTCGCAGCCCGGGAACACGGCGGGACGCGTCGGCGGGACCGCTCACCACGAACCCATTGAATCCCTCTCTCACCACGTCCGAGGCGCCTGCACCTCCCGCGGTCAGGATCGGAGTACCGAGCCGAACCGACTCCACCAGCGGCCACCCGATCCCTCCGGATGGGGGCGCCATCGAGACCAACCCCAGAGCCCCCGCCAGCATGTGGTGGGTCTCGTCAGCGGGTCGCGCCCCGAGGTAGTCCACGAGCTCGTGCTCACATGCGGGCTCGATCCAGGTCTCGAAAAAATCACGCTCGAGCTCGGGGACCGGGCCGGCAATCTTCAACGGAACTCCGGCGAGGAGAGCCACCCGCAGCACGTCGCCGATTCCCCGTTCTCGCGAAAGGTCCCCGACGTAGGCCAGATAGTTCTCGGCCGCCCGCACCTCGAAACCTTCGGGAACGGCGGTGCAGTAGGGTATCGTGTCGCGCAAGGACTCGGCAGGCAGGTAATCCGAGGCAGAGGCCGTCGGAGCCACCATCGGGATGTGCGCGAAGTTGTGCAGCAGTTCTCGTGTCCCCTCGCCACCCGGCATCTCGCAAACCGTGAGGAGGATCCGACACTCCATCGACGCGGCGAGCGGCAAGAGCGCCACCTCCCAGAAGCTGTGGAGAAGGTCGAACGACGCCGAGCGACGTTGCAGAAGGTCGAGGGTGAGCGCCCGCGATATCTCGACGTCGTCCGCCTCGCTCGACACGAGATTCCCTGCCACGTCGCTGTCGGGATGCGCGAACACGGTCACCTCGTGCCCCCGGCGCACGTATTCGCGCGCGAGGACGTGGACCATGTCGCCGGTCCCGCCCGTGGGGGTTCGACGGACCGGGTCCGAAAGCGGCGCCAGGATTGCGATTTTCAAAGGGTTGCATCCATCCATTGAGCTGTCGATACTCGACACTCTCCCACGAAAGAGAAGGCAAAGCCCCCGTCGGTGGGTCGCGCCAGCCCGTCTCGACAGACTCCATGACCCGGTCCACTCCCCACACCGCTGGCTCCCTCTACTTCGACGAACTGTCCGCCGGCCTCGCCGACTGGATCGCGACGGAGTGCGACTCGACTCTGTGGGGAGCGATCGAAACCCCCACCAGACACGAAGGGGCGAACGTCTGGTTCGTCGTCAGCGTCGGGGGCAATCATCTCGCGACCGTCGGCAAGGATGGGCGGACCTGGCGAGAGATTTCGCCGCACGGCCCGACCGCGGTCGTGAATCGCGGGGTGAAGCGCTACTTCTCCGTCGACGGCCGCGAGATGTTTCACACCGCCAGAGTCGGCGCCCAGGACCTCGTCCGCCTCTTCGAACTCGCGTTCCTGCCCCGGGCCGAAGGGCTCTACGCTGCGGCGCGCGACCACCTCGACGAACGACGCTGGAAGGACGCGATGACGCTCCTCGACCTCGCCGAAGAACAGGCGGAAGGCGCCGATCGCGAGTCGTCCACGAGCGCACTTCCGCTGGTACAGCGCATCGCGCTAGATCGTGCCTTCGCGCTCCTGGAGTCGGGCGGGGAGGGCACCGCGGTGGGAGTACTCGCCGCGCTCTCGCGCGAACGGGCAGACGACGATCTGCTGCTCGCCTCGCAACGGTACCACGACCGCGACGCCTGGCTGCCGAGCCTCGCCCTCGCTCACGAAGAGGCGGAGCGACCCCTGCTCGCGGCCTCCGTCTACCGGGAGCTCCGCAAACGCGAGCCGAAAGAGGTTCGCCTGCACCTCGCCGAAGCACGGGCTCTGGCGCGCGGTGGGGATCTGGAAGGAGCGGGGGCGGCCTACGACCGCTTCATCGAGCCGCAGCTCGGGGACGACGTGCACCTCGAGGCCGGTCGGGAGGAGGCCGAGCTCGTCGGCGCGCTTCGTGAGTCGGCGGAGGTCCTCGTGGACTCGCAGGCACCGGCGAGGGCCGCCCGGCGGTATCTCGAGCTGATCCGGCATACCCCGTTCGACCTCGACGCGTACCAGCGCCTCTTCGCATTGTCCCATCAGCTCTCGAAAGAAGAGGGCGAACTGCTCACCGTCGCGCGCGAGATTCTTCGGCTCGTCGCCCCGCGGTCGGCCGACGTCGCCGAAAGCGCGCCCGCCCATGAGCCGGTCCCGCTCCCCGCCAGCTACGAATCCCTCTCCGACGACGAACACGATGCGCTCATCCACCCCGGCGAGCGGCGCACCGCGACGGTTGCGCAGCGGTTCGTCGGTTCGCTCACCCGCGACGAACGCGAGACGAAGGACATCGAACGTCACGCGCAGCCGGTCGAGCAGGCGACCCACCCCGACGTCTTCGCGACGCTCGCCGCCATCGCCGGGATGCTCGGGATCGACCCGCCGCGGGTCTATCTGTCGTACGGAACGAGCGGCATCGAGGTCGTGGGGGTCGACGACCCCTTCGTCCTGTTGGCGGCGCGGCATCTCGAACCCGGCACCTCCGCGCACCTGCCGCTGCGCGAACTCACCTTCGCCCTCGGGACGCAGCTCGAGCACATCCGGGCCGACCACCTGCTCCTGACGAGCTCGGAGTTCTGGAAGGCATTCGGAGCGACGTCGCTCACGGCCGTCCTCGCCCTGATCCCGCTCGGCGACCTCGTCGGCAAGTTCACCGACGGTCCGCTACTCAAGCTGTTGAGCAAGGTGAAGAACGTGTCGAACCCCGCGCTGCAGGCTGCGCTGTCGGCTTCCGAAGAGAAGGTCCGAGGAGGCGCGGCAGCGGAGGGACTGCAGAGCGCCTACACTGCGGCGCTCGCCAGGATTCGCGCCGACGCGGTCGACACGTCCGACGACGAGTCGCTCGTAAAGGAACGCCTCGCCGATTTCGCCCGCGCCGCCCAGTGGACGGGGGACCGTGTCGGCCTCCTCGCCTGCGACGACCTCGTCGCCGCGGTCCACGCGATGGTGAAGCTCTCCAGCAACCTCGCCGAGCACCACCCGTTGCTCGCCGACCGCGGATACGCCGAATTCGTCGCCGCCGCCCGCGACAACCCCGCCTTCGAGGAACTCAACCTCCGCGTCGCCGAGCTACTGAAGTTCGCGCTCTCGGAGCAGTACCGAAAGTATCGATCGAAGGTTCTGGAAGGCTAAGGGAGCGCACAGAACAGCGTATCGAGTGCGCCGAAGTGGCGGAAAACGAAAGGCCCGGACAGCGTATGCCGTCCGGGCCTTTGTTCATGCGATGGAGCCGAGGGGGATCGAACCCCTGACCTCGTGACTGCCAGTCAAGCGCTCTCCCAGCTGAGCTACGGCCCCGCACAAGGACGGGCTATATAATCGAGGGTTTCGGAGGTGTCAAACAGTGTCGTTCATCTCGCGATCGAAGATCGCGTTCAGTGGGCTGCGGCGCTCGCTGCGCCGGCTGGCGCGACGACCTGCTCGTTCAACCAGTCGCATTTGGCGCGCAGGAGGCGGTCTTTCGAATTCTTGTCGCAGACCTGTGCGTAGAGCTGGGCAGCGGCGGGGACGTCGCCGCTCTCGAGGGCGAGGTTGCCTTGAAGCTCGGTCGCGACCACGGGCTGGGAAGCGGCGAGCTGCATCACCCATTCGAGCCGCTTCTGGACGGGGAGGGCTTCGAGGTCGGCGCGGAACCGGGTGAGGACCTCGTGTTCGTACGGCGTGAGCATCTCGAAGGCGGGACGGCGAAGGTCGAGGATCGCCGCCCAACGGTAGCGCGAGAAGATCTCGACCAGGGCGGGGCCGACGTCGGGATCGGTCCAGTCGCCGCTCGGCTGCACGACCTTCCATTTGAGGAGCTGGCCCATCAAGGGGCCACAGTTCTCGCGGAACGTCGGGAAGCCCGTGCCGGGATCCACGACCGCCTGCTCGGGGGTGAGGTCGCCGGCCTTCAGCGCAGCGCGCACTTCGTCGACCCCCTCGACGCACTTCTTCGCCATCTCGTTGCCCGCTTTCATGAACCCCGGCTCGCCGAGCGGGGTGAGGACGTCGTTGGCTGCGAAGACTGCCGCGGTCGCGGCCTGACGTTTGTCGTATTCCTCGACGCTCTCGAATTGCACCAGGTTCACCGCCCGAACCGTCTGGCGCAGATGGTCGACCGGCTCCTGCGCGGTGGCGAGGTCGATTGATCCGTAAGCGCGTTCCCGCTCGGCCTCGAGCCGCTGCATGTCGATGGACGTCAGGTTCTCGAACGAGCCTTCGTCGATCGCTGGGATCTCGGGGGCCGAGACGACCAACCATGCGGCGAGCGCGCCGGCCGTGAGGAGGAGGGCGATGACGATACCGTTGAGGAAGGATGCCGAAGCATCGTCGGGTGATTGTGCGGATTGATGGGCCATGGCGAGCTGCTCCTTGCCTCTAACGGGGTTCTGGGTGAGATTCCCCAGGTAACAACAACATTAGTGCGCGATGGCTTCCGGGAACAATGTCATTCGAGAGGCGCAGGATCGGCTGTCTCTCTTCATGAACAGCCTCGCCACCGAGTTGGTCGTCGCTGCGCTGATCCTGATCTCGGTCGTTCTGGTCGTGTGGGAAGCGAGCGTCTCGCACGATTGGCCGCACTACCATCAGCTCGAAGTCGCCAACGACGTGATCACGTGGATCTTCGTCGTGGAGCTCTCGCTCCGCTTTCTGGCGGAGCGCCGACCGAGCCGGTTCTTCCGTCGATTCTGGATCGACATCATCGCGGTACTCCCGCTGTTGCGCGGGTTTCGCATCCTCCGGGTGCTGCGTCTGCTGCGGCTCTTCAGGGTCGGCCTGATCCTGAGCCGACACATGAGGTTTTTCTCGAACCGCGCGCGATGGATGCGGATCGAGTACGTCATCATCACGTTCGCGGTCGTCATCTCCATCATCATGGGGGCGCTCTCGATCCGGTTCGCGGAGGGGCTCGAGAACGACCAGTTCGACACGATCGAGGAGGCCGGCTGGTACGCGTTGTTGACGCTCGTCGGTGGCGAGCCGATCGGCGGTCAACCGAAGACGCGGCTCGGTCTGGTGATCACTGCGGTGCTGATGCTCGGCGGGCTCACCGTTTTCGCGTTCCTCACGGGCACCGTCTCGGCGGTCATGGTAGATTCGCTGCGCAACATCAGGTTTCGAAGCATGGAAATCGACGAACTATCCAATCACGTGATCATCTGCGGGTGGAATCGCGCGGGAGAGCTCATCCTCGACGAGCTCATCCACGAGTCCGAGTACCGGCATTTCGTCGTGATCTGCGAAAAGCCCGAGCTCGAAGACATCCACCACGTCTTTCGCCGCCACGAGCAGCGCATCTTCGTGAAGGTCGGGGACTACACCCGCATCGACGTCCTCAAGGAGGCGGGCGCCGAGCGCGCCGCCGTCGCGATTCTCCTCGCCGACGAGACCCGCGAAGAGCGTACTGCCCAGGACCGTGACGCCCGCACCGTCCTCGCCGCGATGTTGATCGAAAAGTTGAACAACGGGATCTACACGACTGTCCAGCTCCTCAATCGGGACAACGAGACGAGCCTGCGAAGGGCGGGGGTCGAGGAAGTGATCGTCAGTGACGAGTACGTCGGTAACATCATGGCGTCGGTCGTTCGAAACCGTGGCATCGTGTCGGTCCTCGACGAGCTCCTCACCGCGAAGCGGGGGCATCAGTTCTTCAAGTGTCCTTTGCCGAAATCGCTCGTCGGAAAGCGCGTCGACGAGTCCCTCGTCCTCCTCAAGCGCGAGATGAACGCGACGCTCATCGCCGTGGACCGCGGGGCAGGGGCGCACAACATCATCGTAAATCCTCCCGGCGATTTGGAATTCGGGCCGAGCGACCAGATCATCGTAGCTGCCGACGGCCCGATCACGAGCTGACCACGAAATTCGAGGGGACCCTGAATCGTTTCGTTAGCTGCGCGCATCTCTTTGACCGAGAGTTTAACAAGCGTTAAAACCGGTCCGTCATTGGCCGCCTCAGGAAGTCGTCATGCTTACACAATTGTTTCTTCAGTTCGCCCTGATCGGAGCCGAATGGGTGATGTGGGTCCTGGTCGCGCTGAGCGCGGTGATCGGGATCATCGCGGTCGACCGCGGAATCTTCTACGGCAAACGCAATCTGGAGATCGACGAGACGCGACTCAAGATGACGGAGCTGCTGGAGAAGAAGGACTTCAAGGGGGCGAGCGATCTTCTGAAGGACTCGGACACGATGGAAGCGCGCGTCGTGCTCTTCGGTCTTCGCGGACACGAGCGGGGCGGGGAGGCGGTCGAAGACTTGATGACCGGGGCGATCGCGACCGAGAAGAACCGGTACGAGCGAGGGCTCTCGGTCCTCGGTACGATCGGCAACAACGCGCCTTTCATCGGGCTCTTCGGCACCGTTCTCGGCATCATCGGCGCTTTCGCCAACCTCGCCGACGGTAGCGAGGAGGCGGCGAAGCTCGTGATGGCGGCGATCTCCGAGGCGTTGGTCGCCACCGGTGTCGGCCTCATGGTCGCCATCCCCGCGGTCATCGCGTTCAACTTCTTCAAGGCACGCGTCAAGAAATCGGTCGCACAGACCGAGCTTCTCGGAAGCACGCTCCTCTCGTTCCTGCGCGGAGGCGAAGATGGCGGGGTTTAATGCCGGCGGCGACGAAGACATCATCGCGGGAATCAACGTCACCCCGCTCGTCGACATCATCCTGGTCCTGCTGATCATCTTCATGGTCACGACCAGCTACATCGTCCGCGCGCAGATCGAGGTCGATCTGCCCAAGGCCGCGAGCGGCCAGGACGAAGTCCAGACGACCGCTACCCTTCAAGTGACGGCCGAAGGAACGTTCAAGCTCAACGGAGAAGCCGCGACGCTCGAGGAGATCGGCGTCTGGGTGAAGAAGGAGAGCGAGAAGAATCCCGAGCTGCGCGCCATCATCGCGGCGGACAAGAAGGTCGAGTACGAGAAGGTGATCGAAGTTGTCGACGTCGTGAAGCTGAACGGCGTGGAGAAGTTCGCCCTCAACATCAACCGTAAGTCGAGCCTCTGACGAACCGTGTCGAAGGACGTCCCCAACACGGACCTCGCCCAGATCGAGGACCCGCTGATCCGGAAGAAGCGCTCGCTGAGCCAACGGCTCGGTGGTGGGCTCGGTCTTGTGGTCGGGGCGGTCGTCCTCCATGCCATCGTCATCTCCGCGATCCTTTTTCTCGCGCCCCTCATGGCGATCAAACCTCTCGAAGCGCCCGAAGAGGAAGATGTCATCGAGATGGCGGTCGTGGACGAGCCGGAGCCCGAACCCGAACCCGAGCCAGAGCCTGAACCAGAGCCCGAACCGGAAGAAGAACCCGAGCCGGAGCCCGAACCCGAACCCGAACCAGAGCCCGAGCCGGAACCCGAACCCGAGCCGGAGCCGGAGCCCGAGCCGGCTCCCGAACCCGAGGAAGTCCCCGAGGAGATCACGCCCGAGCAGGCGGCCCCGATGGATCCCGTCGAGCTGGAAGGGCTCACGATGGAGTCCACCGCAGAAGGGGGCGACTTCGCGATGAAAGTCGGGAAGGGCATCTCGTCCGGGAAGGTCACGAACAAGTACGTCGACCCCAATCGCCTCGACAAGATCGTCACGAAGAAGGGCGGAACAGGGGAGGGCTACCAAAAGCCCGTGAAGAAGGCGCCGAGCAAGCAGTGCAAGGCGAAGAAGGCTCGGGTCAAGAAGCGCGTGCGCGGCGAGTACCCGCTGCAGGCGCGTCGAAAGCGGCTGGAAGGGACCGTCGTCGCGATGGTGGACGTCGACGCGCGTGGCCGGGTGACCGGAGTCCGCGTCATCCAGAAGGCGGGCGAAGGCTTCGACGAAGCCGCCGAGACCGCTTTCCGAAAGTGGACGTTCGTCCCCGCCGAAGAGAACTGCGAAGCAGTCGCCTCCGAAGTCCGCGTCACCCACGACTTCACCCTCGAGGAATTCTAGGGGGATCGGAGACGGGGGAATCTC
>CAYPJU010000002.1:0-131592 GCA_964411125.1 uncultured Bradymonadales bacterium | reverse complement strand
CACCCACGACTTCACCCTCGAGGAATTCTAGGGGGATCGGAGACGGGGGAATCTCGCTCCGCCAGGCTCGGTCCGATTCCCCCGTCTCCGATCCCTTCGGCCAGGGGCGGCGATGGCGCTGCATCGCCTGCGTCGAGCGAAATAGAGCTGGTCAAGTTGTGTGCGTGCGGGTCGGATTGCCGGCGTCAGCCGGCAGCGCGCGCAGCGCGCTGTAGCCCGGTGCGTAAGCTCCGGGTGGGGCGTAAGCACCGGGTGGGGCGATCAATGAACGCGTTCGACACCCAGACGGGCGGAGAGCGTGATGACCGAGAGGAGGTTGGTCTGCGCGACGGTGCGCCAGCTCGTGGAACCTTCGCGGGCGACGCTGAGGAAGGAGCGTTCGAGCTCGACGAGACGGGGGATGGAGCAACGCAGGTCGATCCAGCGCGCGCCGCTGTGGGACGGAACGTCGCAAGGTTGGGTCATCAGCTCGACGACGGTGCGTCGATTTTCGAGGCGAGCGTTCAGCCACTCTTTGACGTGGCGGGCTTCGACGCCTTCGTGGCCGAAGTGCTCCACCGTCAGAAACCAGCCGTCGAAGTAGGCGACCGAGGCCCCCACGACGTCGCCGCGCTCGTCGACGTGGTGTTGCACGAACGCGGCCGTCTCGACCCACTCCTCACCGAATGCCTCGTAGATCTCGTCGAGCGTCGCGTCGCCGTGCACGAAGTCGGGCGGAAACTCCGAGCGGTTCGTGGGCCGGTCGAAGCCGGACCGCGAAAGGATCTCGTCGAAGTTGCGAAGCTGAAGGGTGGTGTGCGTCGTCATCTGCCGCTCCGTGGCTCTCATCGTCATCACTGAACATAGTTGTACTGCACAGGCGAGTAGTGATCAAGTTTTCAGTAGTTCAAATGCATTCGGTACGACTCGCCTGTACTTAGAGCATGAGCACGCCGCGATCGGCGTCCAGTCGAAGCATTTGCGGGCCGCTTGTGGACATCGGAGGTTGTCGAGTAATTTGCGGGTCCCCGACTCGAGCGCGAGACGACGAATGAAGAAGCAATGGTTGATGTGCATGTTTCCCCTCCTCTTCGCATGCCAGGAGGTCGAGCAGCCGAAGACCGTCCTCACGCAGGAACAGTGGAAGGAGGTGAAGGCGAACATCCTCACGGAGGCACCGACCCCGAAGTTTCCCGTCGGTGCTAACTTCGAGAACAAGATCGAGCTGATCGGGTTCGACGTCGATACGCCTCTCGAGGCTGGCAAGCGCACGACGTTCACCTTCTATTGGAAGGTGCTCGCCCCGGTCGATCAGGACTGGAAGATCTTCCTTCACCTCGAGTCGGGCGGCAAACGCCACAACTTCGACCACAGCCCGCTCAACGGGATGTACGAGACGTCGCGTTGGAAGAAGGGCGAGATCATCAAGGACACCTACAGCGACTCCTTGCCGGCGAACTTCCCGGCGGGGAATGCCACGCCGTACCTTGGGCTGTGGAGGGGGAGCAACCGCATGAAGGTCGTCAACGAGGTGCCCCTGACGAAGGAACCGCAGCCGCGCGTCATCGCGCCGACGTTGCCGATTCGTGGCAAGGCCGGGGCCACCCCGCAGAAGGGGGCGACCACACCGAAGTATTCGATTCGAACGGTCGACCCGACAGACCTCGAGATCACGCTCGATGGAAAGCTCGACGACGAGATCTGGAGCCGTATCCCGCCAGCGCAGTTGCTTCCCTTCGGCAACCAGGCCGAAAAGCAGACCACCTGGGTCAAGATGTTCGTCTCGGGAGGAGACCTGTTCCTCGGCGGTCACCTCGCCGACAAGAACATCTGGGGGACGCTGAAGAACCGCGACGACGAGACGTGGAAGGAAGAGGTGCTCGAGTTCTTCCTCGACCCCGACGGCGACGGCAAGGACTACCTCGAGCTTCAGATCACCCCCCACAACACCGTCTTCGACGCGAAGTTCGACAAACGCCTGGGGACCGACCGCGGCCAGTCGCGCGAAGAACAGATCGCGTCGGCGAAAGCCTGGAACCTCGAAGGATTGCAGAGCGCCGTTCACGTGGATGGAACGCTCGACAACGCGAAGGATGAAGACAAGATGTGGAGCGTCGAGCTCAAGCTCCCGCTGAAGAGCATCCCGGGGCTCGGCGAGGGGAAGGTCACTCCGAACGACACATGGGCGATGAACTTCTATCGGTTCGACCGACCAAAAGAGGGGACGACCTGGGCGTACGGCTGGTCGACCGAGCCGCGCGGCGATTTCCATCAGATCGACAAGTTCGGCGAGGGGCGAATCGCGGCCGCGGTCGACGTTCGTCGACCGGTGGTGACGCCGGAGATGATCAGAGAGATGCGCAAGAACATCGACCTGAAGGTGCGCCCGACCCCCGACGTGCTGAAAGGGGCCCCGGCCCTCGGAGACGGAAAACCCAAGGCGGTTGGTACACCTCAGGCTCCGTCCACCCCGACCGAGGTTCCGAAAGCCGATTGACGGTGAGGTGCGATCGCGCGTAGAGAGGTAGGGTAGCGTACTACATTTCAGGACGAGCGATGGCGAGCGACAAGCGAAAACAGTCTCTCTACTTCCCCGAAGAGTATCTCGAAGAGATCCGTGCCGAATCCCTGCGACAGGACCGTTCCATGTCGTGGCTGGTTCAGAAGGCGTGGGAGATCGCGCGCGATACGATTCTGCAGTTCCCTGCGGCGAACGATTACCTGCCGGGCGACTCGGACGACGACCGCGGCAAGAGCGAGTAGCGCTCGCGGCCGGTCGCGCCAGACTTCTTCAGAAGTTCTTTCGACGTGCACGGACGAGCGTCCGTATCGGCGTGCCGTCGAACCCGTACTCCTCCCGAATCTTGTTCTCTAGAAAGCGCCGATAGCTCGGCGCCACGCCGTCCGGCGCGTTCACGACGAACGCGAAGGTGGGTGGCCGCGTCGCGACCTGTGACGTGTAGTAGAACTTCAGCCGACGGTTGCGGTGAACGGGGGGGCTGTGCTGCCTCACGATCCCTTCGACGAACGTGTTGAGCTCGGAGGTCTGGATTCTTCTCGTCCACTGATCCCAGACCGCGTGGACCGACTCGAAGATTCGGTGAACGCGCTGGCCGGTCTTCGCCGAGATGAAGATGACGGGAGCCCAGTCCATGAACGGCATCTGGTGCCTGAGCTCTTTGACGAACTCGCCTGCCGTGGCGCCGTCCTTCTCGATCAGATCCCACTTGTTCACGAGGATGACCGCCGAACGGCCGCGGTTGGCGACGACGCTGGCGATCTTCTTGTCCTGCCCGGTGAGTCCCGCTTCGGCGTCGATGACGAGGAGCGCTACGTCCGCGCGATCGATACTCCGGATCGCCTGGATGACCGAGAATTCCTCGATGCGCTCCGAGATCGCGCTCTTCTTCCGCAGCCCGGCGGTGTCGATGAAGAGGTATTCGTGGCCGTCGCGCGTGATCTCCGTGTCGATCGAATCGCGCGTCGTCCCGGGGATGTCGGACGTGAGGAGCCGGTCCTCACCGAGGAGCGAGTTGACGAGCGACGACTTGCCGGCGTTCGGCTTTCCGACCACGGCGATCTTCGTGCGCGAGTCGTCCTCCTCGACGCGCTCGTCGAAAGGAATCACGTCGAACGGCTCGGTGACCTCGTCCATCAGCGCGTCGAGCCCATGACCGTGCTCGGCGCTCACCGGATAGATGTCGACCCCGAGCTCGTAGAACTCGTTGACGAACTCGTCGCGCTTCTGCCAGGCGTCGACCTTGTTCACGACGTAGAAGACCGGCTTTTCGGTCTGTCGCAGCATCTGCGCTATCTCGCTGTCGCTGCCGACCAGACCCTGGCGCCCGTCCATCATGAAGATGATCGCGTCGGCCTCCTGCATGGCGAGCGTGGCCTGATCCCGCATCTGCGAGAGGATCGGCTCGTCACTCTCCGGGACGAACCCACCGGTGTCGATGACGGTGTAGTACCGTCCGAACCACTCGGCTTCGCCGTACTGCCGGTCGCGCGTCACCCCTTCGTAGTCGTGCACGATCGCCTTCTGCGATTCGGTGAGGCGGTTGAAGAGGCGGGACTTCCCGACGTTCGGGCGTCCCACGATTGCGACGAGGTAGCTCATGATTCTTCGTAGCCAAAGCGATGCAGGGAACGGGGGTCCTCGCTCCAGTCGGATTGCACCCGAACGAACGTTTCGAGGAACACTTTCTTCCCGAAGAACTCTTCGAGCTGCTCACGCGCTTCGATCCCGATGCGTTTGATGCGACTTCCCCCTTCACCGATGATGATCCCCTTCTGCGAATCGCGCTCGACGTGGATGACGGCACTCACTTCCAGCACGTCCTCTCTCTCGACGAAGCGCTCGACCTCGATCGCGACAGAGTAGGGGATCTCTTTTCGCGTCAGGTCCATCACTCGCTCGCGCACGTATTCGGCGGCGAGGAATCGCTCGGCCTGGTCGGTGAGCATGTCCTCGGGGAAGAGCGGGGGTTGCTCGGGCAACTTCTCGAGCAGGACATCCACGACGCGGTCCACGTTGTCGCCGGTCTTCGCGCTGCATGGCACGAGCTCGGCTTCGGGGGCGTCTTTGCCGACGGTTTCGAGGATCGGCAAGAGGTGCTCGCGAGGGGAAACTCGGTCGACCTTGTTCAGCACCACGACGTCGGCGCCGCCGGCCTGCTCGATGTGTCGCAGGACGAACCCCTCGGACTGCCACATCTCGTCGAGCTCTTCGCGGCGAAACCCGGCGGCGAGCGCCGCCGCGTCGAGGACGTGGCAGATGACGTCGACGTCGCGAAGGGCGTCGAGCGCCGTCCGGACCATCGCGCGGTTGAGCCGCTTCTTGGACTTGTGAATCCCCGGCGTGTCGACGAAGCAAATCTGCCCGCGCTCGGGCCACGTCTTGACGCCGAGGATCCGGTTGCGTGTCGTCTGCGGTTTGGAGGTCGTGATAGCGACCTTCGCGCCCAGAATCTGGTTCATGAGCGTGGACTTTCCGACGTTCGGGAGTCCTACGAGTGCGACGGTACCGGCTTTGAAGGTCTGCTCCATGGGCGCCTTCTACGCGGATCGCGGGGAGCCGTCAAACGCGACGGGGCCGCAAACGGCGTTTCGACCGCAGGAATACGGGCCGAAGGAACAAACAGGGGCGGGTTCCCCTTTGAATCTTCGCTCGCGGAGGGATACCTTCGCGGCGTTGCTGCAGAGAGGTTGGGAGATGTTGGAAGAAGTTCGCCGGGTTCACATGCTCGGAATCGGTGGAATCGGAGTCTCGGGTGTCGCGCGCATTCTCGCCTCACGCGGGTTCGAAGTGAGCGGCTCGGACGTTCGCGAGAGTTCGATCACGGAGGCGCTGCGCGAGGAAGGGATCGACGTGGTCATCGGTCACGAGCCGGGCAACGTCGAGGGTAAAGACGTCATCGTCGTCTCCACCGCGATCCCCGACCACAACATCGAGCTGGTGACCGCGCGCGAGACCGGCATCCCCGTCGTCCACCGCTCGACGATCCTGAACGAGCTCCTCGCGGGCGTGCGCTCCATCGGCGTGACCGGGACGCACGGCAAGGGGACGGTCTCCAGCATGATCGCGTGGATTCTCGAATGCGCTGGCTGGAACCCCGGGTTCGTCATCGGCGCGATGCTCAACAATTTCGGGACCAACGCGCGCCCCGGCGGCGGCGAGTGGATGGTCGTCGAGGTCGACGAGTCGGACGGCACGCACAAGAACATCGAGACCGACTACGTCGTCTGCAACTTCCTCGAGCTGGACCACCTCAACTACTACGACGATCTGGACGACATCATCACCAAGATGATCGCCTACCTGGAAGGGAACGAGCGGCTCAAAGAGGCCTTCGTGAACCTGGACTGCAGGGGCAACAGGATGATGGTCGAACGGCTCGGGATGCGACCGACCGGGTACAGCCTCGAGCATCGGTCGGAGTTTCGTGGGGAACTGAACGGGACCGGACAGCTCCCGATCTCCTTCAGCGCCTTTCAGCGGCAGACCGAGCTCGGTGATTTCGAGCTCAATCTCCCCGGGCGCTACAACGTCGTGAACGCCCTGGGCGCGATCACGGTCTGCCGTCGCATAGGCGTCCCGGTCGAGGCGATCCGGGAGGGTCTCGCGACGTACCAGGGGATGGAGAACCGCTTCACGATCGTTCAAGGGGGCGGTGTCACCGTCGTCAAGGACTACAACAGCCACCCGACCTGCATGCGGCGAGTACTGGAGTCCGCGCGGGATCTCGTCGACGGCCGCATCTTCACGGTCTTCAAGCCGTACCGCTATACCCTGATCAAGTATCTACAGAACGAGTACGGCAAGGCGTTCGAGGGGAGTGATCAGGTCGTCATCACCAAGATGTATGCGGCCGAGGAAGACCCGATCCCGGGGATCGACACGCAGACGGTGGTCGACCGCATCCGCGAGAACGGCCTCGACGTGGAGTACGTCGAAGAACAGACCGATATCCCACAGTGGCTCATCGACCGCGTCGAGCCGGGCGACAAGGTGATCTTCTTCGGCGGCGACGACTTCTTCCGGATGGCCGATTCCATCGCGGCGGAGCTCGCCGCCAACGCGGCAGCGACCGGTGCCGACCCTGCACAGCCCCGCGTCAGCGGGCCACTCGCGACAGAGGAAGCATGAGAGGCGATTGGTTGACCCACCAGCGATTCGCTGTGTGGGGGCTCGGACGAAGTGGTCTCGCGGTCGCCAACCTCCTCGCGAGACGCGGAAAGAGAGTCGTCGCGTCCGACCCTGGCAAGACCGAACGCCCCTCGGGGCTCCACGACGACGTCGAATTCAGGTCTGGCCCCAACACGTTGGCGGACGCCGAAGTCGTGGTCGTTTCACCCGGCATTCCGCCTTCGAGCGAAGTCTTCCGCGGGCTCGAGGTACCAGTGGTCTCGGAGGTCGAGATCGCCTGGTCGGCCAGCTCCGTCCCGTTCCTCGGGATCACCGGGACCGATGGCAAGACCACGACGACCGAGCTGACCGAGCACCTTCTCGCCGCCGGCGGACTCCGCGTTCGGGCCGCCGGGAACATCGGAACGCCGCTGAGCGACGTGGTCGACGAGCCGCTCGACTACGTGGTCGCCGAACTCAGCGCCTTCCAACTGTGGAGTACCCACGACCTGCGACTCGCCGCTGCTGCGGTGACGAACGTAGCCGCCGATCACCTCGACTATTTCGAAACGTGGGACGAGTACGTCGCGAGCAAGCGCCGTGCGGTCGAACACACCCCCCGGCGTCTCGTCGTGCTCAATTGGGACGACGAGGAGGTGAGGGCGTGGGCGGAAGGTCGGAGCGGCCGATTCGCCGCTGTATCGACCGTCGGCGAGCCGGACGCGCCCGACGCCGCGCTTCGCGGCTGGTGCTCGGGCGGGCGGCTCTGGCTCGGTGTGGGTCGGTCTGCAGTCCCCGTGATCACCGAGGCCGAACTCGTCGCCGCAGGTATTCGCGGCAAGCACAACGTCGCGAACGTCCTCATGGCTACGATGCTCGCCTCCGAGCTCGGCGTCGGAGTTCAGACGATTCGAAAGTCGCTCCCAAATTTTCGAGTCGGTGGGCACCGGATCGAATCGGTGGCGTCGATCGGCGGGGTGGAGTGGGTCGACGACTCGAAAGCCACCAACGCCAACGCGGCGCTCGCGGGGATTCGCAGCATCGAGGGGCCGCTCGTCGTGATCGGGGGTGGGGTGGACAAGGGGATCGAACTCGACGAGCTCGCCGCGGAGCTCGTCCGCCGCGCCCACCGCGTGGTCCTCATCGGTCAGATCGCCGAGCGTTTCGACGCTGCGCTCGTGGCGGCCGGCGCGTCGGGTGACCTCGTCGTCCGCGCCGAGAGCATGCAGGGCGCCGTCGAAGCTGCTCGAAGCGCCGCGCGTGAGGGAGACACCGTGATCCTCAGCCCGGCTTGCTCGAGCTTCGACATGTTCGACAGCTACGCTCATCGCGGCGAGCTGTTTCAGGCTGCCGTTCGCGCTTTGACGTGACCGGAGCGATCGGACGCGCCATCGGCTAGTCGCCGCCTCGCTCGGCCTTATCACTCTGTGTCCGTATCTGTGCCGCCCGTCTTTCTGGAGGTTCGATGGAGGAAGTATTCGACGTGTTTCGGCTCGTGCCCTGGTACGCACGAGCGGTCTACGCGATTGCCATCTTCCTCACGATTTTCTTGTCGGTCCCGAAGATTCGTCGTCGCGTGGGCGACCGCTATTTCTGGTGGATTCCGCCCGCACTGGCGTTGATCGGCGGCGGGTTCGCCGCCGGCTCCACGTACTCGATCGCCACCGACTACGACGTGATCGGGTCGCTCGCCGGAGTCGCTGCGCTTCTCGGTTCCACGATCAAGATGTTCGCGATGGGGCTCGTGATCGCTTTCGCGCTCTGGGCCTACGCGTCCTTCGCGACCGTGTTCGTCGCCCGGCATCGCTGGAAGCGCGAGGGGATTGTCGGGGCGCTGGTCGTCATCCCGATCGGGCTGTGGTTCGCAGCGAGCGAGCATCTTCGCTGGTACGCCGTCGCGACGAGCATCCTCGCGTACCTGGTGCTCGTGCCGCCGATTCTGGCTCGCGCGGTCTCGGGCGCGGACCGTTCGACGTCGCGCGCGCTCGCATCGATCACCGGGTTGGCCGTTCTCGCGCTTTGGACCCATTGGCTCGGCGCGGCTGCGCTGGAGCTGGAGTCGCTGTACCGTTCGCCCACCATCGCAGTACGAAGCCACTTTCACGCCATGCGCGCCTACTGGGCGACGCCCTTTCTAACCGCTCTGCTGGTAGCCTGGACGGGAGTGGTGACGGTCATCGCGCGAAGGGCCCGGACCGACGATGTCGTTCGGCGCCGTGCAGCGATCCGAATCGCGGCGTGGGTTCCCACCCTCATCCTGGCCGGGGCTGCGGCGACCACGTTCGTCGCGACCGAGCACTATCTGGTGCGGCTACGGGAGGCCGACGTCTTCGCACGGGGCCACGCGCTGGAGCTTCCCCATGTCGAGGGGGCAGCGCTGTCGTTGGAGCGCGACGGGGTCGTGGTGCAGATCACGTCGGACGGCGAGGTGGATGTGACGACGGATTTCGCCAAGCGCCGCATTCCGAAGGACATGCTTTCCGAGCCGAAGAAGGCGCTGACGACTACCGCGACCGATGACTGGTTATCGGTCGTCGCGGCCGTGGTGGACGATTCCAGGACCGAGCTCTTGCGAACACGTCAGCTATTCGGCACGCAGAAGGACCCCCTCTACCTCTACCTGATGGTCGAGCCGGAGGTGCCTGCCGAGGATGTGGCGGCGGTCGTCGACCTGGCTGGCCCGCGACAGATGCGAAGCGCGATGGTGGGGAGAACGCCTATCGTGGAAGAGCCGTTGAAGCTCCGGGAGCCTTACGACTCGCGGCTGGTGGTGATCGGGCACCTGTACAGTGGGTCGAAAGAAGCCTTCGTCGACGTCCCGGCTTCGACGACGTGCGAAGAACTCGAAGAGTTGGCGGAGCAGAGTGTCGACGACGACCGGCCCCTGCGCCTCACCCAACTCAGCGGCGCTTCGGTGTCGGACATCGTGGCCGTCTTCCGATGCGGACGCGGTCTTCTACAGCGAGATGGGGAGAGCGCCGCCGGGGATGCGCTTCACGCTCTCTACCTGCCGGTCGATGCGGCATCGAGGAAGTGAGGTGGTCTCTCAGACTTCTTCGACGACGAAGAGGACCTGACCTTCCTCGACCGCATCGCCCTCGGCGCAGCGGATCTCCTTCACGACGCAGTCGTATTCGGCGGCGATCGGCATCTCCATTTTCATCGACTCGAGGATGACGAAATCATCGTCCTCTTCGACCTCTTCGCCGACCTCGACCTCGATCTTCCAGATGGTGCCGGTGATGTGTGCTTTGATCTCTTCAGCCATTTCGTGCTCTCGAATTCTGGTGGTTGGGGGGAGTCTAGCCTGCGTCGGGGCTCACAGCCACTCCAGCGTCTCGAGCCACGAGGTATGCACCCGACCCTGGGCGAACTGTTCGTGCGAGAGGACGGCGCAGTGCATGTCGATGTTGGTGGTGAGACCCTCGATTCGGTAGTCGCCGAGCGCGTCGATCATACGGCTCCGCGCCGCGTCTCGATCCTTGGCCCAGACCGTGACCTTCGAGATGAGCGGGTCGTAAAACGGCGTGACCTTCCAGTTCGGCTTCACCCCGGAGTCGACGCGGACGCCTTCGCCGGTCGGCTCCTCGTATTCCGTGATCGCTCCCGGCGCCGGCATGAACATCTTCGCCGGGTTCTCGGCGTAAACTCGGCATTCGATCGAGTGACCGTCGAGGCTGATATCGTCCTGCGTCGCCGGAAGCGCTTCGCCGTTCGCGACCCGCAACTGCCACTCGACGAGATCGTAGCCCGTGATCTGTTCGGTCACGGGGTGTTCGACCTGCAGCCGGGTATTCATCTCGATGAAATAGAACTCGCCGGTCTTGTCGTCGAAGATGAATTCGACGGTGCCGGCGTTGACGTACTCGGCAGCGCGCGCCAGCGCGACCGCGGCGCCGGTGATCCGTTCGCGCAGGCCGGGGAAGTCGGCCATCGCAGGGGAGGGCGCTTCCTCGATCACCTTCTGGTGACGTCGCTGGACGCTGCATTCGCGCTCGAAGAGGTGGACGACGTTTCCGTGGGTGTCGCCGAAGACCTGCACCTCGATGTGTCGCGGCTCTTCCACGTATCGCTCGAGGTAGACTGCAGGATTCCCGAACGCCGACTCGCCACGCCGCTTGCACTCCTGGAACGCCTTTCGAAGTTTCTTTTCCTTGGTGGCGAGCTTCATCCCGATACCGCCACCGCCCGCGGCAGCCTTCACGAGCAGCGGATAGCCGAAGCGCGTGGCGAACTCGACGGCGGCCTCTTCGTCGTCGATTGGACCTTCGGAGCCCGGCACGACCGGCACCCCGGCGCTCTTGGCGAAAGCCCTCGCCGCCGCCTTGTCCCCCATCAACTTCATCGACTCCGGCGACGGTCCGATGAAGGTCATCCCGGCCTCGGCGACCCGTCCGACGAAGAGCGGGTTTTCGCTCAGCAGGCCGTAGCCGGGATGGATCGCGTCGGCCCCCGTCGACTCCGCGGCGTCCAGGACCGCGTCGATGTCGAGGTAGCTCTTGGTGACGTGGGCTTCACCGACGCAGACCGCTTCGTCGGCGATCTCGGTGTGAGGCGCTCCCTCGTCGGCCGTGGAGTAGATCGCGACCGTCTGCAGGCCGAGCCGTTTGCATGTGCGGGCGATGCGGGCAGCGATCTCCCCGCGGTTGGCGATGAGGACTTTCGAAAACTTCATGAACTTCTCGACTCCATTGAGGGACGTTCGAGCCATGCCGCGGCCGAGCGTGCGGCCGTGGCGCCGTTGCCGACTGCAGAGGCAATAGATCGCAACGGCGTCGATGTCACGTCTCCGGCGGCGAAGATTCCGGGGACGCTGGTGTGGCCGCCTTCGTCGGTGACGACGAACCCCTCCTCGTCGACGAGGAGCGGCAGTTCGAGAGCGGGGAGGGCGGGCACGACGCCAATGCGGACGAACAGCGCCGCCACCTCGACCAGGCTTCCATCGCGGAGCTGCGCCACACACCCCGTCTCGGAGCGACTGATCTTCACGACCTCGGCGCCGACGCGCAGGTCGACCACGTCCCCGCACTCTTCGAGGCGCCGTCGAAAGGAGGCGCGCGCTCTGAGCGGTGACCGCGCCAGGAGCACGACCCGTGAAGCGCCCGCTTCCACGAGCCGGATCGTCCCTTCGACCGCGCTGTCCCCACCACCGACGACCGCGACTTCACGACCGGCGTAGCGATGAGCGTCGCGGGCGGCGCTCTGCGTCACCCAATCCCCCATCCCTTCGTCTTCTCCCGGAACTCCGAGTCGGCGCTTGCGGGTTCCGGTGGCGATCACGACGGCGTCGAACTCCTGCTCGTCGACGCCGAACCGGGAGCCCTCCCGCCGAATCGAAACGACCGCGTGGGTCCCCGGGTGGTGGTGGGACCACGAGGCGAGCAGCCGCGCTGCCTCGACGCCTCGGTCCGCGGCGAGGCCGGGGTAGTCGCGAATCGCGTTGTGGACGTCGTGGAGCATGCCACCGATCGTGCCCTCGGCGTCGAACCAGGTGAACGGACAGCCGAACTTGTCCAGCCACGCCACGGCGGAAACCCCTGCCGGGCCCGCTCCGATCACCGCCACGCTCACAGCTCGTTCTCGGCTTCGCCCATCTGCCCGAGCGCTGCAGCGTAGTGATCACCGCCAGCGGCGAGGGCCCCCGTCGCGTGCAGCGAAACGTAGGTCCCCTGGCGCCCGCCGCGCATCTCGACGCACATCTGCCGTGCGCGACATCGTACGAGGAGTCCTCGCGGCGCGATCTGCTCGTCGAGCACTTCGGCGATCTGGGCGACCAGCTCCTCCTGGATCTGAGGCCGGCGCGACGCCCACTCGATCACGCGACCGAACGACCCGAAGCCGCACATTCGCTCGCCCGGTAGATACGCGATGTCGATCGTGCCGAAGAAAGGGACCAGGTGGTGGACGCACATGCTGCGAAACGGGAGCGCCGTCGCGAGCACGAGCCCCGACCCCGGGGGGGCGTCGAAGACCGACATCGAAGGCGCCGGCACCTGGTGGGCCGAGAAGAGCTCGGCGAACATCTCGCTCACCCGCTGAGGGGTGCGCTTCAGATGAGGATCGCCGTCGAGGTCGAAGCCGAGCGACTCGAGAAAGGCGCGAAGGTGGTCTTCGGGGCTACTCATACCAGGGTGCCCTGACCGCTGGTTCGATACTCGACGCCCAGATGTTCGAATGCGGCGCGAGATGCGACACGACCGCGGGGGGTGCGCTGGATGTAGCCGACCTGCAGGAGGAACGGTTCGATCACCTCTTCGATCGTGTCGCGCTCTTCCCCGATGCAGCTCGCGATCGTGTCGAGCCCGACCGGTCCACCGTCGAACTTGTTGACGACCGCATCGAGATACATCCGGTCGAGGGTGTCGAAACCCATCGAGTCGACGTCGATCCGCTCCAGCGCGTAGTCCGCGAGCTCGCGGTCGATCGATTCTCGACCTTCTACCACGGCGTAGTCGCGAACCCGTCGCAACAGGCGGTTCGCGATACGGGGCGTGCCGCGGCTGCGTCGCGCGAGCTCCTCGGCGCCGTCAGCCGCGATGGCGATGCCCAGGATCTCCGCGGAGCGCCTGACGATGCGGGCGAGGGCGATCGTGTCGTAGTACTCCAGCCGCGCCGTGAATCCGAACCGGTCACGCAGCGGAGCAGACATGAGCCCCGACCGTGTCGTCGCCCCAACGAGCGTGAACGGCGGCAGCGTCAACTTCATGCTCCGGGCGTGAACTCCTTCACCCAGCACGATGTCGAAGTAACCGTCCTCCATCGCCGGGTAGAGGTTCTCTTCGACGACCGTGTTGAGCCGATGGATCTCGTCGATGAAGAGGACATCGCCGTCCTCCAGCCCGGTCAGGATCCCGGCGAGGTCGCGCTTGTGTTCGAGCGCGGGGCCCGAGGTCACGTGGATGTTGCTGTCGAGCTCGCGCGCGATGATGTGGCAGAGGGTCGTCTTGCCGAGCCCCGGCGGCCCGCTGAAGAGCAGGTGGTCGAGCGCCGCGCCGCGAATCTTCGCGGACTTCACCATCACGCCGAGGTTCTCCTTCAGCGACTCTTGTCCGACGAAATCGTCGAAGCTCGGGGGGCGCAGCGAGGTCTCGAGGTTCTCCTCGTCCTCCAGCACCGTGGTTTCGATGAGTGTTTCGCGGGGCATCCAGACCTCTTCAGTTGCGCAACATCTTCAGCGCCTTTCTCACCAGAGCTTCGGCGGCTTCGCCCGCCTCCGCAAGGGGCGCCAGCTCCGGCAAGATTCCTTCGATGACCGCCGGCTGATACTCCAGCCCCAGGAGCGCGGCGCGGACGTCGTCGATCGTGCCGCCGTCCGAGGGCACGGGCGGTGCCACCTGGGTCCCCGATGAGATGGCGAGGTCGTCGAAAGCGTTTCGGAGCTCCAGCACCAGTCGCTGAGCAGTCTTCTTTCCGATGCCGCTGACCGCGGTCAGTGGCTTGTAATCGTCGGCACGTACCGCCGACACCACTTCGGAGACCGAGAGACTCGAGAGCACGTTGAGCCCGATCTTCGGGCCCACACCCGACACCGAGATCAGCTTCTTGTAGACCGCCTTCTCGTCCGTCGAAGCGAACCCGAACAGTTGAATCGCGTCCTCCCGGACGGCGGTATACACGAGCAGCGAAACGTTCCCATCGTCGTCGCGAGGCGCGCGTTGCGCCGTCCCGATCGGCACGTGGACGTGATAGCCGACGCCGCGAACGTCGAGGACCACTTCGTCGAGCCCGAGCTCATGCAGTTTTCCAGTCAATCGTGCGATCATGCGCTACGCCTCCAGCCGGCGGTTGAAGTCGCTCGCCTGCGCATGACAGATCGCAACCGCAAGCGCGTCCGAGGCGTCCCAACTGATCTTGCCTTTCACGCCGAGCACCCGCTTCACCATAGCCTGGACGTCTTCTTTCTTCGCGCGCCCGTGGCCGGCCACCGACATCTTCACCTGCGCGGGAGCGTACTCGCTCATCTCCAAGTCGTAGTGCCGCAGTACCAGGAGCGCAACGCCGCGCGCGTGCCCGAGCTTGATCGTCGACATCGCGTTTCGCGCGGTGAAGAGGGATTCCACGGCGGCCTGATCGCACGGATGCTCCTCGAGCACCTCGGTGAGGCCCTGGTAGATCAGATCGAGGCGGTGCGAGAAGTCTTCGCCACGGGTGGCGTTGATGCGCCCGCTCGCGACGTGGCGCAATCGGCCGCCGGTGCGTTCGATGATTCCGTATCCCGTGTACCGGCTACCCGGGTCGAGTCCGAGGATGTGCATCGCTCCGTCCGTGGTGCAAGGCTCGGATTAGCTAGACGATACTGTATAAACGATCAGTGCGACGAATAGAAGGGCGAGGAGGGCGACCAGCATCACCTCGACCGGAATCCCGTCGGCACCGTCGGCGGCCTTTCGCTTCGCTTTCGCGCCTCCCACCGTCTTCCCGTCGACCGAATCGGCGCGTAACTTCTTGTTCGCGCGCGTCTCTTCGTAGTCGGACCAGTCCGTCGGCTCGATCACCGCGAACGGATGGGCGGGGCCTTCGCCGGAACTCTCGGCCGAAGGGACGTCGCCGTAGGAACGGTCGACGGACGCCTCCTCGGCGAGCGCGTCACGCAAGGCGCGTGCATCGTGGGCGTGGAACGACGGGTCCGTGGTGTCGTTGTCGTGGCGATGGAACCCGCTCTCCCAGCTCGCCTTGTTGGGGCGCGAAGCCGCGAGACCCGCGCTCGACGCGTCGGGCGAGAGAACGGCGGTCGGCGCCGCGTCCGAGTTCTCGTCCAACACGGTCTCCATCACAGCGATGTCGTCGGGCACTGTCGCCCCCGTATCGCCATTCCGGGCGGCTTCGGCGAGGTCCGCCAGGCTCGCCAGGTCGTGGTGCTTCTGGGTCGGCGCCACGTCGGGTGGCATCAGATCGCGGTGCAGCTCCGTGGGTTCGTCGGCGTCGCCCTCGCCGAACCCGTCCAGCAAATCGTGATGGGCGGCGGTGGGGCCTTCCGGATCCGTATCGGGCTGCACCGCCGTGTCGAGCACCGTCCCCGCCGGGCTCGTGCTCTCCCCGTGACGAGGATCGACCAGCGTGGGGCGGGAGGCGGGGTCGGGCCTCGGAGTCAGCGCCGATCCCGACGGGACGAGCGCCAGGCGCCCCACGAGCTCGGCGATCGCCGACCGGTTCCAGTTCGGCGATTCGCGCACCATGAAACCCTCGAGCGCTCGTTTCATGGCGGCCGCCGATGCGTACCGGTCGTCGGGAGAGCGCTTCAGGGAGCGCGACATGATGTCGACGAGGAGGGGCGGGATGTCGGGGCGGAACTCCGTCGGACGCGGCATGTTCGCGGTCTTCACCCCTTCCACCAGGCGCGTCGGGTCGTCGACCTCGTAGGCTGGTCGGCCGGTCACCATCTCGTAGAGACAGAGCCCCGCCGAGAATATGTCCGACCGAGGATCGTGGCTTCGGCCGGCGGCGTACTCGGGGGCCATGTACTGGAGCTTGCCCTTCACGAAGCCCGTGCGCGTGTCCATGCGCACCCCGCCCGAAGATTTCGCGACCCCGAAGTCGATCAGTTTCACCTCGCCTGCGTGGGTGAGCATGATGTTGTGCGGATTGACGTCGCGGTGCACGAGCTCGAGCGGTCGGCCCGCCGAATCGGTGGCCGTGTGGCTGTAGTGCAGCGCGTCGCAGAGACGAATCGTGACCGCCGCGGCGACGTCGAGAGGGAACCTCGCCCCGATCTCGCGGGCGCGGCGAAGCAGCAGAGAGAGGTCCGCTCCGTCGACCCACTCCATCACGATGACCGTGTCGTCTCCCGCTTGCAGCGTATCGTGGACGCTCACGATGCTCGGGTGGTGCAGTTGCGAAAGAATCCGAGCCTCGTCCAGGAAGAGCTGTCGCTGTTCCGGGTCGCGGGCGAATTGCGGCAGCAATACTTTCAGCGCCACGGTCTGAGGAGTCCCCGCAGACGTTTCCTCGAGCCTCGCGAGGTAGATCTCGCCCAGACCTCCTACGGCGAGGCGGCGCTCGATAGCGTATGGCCCGATGCGTTGCTTCATGGTGTGAAACGACGTTACCCGCAAAAGCGGCGTTACACCACCCGTTGACGGTCGCATCCCTTTGCGGCATAAGCCTCGGGACCAGCGGGAGGCAACATGGCCACAGCCAACGTCATCGAGCTCGAAACCTGTCTCAAGGAGTGCCTCGACTACTGTCGAGCCAAGACGGGCGAGGAATTCGTCGACTTCTACTTGCCGCGGCTCGAACACGCCGCGCAGAAGTGGGAGCGCAGTGTCGAGATGTCCGACAAGTACTATCTGCAGTGGCAGAAAGAGTTCATCGAGGACAAGCTCGCCTGGAAACATCTCGGCGCCGAGCTGCGAGCGACGCAGAAGATGCTCGCCCGCCTCGGAGCCGAGGGCTACGACAAGGAAATCTTTTACCACTGGGACGAAGAGATCCTCACCGAGCAGGTCGAGCAGATGATCGCCTATCTGTCGGAGCGCAAGGACGTCATCGACGAGGCGCCCGCGGCGATTCAGGGCCTGCAACGCCGCCTCGACGCCGCGACTGGCGAGACGTCCGAGATGGACGACGCGCTCCACGAATACAACCGACACGTGATGTTCCGCGCCGAGGCGATGGGAACCTTGAGCAACGTGCTGAGCAACTTTCGCGAGTCGATGCGCCGTCAGCTCGGGAAGAAGAACCCTGAGTACAAGTCGATCCGCTGGCCGCTCACCCTCAACCCGGACGAACCCGTCCTGTGAGCTGGCGAGGCAAACGCGCCGTGGTCACGGGCGGAACGCGGGGCATCGGAGCCGCCCTCTGCGAGCTGCTGGTCGAGGCGGGCGCCGAAGTCTTCACCTGTGGTGTATCCGACGACGTGGCCGAGCGCGCTCCCGAGGGCGTCACCGCACACCGCTGCGACGTCTCGTCGGCGTCTGACGTCGCCTCGTTCGCCGCCGCGGTCGGAAGCCCCGTTCATCTGCTCGTCAACAACGCTGGCCTGCTCGGTCCACGCGAGGCGATCGAAGACGTCGACGTCGACCAATGGCGACAGGTGTTCGCCGTCAATTCCGACGGACCCTTTCTGGTGACGAAGGCGCTCCTCGATGCACTGCGCGAAGGGGAGGGGGTCGTGATGAACGTCTCCTCTTCGGTGGGGCGCAAGGGGCGCGGTGGCTGGGGGCCTTACGCCTGCAGCAAGCACGCGCTGGAAGGGCTGACCGACACCCTCGCCGACGAACTCGGCGACGACGGAATCTCGGTCATCTCGGTCAATCCCGGAGGCACCGCCACCGACATGCGAGCGGACGCGTTTCCCGACGAGGACCCCGAGACGCTTCCGACGGCACGGGAGGTCGCCGAGGTAATGTTGAAGATGGCGATGCGGCGCGAGAACGGCGCCCGTCTGAACGTTCGGGACGAGCTCCCCTGACGTCGGTGCCCCGGCGCCGCCCCGCGCGGCCCGGATTCAAGTCCACATGTAGGGCTTCCATCGCTCGTGGTACTCCCCGTAGTCCCACGACGCGGACGAGAAGGGCCACCAACGCGGCTCCTTCGGCTTGGAGGCCAGCGGCATCTCGGCCTCGCTCGGAAGTCGATCCCCTTTGCGGCGATTGCACTCCTCACACGACGTCACGATGTTTTCCCAGGTCGTCTGGCCGCCGCGCGAACGCGGAAGGACGTGGTCGAACGTGAGCATGGAGCACGGGAACTTGTTCACGCAGTACTGGCACGTGTAGCCGTCGCGTCGGTAGATGTTCGTCCGCGAGAATTGGACGGCACGACGCGGCACCTTCACCCGCGAATACAAGCGCAGGACCGATGGGAGCTCAAACGTGCGGGTCGCGGAACGGACGGGCCGGTCCTGCGGTTCCAACACCTCGGCCTTGCCGAGAAGTACAAGCGTGATCGCCTTCTTCCAGTCGACGACCGAGAGAGGCTCGTAGGTCGCGTTCAGTAGTAATGCAGGCTCCATGTCTCCTTCCATCGCCGGGAGTTGCTCATCGCGCGCGCACGCCCGAAGTCGTGCGCGCCAGATGTTTCCCAACTCGAGTTCGGTGGGAACCATTCCCACCGACTACTCAGAAAACGCGGTGCCTGCGGCGATTATTCGCCGGGCGTCAGTAGGGCGCTACAGACATTGCCCGTCCACGCACCGGTATTTCTGTTCACGCGGGCAGTCGACGTCGTCGACGCACTGCCGAATGCTCCCTTCCCAGCGTCGGTAGGCGATGACCACGCGGTCTCCGGTCTGGGGCGGGTTTGGTCCCTGGAACGTCACTCGGTTCACGGTGGAGTCGTAGTCCCAGCCGTCCGCTCTGCTACGCGTCAGCTCGACGATGTTCCCCGTCGACACTTGTCCGACCTTGGTCACGATCGAAGGCGCGACGGGCACGCCGCGCAGGCGCAGCCCGCTGGCAATGCCCGCCGAAGCGGTCGCGATCTGTTCGAGCGTCGCGGTCAGGTCGGACTGGCAGACGCTGCCGGCGGTCCCGCCCGTCCGGCCCACCACCGTGTGGATACCGGCCGCAGCTTCCGACGCGGTGTCGCACTGAGTCCCGGGAATCCAGTAGATGCCGAACACGGTCGCGCCGACCTCGAGCCGCAGGAAGTAGTCCACGAACGGCTGCACGACGTTGTCGAGCGCGGTCTGGTCGAAGCCCGCGCCCAGGGTCGGGTCGTTCGGCGGGTCGCTCGCCTGACCGGCGTCGCGGAAGCCCATCTTGTTCTGGAAGAGGTCGTCGAATTCGTCGGTCACGCTGATGACGACGACCGCGGCGTCGGTCCGAATCTTCCCGGGGTTCGTGTCGCTGCGAGGGAGAGCCCGGTCGACGGCGGCGGTGCCGATCGTGACCGTGTTCTCGGACTGCAGGCCCTGCCGCACGGTGTCGATGCACTGGGTGAAGGCGTTGACGTCCGTCGTAAACGCGTCGTTGCAGATGCGGCCGTTCACCCACTGTCCGGGCCCCGGGATCGGGATCGGGAACATCGAGGTGTCGGGCGGGGCAGGGCAAGGTCCGGTCTGTCCGGACGGGTCGAAGAGGCTCTTCACGTCCGCGGCGACCGCGGGGTCGTCATGGATGCCGAAGCACGACGCGCTCGTCACGGCGACCCGCCAGTCGAGGTTGCTCGCTGTCAGGATGTTGCCGAACTGCGCCGCGTAGGCTTTGACGTCTTCGATCTCCTCGTTCATGGAGCCGGATCCGTCGATGATCCAGATGAAGTCCACCTTGGCGCGTTGGTCGTTTCGATAGGACACGCACTCGTTTTCGAGCGCTTCGCCCGACCTCGCGATCGCGGTTCCGCCGGTCACGTCGTCGACGAGGAAGCCGGAAGCCGCGTTGAGGTCGAGGTAATCCGACTCCGGCACGGCGGCGAGCGAGATGATGTAGTCGCCGCTGTTGCGGAACACGATCTGGTAGACCGCCAGCATCGGGTCGCCGCCCGACGTCGCGCTGAAGTTTCCGGTGGCGCCGTGCGACACGTTTTGCTGCCCGCTCAGCCGCGCGAGGATCTGGTCGCGGACCGTGTCGGCTTTGAGGCCGCCCGACAGCTCCGCCACGACGCTCACGGTGGCGGTGAACCCGTCGTGGGTCTGGATGCGGCGACCGGTCGCCCGCTGGGTCGCTCCGGAAAAGACCGCGCCGATCTGCTGGAACACGTAACTCGAGATCGCTTCGGGAGTATTGGCCCCCGCCGGTTTACCGAGCGCCGCGATGAAGCCGGCGTATCCGTTCGTGGCGTCGCTGAACGCATGCGCCTTGAGGCCGTTGACGTCGCCCGTGCTCACGGCGGTCTCGAGGGCGAGCTTGTAGTCGCCCGTCACGCTGTCGACGAACTGCGGATCCATCAGGTTCGCGGTGTCGTCGGGGGTGCACCCGAGGAACGCGGCCTCTTCGTTGTCGGGCGTTCCGTCGCCGTCGGTGTCCGCGTCGCACGGGTTCGACTCGTTCCCGGCGCACTCGGCCGTCCACATGTGGTCGACGCAGGTGCCGAGCTGCCCGTCGAGGTTCGTGTCTTCGATGTCGTCGGGAAGGCCGTCACCATCGGTGTCGGGATCGAGCGGGTTCATGCACCCGGACGCTTCCGCGCCGTCGTTCACGCCGTCGTCGTCCGAATCGATGTCGAGGGGATCGGTCCCCGCGTCGCGCTCCGCGCCGTCGAGAAGCCCGTCGTTGTCGGTGTCCGGCTGCCGCGGGTTGGTCTCCTGCCCGACGTCGTAATTGCAGTTCTTGTTCGCGTCTTCGTACCCGTCGGAAGCACCGTCGTCGTCGGTGTCCGCTCGCGCGGGGTCGGTGTTGAGGTCGCACTCGCACTCGTTCGTCAGCCCATCGCGGTCGCTGTCGAGGTCGGGGGAGCAGCGTTCGCTCTCGGGGACGTCCGCCTCCATGTCGAGGAACGGGTTGTGCCACATGTCGACGGGACCCGAGTCCGACGCGTCGGTCATGCCGGCGTCTCCTCCGATGATGTCGTTGTTCGGCATCGACTCGCGCGCCGGGACGCACTCGCCGTTGATGGGGTTCACCTTTTCGTCCGCCGCGCAGACCTCGGGGTCGTCCTTCACCGCCCCGTCACAACCGCCACATGCCATCGACCCGAACGCGAGCCCTACCATCAAAGTTATTGCGAACCGCTGCATCTCATTTCCTCCAAAAGTTCGGTCCCCCGCAGGGAGAGAAAGGGGCGGGAGACCGCAGAAAAATTTTCTCCAAATAGTGCGGCAACTCTAACGGACTCGGGGACTCCGTACAAACCGCGGCCCCCGATCCACCGGCGCGTCGGGAAGCGATTTGCAGCCGTGGGGTTGCAGATGAGCGGATCCGTTCGATATTCGAACCCATCACACGTGGGAAAAGGGTATGGATTCGATGAAGAAATTGTTGGCACTGGTAGTGATTTCGATGGCTTCGAGCGCGCTGCTCGGCGGATGTACCGTCGAGGAAGTGTGGGAAGTCTCGGTGGAGGAGGCGAGCTTTCTCGAGTCCGACACGATGACGCGCACCTGCGTCGAGATTCAGGCGCGCGACGACATCGACGTCGACTGCGGTTTCGAGGCGCCGTTCAAGATCTCGATCGGAAAAGATCGCATCGAGGACAGCTCGATCGTCATGTACGTCGAGCAGGATCGGGTGCTCGCGATCGACCTCACCGTCAATGACTCCCTGGAGTTTTCCGCCTCGGAAGACGGCCGGTCGCTCCGAGCGACGATGGAAGAAGCCGAGGGGAGCGCCACCCATTGAGCCGCTTTCGGGCAACGCGAGCGCGCGAGCCGTTCGGCAGCGTGCTGTTGACGCCAGTTTGGGTGAGTCTAGAATGGGCATTGGATGACACGACGACACCCCGGCGCATTCCGTTTCCCCCACCGCAAAGGTCCTGATGACCGACGCGCATGATCTTCGCGGCCTCGCCGCGGCCGTGCAGAATGGCGCCCGCATCCTGGCGCGCCAGCCGACCACTACCAAAGACGACGCGCTTCGCCAGATGGCCCGCGCCCTGCGTCAAAACCGAGAGCCGATCCTGACCGCGAACCGGCAGGACGTAGAGGCGGCCCGCGCCGCCGGGAAAGATTCGGCCTACCTCGAGCGGCTGGAGCTCACCCCCGCGCGTATCGACGCGATGGCCGACGGCATCGAGGAGATTGCCCTCCTCGAGGACCCCGTCGGTCGGGTCGACAAGATGTGGACTCGCCCGAACGGACTGCAGGTCGGCCGCAGGCGGATTCCGCTCGGCGTCATCGGCTTCATCTACGAGTCCCGGCCCAACGTGACGAGCGACGCCGCCGCCCTCTGCCTCAAGAGCGGTAACGGCGTTCTCCTCAAAGGGGGAAGCGACGCCCTCCGGTCGAACACCGCCGTCTACGAGGCCCTGCGAAAAGGACTCCTCGCGAGCGCGCTCCCCGCCGGAGCGGTCGACGCGATCGGCTTCGTCGATACTCGCGACCGCGACGCCGTGCGCGAGATGCTCACTCTCGAGGAGCAGATCGATCTGATCATTCCGCGCGGCGGAAAGGGGCTCATCCGGTTCGTCGCCGAACACTCGCGAATCCCCGTGATCAAGCACGACGAGGGCGTCTGCCACGTCGTCGTCGACGCCGCCTCGGCCAAGATGATCGACGACATCGTCCTCAACGCGAAGACCCAGCGGACCAGCGTCTGCAACGCGGCCGAGACCGTACTCGTGCTCCGATCCGCCGTCGAAGGTCACCTCGATCGAATCTTGCGGCGTCTGACCGACGCCGGGGTCTTCCTGCACCTGTGCCCCGCGTCGTTCGAGATAGCGAAGCGAGCCGGCATCGACTCGGAGCTCTACCGCGCAGCCGCCGACTCTTCCTACGGGCACGAGTTCCTCGCCATGGAATGCGCAATCCGGGTCGTCGACGATCTCGACGCGGCGATCGAGCACATCGACACCCATGGGTCGCGCCATACCGAAGCGATCGTAACCGACGATTATGCGAAAGCTCGGCGGTTCGTGGAATGGGTCGACAGCTCCTGCGTCCTGGTGAACGCGTCCACTCGCTTTGCCGACGGAGGGGAGCTCGGTCTGGGGGCCGAGATTGGAATCAGCACCACGCGGTTGCACGCGTACGGTCCGATGGGGATCGAAGAACTGACGACGACCAAGTTCGTCGTCTTTGGGACGGGACAGGTCAGAACCTGACGTCGAAACGCCGAAGAAACGAGGCCGAATGAAAGCGAAACGAGCCGACACACCCGAAATCGACGAGGAAATCCTCGAACTCGCGAACGCGATCGCCGAGTGGACCTGGGACCTCAAGGCGCTCAACACGGTCGTCATCGACCTGCGTGGCCGGGTCTCCTACACGGACTTCGTGATCGTCACGACCGGCACCTCCGAGCGCCACGTTCAGGCGATCGCGCGGCAGGTCGAACAGCGCGTCGGCGAAGAAACTGGCCGCCAGACGTACGGGATGGAGGGGGTCGATGGTGGGCGCTGGGCGCTCGTCGACTTCGGCGACGTCATCCTGCACGTCTTCAACGGCCCCGAACGCCAGGACTACGATCTCGAGCGGATGTGGCCCGACGCACCCCGGCTCGAACTTGCCGACAAGCCGAAGGAGCTCTACGGGCATTTCGAACTGGAAGAATTCGGCGGGGAATGAGGCAGCTCTGACGCCGCACTCAACGCGGTGGCTCAGAGGTTTCGTTCACGACTTCCGAGACCGAAGCGCTCACGGTCGAGAAGACGACCCCGCGCACCGACTGTCCTTCGAGGTCGTGGAAGGCGAATGCGTCGGAGTACATCCGGAACTTCTCACCCTTCACTTCAAGAGTCGCGCCGAGCGGCGCTTCGATCCGCACTACCCGTGATTCTCCCGGCAAAAGGCGGGTGTCTGCCAGTCGCTTCGTCTTCGGCCACCACTCGTAACGAGAGCCAATACGAGTGAAATCGCGTGCCACCAACTTTCCGTCCAGCATCGCGCTCGCCGTCACGTCTACATGCCGCTCCGGATCCCCCGTCGGCACCGTGTGTCCCGCCTCCGTGTTCGTCACGACGATGGCGACCGGCACGCACTCACCGACGCATTTCTTCTCCAAGCTCTTTCGATGTTTCTCGTCTGGAGCCGAGAGCTTCGGCTGACTCTTCCACCTCGTTTCGAGGGCCGCGCTCCAGGGCGCGACGGTGATCGACACCCCGTCCGGGTAGTGCTTCTCGAGCGCGGCAAGCTCCGCCGCGTACTCCGGTCGCTTCGGGATCAGGGAGCCGCCGAACCAGTGCCGACGCGTTTTTCGGGGCTCGAAGCCGGGCATGAGAGGGCGGACGACCTCCGGCATGTGGCACGACTGGCAGGTCTTGCCTGCCTTCGCGGCCGGCGAAGCCGCGAACGTCTTGCCGGTGTCGAAGAAGCAGCCGAGGTTGCGCGACTCGTAAAATTGCTCGGCCTGGTGACACCGTACACAGACCCCTTCGTCGCTTAGCGAGTCACGCTTCGCGACCGGGTGGGGAGCGTTCGTCGTCCCCCATGGGCCGTAGACGACCCCGTTCTCGACGTGGCACGTCGCGCACCCGATCGCGTCGTCTTGCATCTTCGGATCGAACGTCGGGTTGTCGACGTAGCGTGGCATGGCGATGTCGCCGCCGTCGAGCCCCACGACGAGCTGCTCGAGCTGCTCCGCGGCGGGCGTGTGGCAGTTGACGCAGAGCCACCCGACGTCGCCGTCTCCCGGCTTCTTGCCGCGCGATTTCTTCAACTCCTCCATGAACTGTGCGTCGTCGGTCCACGCGTGGGCATGCGTCGAGAGCTGCCACTCCCGGTAGATCTCCTGATGGCATGCGCCGCACGTTTCCGAACGCGTGTCGCCGAGGCCGGGTACTTTTCCGGCCACCGTCACCGGGCGCTCGAACTTCGCTCGCGTCCCGTAGAATTCGAGAGCGCGGGTCACTGCGTCATCGCGTGCGGCGTCCGCCTCGGTGATCGTCTCTACGGTCGGCGCGCGCTCGCAGCCCGCCAGAAGAAGGGCGAGCCAGACGTAGATGGTGGGGAGGGGGCGCACGGGACGGTTGTAGCCATCCCGGAGGCATTTTTCCACGCGAGGAGGCCGTGACGGAGCCGTGTGTCATCGCGGCGTCCGCGCAGCAACGACGGCCACCACCTCATCCGCGCCCCCCTCGCGTGCCGCACGCGCGGCATGATGCAAGGTTGCGCCCGTCGTCATGACGTCGTCGAAGACCACGACCGTCCCCTCGAGACGATCGGCCGGTTCGAAGACGCCACGAAGGTTCCGCCATCGAGCGGCGATGTCGAGGTCGGCTTGCTTGGACGTCGCTCGCACTTTGATGAGGCCTCGCCTGATGCACAGATGAAAGGAGGAGCGCTCGGCGAGTCGCTCCAAGAGGCGTCGAGGCGGGTCCCATCCGCGCCGGCGGATGTCATCGTCGTGGGCAGGCACTGCGATCCAACTCGCGTCCGGGTAGGTCGAGGCGACGACCTCGAACCACGCCGACATCGCGTCCGTCAGGGACAGCAACAACGCTTCGTCCTCCCGCGCCTTCGCGCGCCGCACGGCCTCACGGACCGGGCCATCGTACAGAAAGCAGGCGTGGGACGTTTCGAAGGCCGGGTTTCGACTCAGGCAGCCCCCGCACAGCGCGTCGACGCCGGCGGCGCGGTCGCGAGGTAGGGCACAGCGTGGACACTTCGGCGAAGAGATTTCGAACAGGGCCCGTGAACATGGCTTACAGACGCCATGCTCGCCGCGCGTCAGCAGGTCGTCGCAGCCAAAGCAGATTCGGGGAAAGAGTAAGTCTAACATCGGGTCCTCCATCGTTTCGGGTTCCCAACGTTTTCGGACGCGAACGGCGAGCGTTGCGAACTTTCTCGCCGGCGGGTATGTCGAAGGCCATGAAGCTCAGCATTCACGCCGTCGGGAGGCTACGCGACTCACGGTGGAAAAAACTCTACCGCGAGTACATCGACCGGCTCGGACACTATCTGCCGACCGATTCCCGCGACATTCGGGAGTCGAGCGCGTCGGACGCGGCTCAGCGTCAGCGCGAAGAAGCGCAGAGCTTGCTCGCCTCGCTTCCCCAGGGAGCGATCGTGGTGGTCCTCGACGAGCGTGGCGTCGACAAGACGAGCGAAGAGCTGGCCGAGTGGGTGGAAGAACGCATGGTGCGCGGGACGCGCTACGTGACATTTCTGATCGGTGGACCGGAGGGCCACGCGGACGAGACGCGACAAGAGGCCGATCTCGTGTTACGACTCTCGGCACTCACGCTGCCCCACGAGATGGCGCGGACGGTGCTCGCGGAACAGCTCTACCGCGCGATGACGATCATTCGCGGCGAGCCCTACCACCGCTGAGAACCGCGGAAACCACCGGCCGGCGAGACCTTCGTCCCGGTCGGGACGATCTCCCTCGACACCACCGTCACAGAGTCAAAAAAATCGCTTGACCCCTCCGAGGGCGCAACTACTATCCGGCCCGTTAGCAGTCGCGGTCTGAGACTGCTAAGGGCGGATGGATGAGAAACCATGCGGCCCGGAGCAACTCGAAGGCCGACACTACACAGCACGGCGCAAGCCGACATCAACCAAGGAGAGTGAAATGGGAATCAAACCGCTTCAGGACCGAGTGCTGGTTCAGCGCCTCGAGAGTGAGGAGAAGACGTCTTCGGGGCTCTACATCCCCGACACGGCGAAAGAGAAACCCCTCGAAGGCATCGTTCGGGCCGTCGGCCCCGGAAAGCGCGCAGACAGCGGCGCCGAAATTCCGATGAGCGTTTCGGAAGGGGACAAGGTCCTCTTCGGAAAGTACTCCGGCACGGAGATCACGCTTTCGGGCGAAGAGCATCTCATCCTCCGCGAAGACGAAATCCTCGCGATCGTCACCGCGTAACCAAAGTTTCCAGAGATAAAGGAGAAGCAACATGGCCAAGGAAATCATTTTTGATACCCGTGCTCGCCAGCGCATCCTCAACGGCGTCAACACGCTCGCGAACGCAGTGCGCGTGACCCTCGGACCGAAAGGTCGCAACGTCGTGATCGAAAAGAGCTTCGGTGCTCCGACGATCACCAAAGACGGTGTGACGGTCGCGAAAGAGGTCGAGCTCGAAGACAAGTTCGAAAACATGGGCGCTCAGCTCGTCAAAGAGGTCGCGTCGAAGACGTCCGACACCGCCGGTGACGGAACGACGACGGCGACGGTTCTCGCCCAGGCGATCTTCCGCGAAGGAACGAAGCTCGTGACCGCCGGTCACAACCCGATGGCGATCAAGCGCGGCATCGACAAAGCCGTCAAAGCGATCGTCGAAGAGCTCGGCAACCTGTCGGTCTCGACGAACGAGAAGTCGAAGATCGCTCAGGTCGGTACGATCTCGGCGAACAACGACGAGTCGATCGGTAACCTCATCGCCACCGCGATGGAAGAGGTCGGAAAGCAGGGCGTCATCACGGTCGAAGAAGCGCGTGGCCTCGAAGACGAGCTCGAGTTCGTCGAGGGTCTGCAGTTCGACCGCGGCTACCTCTCGCCGTACTTCGTCACGAATGCGGAGCGCATGGAAGCTGAGATGAAGGACCCGTACATCCTTCTCTTCGACAAGAAGATCAGCAACATGAAGGACCTCCTTCCCCTCCTCGACCAGATCCTGAGCGGCGACAAGCGCCCGCTCCTGATCATCGCCGAGGACATCGAAGGCGAAGCCCTCGCGACCCTCGTCGTCAACAAGATCCGTGGCGTCCTCAACGTCGCCGCGGTGAAGGCCCCGGGCTTCGGCGATCGCCGCAAAGCGATGCTCGAAGACATCGCGATCCTGACCAACGGTCAGGTGATCAGCGAAGAGCGCGGCATGAAGCTCGAGAACGCCAAGATTGGCCAGCTCGGCCAGGCCGGTACCGTCCGCATCACCAAGGACTCGACGACTCTCGTCGACGGTGACGGCTCGGCCGACCAGATCTCGGCGCGCGTCAAGCAGATCGAAGCGCAGATCGAGCAGACGACGAGCGAGTACGACCGTGAGAAGCTCCAGGAGCGTCTCGCGAAGCTCTCGGGTGGTGTTGCCGTCATCAAAGTCGGCGCCGCGACCGAGATCGAGATGAAAGAGAAGAAGGCCCGCGTCGAAGACGCACTCAACGCGACCCGCGCTGCCGTCGAAGAAGGCATCGTCCCGGGTGGTGGTGTGGCCCTCCTTCGCTGCGCTCACGTGCTCGACGGCCTCACGTTCTCCGAGGACGAAGAGCGCCACGGTGCGACCATCGTCCGCAAGGCCATCGAAGAGCCGATCCGCCAGATCTCGCGTAACGCGGGCGTCGACGGGTCGATCGTCATCAAGACGGTTCTCGAGAGCAAGGACAACTTCGGCTACAACGCGCTGACGGACACCTACGAAGACCTCTTCGAAGCTGGCGTCATCGACCCGGCCAAGGTCACCCGTACCGCGCTGCAGAACGCGGCGAGCGTCGCCGGCCTCATGCTGACCACCGAAGCGATGGTTGCCGAGAAGCCTTCGCAGGACAGCGACGACCATCACCATGACCATGGTCATGGCGGAATGGGCGGAATGGGCGGAATGGGCTTCTGAGCCTCCCCCCGCACTCAAAGAGTCCGGCACTCCTCGTGAGCGCCGGACTTTTTTTTGCCCGGATACTGGTCCTGAAGCGCGTCCTGCGCCACAATCAGACCGTTCGTGCCTCGGAGGTCCTTTGGGCGACGTGCGCCAAAACTTCAGACGTGCTCTCGCTCGAGGGAGCCTGTTCGAGGGGAAGTACCGTATCGTCGACAAAATCGGGGAGGGGAGCTTCGCTTACGTGCTCCGTGCGCGTCACGAAGTCATGGACCGAGACGTCGCGATGAAGGTCTTGCGCCCCGAGATCGTTCAGGGACACCCCGAGGTCGCCGAGCGCTTCGTCCACGAAGCGCGCATCGTCTCGAAGTTGAAGCACCCCCACACCGTCACCGTCTTCGACTTCGGCACCACCGACACCGACATCTCCTACATGGTGATGGAGTTCGTCATCGGCACTTCTCTCGAAGCAGAGCTCGAGAAGGGCGCGATGAGCGAACAGCGCGTGGCGCACATCACCAAGCAGATCCTCAAGTCCCTGGACGAGGCGCACGACACCGGAGTCATTCACCGCGACCTCAAACCTTCGAACATCATGCTCACGGAGGTCCACGGCGAGACCGACTTCGTGAAAGTTCTCGATTTCGGGGTCGCGAAGCTGGTCGAAGACGAAGCTCGACGAACTCAGGCGAAGCGTACCCGCCGCTCGACCCAGTTCGTCGGAACCCCCATCTACATGAGCCCCGAGCAGGTTCTCGGCGAGCCGATAACTCCCGCCAGCGACCTCTACAGTCTCGGCCTGCTCGTCTACGAAATGCTGACCGGCGAGACCCCCGTCGAGGGCAAGACCGTCGGCGAGGTCGTGCAGAATCACATCGCTGAGGAACCACTGCCGTTCCCGAAGCTCAACCTCGTCTCCGAGCGATTTCAGAAGCTGGTGCTCAAGGCTACTGCCCGAGATCCGCGAGCCCGGTTTCGGTCTGTCCAGGAGTTCGCGCGACAACTACCGAGGATCGACAGCGCCGACTACTCCGACGAGTTCGCCGTGCTGCTCGGCGAGCCGGAAGACGACGACTTCGACGAGCTCTTCTCCGGGCGGGGCTACATCGAACCTCCCCCGATCGAAGAGACCGAACCACCGCGACGGCGCCCCTCGCGGCCCCGGCCGGAACCCGCGCCAGCACCCCGACGCCAACCGGCTCGGCGAGAAGAACTCAAAGTGGATCACGGCCGCATCCGGCGCGACGAGATAAGGCGTGACGTCGCTTCACGGCGCGAGGCCGACCGCAGCAACACCTTCTCCACCAGCTCCTGGCAGCGCGATGGGGTCTGGATCACGGTCGGTGTCCTGAGCCTCCTGTTCGTGTTCCACGTCACCTCGACCGTCTACGCAAACGGGGGGGCGAGCCGCGTCTTCATCGGTCTCATCCCCCTCGCCGGGGCGATTCTCGCCGTTCAGTTCTCGCCGATGCGGCGCATAGGGCGTGGATTCCGGGAAGATTGGGTCCTGCCGCTCTCCCGCAACCTCCTCGTCGCCCTTGTGATCGTGATGCTCGTCACCGGCTTTCTCATCCCCGAGGACGCCGCCTCCCGCATGAAGCTCGCCGGCGGCTGGATGGTCGCCGACGCCCCCGCCGACAGCGTCGTTCGCCGGGGGGTGGAAGGGATCGCTGAGGGTTTCGCCGGGGTCTTCAGCTTCGCGTCGTCCATCAAGCCGTGGTAAAACCTCCACTCGTCAACCCATTCCCGATCTGTGTAGACCGGAACGAGGACCGACACGCGGTCGTCTCGTCCGGCAGATGAGCCCGGAATCGGCATGCATCCGTCCGACGTCGTTCGCAAATACATTCGCCCCGGCACCGTGCTCGGCGAGCGGTACGAAGTCGAAGATTTCATCGGCTCCGGAGCCTATGGCTCGATCTTCACCGCGATCGACAAAGTCACGATGGAGCGCGTGGCCGTAAAGGCGCTGCCGCCCCCCGACTCCGGGGTGAACGAGACCGCCCTGGGCCGATTCCAACGCGAGATGAAGGTCGTCGCGTCGATCCGCCACCCCAACGTCATCACGATGTACGACTATGGGGAGACCGAAAACCACCTCCTCTTCATGGTCCTCGAGTACCTCGATGGCGCCACCCTCTACGACGTGGTCAACGGGCGCAGGCTCCCGGCCGGCGTCTCGCTCTCCGTCACCCGCCAGATAGCGAAGGGCCTGAAGGCAGCGCACGACCTGGGAATCGTGCATCGAGACCTGAAGCCACAAAACATCATGCTGATGGAGCGGCGAGGCGGCGAATACGACGTGAAGGTGCTCGACTTCGGAATGGCAAAGCTCCTCGAGCGCGTGAACGACGAGTCGATCATTCAACTCACCCGGGAGGGGGTCGCCGTCGGAACTCCCCGCTACATCGCGCCGGAGCAGGCGAGGGGACAGGCCGTCGGGCCCTTCTCCGATCTCTACGCCCTCGGGCTCCTCTTTTACGAGATGATCACGGGGGCGCGGGCCGTCAAAGCCGACTCCGTAGAGACCGCCATCATGGCCCACGTCTCGCGAAAGCCCCTTCAGTTGGACGAGATCGAGCTCGTACCCGAAGAGTACCGGCCCATGCTCCGCCAGATGATCGACAAGAATCATCGGCGTCGATACCAGACAGCCGACGAGGTCATCGCCGAGATCGAGCGGCTCGAACGGAGTGAGCGACATGCGGCCGTCGCCGCCAAAGGTGGCAGAGTCGTCGTCGGTCCTGGACCAGCGACGGGACCGCCGGCGGCAAACAAAGCCGACCTCGAAGACAAAGAAGAGCGTCTGCGTTCGATCCACTCCGCGGACAATCTGGAGCTCGACTTCGACCGTTACGATCGCCTTCGGCCCGCGGAGGGGGAGGGCGCACCGAGGGTCGTGACCACCTCCAGGGGGCGCCCCCTGCTTCGAATCCCCGAGACCAACTCCGAGATCGTCGAAGCACTGCTGGCCGTCGCACTCGCTCCGCTCGCCTTCGTATTCTTGAGCGCCCACATGTGGGACTCGGGGCTCTTGCTCCGCGCATTCGTGGGTGGGTTTCCGTTCCTCGTCGCCCTCTCGGTCTCGCTCGTCGCGGCGACCAAGGCGTGGCGGTGGAGCTTTTTCCGGCTCTTCCTGATCGCGAACGTTCTCGGATTCCTGGGTTCGCACCTGATCCTGACCAACCTCGCCGTCGGCTTGCTCAAGAATCCGTCGTGGTTCATCGATCCAATCGACTTCGTGCCCGGGGCGACGACCATCGGGAACGCAATCGCTGCATTGGCTCGCGCCCACGTGCAGGAGGTGCTCATGCCGATGAGCATCGAAGTCGTGCGCGAAGTCGCCAACATGCTGTGAGGATTCCATGACCAGGCTTCGCTTCATCTCGTTGTCGCTCCTCGTCGGTCTCTGCGCCTGCGAAGGAGACGCCGTCGAGCAGACAGCGCCGACCGATCCGCCCCCCGTGAAAGAGTCGGTCGCCGATCTGGGCAACGTGGAGGCCTCCGAGGCCGCTGAAGCGGAGGTGCTCGTTCCCTTTCGGGCCATCGGACCCGTCGCACGCGTGAACGGGAAGGAGATTCCCGCCGAACGGTTCGACACCGAAGCTCGGCGGTTCGGGCGAATGGCGCGCTACCTAGACGACAAGAGAATCGCGCGATACCGCGAGCGAATTCTCACGCAACTGATCCGCGACGCATTGCTCGAGCAGGCCCTCGACGAAGCCGGGATCGAAGTGGCCGACGCCGACGTTCAGGCCCAGTTCGACGCGTACCTCGACGAGAACTTCCACGAGCAGGAGGACATCGAGGAGTACTACCGTCGCAGCGGAATGACGCCGGATCGCATCAAGGCCGACCTGCGTAAGTCGCTCGGGCTCGAGGCGCTCCTCGCCGAGCAGTACGACGTTCGGGTGACCGATGCCGAGATCCAGGAGTTCTATCAGGACAACGAGAAACGTTTTCAGACCCCCGAGCAGGTGCGCGCCAGCCACATCCTTCTCAGGCTCGACCGAGAAGCCACTCCCGAGGACGTGAAAGAGCGCAAACAACTGGCTCGAAGGATTCAGCGCGAGGCCGAAAAGAAGGGCGCCGACTTCGCTGCGCTCGCCCGCCAGTACTCCGAGGGCCCCACGGCGAACAAGGGAGGCGACCTCGGATGGTTCTCCCGTCGACAGATGGTACCGGAGTTCTCCAACGCCGCGTTCAAGCTGGAGGCGGGACAGATTACCACCGAGCCAGTCCGCTCGTCCCACGGCCTTCACATCATCAAGGTGTTCGAGAAACGGCCCGAGCGCCTGCAGCCGCTCGAGCAGGTGGCCGACGAGGTCCGTGAAACCCTCCTCCGCTCCAAGAAGAGGGACGCGACCTTGAAGTTGATGAGCGAGCTGCGGAAAAAAGCGAAGGTCGACAAGCTCGAGCAGAACATCGAGAAGAACCCCGAGTTCAGCGCCAGGCCACCCGCGTTCGGGGACCGCAACGTCGTCCCAGACCTGACGGCACCCCCCCTGGTAGAGGGTGGAGAGTAGCGTTCACCACTTTTCGTATTCGGATTTCTTCGTGTCGGAGCCGCCAGTGGGCGCCGCCGGACGGGTGCGCTGTTGCTTGTTTCCATCGCGGGTCGACGGGGGCAGGGCTCGGGTGCGCCCCGGAGCCAGCTTGCGCGGGGCGGTCCCCGTCTGAGCTGCGCGCTTACGCATTGCCGCGCTCTTTGGGTCGTAGAGCCCGATGGCTCCCATCGTCGTCGCGATCGCATCGGCCACGCCGTAAGACACCGTACGGTTCAGCCGCGGCAGGCCGGGAGCGTCCTCTTCGGCGAAGAACCAGTTGGGATCGACCTGGAGGTTGGGCACGATTTTTCCCGCGAACACAGCCGACAGCACGACCACCACGAAGACGCCGATCACCGTGCTCTTGACGAGAACGCCCGTGGCTCGGTCCGAGAACTTGGCCACCACCCGGAAGCGATCGCTGTTGAGGCTCTCGATGACGATGAGTCCCACGGGCACCACCAGAGCGCCCAACGCGGCGCCGATCAATTTGACCGCACCGTGCGCGAAACTGTCGATCCAGGCCCCGAGCACCAGGAACATTACGTAAGAGACGAAAATCGCCAGCGTACTCAGCGCCAGAACTTGCAGCAGCCCGATCGCGAACTCGGAGAGGCTCTCTTCGGGCTGAGGCCGCGTCTTGATACGCGAGATGCTGGCCGAGATCGCCGGAGGGGAGAGATCCGGTTCGGCCGGCGGCGGAGCGTGCGGATCGTCTTCCGCCTCGCTCTCCGGGTCGAACGGACGATCGTCCAGTGGAACGGGCGGAAGCTCTTCGAGCGAGAGCCCGGCCGCGCCGACGCCGGTAGGCGGGAGCGAAGCGCGACTCAACGCGTCACGCTCGACCGTCGGCTGGTAGTCATCGTCTTGCGGAAGTTCCAGCTCGTTGAATCCCGGGCTGAGGCTCCGAGGTGGAGGGGCAGGGGGGCTCGGGACCACACCGCTCGCGAACGGACCCGAAGATTGGAACGAGTTCATCCCCGCGTGACCGCCCGACTGGGGTGGGATGCTCTGGTGTCCGCCGCTGTTCCAACTGTCGGCCGGCCCCGATTGAAAGCTGGAACCCCGTTCCAGCCACTCGGGTTGCTGAGCTGACAACTGCGACTGGTAACTCGAGAGCTGGAAACCCGATGGGTTACTCGGCCCGGTGAGGTTTCGTTCGCGCCGTATCATGAAGATCGTCTCTTCGAGAGCATCCGCCATCTGATCGGCCGTTTGAAACCGGTCGTTGAGCTGCTTGGTCGTCGAGATTCGAACGATGTCCTGAAGCGGGGGCGGAAAGGCATTCAGGTGCGGAAGGCGCAAAGGCTCCGGGCTGATCTGCTGCGTGATCAGGCCCATCGTCGTGTCCCCTTGAACGGCCGGCTCCCCCGCGAGGAGCTCGTAGAGCATCAACCCGAGGCCGTAGATGTCGCTCGCGCCAGTGAGATTCTCCCCACGGACCTGCTCGGGAGACATGTAGCGCGGCGTCCCGATGAGTTCCCGTTCACCTTCGGGCAGGCCGACAGAGGTGAGATCGTCGGTCGGAGCGTCGAGCAGACGCGCGACCCCGAAGTCCAGCACCTTCACGAAGTCTTTCCCCGTCTCGATGCTGGTGAGCATGATGTTGGCTGGCTTCAGATCGCGGTGTACCACCCCATGCTGGTGCGCCTCGCTCAACGAACGGGCGATCTGCCGCGCAATCTCCGCCCCCCGGAGCGGGTCCTGCGCCCCCTCGCGCTTGAGCACCTGCTTGAGCGTCTCGCCTTCGACATACTCCAGCACCATGTAGAGACCTCCGTCCCAGGTCTCGCCGAAGTCGTGGATCGTGACTGTGTTCGGGTGTTTGAGTCGCGAGATGATCTTTACCTCGCGCAGGAATCGATCCTTGGCGCTCGGCGCTTGAGCGGTGACACTGGATTTGAGGATCTTGAGCGCGACGTGGCGATCCATCCCCTCCTGGAAGGCGAGGTAAACCATCCCGAACCCACCGCGACCGAGCTCGCGGAGGATCTTGTATTTCCCCTCGAATACCTGCCCGGGCTGTAGCTCCGCGGCAGATCCGGATCCGGCGCTCACGGGGTGTGTCTCCTGTACGCGAAGATGTCGGCCATCGAATCGAGGTTGGGAGTTCTCGGGGCGGGGCGGTCCTCCGCTCGGCCCGTTGCGACAGTTTCAGCGCACATTGTAAGGTACGTTCCCACCCGAATTTATACCCCAAGCCCTCTGGCATGGCAAAAGAGACGCCCTATCTACGCCGCGATGACGAGGTTCCGCCCGGAGCCGAGTTCGTCCGGATTCGATTCGACGGCGGGACCCTCGTCGTGGATCGGCTCGACGCCGAAGTCTGCCGCCAACACGGGCTCGTGTGGGACGACCGCATCGGGGCCGCGCGGGGCCCGGCCCACGCCTACCGCGCCCTCGTCGGGTCGCTGCTGCGCAGCGGACTCGTCGTCGTGGACCTCGCACGAAACTTCGAGGAACTGTCGTCCGCGCACCTGCGCGAGTTCGAACCTTACGAGCACCAGCGTCACGCTCTCGATGACTGGATCGTCGGCGAAAAGCGCGGCGTCGTGGTTCTGCCCACCGGGGCCGGCAAGAGCTACGTCGCAGAACTCGCCATCGACGAGGTTCGTCGTTCCACCCTCGTCGTCGCACCGACGCTCGACCTCGTCGACCAGTGGATCCGCCGACTCTCCAAAGCGTTCTCCATGGAGGTGGGGGCCCTCGGCGGCGGAAGGCACGACGTCCGCGAGATTACCGTCTCGACCTACGATTCGGCCGCGATCCACATGGGACGCCTCGGGGGTAAATTCGGCCTGATCGTCTTCGACGAGGTCCACCACCTCCCCGGCGAAATGTACAAGCAGGCGGCCGAGCAATGCATCGCGCCGTTCCGCCTGGGGCTCACCGCGACGCCCGATCGCGACGATGGTCGGCACAAGGTGTTCCTCGACCTCGTCGGGCCAATCGTCCACCGGCAGGGGATCAAGGAGCTCGCGGGGGACATCCTCAGCGAATACGACGTCCACACGGTCGAGGTCGAGATGTCCGACGCCGACCGGGCTGCGTACGAAGAGTCCCGCGGTCAGTATCGGGGCTTCGTCGACTCGCAGGGCATCCGGATGTCCGGCGGCGGATGGCAGAGATTCCTCGCCGCGACGAGCCGCAGCGAAGAGGGGAGGGCGGCGCTAGCCGCCTACCATCGACAGAAGAAGCTGGCGCTGGCGCACGCCAACAAGATCGCCGCCGTCGAAGAGCTGCTGACCAGGCACTGGAACGATCAGGTCATCGTCTTCGCCAACGACAACGAGACGGTTTACGAGATGAGCCAGCGGTTCCTCTGCCCGACCATCACCCACCAGACCCCGCTTGCCGAGCGAACCGAAGTCTTGAAGCGGTTCTCCAACCGCGAGTACCGGGTGGTGATGACCAGCAAAGTCCTCAACGAAGGAGTCGACGTCCCTTCGGCCAACGTCGCAATCATCCTTTCGGGCACCGGTTCGGTCCGGGAACACGTTCAACGGCTCGGCCGTATCCTTCGGCGGGCGAAAGACAAACGTGCCACCCTGTACGAGCTCGTCACCCTGGACTCGGTCGAGTCGTTTCAGAGCGAGCGTCGGCGTGATCACGACGCATATCGCTAGCGCTGGAGAGCGTCGCTTCTTGCAGTTCCGCTCGCTTCCAACCATGGCGCGACGCGCCTTCCCACGTCGCTCGACCGCACCGCCGCCGTCAGCGCTGGAGAGCCCGAGCACCGAGTAACGACGGGCAGAGCGGTGCCGTCTTCGTCGGTCGGGAACGACAGAGCTGTCCTTTCCCCCCCGCGCCGCGGGCCGATCGGGTCGTGCTCCTGCGCGGGGGGGCGATTTTCCCGCGCGAAGTTTTTCGGACCGCGCCCAACGGTGTGGACCTTCGAGCTCGAACCGCGGCGGACCGTGATGGTCGGCCTCGAGCGTCGGGGTCGGCGTGGGAGATCGGTCGGTTCCGGCCGTGCCGTCGGGGGCGGCACCATCGCGCGGTGCCGCAGCCTCGGTCGGTCCCGGGGACCATGTGTCGGGCTGTCGAAGCCAGGGGGCCTGAGCCGTACTGGAGACGTAGCCCTCGCGACGCGCCGAGCCCGGAAATGCGTGGGCTTCGCCGTGGCGCGTCACTGGTTTTTGGTCATCGGCACCTCCTGGTTGCTGGTTCGAAATCGTTGTACCTGCGTTCGTTCATGTTGCTTCTCAACAGGCCTGTAGGGCGCGCGACCTCGAAAGGTCACGCGCCCCGCGGGCCCGCCTATCGGCGGCCATCGGTCGCCTCCCCCCACCCCCAGGCGACCGAGGCCGCCGATAGGACGCAGACGAGAGCCGGGCTCTCGTCCACCGCGCGGCCGACGCGTGCGACTTCCGAAGGGTGCGAGGCCACCGCGCGCGAACGGTGGTTCGTCCTCCGGTCGACACTCCACGGCGACCACCCTAGTTATCGGCCGATTTCGAATTCCGTTGCGAAAAAAGATGAGAACGCGCTTCTGGCCCCCGGATTTCGCGGGCGATAGAGGTGTCGGACTTTTCGGACGAGCGCACGGGCGGGCCGGTTTCACGGTTGGCGGCGGTGTCGAAGGGGGCGCGGACGCGCGACAAGGCACTGCGGTCGATCGACGGTATCCGTTGGTCGGGTCGGCACTCGTAGGCGGGGGATGTTCGTCGCCGATACGTGCCAACCGTGCAGGCCCTTGGGTGAGGCGGGCATGCGCGCTAGACTCCGGTTCGTTCGGCCCCTAGCCCCGACCTCCTCGATGTTGACCAGTAATCTCCTCCGAGCGCGCGTGCGAAGTGGTGTCGTGAAGTGCCAGTACGTCGCAGTGGACGAGGAGACGGTGGGGCGCGCGGCTCGAATGGTGGCCGCGTTTCGCGATGGGGTGGGGGGACCGAAGGGCGCGATCACGTCAGAGGTCGACGATATCGTCGGGCACGGAACGGACTTCGTGTTGTGGCGAGGGCTGGCGAAACTCTGCGAGGACCGGAGCACCTACGAAACGGTCTGCGCGGTCGACCCCGTCGATCTGCGGAGGGTGGTTTTCGAAGCGGCGTTTCGAGGGGCTGGGCCGAGTACCCGCGAGGCTGCACTGCAGGCAGCGGCAGCCGAGCTCGGTCTGGAGGTGGCGGAGGTCGAAGAGGGGATGTACGCGGACCTCGACGAACGACAGGTCCTGGTCGACTTCGACGCCCTCGAACCAGAGGAGCTGGTGCATCGCTACAATCTGGCGCTCGCCCAGGCGGTGTTGTTCAAGGCGCTGGAGATGCGTGTGCGAATCGCCCGACCCAACCCCGATCGGCTCCGGTACGTCTTCTCCACCCTGAAGTTTCACGGGCTGATGCATCGCGTCCGACGTGACGGGGACGAGGTCGAGGTGACGATCGACGGCCCCGCTTCCCTGCTGAAGATGAGTCGGAAGTACGGGTTGCAGATGGCCGTTTTCCTCCCTGCATTGATCCACCTCGACGCATGGGAGTTGGAGGCGGACATCGACTGGAAGGGGAAGGAACGAAAATTTGAGCTGTCGGCCGAGGATGGCATGGTGTCGCACTATCGCCCTCGCGGACAGTGGCGGACCGACGAAGAACAATGGTTCGAAGAGCGCTGTGCGAACGAAGAGCTCGAGTTCGATATCGAGCGAGTCGGCAGCGTCGTCGAGCTCCCCGACGGGGAAGTCCTCGTCGCCGACTACGTCGCCCGAGCAGCGGACGGTCGCGAGGCGTTCATCGAGATCGTCAGCTTCTGGCGCGCCGGCTACCTGCGTCGGCGGATCGAAGCGCTCTCCGCCATCGACGTTCCGTTCGTCCTCGTCGTTTCCGAGCGCCTCAAGGCGGACCGCGAGAAAATCGACGCGCAGGGCATTCCGGTCGTCTACTACAAGGGCGTCATCATTCCCTCCAAGGTGGTCGCCGCCGTCGCGGAAGCTCTCGGTTCGTGAAGGGGAGCCCGTTGCGGGTGCGCCGACCGAAGTGCGCAGAGAAGGCGAGCCAGCGTCGGCGGGTGCCACTCCTGCCCTGATTCACTCTCGCGGAGAGCTTCCGAGAGGCCGGTTTTGTCCACTGCTTCGGCTCGACCGGGGCACGGCCCTCGAAAATCCGACACCGCAGGCCGGCGAGTACGACATGAATGACGCGCCGTTCGACCCAGCACCCGGGGGCGGGGCCCTCCGTCGCGCCCCGCGGCGGGGGAACCGCTCAGCTCGCGCACGCTGGTACGCCATTTGCTCGAGGTTGGGACGAAGCTCGAACCGCCGCGTCAAGGAGATGAGATGAAATGGAGATACGTTGTCGTCGCTGGCCTGATCGTCGGATGCACCCCGGGGCTCGAGAAAGTCTCGGAGGACGGAGGGTCAGACGGTGGGCTCTTCCGCGATTCCGACGCGGAAAGCTCGAGTGGTCCCGACCCGGACTCTACGGGCGACATGGGAGGCGATGGTTCTGCGAATGACGACGCGGGGAACGACGGAGGGAACGACGGTGAAGGTGGCCCGGTCGAATGCCTGGACGGCCCGAGTGGAGGAGGCCCCGGATTCTGCGAGAACGCGGTGGACTGCGACGGGGTGACATACGAAGTCGACTGTGACGAAGATTCGAACGTCTGCACCTGCAGCGTCGATGGACAAGTCGAAGCGTCGCTCGCCTACGACGATGGTTTCTGCGGCTACGACACGCTCCGGAAGTGCGGGGCCCCCATTCCCTCGCAGAACCCCGACTGCAACGCAGACGTCATCGCCACGGGTGGTGGGAGCGACTTCTGTGAAATCGAACTGACGTGCGACGACGACCAGTACCGCGTCCGGTGCGACACCGGGGGAGACTGCCGTTGTATCGTGAACGGTGAAGATGGCGGGACCGTCGCCGGGTCGGACTGCGACGGGGAGCTCGAACTCTTGAAGGCCTGTGGGGCGCCGCTCACCGAGTGACGGACAAAGTTCCGCTTTCCGCTGGCCGCCGCTCTCGGTAGAACGTTCGCGTCCCAGTCTGGAGGCCTGAATGTTCTCGACGAGCGAAGAGTTGTTGGAGCGTGCGACCCGTGTGATGCCCGGAGGTGTGAACTCTCCGGTCCGCGCATTCAAATCGGTGGGGGGAACGCCGCCGTTCATCGAGCGAGCGTCGGGGCCGCTGGTCTTCGACGCCGATGGGAACCGGTACATCGACTTCGTGCTGACCTGGGGACCCGCGATCCTCGGGCATGCGCATCCGCAGGTCGTCGAAGCTTGTCAGGCGGCGATCGCTCGCGGAAGCTCGTTCGGAGCACCGACACGGCTCGAGATCGAGCTCGCCGAGCTCGTGTGTGAGCGAGTCCCGGGCGTCGACGTCTTGCGGCTGGTGAACTCGGGGACGGAGGCGTGCATGTCGGCGATCCGCGTCGCGCGCGGGTGTACGGGGCGCGACAAGATCATCAAGTTCACGGGGTGCTATCACGGTCACGCGGACTCGTTCCTCATCGCGGCGGGATCCGGAGCGCTGACTCTAGGGACGCCTAACTCGCCCGGCGTGACGAAAGGGACGGCGAAGGACACCCTGCTGGCAAAGTTCAACGACATCGAGTCCGTTACCGAGGTCTTCGAGGCGAACGAGGGGGAAGTCGCCGCGGTCATCCTGGAGCCGATCTGTGGAAACACGGGGTGCATCCCACCGGTCGACGGCTACCTGCAGGAGCTGCTGGACCTCTGTCACGCCCACGGAGCGCTCCTCATCTTCGACGAAGTGATGACGGGCTTCCGCGTAGCCCGGGGCGGGGCGGCCGAAGTCTACGGAGTGACACCCGATTTGTACTGCTTCGGGAAGGTCATCGGCGGTGGGTTCCCGCTCGCCGCATACGGCGGAAAAGAAGAATACATGCGACAGGTCGCTCCCGATGGGCCGATCTATCAAGCAGGCACCTTGTCGGGGAACCCCGTCGCAGTCACGGCCGGGATCGAGACGCTCAAGCTGCTGGACGACGCTGCGTACGAACGGTTGGAGACCCTTGGTCAGCGCCTCGAAGCGGGGATGTACGAGATCATCCGTAGCGAAGGTTACCCGTTGTCGCAGCACCGCGTCGGCTCGATGTTCGGCCTCTTCTTCTACGAAGGTCCCGTCCAGCGCCACGAAGACGTCGCGAACTGCGACCTGATGCGCTTCAACAGATTCTTCCACGGCATGCTCGAGCGAGGGGTCTATCTGGCTCCGTCGCAGTACGAGGCAGGTTTCCTCTCCATCGCTCATACGGAGGAGATGCTGGACGAGGTGATCGCGGCGGCCGGCGAGGTTCTCGAGGAGGTCTTCGATGGAGTGGTTTGACGTCCTGTGCGGCGAAGACGCCGGTTGCTCTCCGCTTCTGCTGCTCGCGCAGGTCTTCGCCGCCGGGCTGCTCGGTATCCTGTTCGGCCAATCGGCGCTCGACAAAGTGCTCGACTGGAGCGGCAACATCGGCTGGATCACCGAGAAGTTTTCCGACACCCCGTTCGCTGGCGCAGTGACGCCGATGGTCGGGCTGCTCACGCTCTTCGAAGCGGCGACGGGCGCCGCATGCGCCCTGGGCGCCTTGCTTCTCTTGTTCGGCATTCCCGAGGTCGCGGCGATCGGGTTCGTCCTCGCGGGGCTCACCTTTCTTCAGCTCTTCTTCGGTCTTCGGATCACGAAGGACTATCCCGGCGCCGCCCAACTGGCTCCCTATTTTCTCGTCATGCTGGCCGGACTCGCCCTCGCCAGTGGTTCGGGCGCCGTATAACTGCCGACATCCCCACGGGGGGGTGAGACGCTCTCCAATCTTCCGCAACCTCCTGTGACCCGTTGGGCCTTTACGCCTCGGGGATCACCACGCTTTCATTCAGGTGCCCTTCGCTGCTGAAAGGTTCTGAAAGTTCAGCGTACGCCATTGTTTCCTGCCATCTCCGCGCTACCGTCCGCGACGTTGACGACTTTTTTTCGAGAGGTCCGTGATGTCCGATTGGCGCAAATGGCTGTCGTGTTTCTTGTTCACAGTTTCAGTCGCGTCGTGCGCGACGGATGACCCGTTGGGGGAAGGTGATCCGGGCCGACAGGACCCCAACGCGTGTGCGAATCCCTGCGAGGCGGGCGAGACCCGCTGCAACGGTTCGTCGATCGAAGCTTGCTCGGCCGACAACCGAGGTTGCTTCGGGTGGACCGTGGGGGTCGACTGTGCCGCAGACGGTACCCAGTGCGACGACTCTGCGGAGCCGGCGATCTGCCTCACGGACCCGGGGACGTGTCAGGACGGGGAGGCAAACCAGGACGAATCCGACGTCGACTGCGGGGGCTCGCGCTGCGTACCGTGCGCGGTCGGCGCAATCTGTCTCGCCGCGACCGATTGCAGCACGAACAATTGCGACCTGGGCGTGAGTAACGAATGCGTCCCTGCGGACCAGGAGACGTGCACGGATGGCGCGAAGAATGGCGCCGAGACGGACGTAGACTGCGGCGGCGGAGTGTGTCCCTCCTGCGGAGCGGCCGCGGATTGCGCGGTCGATAGCGACTGCGCGTCGGGCGAATGCGACGCGGGCTCATGCACCGAGCCCGCCAACAACATGGGGTGCAACCCCGGTGAGGCCCGCTGCGCAGGCAACACGGTCCAGAGCTGCGATCAGAACCAGTGGGTGGAGACGCAGATCTGCGCTCAGGCATGCAACGCCGGTAGTTGCGATGACGCCGTGCAGTGCACCGCGGGCGAAGACCGATGCTTCAAGAACTCGGTACAGACTTGCAACGTAACGGGCTCGGCGTGGCAGCATCTCGACATCTGCGAAGACGACTGCATGGATGGCCTGTGCGTCGGCGCCTGCGACCCCACCGCGCTTCGATGCAACGGCGGTGTGCAGGAGATGTGCGGCATGGACGGGCAGACCTGGGCCCAGAACGAAAACTGCGCCCTCGGCTGTGACCACCGGGTTTGCATCGAGGACAAGCTCGAAAACAAGGGTGTTCCGATGACCCTGGGGGGGCCGCACGTCTATCAGGGCTGCGTGACCGTCGAGCTCGGCGGCAGCATCGAGGTCCCCGACGGAGAGGTACTCGAGATCTGGGCGAAATGCCTGAAGGTCACCGACTCCAGCTCGATCGACCTCGGCGCCGGTTCCCAGTTCGTCTTTCACGCCGAGGAGACGATCACGAACGCAGGCTCGATCACGGGAGGAGACCGAGTGCGGCTGGACGCGTACGGGGCCCTCACCAACACCGGCGAGGTGTCTTCGGCTGTCGTGGAGCTGCGCGGCGACGTCCTCACCAACGCGTCTACCGCGACTGTCAACGGCTCGTCGGCCGCGCTTCTCTATGGCTCGGCCATCACCAACGAGGGGACGTTCTCCGGGACCGAATCGGTGATGCCACCCGAGGCGCTGACGTCCCCCACTCATCCTGAGGGTTTCCAGTGGAACATGTCCGAAGACGACGTCTCGATCGCGTGGGACAAGCCCTTCGCCAGTGCGAAGGGATACTACTGGAACGTGAACGACGGCGAGGTACCGACCCCCAGCAACGGGGAGTTCTCCTCGGTCGAAAACGTCACCATCCCGCTCGACGTCTTCCGGGCCGGTGTGAACCGGGTTCAGGTGGTGTCTGTGAACGCCGACTCGACGGTGGGGACCGTGCCGGTCGAGTTCGTCATCGACTTCAATGTGACGGCACCGGTTCTGAGTTCGTCGAGCCACCCGGACTCGACGCAGTGGTCTTCCACGGACGACGTCTTCATCGAGTGGGCCGACGCGCCATCCGTCGACGCCAACTCCGTCACCGGCTACTGGTACGCGTGGGATCATCGCGGCGACACGCAGCCCGACGAGACGAACGGGACCTTCCGCAACGACGAGAAGATCCTGATGAACGACCAGGCTGACGGGCTCTGGATGTTCCACATCGTGAGCATCGACCGCCTCGGGCGCACCTCGCCGGAGCCCTCACGATACGAAGTCCGAGTCGGCGCGTCGCCAGGGCTGGGCAACGTCGCGGGGACCGTCACCGACGCGAACGGAGACCCCGTGCGTGGCGCGACGGTGCTCCTCAATGGTGGGGTCTACCTTGCGCACACCGTCGCCTCGGGGGACTACACGTTCCGCGGTCAGATTCCGGCGGCGGCGTTCGACTGGGAGATCGAGGTGCGGGCGCCCGGGTACACGTCGATGAACGACACGCTACGGATGGCCCCCGACATGCAAAAGGTGCTCGACTTCAGGCTGCGACCCGACAACCAGCCCCCCGACTACCGGCTCGGTCCGGAGATCGAACTCGCGACGGGTCTCTCGACCCGCTATACGCCGCCGCACGTCGTCGCAGGGCGCCGGGGCGAGGTGGGTTGGACGACCAACGGTCGCGCCGGGGTTTCGACAAACTTCGGCGTCCCGCTTCTGACGCAGAACTTCAACCAGGGAACGAGCGCTCGGAACACCGTGGGCTTCGACGGGTCGCGCTACTTCCTCGCTTACAGTGCGAGCTGTAGCTACTACGAGTGCCCGGCGATGCGGTTCTGGGACCAGAACCACGAGCCGCTCGGGGCTCCGTCCTTCTACGATTGGCGATACACGTACGCGTGGAGCTCCTTCTTCGATGGGACCGAGCACGCCTTGCTGGGGCTCGACTCGTCGCGGGCATACGTCGCTGTGGTCGACCCCGAAGCAGACGACGTGCTCGTCCCCGAAGGTGAATTGCTCGACACGGGCGTCAGTCGAGACGCCCGGCTTCGAACGATCTTCGACGGCTCGTCCCTCGCCTACGCGGTCCCGGCCCACGGCCAAACCTCTTACACCGTCCACTTCGGCCGACTGTCGAAGGACGGGAGCGTGGTCCAGAGCGACGTAGAGGTCGGCGAAGACGTGGACCGGAGCAGTTGGCCCGGGGTCGCCTTCGACGGCACCGACTATCACGTATCGTTCGTCGACGACGACGACGACGCGTACCTGGCTCGCATCGACCCCGCGGGTTCGGTGAGCGCTCCCGTCAAGCTCGCTGGCCTGGGTACATCGTCGTATCACGGGGTCGGGCTCGCCTTCGACGGGGCCAACCTCCTGGTGGTGTACGGGGAGAACGGCGATGCGGTGCTCGAAGTGCGAAGCCCGGTCGACTACACGATCGTGGCGTCATTCGCGCTCGGGGCCTCCATCGACAACCCGCAGGTCACCTACGACCCGCGGACCGGCGTCGCGATTGTCTCTTACGTCGGGGACTCGAACGCGTTGCGAATGAGGATGCTTCGCTCGTGGTGAACGGCTGGGAGTCATCGGAAGCGGGGGGCTTGCTTCCAAGAAACGCGAAACCCGCCGCGAGCGCTGCGCCTCATGCCAGGCGTGGGGGGTCGTGTGAGGGGACCTGACGCGAGAGGCAGCGCTCGGGGCGGGTGTCGCCGAGTCGTCGGGTCACTGTAGAGCAAGCTCGGTGCCAGGTTTGGTAACTTTAGTTATTGCAATGGCTTAGGCGTTTTGGCGTCCTGTTGGTTCTGCAGGGACTGCGGGATCAGCCTTCTGCCTATGCAGATTTTGCAGTTTTTTCGAGTGCTCCGGAGAGGAAGTCGCCGACCATTCGCTCCAGGACGTCGATGAACTCCGGTGACTCGTTGACGCAGGGGATGTAGCGGAACGTGAGGCCGCCGGCTTTCTCGAAGTCTTCTTTGCCGCGCATCTCGATCTCTTCGAGTGTCTCGAGACAATCGGAGACAAACGCAGGGCACATGACCAGGAGGCGCTTGATCCCCTGGGTAGGGAACTTTTCGAGCTCGAAGTCGGTGTACGGTTTGAGCCACGGCTCGCGCCCGAGTCGCGACTGAAACGACAGGCGCCACTGGGTCTTGTCGAGGCCCGCGAGCTCGGCAAACTTCCGGGTGGTGGCGAAGCATTGTGCACGGTAGCACGTTGCGTGAGCGACGCTGTCGACGTCACAGCAGTAGTCGTTCTGCAGGCACCAGCATCCCGTCGGGTCGGTCTGTTTGACGTGTCTTTCGGGGATCCCGTGGTAGCTGAAGAGAAGGGCGTCCCAGTCGTCCTCGTCGAGGTACGGCTTGGCCTGCGCGACGAGCGCCGCGACGAAGTCTTCGTCCTCGTAGTAGGGAGGCTGAACGATCACGCGGGTCTTCGGCGCGATCCCCTGGAGCTCGGTCAGTACTTTGGCGACCGCCGTCTCGTATGACGACATGGCGTAGTGCGGGTACAGGGGGATGACGAAGATCTCGTCGACGCCCTGAGCTGCCAGCCTGCGCAGGCTCTCCGCGGTGGAGGGGTTGCCATACCGCATCCCCATCTCGACGGGCAGATCGATCCGCTCGCGCAGGGCGTCGCGCTGGCGTTGCGTGATGACGATGAGAGGGGAACCTTCGTCGGTCCAGATTTCCTGGTACGCCTCCGCGGACTCTTTCGGACGTCGGGGAAGAATGGCGAAGTTGAGGACCGCCTGTTGGATGAGCTTCGGCACGTCGATGACGCGGTCGTCCGACAGAAACTCGCGCAGGTAGGTCCGGACGTCCTTCTCGGTAGGTGAGTCGGGCGATCCGAGATTTATCAGCAGTACACCACGTTTCATGCGTCTCTCTTACAGCTCGGGGGCGATGTCTCGGGCGAAATAAGTGATGATGATGTCCGCGCCCGCGCGTTTCATGGAAAGGAGCATCTCGCGCGTCACGGCGGTCTCGTCGATCCATCCCTTCTGGGCGGCGGCTTTCACCATCGAGTACTCGCCGCTGACGTTGTAGCAGGCGACGGGGAGGTCGAAGGAGGACTTCACGTCGGAGATGATGTCCAGGTAGGCGAGGGCGGGCTTGACCATCAGGATGTCGGCGCCCTGTTCGACGTCGAGGGCTGCTTCGACGAGCGCCTCCCGCCGGTTCGCCGGGTCCATCTGATAGGCCTTTCGGTCACCGGAGCCGGGGGCCGAGTCGACGGCGTCGCGAAACGGTCCGTAGTAGGCGGAGGCGTACTTCACGGCGTAACTCATGACAGCGACGTTCGGAAAATCTTCGGCATCCAGGGCGTCGCGGATCGCCCCGATCATTCCGTCGAGCATTCCCGACGGTGCGACCATGTCGGCACCGGCGCGGGCATGGGACGCGACCTGTTTGCCAAGGTTGAGGAGCGTGGCGTCGTTGACGAGCCAACCGCTCTCGTCGAGGACGCCACAGTGACCGTGGTCAGTATACTCGCAGAAGCAGACGTCGGTGATGACGTACAGATCGTCTCCGTAGCGCTCCTTCAGCCTGCGAACCCCGCGCTGAATCACGCCGTGCTCGTCGTCCCAGGTGTCCGAACCCACCGCGTCCTTGTGCTCGGGGATCCCGAACAGGAGCACACGGCTCACGCCTGCCTCCAGGATGCGGTCGACCTCTTCCTCGACCTTGTCGACGGGGTGCTGGTGGATTCCGGGCATCGAGCCGATCTCTCGTCTCTCTTCACTGACCGCGGTCAGGAAGATGGGCATCACGAGATCTTCGGGTGTGAGGGCGGTCTCACGCACCAGGCTGCGGACGTTTTCGTTTCGGCGAAGCCGTCTCGGTCTTCTGGAGAGGTCCAACATCATTGCTTCCTTCGGGAGGTCACCTCGGCCCCGACCGAGGCGTGGGGATCTGCGTCTGTTCCGTCGTCCCAATCCATGCCGGCGAGCATCGTCTCCTCGGTGGTGGTGAAACTGCTGAACAGATAGACGATGTCGCCGGTCGTCGTGACGTGCGAGGTGGCGACGCCGTTGAGTTCGAAGTGCTCGAGTACCCGGCGGCTCTCGTCCACACTGAGATCGGAATGCATCGCGAGCTCTGCGGCGCTGATGCGTCCTCGGGCCTGCTTCGCGACGACGAGTATCTGACGTTCGACCTCACGCGTGACCTCGAAAGCCACCGGCTTGGGCTTCCGCAGGGCGACGTAGGTGAGGAAGAACCCGAACACCGCGAGACCCGCGCAGAAGGTGCCAACCACGAGCGCGCCGGTGATGTTGTCGGTGCCGACGATCAGATCGTGGATCATGGCGATGACGCACGGCATCGAAAAGATGGAGACGAGCATGCCGACGGCTGCGAGGCCGTAGTTCCGCTTCGACTTCGGGCCGACAGCGGTCATCGGGCCTCCCGCATCACGCGCTCGGCGAGGAGGGTCGAGCGTTCCACCAGGTCCGGGACCGAGATGCCGCTGCGCAGGTTTCCGGCAAAGTAAAAGCCCGGGTTCGCGATCTCGAACGCGTCGAGACGTGCGAAGACGCGACCGTGCCCGACCTCGTACTGTGGAATCGCTTGCAGATGATCGAAGACCCGCGAGAACGCCGGTTCACCCTTGGCGCCGAGCGTCCTTCGGAGAGCCGTGCGGACACGCGCGACCTTTTCGGCGTCGTCGAGCGCGGCGAGGTCGGGCCGACGCAGCCCCCCCACGAACGACGCGATGGTGACGTGCCCGTCGGGCGCCCGCCCGTCGAAGAGGGTCGAGGTGAAGAGCGAGCCGAGGATGTCCAGATTCTCGACCATCGGCGCGATCATTCCGAACCCGTCGAGAGGATGCTCGACCTGGTCCCGGCGGAAGCCGAGCGTAACGATCGACACGCGTGGATAGGCGACATCGGAGAGGACGTCGATCGGCGGGGTCGCCCCGTCGAAGTCGATGGCGAGGAGCTGGGGAGCGGAGAGGGTCGAGACGACCGCGTCGAACCGCTTTCCCGATACCGACCACGTGCGATCGCGGCGAATCGTTCGGACGGCGGTGCCGAGCCTCAGGTCTCCGATCTCTGCGGCGAGCGCGCGGGGAAGGGCGCCGTTGCCCGTTCGAAACGCGATCATCGAAGGTCGTGTGCTGCGGTCTCCCGAGCGCATCTTCGCGATCGCCCCCCGGAGTATCGAACCGTGTTCGCGCTCGAGGGCGAACATCTTCGGAAAGGCGTGCCGGACCGACAGGCGGTTCGGATCGCCCGCCCAGATCCCGTTGACGATCAGCTCGAAACCGTACGTCAGGAGCTCGTCGTCGAACCGCCGTTCCACGAAGTTCGTGAGGCTCTCGTCGACTCCGTCGTCGCGGCGTGGGACGAAAGGTTCGCGAAGGAGCGCGAGCTTGGCCTTCGCAGAGAAGACGTCCGTGGTGAGAAGATCCTGGGGACCCATCGGCAGGGCCTTCGGCGTTCCGTCGCGAACGACGAATCGCTTCGCGGCTTCGCGGTTGGCGACCTGCCGCTCGGAGGACAGGCCGAGGTCGTCGACGAGCTCTCGTAGGGTGTCGTTGCTCTCGAGGATGGTGTGGGGTCCCCACTCGGCGAGCCATCCGTCTTCTCGCTCGCTGCGCATCGGTCCGCCGACGTGATCGGCGGCCTCGTAGACGGTGACGTCGGCGCCCAACTGCTGGAGCCGCCGAGCGGCCACGAGCCCGGAGATCCCGGCGCCGATGACGGCGACGTCCGTCATGTCCGAATCTCGTCGATCATCGCCTCGACGCAGTCGATGCGGCCGTGCGGCGAGATGCCGTGGCCGAGGTTGAAGATGTGGCCGTTGAGCCCCGACATCGCGTCCAGGATTCGGCGCGTCTCCCTGCGCGTCACCTCGGGGGTCGTCTCGATCACGATCGGGTCGAGGTTACCCTGCACTGCCTTTCCGGTGGCCTTTCGGACGGCGGCGATGTCGGCGGTCCAGTCGACCCCGATGACCGTTGCGCCGGTCGCCGCGATCTGGTCGGCGTGCAACATCCCGTGCTTCACGAAGACGATGACCGGGATGTCGCCGAGCCGCTCGACGATCTGGGTGATCCACTTCAGGGATGCGGGGCCGAGGTCGATGGCGGAGAGGACACCGCCCCAACTGTCGAAGATCTGGACCGCATCTACGCCGGCGTCGACCTGCATCAGCAGGTACTCGGAGACCGCGTCGACCAGCTTGGTCATCAGTTTTTCGAAGAGGTCCGGGCGCTCGTAATACATCTGCTTCGCGAGACGATAATCGCGCGAACTTCCGCCTTCGACCATGTACGTCGCGAGCGTCCACGGTGCCCCGGCGAACCCGAGCATCGCCCGGTCCTCGCCGAGCTCGGCTCGAATCGCGCGCTGGGCTGCGGGGACGTATTCGAGATGTTCGCGGACCGCCGAGACGTCGAGCCGATCGATGTCGGCCTCGCTCTCGAGCTTGAATTCCATCTCGATGCCGCCGCGGTCGCGGAAGCCGTAGGGCTGTCCCAGCGCCTCGGGGATCACCAGGATGTCGCTGAAGGTGATGGCAGCGTCGAGTCCGTACCGACGGACGGGCTGCATCGTCACTTCGCAGGCGAGCTCCGGGTTCTTCACGAGGTCGTGGAAGGAGTAGTCCTCCCGCAGCTTCATGTATTCGGGGAGGTGACGACCGGCCTGTCGCATCATCCAGACGGGTGGGTGATCGACCGGTTCACAGCGAGTTGCGGCGAGAAATCGTTCGCGTCCATTCATGCGCGAGTGCATACCACGAACCCGAGGCGCCGCGCGACCCGGTTCGCGGCTCCGGACCCGTGAAAACGGGCCGATCGCGATGCGGCGCGCCGAGTGAGGCGGGTGGATGGCCCTCGTCGTTCGGTGCTCGACGAGGCAACTCGCTGCGTGGTTTCATGTGTTCGACAGAATGCGAGCGTGGGGTGAGAACAATCACAGCGTTTCTGATTGGGCTGACGGCTGGGACGACCATCGCCTGCGCGACACCGGGCGAACGCCCCGACGATTCCGCGGAGCGGATGACGACGAACGCGCAGGCGGAGACACCAGATGTCGACGGCGACGGCGGCACGGTCGAGACCGAGGTCAGGCCACCAGAACCTCCGCAGGGTCCCGCCCGGGTGCTGCAAGCGAGGACGGTAGCGATTCCGGAAGTCTTCGAGCCGCTGGAGCCGGGCGTGAAGTCGGCGAAGCTCGCGGTCGTGTCGAAGAGGAAGGGTGACCCGGTGCGTGAAGTGCCCGACCCGGCGCCGCGGGAAATGCTGACCCGCCGGGATCTGATGGCGTTTCATCGCGAGTACGAGTCGAGGGTCGACGCGAGTGCGCTCATGCCGTCACAGGCGGACGAGCGATGGCGTCAGTATCTCGAACGCGCAGCTCCACCCCATCTCACCGACCTCCTCGTGCGGTGGTTCAGCGAGCCGAACGTCGCGACGCTCGCCGGGTACGAGCAGACGTTCGGACCGATGGAATCGATCGAGGCCTTCCGCGTCTCCGGTCGGCCAGTGCATCTCGTCACGTTTCATCGGGAGCGCCCGGCGGAGGAGGAGGTTTCGATCTTCAGCGAGAAACACGACTACACGGTCGTCGCGTTCGACGCTTCGGACTCTCGTTTCGAGCCGATATGGGCGCTCGATTTGTCGCCGCTGCATCCGGGGGTGCTCGAGATGGACGACGTGCAGATTGGCGCCGACGGTATGCTTTTCGTGAACGCCAATTACCAGTCGTACGCGCGAGAGGTCGGAGGTGAGACCGCGTTCTTGTACGGCATCGCGCCGGACGACGCGGCGGTGCTGTGGAGGACTGCGCCGCTCGTTTCGCGCGGAGACTTCCAGTTGGTCGAAGGGGTGGTCGTGTCGGGCTACGGTTTTACGGCCGAGAAGGACGCGCTCTATGCGATCGATGCGCGGAGTGGGGCGCGTCTTCACAAACTTCCGACAGTATCGGGGCACGACCGAATTCGCCGCGTAGGGGACGAGCTACACGTCCGCACGTACGACCACGATTACGTCGTGTCGCTCACCGTGTCGCGATAGCGGAGCCCGGTAGCGCCGTCATTCGCACTCGTACTCATAGCGCTGGATCAGGTCGAAGCTTCCGTCGTTGCCGGAGTCTTGCCGACGTTCGACGAGGCGGTCGTGCTCGTCGTAGTCGTACTCGTCGGTCGCGTTTTCGGTCTTCCACTTCAGAAGTTTCCCGCTGGCGTCGTAGGTCGCCACGGTGACCTGGTCGACGGTTCCGTCGGCGTCCAGGTCGTTCTCGTGGGTGGCGGTGAGGGCGACGTCGTCCCACACGGTCGTGGTGACCTGATCGGGGGTGCCGTCGTCTTGCAGATCGGATTCGAAGCGGGTCTGTCGCCCCATCGCATCGTACTCGTACCGCTGGACATGGGTGGTCTCCCCGTCGAAGTACTCCACTCTGACCAGCAGTCCGTTCGCGTCGTAGGTGTTGGTGGTCGTCTGCTCGTTGGTGCCGTCGGCGTCTTCGTCGTTTTCGTAGAGGACGACGCGACCCTCCGAGTCGAAGGTCTCTCGTTCGACGGAATCTACGACGCCGTCGTTCTGGTAGTCGCTCCGTCGCTCGGCAGTGGTGGCGGTGTAGTTCCAGACAATTCGAATGTCGTCGACGCCGTCGAGGTTCGTATCGTGGGTCTTCTCGACCGGTCGCCCGTCGCCGTCGAATCGGGTTACGATGACGATGTCGTAGTCCGAGTCGGTCCCCTCGAAGTGGTACTCCGTCGTCGTGTCTGCGTCGTATTCGTACCGCACCGAAGTCTCGAACGTGCCGTCCGCTCCGAGGTCCAGTCCCTGGAACGTCGTTCGGCCTTCGTCGTCGTACTCGAAGACTCTCCGCTGATCGATCGTGCCGTCCGCGCCGCGGTCGGTCTCACGCAGGCATACGTTTCGTGTGACGTCGGGCTCCCCGGCGTCCCCGCCAGAATCCTCGCCGGCGTCAGGCGTGTTGGCGTCGCCGCCGACGTCTGTGGCCGCGGTGGCGTCGAGGCTGGTGTCCGCGCGGTCGGCATCGCTGCCGGACACTCCCATGTCGGGAGCGGCCGCGTCATCGGGGTGCCGGTCGGCGTCCGACCCGGTGGCCGCGTCGGAGGCGCCGAGCCGAGGTTCTGGGTCGGAAGCACACCCGACCGAAACGATGAGTACGACGGCAAACAACTTTCGCATGAGCGTCTCGGCAGCAATCCGGGGTGAGGTGAAGTCTATCACATCGGGGGGCGCGCGCGACGACCGCCGAGAGTGCGATGTGAGCTTCAGACGTCTTTCCCGGTCGTCTCCCATCCGCCGCGCCGGTAGGCGCCCCAGCCGAGGATGGCTTTCACGACGAAGCTCAGCGGGAAGGCGAGCCAGACGCCAAAAGCTCCCCAACCGACCCAGAAGCCGAGAACGTAGCTGAGCGGGATTTGGAAGAGGACCGTCGCGAAGAAGTTGATGCGGAGGCTCAGGTTGGTGTGGCCCGCGCCCTGCAGAAGGCCGACGAACGCGATGTAGCCGCCGACGATCGGCATGCCGTACCCGAGCAGTCGAATCCACTCCAGCGAGTAAGTATGCAGGGCGGTGCCAGGGTCGACGTCGAACGACGCGACGATCGCGCTCGAGAAGACGATGATGATCGCGCCGAGGGCCGACATGATGGCGGTGCAGAGGACGACCGAGGACTTGAGGACATCGCGGGCCCTCGCCACGTCCGCGCCGCCGAGGGCTTGACCGACCAACGCCGCGGTCGCCTGTGAGATGCTCATCCCGGGGACGAACGCTAGGGCTTGCACGCGCAGACCGAGGCCGTGTGCGGCGACGGAGACCTCGTCGATCCGGCCGAGCATGCCGATGATGCTGAGAAACGCCGCGTTGAGGATGACCATGTCGAGGGCGGCGGGGCTGCCGATACGAACGAGCATCGAGATGAGCGGGAGGTCGAGCTTCGTGGGGAGGGCGAGTCGGACGTTGTCGATGACGCCGCGGCGGAGTGACCACCAGAGGAGGGCAGTGCCGGTCGCTTGCGCCAGAACCGTACCGATGGCTGCGCCGAAGATTCCGAGCGAGGGGAACCCGAAGTTGCCGAGGATGAGGGCGTAGTTGACGCCGATGTTGACCAGGTTCGCGACGATGGCCACGAAGAAGGGGAGCCGCGTGTTGCCGACGCCGCGGAGCACCGCGGCGAAAAGCAGGACGAGGTAGTTGAACGTCGTTCCGATCAGGAGCGGCCGCAGATACAGCATCGCGATGTCGTTCACCTCGTCCGACGCGCCGAGGGCGGCGATGATGAATGGCGAGGCGAGGTTGCCGACGGCGGCGACGATGATGCCGAGCACGATGGTCATCACGACCGATTGGCCGAGGACGTGCTCGACGCGCCGGAAGTCCTTGGCGCCGTGTCCGCGAGCGACGAGCGAGATCGTACCGACGGTGAGCCCCATCATCGCCACCATCAACAGGAAGACGATCTGGACGCCGAACCCGAGGGCGGTCAGGACGTCGTCGGCGTTCTCCAGGCGACCGCACATCGCCGTGTCGACGGCGAGCGCGAGCACGTTGAGGAGGTTTAGGCCGATGACGGGAGCGGAGAGCTCCCACAGTCTTCTCGTGATTCCCACGGCTTTGACGGGGTCCGCCCGACGGGGCGCACGCGGGTCCTATAGCAGGTTTTCTCGCGAAGTACTCAGACGTTTGGCCGGGCGTTCACCAGTTGGACGGGATACAGGTCGTAGGGCCGAAGAAATCGATCGCGTCGCACTTGTAACCGTCATGTCGTCTGGAGCGACGCTCGCATCGTCGCTCGGGTGTCCCTGCGTCCGGCATCGACGTCGCTTGTCGGTCAGGCCACTGAAAGAGCCTGAAGATTCGGCGGATTGGCGGATTGGCGGGGCGTGGACCGGGCTGCCTACGAAGCGGTCGAGAAGCCCGCGTCGTCCAACGTGAGGATGCAGCCGTGCTCCTGTTCCCAGGCCGGCTCGAAACGCAGTTCCACGCGGTCGGTCGATTGGACGTCCAACGTCATAGAAACGGGGCCGCGCTCGGCCCAGGCGTCTTCGGGCCCATGGATACCGAAGAAGTCCTCGTCGGAGACGCCGTCGGCACCGTAGTCGGTAGTGTCGAAGCAGAGCTGGCAGTGCTCCCACAGCAGCTCGGCGGCGCGTCGTCGGTCGGAGTCCCCCAGTCGCGACAGGCGTTCCAGCAGGCGCGTCGTAGGATCCACTGCCGAAGAGGGGGAAGGGGAGAAGACCCGCAGCAGCAAGGGCTCGGGGAGGAGGGCGATGCGGACTTCGATTTCGCCTTCGTCGGCTTCGTCGAACGCCAGATGGCGCTCGAGCAATGCTTCGATCGTGTCGGTCGATGGGGCGTCCGTGAGGTCGAGGGCCGGGGTCTCGTCGGCAGCTTCTGACGCCGAGCCGCGGGTTGCAGATGCCTCGTCTCGCCGCTGTCGGGCAATCTGTTCACGTTCTTCGGCAGGCATTTCGTCGAAGCTCGACGACCGTTCCTCGGCCTGTGCGGCGAGCCCGTCGGCGTCGAGGCGGTCCTCGTGCATCGCGAGGCTCCGAAGCATTTTCGCGGCGAGGTCGCGGTAGAGTTCGGCAAACGCCCAATCGAATTCGAGGACGAACTTCGTGTACACGCGAGGCGGGTCGCCGAAGACCTCGAAGGCGATGACCTGTCCGGTCTCGGGACGCCATTCGTCGGGCGCGAGTTTGACGACGGCCTCGACGCGTGTCGGGGCATCCTCACGGCTCACCATGTAGTCGGACGGCAACTGTACGGACTCTCGTTCTCGTGCGAGCTCGAGATTCAGCAGGGCGTCCAGCACCTCCGGTGGTGCGCTGTCGGGCGGAAGGTCCAGGTGATCAAACTCGACGGCGCCGACCCAGAAGGTCACCTCGGCCGTCGACCCTTCGTGGGGGTCGCGCGTCAGCTGCTCGCACCGTAGAAGTTGCCCGATCTGGAGCACTTTCTCGAACCGGTCGGGGACTTCGATGTCGAACAGGTGGGTTTGATGTCGCCGCACGGTGTCTCCTCATTCACGGTGTGGCCGTGGTCGCGAGTCCAATGGTACACCGCGATTCGACAAAGGCGATGAGGTTTCAGGTACGGCCGGGGCGAGGCGGGCCTACAACCGATACCCGAACCCGAGCGTGATGGTGGCGAAGTGGAGCCAGTTCCGGGTGAACCCGTCGCCGAACTCGCTCTCGTCGCCGACGCCGGAAGAACCGCCACCGAGGTATCGGCCGTTGAGGAAGACTTCGTAGGTGTCGTCGAGGATCCAGCCATAGCGGAGGCTGGCGTCGAGGATGGCGCCGACGACGTCGTTGTCGTCGCCGTTGATGTAGCTGACGGGGGCGTAGAAGCCGTCCATCTCTGTCTCGAGGAACGTTCCGTTGTCGAACTCGTGCCCGGCGCGTGCGCGGAGGATGGGGACGGGGCCGACGTCGCGCTCGAGGCGTCGCAGCGAGCCGTCGACGCTGGTGAAGACCAGGGTCGCGTTGCGGAGCTGGAGCGATCCCCCGAGCTCGACCCAGGTGTCCTGGCGCGGGACGACGTCGTAGGCGTAGCTGAGGCGGTAGAAGGGGAAGCCGTATTTCACGTCGACGGGTGTCCCCTCGGGGAACTCGACATCGTCGATCTGGATGTCGCGGGGGAAGACTGCCTGCGTTTCGAGGGACAACGGTTGGTAGAGGAAGGTGAGGTTGTGTCGCCCGAGTGCGACGTCGGCCGAGGCGCGGCCGAAGCCGAAGAGATTGTCCTGGCCTGCGTCGGATTGGTAGTCGATGTAAGTGCCGTCGCGGCCGAATTGGATCTTGTGGCTCAGAACGTCGAGGAACCCGAGCTCGACGCGGGTGCGAAACTCGGGTTCGGCAGAAGCAGACGCAGCGATGGCGGTGACTGACAGCGCGGCGACGATGGGGACGAATCGTTTCATGGCCCTCTCCAAATGGAACGAGTGCCACAATGTGTTCACGGGGCCGGAGGGTCCATCATCTGGCCGGAAACGAAGAGTTCGATCGTAGGACGAGTTTTCGGCGAATCGAGTCGCGCCGCCTTACATCCCTGGGCGATTCATGACGCGCGTCACGCCGGTGACGACGGCGATGCCGAGGACGACGAGGGCGCCTGCGACGACCCAGAGAGTCGGTACGCCGAGCTGGACGGCCATTACGACGAGTCCGCCGAGGATGAGGAAGAAGCCGGCGAGGTAGATGAGCCAGTTGCTGGTTGTGCGTTCTTGCATGATGTCATCCATTTCGAGTTAGCAAATCCATTCGACGACCATGCGCCGCCGTACAGTGGATCAATATTCGCGGATGAAGTCGAGACAAGCGACGGGGTCACTGCTCGGTCAGCTCGCGAAGGAGTGACTCGAGGTCCGGCTCGGCGGCGGTGTGGTCCACGCGGCCGCCGGCGCGCTCGATCGCTCTGGACGTGCTGGGTCCGATCGAGCAGACGCGGTAGTTGTCGCCCACGGAGCGGTGGTGGAGGTTGCTCGTGAACGAGTGATAGGCGCGCGGCGACGCGAAGACGACCCAGCGCGGGCCGAGTTTTCGAAGGACTCCGTCTAGATCGTCGTAGTCGTACGCTCGGGTTTCGTAGGTCGCGACCGAGAGGACGTCGTGCTTCGGGAGCGCTTCGTCGAGGGGCCGCGGGGTATCGGCGAGTTCGAACGAAACGATCGTCTCGTCTCGGGGGAGCGCCTTTTTGATGACCGTGAGAATCCCTTCGAACGATTGTTCCTCGGGGGTCGAGACGGTGCGGCCCGTTGCTTCCTCGAGGGCCGCCGCCGTTCGCCGCCCCACGGCCCAGATGGATTTCGCGGCGCGCAGGGGGTCGGCGCCGAGCGACGCGACCGCCTGTTCCACGGCATTCTTGCTGTAGAAGACCGCGTGAGCGCCATCGCGCAGGCGGGTGGAGAGGTCGGGGGGGAGAGGTCGCGGAACGGAGACGAGCATCGGAAGATGGTGGAGTCGAACGCCTTCCACTGCGAGCTCCGGGGTGCGGGTGCCGGTGTAGACGACGTCGATCATCGGGCGAGGATCTCCGCAGCGCCGGCGGCCAACAGCGCATCGGCTACCTCGCCGGCGATCGCGAGGGGATCGGTGCCGGATCGCTCTTCCAGGAGGGGCGAGGACCCGTCTGTCGCCGCAACCCAGCCGCGGACCGTCCAGATTCCGTCGTCCTTGGAGCAATGGGCGGCGACCGGGACCGAGCAACCGCCTTCGAGGCTCCGCATGACGCGGCGCTCCGCGGTGCAGGCAGCGACGGTGTCGTCGTGATTGATGGGGGCGAGGAGCTCTCGTAGGTCGTCGCGGTCGTCGCGGATCTCGAGGCCGATGGCGCCCTGGGCGGGGGCGGGGACGAAGGTGGCCGGATCGAGCTCGAAAGCGATGAGTTCGGGGCGTTCGAGCCGCTGCAGCGCGGCGGTCGCCATGACGATGGCGTCCCACCCGTGTTCGGCGAGCTTGCGCAGCCGGGTGTCGATGTTGCCGCGCAGGTCGGTGAACTGGAGCGTCGGGTTCTGCGCCAGCAGTTGGGCGCGACGGCGAACGCTGCCGGTCGCGATCGTGGCACCCTCGGGGAGCTCTGCGAAGGTGGCGTAATTCGGGGTCACCAGACAATCGGTGGGTGCAGCGCGTCGCGGCGATCCTCCATACACGAGTCCGTCGGGGAGGGCGGTCGGGAGATCCTTGAGCGAGTGGACGGCGATGTCGACGCTCCCCTCACGCAGCCCGTCTTCGAGCTCTCGGGTGAAGAGACCCTTGCCGCCGATCTTCGGGAGCGGCTTGTCCCGGATCTTGTCGCCGGTGGTGTCGACGCCGACGATGTCGACTTCGAGCCCGGGGTGGGCCTCGCGCAGAAGGTCGGCCACCAGGTTGGTCTGCCACATCGCGAGCGTGGAGCGCCGCGAAATCAGCCGGACGGATTCAGTCATCGTCGGTCTCGTCGAGTGCGAAGATGCGGCGAACGATGTCGACCTCTTCAGGCGTCAGAGTACCCTGGTCGACGGAGCCGCGGAGGAAAGCGATGGGGTTGTGCAGCAGCTTCTTCACGAGCCCCTTGGAGAACGATTCGACCGCCTCGCGCTGTTCGTCGGAGTACTGGCCGGCGTAGCGCTCCAATTCGTCGGAGCGGATCGACTCGAAGAACCGTGCGAGCTCGCCGATGGTTGGGCGTACCCGCAGGGTCTGCATCCACGCCTCCCATTCGTCGACCATCTGTTCGATGATGCTCTCGGCGGCCGGGATCTCCTTCTGCCTCGTCTTGAGGTTGTCGCGGATGACCGACTCGAGGTCGTCGATGTTGTAGAGGAAGACGCCGGCGAGCTTGCTCACCTTCGGGTCGACGTTGCGAGGGTTCGAAATGTCGATGAGGAAGAGCGAGCGGTAGCCGCGTTTCTTCATGACGGATTTCATCGCCTTCGCGTCGAGGAGGGGCCGCTCGGCCCCGGTCGCGAAGACGACGATGTCGGCGGTCTCACACACCTCGTAGATCTGATCGAGGGGGCGGTAGGTTCCGGCGAATCGGTCCGCGAGGGCCTTGCCGCGCTCGGGGCTTCGGTTGGCGACCACGAACCGTACGGCGCCGGATGCTTTGAAGTGTTCGGCGGCGTTCTCGGCGGTCTCGCCCGCCCCGGCGAGGGCGATCTCGAGCTCGGAGAGGTCGCCGAAGATGCGGCGCGAGAGGCTCACAGCGGCGCTGGCGATCGAGACGGCCCCGTCGCAGAGCGTCGTCTCGGTTCGGACCCGTTTGCCGGCGCGGATCGCGTACTGGTAGAGGCGGTCGAGGACGGGTGATTTCTCGGGGAAACCGAGGATCTGCCGGTGCACCTCTTTGACCTGCGAGAGGATCTGGTCCTCGCCGAGCGCGAGGCTTTCCATCGACGCTGCAACGCGGAAGAGATGGCGAGCGGCATCGCGTCCGTAGAACTCCGAGGGGCGGGCGCCGCTCGGGAGCTGCTTCTGGCGGACGACCAGCGGGCTCAGTTTGTCCCACGGAGCGCGGTCGCCGTATCCGTAGAACTCGGTTCTGTTGCAAGTCGAGAGCACGGCGAGCTCTGCGTCGCCGAGGGCGTTTCGCGCGCTCGGGACGAACTCGGCGACCTCGTCGTCGGAGAACGCGAGCTTGTCGCGGTCCTCGAGCGAGGTGTTGTGGTGGCTGAAACTCACCAGCCAGATGTCCTGTACGGTAGCCATCACGTGAACGAATGAGGCGCGAGGCCGACGGAGAGCAAGAAAACGGCGAACCAGACGATGGCAGCCCAGGATACTTGAACGCCCGACAGTCCGCGGAGCCGGATGACGGCGATCCCGACGACGTATCCGAGCAGCACGATGTCGGTGACGATGATCTTGGGGCTCGACAGGTCGACCTCCGGGACTGAGAACGCGAGGAGGTAGCCGACGGCGAGCCCCATCGTCAGCAGTCCGACTCCGATGAGGGAGCCGATCTTCGCCATCCGCTCCAGGGTCATCAGCGGGGGGAGCCGTCGGAAGAAGACACCGAGATCGCGGGCCTTCAGTTGTTTGGTCATCAATAGATACATGACGGCGTAGAGGCATCCGATGGCGAGGGCGACGAATCCGAAGACGAGCAGGATGACGTGGACGCCGTAGACCGGATTTTCCAGCAGGATCGGATGCTTCGTGGCGTATCCCATCTGCACGGACGCGACGGTCTGGGCGATCGCTGCGGGGGCGAGGAAGAAGGCGCCGGTGCTCGCCTGTCCCTGAGAACGCTCGAGGATTCCGTAGACCCCCGCGATGCCGAGCGCGACGAGTGACCCGAACGCGGCTTGCGAGGCGAGAGGGAGGAAGCCGAGGTAGATGCCGCGCAGGACGAAGAAGGCGATATGGACGCCGACGGTGCCCCAGAGCAGTCCCTGCACCCAATTGGTCTCGGAGTCCTCCTTGAGGAACCGCACCAGGTACGTCGCCAGCAGCGCCACGTAGGCGAGGGGGAGGGCGATGTTCAGGATGTCGAGGGTCGCTTCCATATTTCTCGGCTCTGGTAACCGTGATGGACCGGAGTTGCAAGGCGATGCGCCACGAGTCGACCAGTGAGACGCCGCAGCGCGGGGTTGGTTGTCACGAAACCCCACCTGGCAGTAACAATACGGAATGCCGATCGACGAAGCGACCCTGGAACGCTCTCCTTTCGAGACCGTTCTCGACGGAATCCAGAATCGCGAGGAGATCACGGCGACGGCGACCCTCGGTACGGTGGGGCACATCGCTGCGCCGGTCGAGGACGGCGGCGGCGACCTGCCCCGCGTCGACCACCTGTTTGCTTTCGGGGGCCTGCTCGGGACGGGCGGGACGGCGGAGGTGCTCGCGGCCGAGCAGTCGAGCCTCGGACGTGTGATCGCGATCAAGCGACGGCGCGCGGACTCGTCGTCGGCGAGCGTTCGGCCGCTCCTGCGGGAAGCGCGCGTGATCGGGCATCTCGAGCACCCCAACATTCCACCGGTCCATTTCGTCGGCTCGAACGACGACGGGGAGCTGCTGGTGGGGTTGAAGCGGATCGAAGGGCGCAACCTCGCCGAGGAGGCGGTGCCGGGCCCCGATACGCTCGACGCCAATCTGGACGTGTTGATCTCGGTCTGTAACGCGGTCGAGTTCGCCCACGATCGCGGGATACTCCACCTCGACATCAAGCCGGAGAACGTGATGGTGGGGGCGTTCGGTGAGATCTACGTGGTCGACTGGGGGCTCGCGGTGGCGTGGCGCAGCGAGGTGCCGGCGTCGATCCCCCGCCTTCCGCGCGACGGAAACTTACGCGGGACTCCGGCATTCATCCCGCCGGAGATGATCGTGAACGAGGCGGCGACGCCGGCGACCGACGTCTTCCTTCTCGGGGGGCTCCTCTACTGGATGCTGACGGGGAGCGGGCCGAACCTCGGCGAGACTTCGCTCGACGCGATCCGGTTCGCCTACGGCGCGGAGGAACCGCCTTTTCCGGACTGGGTCCCTTCGTCACTCGTCGCGGTGTGCCGGCGCGCGCTCTCGCACGAACCGGCGGCGCGATTCGAGACGGCGTTCGAGTTTCGGGCGGCTCTGGTCGCGTTTCGCCGCGACCGGCGCAAGGACGAGGCGTTGGAGGCCGCCGTAGCTGCGGTGACGGCGGTGGAGCGTGCGCTCGCCGCCGACGATTCGTCGCAGGTGTATCAGCGGCTGGGGGCGGCGCGCCAGGCGGCCGAGGAGGCCGTGCGGGTCGGAAGCGAAGAGTCGCTCGACGAGGTGCTCGCGCCGGTCGTGGAGAAGGTCATTCAGTGGGAGTTGGGGCGAGAGAACACGGGGGGCGCCGAGGCGCTCCTGGCGACGTTGGAGAATCCTCCGCCGCGACTCGTCCGGGAACTCGAATCGCTGGTTCGGCAGAAACGTCGTGACCGCGAGGACCTCGCGGCGTTCCGTGAGTATTCGGACCTCGCTGTGGGGGGAAAGACAGCGGCGACGATGGGGGCGCTCATCGGTACGGTCTTCGTCATCACGGAATCGATCTCGCGCGGGCTCGGCCTCGGTCCGACTCCCGAGCGCATTCTGGCGGCGTACGTGATCTATTGCGGGGTCCTGGCTCTCTCGAGCTGGGGCCTTCGGGGCGTTCTGCTCGGGACGCGGTCGAACCGGGGCAAGATCGCGACGATCTGGTTTCTGAGCGCGATGGGACTGACGGTTCGCATCATGGCGTGGCTCGGAGTGATGGAGTTGCACGCGGCGTTGGCGGTCGACCTCGCCGTCGTTGCGCTCGCGGCGGGCTTCACGGGGCTGATGTTCGATCCGCGAATCTGGCTATGCATCCCCGGCTACACGGTCTTTGCGGTCCTCTGCGCCGCGTTCCCGCAGGAGTCGTCGATGATCTTCGCGGTTTCACACTTCGTGGGACTGAGCACGGTGTCGAGCAGTCTGGCGTTCATGCGACCTCGCGAGCCCTGGGGCTGACTTTGGGGTTCGGATTCCGTGTCGAGGATCTGCACGAACGAAACATCAGACGGAGCAGACGTGGCTGAAAAGGTGGAGATTTCGGATGCTGCGACCCGCAAGATCGCGGCGCACTGTGCGATGGCGGGGCTCTGTCCGCTCATCCCGATACCGTTCGTCGACGACATGATCATCAAGCGGATTCACCGTCGTCTGGTGCGGGAGCTGTTCGAGCAGCACGAGCTGCGGCTTTCGCCCGAAGGGGCGAAGACCCTGACGTCGCGGGAGTCGCGGTTTCTCGCCGGTGCGCTCAAGAGCATCGTGTTCTGGCCCATCAAGAAGATTTTGAGGAAAGTGGTGTACGTGCTGGCGATCAAGAGCTGCGCGGACGTGGCTGCGGCGATGTTTCACGAGGGGTGGTTGATGGCTCGGGCATTGGAGTGTCGCTACGTGCCGTTGGACGAGCTGTCCCATGAGAACGAGACGGCACTGCAGGCGCTTCGAGCGGGAATCATCGCGGCGCGAGACTCGGTGGATCCGAGCGTCACCCGGGACGCGATGCGCAGTGCGTTCGACGTGGGCGGCGAGCTCTTCGGGAGCTTGATCGACGGGGTGCGCGGCGCGTTGGGGTCGGGCTCGGAAGAGGAGCGACTGAAGGGGGCCGAGCGGGAAGCTGCCCCGATTGCACGGCGGATCCAGGCGTCGATGTCATCGACATGGTCGAAGGGAGCGGACCTCGATGCTGCGCTCCGCGGCGCACTCGGCTGATCGATCCGCTCGATCGCCGGGCGCGCTGGCGTGACAAAACGCTGCCGTACGCAGTACATCCTTTCTCGTGAAAGTCACTCGCCACATCCTGGGCTGCGTGCTGCTCTTCGTCTCGCTGCTCGTGACCTCCTGCGACGCGGGGCAGAGTTCGACGAACCCTGTGACGGACGTGGCGAAACAACTCACCGGTGGGACTGCGGGTGGGAAAGAGCCCGATTCCGCGAAGGAAGGGGAAGAGGCGAAGCCGAAGACGCCCACGGTCGACGTGGAGGTGGACGAGTTTGCCTCGCACGAGTTCGCCCGTGCCGAAAAGATCCTCGAGGAAAACTACGATTCGTTCCTGGCGCGTGAGCCGCTGGGGTTCCGTAGCTATACCTTCGAGGACGTAGTTCCGGAGATGCGTGATGCCTGGGTCGAGACGACCGAGGCAGGGGCGCTGGGGACATCGTTCCACCATACGGCGCCCGTGTTCATGCTGGCGCTGTTGCTGTTGGCGCTGGCGTTCTTCGATCGCGAGGTGTGGCGCGCGGCGATGCGTTGGCAGGGTGCGTTTCACACGTCGTGGTGGGAGTGGATCACGACGTGGGCCCGCATCTTCATCACGGTGGCGGGGCGGGTGGCGCCGGTGCTGGCGGTGGTGTTGCTTTCGTACGTGCCGGTGCAGGCGCTGTTCGACGCGGCGGGATGGTCCGAGGCGATCACTGCGCTCCTGTGGCTGATCGCGTTGTATCGGCTGGTGCTGACGTTCGTGGAGGCGACGTTCGCGTACGGGCTCATCGAGGTCCCGGACGAACACGCGATTCCGCTGACTCGCTGCGTGCGGAACGTGTTGCGGGTGGTGGTGCCGCTGCTGGCGCTGATCGAGATCGCTACCCACATCGACGCGCGCGAGGACGTGCGAGCACTCTTCGTGTTCGTCTACCAGGTTGCGCTGGCGCTGGTGCCGCTCTACCTGCTCGCGATGCGGCGTCACATCCTGGCGCTGTTCCCGGAGGCCGAGAAAGACGAGCCGGGGCTTCAGGGGCGGCTGAGGGCTGCCGTGGACCGGCATTTCCGCATCGTGATGATGCTGTCGCTGTTGCTGTTCGGTCTGCAGGCAGCGGGCTATTCGACGGCAGCGGGCTTTTTGCTGATCCGGGGGTACGGGCTCTTCCTGCTCGTCGTGGCGGTGATCGTCGGTGGGGATCGTTTCGGTCGCTGGCTGGTCACGCGGGCGGACGAGGAGACCGAGCATCTCGCGCTTCTGCGGGGGGTGCAGGCCGTCGTGCGGATAACGTCGTACGTGATCGTGATCATTGCTGCGCTGATGCTGCTCGAGGTCTATCAGCCGGTCAAAGTGGTGCTCCAGATTCCGCTCGTGTCGGTCGGCGCGGCGACGATCTCGGCGTACAGCATCCTGAAGGCGATGCTCTTCTTCGGGGGAGCGATTGCGGTGGGGCGTGTGGTGCGGGCTGTCCTGGCGCTGCGGGTCTTTCCGACGCTCGGTGTCGACGTCGGCGTGGGGTACGCGGTCCAGACGCTCGTGAGCTACGCGCTGCTTCTGATCGGGTTCATGATCGCGCTGATCGCGCTCGGCGTGAACCTCTCCGCGATGACGGTGGTCCTGGCCTCGCTCGGCGTCGGGATCGGGTTCGGCCTCCAGACGCTGACGGAGAACCTGATCTCGGGTTTCATCCTGCTGTTCGGGCGATCGGTGAAGAAGGGGGACATCATCTCCGTGGGGGAGACGTTCGGTCAGGTGGAGGCGGTCGGGGCGCGCAGCGTGCTGATCCGGAGCGCCGACAACTACGACATGCTCGTGCCGAGCAAAGAGATCGTCGGTGGACGGATCGTCAACTGGTCGTACGAGAACAGCCTGATTCGGCACCGGATCCCGGTGGGGGTGACGTACAGCGCGAACCCGCGCGAGGTGGAGAAATGTCTCCTCGAGGCGGCATCGCGTCACGACAAAGTGTTGAAGGAGCCGGCGCCCGAGGTGTGGTTGATGGGTTTCGGCGACAGCTCGGTCAATTTCGTTCTCCTCGTCTGGTTCGACTGCACGAAGGTGACGCGGGATCGTTTGACGGGGCAGCTCTACTTCCACATCTGGGACGTGCTGGCGGAGAACGACATCGAGATCCCGTTCCCGCAGCGGGACTTGCATCTCAAGTCAATCGACTTCGCCGACGAGCTGCGGGGCCCGCGTCGGATGGGCGGTGGGGGAGACTGATCCCCGAGAGTGGCGAGAATTGTGGGCGCCGTCGATGTTGCGGGGGGCAGAAAGCCTTGGTATACACATTCGAGTTCAACGAATTTTCGGTGTGAATCAGGAGAAAACATGAAGCTTGCCCGCGTCTTTATCGCTTTGCTCCTCGTGCTGTCGGTGTCAGCGACTGCCTATGCGCAGGATGCTGCCCCGGTGGAAAACGAAGAGTTCGGCGTCACGGTTACGCCTCCGGCAAAGTGGGAAGTGACTCAGGGGAACGACAAGGCGGTCGCAAACTTCAAGCACCGCGGCTCGCAGTCGCAGATTGAGGTCGTGGGCACCAAGCTCATGACCCCCGACGTCGCGAACGTCTTCTTCAAGACTTTCCACAAGACCTTGAAGGAATCGAACTTCGAGGAAACGGGGCAGGAAGATGCCTCCCTCGGTTCGCACAAAGGAAAGCAGACGAGCTACAAGTTCACGCACTCCGGGGTGACCCTCGAAGTCGTCATCTTCGAATTCCTCCGCGACAACACCGCGTGGCTCGTCGTCGGCTACATGCAGGACGTCGACAAAGAGAAGTACATCGGCGACTTCAAAGCCGTCGTCGAAGGGATGAAGTTCAAGGGCTGAGCCCCAAGACGCTTCGCCAACGAGTATCAGCCCGGTCAGCCGACCGGGCTTTTTGTTTTGGTGCTTCCGTCCGCGACCTGCACTTCACTCCTGCCGAGGACCGAGACGGTCCTCAGACCATCGCGACCACGCTCCCGATCACGAGCATCGGGGCGAGCGGCAGCGCACAGATATGCAGCGCCGTTCCGAGGATGCCGGGGGCAGGTTTCGGTCGGCGCTTCCACAGCGAGAGGAAGCCGGCGATGGTCCCGCCGAGCGATGCGATTGCGCACCCGAGGCTGAGCATGAACGTCGCGCCGTTCAGTCCTGCCGCTGCCGACGCGACCGCTCCCAATGCAGCCAACCAGAGAGCCGGGTACGTGAGGAGCGACAGGAACGCGAGCCTTCCTCGTTCGACGGCGAGCGTCTCGAACCGGGTCCCGTCGTCGCCCAGGGCCGACGCACGGAGGGTCTGCATCCGGGTCACGCGGTGGACGAAGAGCGCCGTCGCGCCCACCGCGAAGGCGGTCACGAGGGTCGTGGCGGCATCGAGGAGCCAGCTCGCGGAGGTGACCGGCCCGTACCCGAGGACGCCGACTTGCACCGAGATTGCTTGAAGAACGAGCGCCGAGAGCACCAGAAACCACCAGACGGTGACGGACGCGAGCGAGGACGGCTCGATGATCCGATCGGGCGAGGGCTCGACGCCGAGTCGCCCTGGGTCGCTGCCGCGCCACAGAGCGCGCGACTCCAGGAACGGGAGGACCCAGTTGGCGACGGGGAGAAACCAGTAGAGGAGTGCCCGGCGGGCGCCGGACTTCTGGGGCGCGTGGAGCGCCGGGAGGTTGCGCCTCGCCCGGGTCCACCAGATGAGGAAGAGAATGCCGCAGGGGAAGGAGCTCGCGTAAAGCGCCATGAGACAGAAGCGCCACGCGTCGGACGGCTGACGGGCATCGATCGCCACGTCGGCGAGGAGCGCGCCGGCAGTCAGGCCAAGAGCGTAGAGGGCGACGATGCCGAGGGCGACGGTCAGCGCGCGGGCGAGTTCAGCGATGGGCCACAGCTCTTTCAAGCTCTGCTCGAGGTGATGGTCCCAAGAATTCGTCTGCCGAATCTGCGTGCGAAGTTCGCTCCGTCCACCGGACGCGTGGGGGCTTCCCCTGAGGTGTCGTCCGGACGGGGCTCACCGTCGTTTGGACTTCCCGCCGATGATGCGTAAGATCGAATGGCTACCACTGGAGACTGCCATGAAACGCCTCGTCCTGACCTTGTTGTTTAGCCTCTCGACGATGCTGCTCGGCGCCTCCGCCACCGCACAAGACGCAAAGGAGCTCGTCGATACGGGGAAAGGCGTGAAGTTCCAGAAGGCATCTGGCTGGGCCGAGGCTGCGAAGAAGAAGGGGACGGTCGCCGTGCTCAAGGCTGCGGGGGACGAGCGCTCCGAGGTGGAGTTTCGGTGGTCCCAGGTGGAAGGGAACAAGGTCAAGCAATACTTCAACTCTTTTCACGCGAGCCTCACCGGAGCGGGGCTCAAGCGTGTCGACAAGGGGAAGCAGGCCAAGTACGGGGGCGTCGACGGGCGGCTGACGGAGTACGAAGCCGCGAACGCGGACGGGACGACTACCTCCGTGTACGTCTACGAGTTCTCCGCGGCGAACGGAGCATGGCTGGTCGTGGGGATGTTTCTGAGCGAAGAGAAGGCGAAGCGGTTCGCGGAGCTGGAGTCGATGCTGAAGACGATCGCGGTCGGCGAGTGAGGCTCAGCGCTTCCTGCGCCTGGAAACGGCGAGGGCTACGAGGGCGAAGAGGAGGGACAGGGGACGTGGTGGAGCGTTGGACCCGGTGGCGCATCCGCGGTTCGGTTCGACCTCGGTGAGCAGGCAACGCGCTTCCCCGCCGACCTCCCCACAGTAGAAATCACTTTCACAATCCGAGTCGTCGACGCAGGCGTTCGTACAGTATCCGCTGTATGTCAGCGGGCTCGACACGTGGCATATACCCGGACAGTAGAGGTCGTCGAGCGCACAGTGGTCCCCGGGATGGCCCCGCTCGGTATCGCAGAGGCGAAAGTCTTCGATCTCGACGCACGAGCCGAGGCCGCAGTCGGCGTCGCTCCCGCACTCGTCTCCTTCGCCCGGCTGCGCTGCGCAGAGGGCGGCCTTGTCGCTAGCCGTCAGGGTCGCGAGCCCGCCATCGTAGAGGTAGCGGGGACGCATCGTGGCGAGGGGATCTTCCTGGTCGTGCCGCAGACCCAGGACGTGGCCGAGCTCGTGGGTGAGGGCGGAGGGGAGGTCGATGGTCGCCGCCAGGGTGCCGTCGAGCCTCTGGTAGGGGTCGGGCTCGAGGCTCCAGTCGTACTCGGTGGCGTTCAGGAGGAGGGTCTGTGGGGGCAGTTCGATGCCGTCGCATTGGCCGTCCCGGCGCACTCCCATGCAGCAGGGGCCCGCGAGGGTCCAGCCGACATCGGTCTCATTGACGAAGCAGTTGTTCGCGGCGGGGTCGACGAACGCGATCGGGGGGACGTCGTCGGGGAGGTCGTCGAAGGATTCGACGGTTTCGCCGAGGCGAAGGTGGGCGGAGGCGCAAGAGACGTCGTTCCAGGTCGCCATCGACTCGCGTATCGCGCGTTCGACGTCGGCGACGTGGAGGTGGTCTGGCATCTGGTCGGTGACGAAGACGAGGGTCCGGTCACCGGGCGGGGAGGGTGGCGGTTCCTGCGCAGTCACCCACCAGGCATGGGCGTCGAGAGGGGTCGATACAGCGCATGCAGCGAGGATGATCGCCGCGATCGAGGCGGGCCGCCCGAAAGGAACGTGTTGCCACGGTTGGTAGCCGCGTGATAGACGCATACGCACTGTGAATCGACACCTGATTCTGCTCGCCGAACGGCCCTCATGGTAACACTTCGCACGTACATCTTCCTCGACGATCTGCAGCCGCAGCTCGCGTCGTACATTGGCAAGACCGCCCGCGGATTCTTGCCCGTACCTCACGTGGCGAGTCTCTTCGTCGAGATTGCGCCAGGGATCGCCATCAACACGGTGACCGACCGCGCGCTGAAGTCGACCAACGTCGTCCCGGCCGTGCAGGTCGTGGAGCGGGCCTTCGGGTTGTTGGAGGTCCACGACGACGACCAGGGGAACGTTCTCCAGGCTGGCGAAGCGATCCTCGACGACCTGGGTCTGAAGAAAGAGGAGCGGTACAAGCCTCGCGTGGTGTCGCACCAGATCATCCGGTCGATCGAGCCGTACCAGAGTCAGCTCATCAACCGAAACTCGTCGGGGAACATGTTGTTGCCCGGTCAGAGCCTCTTCATCCTCGAGACCGAGCCGGCTGGTTACGCGGCGTTCGCGGCGAACGAGGCCGAGAAGGCAGCGAACATCTTCCTTATCGACGTCCGGCCCTACGGGGCGTTCGGGCGCCTCTACCTCGGTGGGACCGAGGCGGAGATCGACGCGGCCGCGGAAGCGGCGATGTCGGCGCTGGAGGGTGTCGAAGGTGTGGAATTCAAGGGGCGGTAGGCGTCCCGGAAACGATAATCAACCGGTGCTCGTAGAGGGCGCCAGAACAGAACGCGGCATTCGCCGCAATACAGAGGACAAGCGGATATGGCGGACGCGCTTGGAATGATCGAGACACGAAGCTTCGCGGCGATGGTGGAAGCCTCCGATGCGATGGTTAAGGCTGCAAAGGTCGAGCTCGTCGGTTACGAGAAGACCGGTGGTGGTTACGTGACGGCCGTGGTTCGCGGCGACGTTGCGGCGGTGAAGGCTGCGACGGACGCAGGGGCCCGATACGCGGAACGCGTTGGGGAGCTGGTCGCGGTACACGTGATCCCCCGGCCGCACATCAACGTCGACCTGGTGTTGCCGCTCGGGCGCCGGTCCGACGCCGAGAAAGTCGCGAAGTAATTCCGCTCAACCTCACTCCCGAGGCCCACGATGCAGCTTGCCGAAGTCGTCGGTACCGTCGTGGCGTCGCGCAAGGAGGAAGAGCTCGAGGGACTTCGGTTCCTGGTCCTTCGTCCGCTCGACGCCAACATGAAACCTTCCGGAAACGTGGTGGTCGCCGCGGACTCCGTCGGCGCAGGCGTGGGGGAAGTCGTGCTCTTCGCCTCGGGCAGTGCTGCTCGCCAGACGAAGCTCACGAACAACCGACCCGTCGATGCCGTCGTGATGGCGATCGTCGATCAAGTCGCGGTGGGCGGCGAGCTCAACTACAACAAGTGAAGCGGTGACTGATGAACGACCGTCAGATTGACAAGATCGTCGAGCGCGTGGTTCAGCGGCTCGAGCGTGATCTCAAACCGGGCTCGTCATCGGTCGCTCCCCTTGCCCGTCCGACGGCCGCAGGCCGGCATCACGGGCATGCGGGCCACGGAATCTTCAGCACGGTCGACGACGCGATGGACGCTGCGCAGGCGGCGTTCGAGCAGTTGCGCGACGTACCGCTCGAGGCGCGCAAGCGCCAGGTGGCGGCGATGCGTCGCGTGATGCTCGACAAACGCGAAGAGCTCGCCCGGATGGCGGTCGAAGAGACCGGTCTGGGGCGCGTCAGCGACAAGATCGGGAAGAACGAGCTCGCGGCGACGAAGACGCCGGGGCCGGAGATCCTCGAGACGAAGTCGTGGTCGGGTGACGACGGGCTCGCGATTCTGGAGCGGGCACCGTACGGCGTCATCGGAGCGATCACGCCGTGCACGAACGCATCCGAGACGATCATCAACAACGGCATCGGGATGTTCTCCGGTGGCAACTCGGTCGTCTTCAACGTTCACCCGTCGGCACGCGGCGTATGCAACTACACCGTGAGCCTGCTGAACGACGCGATCGTCAGCGAGGGTGGACCGTCGAACACGATCTGCAGCATCGACCAGCCGACGATCGAATCGGCGAACGCGCTGATGACGCACCCGCGGGTTCGCCTGGTGGTGGTGACCGGTGGCCCGGGCGTCGTGAAGGCCGCGATGAACTCGGGCAAGCGCGCGATCGCTGCAGGACCCGGAAACCCGCCCGTCGTGGTCGACGAGACGGCCGACATCAAACGCGCCGCCGAAGGGATCATCGCCGGGCACTCGATCGACAACAACATCGTCTGCATCGCCGAGAAAGAGCTGATCGCGGTCGAAGACATCGCGGACATCTTGAAGCGTGAGATGCTGTCACGCACCGCTGTCGAGGTGAGCGGACGCGACCTGAAGAAGCTCGAGAAGCTGCTGATCACGCCGGACGACCACGTGAACCGCAAATACGTGGGCAAGAATCCGTCGGTGATCCTCGGCGACATCGGAATCCGGGTCGGCGACGAGGTCCGCACGGTGCTGTGCGAGGTCGACGAGAAGCATCCGTTCGTTCAGCACGAGCTGCTGATGCCGGTTCTGGCGATGGTGCGCGTCCCCAACGTCGACGACGCGATCGAGATGGCGTACCGGGTGGAGCACAATTTCTTCCACACCTCGGTCATGTACTCGCGCAACATCGAGAAGATGCACAAGATGGCGCGCAAGACGAACACCTCCATCTTCGTGAAGAACGCTCCCTCCGTCGCAGGCATCGGCGGCGGTGGCGAAGGGTACACGTCCTGGACGATCGCCTCGCCGACCGGTGAAGGTCTGACGACCGCGCTCAGCTTCACGCGCGAGCGCCGCTGCACCCTCAAGGAATACTTCAGGATCGTATGAGCGACGCACTCGCCTGCGTAGAGCTGTCGAGCCTCGCGCGCGGGGTTCGTGTGCTCGATGCGATGGCGAAACGTGCGCCGATCGTGTTCCGGCATCACGGCCGTCACTCGTCGGGAAAGTACGTCATCTTGGTCGAAGGCGACGTCGCATCGGTCGAAGAGTCCTACGAGGAGGCATTGCAGCACGCCGGTTCGGCGCTCCTCGATTCGATGTTTCTGGCGGTCGTCCACCCCCGCGTGTGGCGAACCCTCGGCGGGGAGTACGACGCGACGAACGCCGAGTCGGCCCTGATGGTCGAGACGACGACGGTCGCGACGAACATCGAGACGCTCGATTTCTCTCTGAAGCTCGTCGACGCGACGCTCGTCGACTGGCAGCTCGCGACCGGCATCGGCGGAAAGGGCTATTTTGCGCTGCAGGGCCCGCAGTACGACCTGGAGTACCTCCGAGACGAGCTGCTGGTCCGGATTCCGGACGACGTCTGCATCGGGCTCGAGCTGATCCCCAACCCCCACGAAGAGATGCTCGCCGCGTTCGGCCATCCGGGGCCGTTCGCCTCGGCTCGCTACGCATGAAGGACGAGTACCTGACCGCGAGAAAGGCTGCCGACATCGTCGGCATCGAGCGCGAGATCCTCCAGGCCTACGTGAGCCGCGGGCCGAGGTTGAAGTTGCCTACACGGGGCGACGCCACCTCGCGGTCCGATTTGCACGGACGTGCCGCTTGACGCTCGGTGCGCAACATGGAGAGTGTCTCACGACTGCAGAGCCAAGGAGATGCCGTGCCGTTGCAAATGCGAGGAGCCTACACCGCCCTGATCACCCCATTTCGTGACGGCGAGGTCGACGTCACGGCGCTGAAGGCGCTGGTCGACCGGCAGATCGAGGGGGGAATCGACGGGCTCGTCCCGTGCGGCACGACCGGGGAAGCCGCGACGATGTCGGAGGACGAGCAACTGCTGGTGATCGAAACGGTGGCCGAGCGGGCGGCGGGGCGTGTACCGGTCATCGCAGGCACCGGTTCGAACAACACGGCGAAGACGATCGAGTACACGCGCCGGGTCTCGGAGATCCCCGGCGTCGACGCGGCGCTCGTGGTCACTCCGTATTACAACAAGCCGGGCCAGTCCGCGCTCGTTCGCCATTACCTCGAGATCGCCGAAAACGGTGACCTGCCGGTGGTGCTCTACAACGTGCCCGGACGGACCGCCGTGTCGATGACCGCCGAGACGGTCGCTCGCATCGCCGAACACGAGCACGTCATCGCGGTCAAAGAGGCGACGGGGGACATGGTCCTCGCCACCCGGATACTGGAGGAGTGCGGGGACAGCATCGCGCTCTTCTCCGGCGACGACTTCACGACGTTCCCGCTGCTCGCCGTAGGGGGCGCCGGTTGCGTGTCGGTGCTGTCCAACATCGACCCGACGGCGATGCACGACATGTGCGCCGCAGCGGCGGACGGGAACTGGGACGAGGCACGATCGATCCACCTGGCTATCCAGCCGCTGGCTCGCGCGCTCTTCTCGGACACGAACCCGGTCCCGGTGAAGACGGCGGCGGCGATGCTCGGATGGTGCGGCCCGCAGCTTCGCGCGCCGCTCTACGAGCCCGACGACCGGGTGAACGGGTTGCTGAACGACGCGCTGGTGGCGCGGGGGCTCTTGTGAGTTCGCCGATTCGAGTCGCCGTGATCGGTGCGTCGGGGAAGATGGGGTGGAACGTGCTCGCCGTCATCGCCGAGAGCCCGACGTTCGAGGTCGGGGGCGCCGTCGTGGCTCCCGAGGAGAACGGAACGGAGGTCGGTCCGCAGCGAGTGACCGGGTACTCCGACGTCGGAGCGGTCGTCGCGGACAGCGACGTCGTCGTGGATTTCTCGAGCCCCGAGGGCTTCTCTCGTGCGCTTTCGGCGGCGGTCGACAACCAACGTCCGTTCGTCTCCGGTACGACGGGGCTCGGTCGCGAGCACGTCGATGCGCTCGATGATGCGGCGCGGCTCATCCCCGTCTTGCATGCGGCGAACTTTTCTCTCGGCGTGAACCTTCTCGCACATCTCGTCGAGATCGCGGCGGCTGCGTTGCCCGATTACGACATCGAGATCTTGGAGGCACACCACCGGCGCAAGGTCGATGCGCCGAGCGGAACGGCCCTGATGCTCGGGCGAGCGGCGGCGTCGGGACGCGACGTGGACCTGGAAGAGCGAGCGAATTGGGGGCGAAAGGGCCACGCAGGTCCGCGCCCTGACGGCGAGATCGGCTTTCAGGTCGTCCGCGGGGGGACCATCGCCGGCGAACACACGGTGTTCTACTGCGGCGAGGACGAGCGAATCGAGCTCACCCACCGCGCCCAGGACCGTCGGATCTGGGCAGTCGGCGCGCTGCGTGCGGGCGAGTGGCTGCGGGGTCGGGAGCCGGGGCGCTGGACCATCAAGCAGATGATTTTGGGAGAGTGAGGAAGGGTCTACTTCCTAGCTATTTCTTCGACTGGCCAAAGGGTCAGGCGTTCGTCCACCACTTCAGCCGGGAGACGCGCGCCTGCCGCAATCATCCTCTCTAGTGCCTCGGCGGCCTTGACGAATGGGAGGGAGGCCTCGGCGATCAATTCCTCGACCATCCAGATTACCCCATGGACCTCCACCTTCCGCACCGTGGCGCACTTCCGTAGCTTGGAGTCACCGGTGACGAGCACCGCATCGTAGGCCTGTGCCGATACGAGTAGTGCTGCGTCGACTGCGCTCAAGGCCGGCTCCTCACCAAGCAAATCTGTGATCAACGCTAAATCTCGGGCCGTTGCGGGTAGTCGCTGCACCCACGTCGGGAGAACGAGGTCCACCAACTCCGCGTCAACTGTGTATGGAATGCCGATCCCACCACTCAGCTTCTCGCATGTCGAGACCAGGCCGGCATTCTCGAGGTCTACCCAGACGTTGGTGTCGACGATCAGATTTGCCAATTTTCCGTGTCACGCTGGCGTTGCCATTCTTCAAGAGTGAGGCCGGCAAGTTCGGCTGCTTTTCGAGCAGAAATCTGCTCCTCTGCCACCAGCTGCTCCAGAAGCTGAGCCAGGCGTCTCGGCCGTTCAGTGGCTATCTGAGCACCCGGCTCGCGAGTGAGCCCGCCAGTCTTTGCCAGGTTTCCTCTCAGATGTTGTCCATGACTCTCTGAGACAATCCCGAGCTCGACGGCCCGCCAAATCCATGCCTGCATGCTGAGTCCGTAACGGTGTTTCAACCCGTACAGTTCCTGCAGACTGAGTTTGGAGCGACTCGCGCCCAGCTCGGCACGTGCTGCCCACGCTGGAACGATGAATGCCGCGGCGAACCGATTGGAAGCCCGCTCCTCATCCAGCCCGGACGGTTTGAGCGCTAGGTGCCCGAGTTCGTGGGCGAGGCTGAAGCGCAGCCGGTCGCCCACTACGCCGGGTCGAATCGCAATAAACCAACCCTCCCCATGTGGACTATCAAACTGAACCGTGCAGGCGTCGAAGTCGGGGGCTGAATTCAGCTCCACCACCGGGATGCCTCGAGACTCCAAGAGCGGAATCATTGGGCCGAGCGGGTCGAAGCCCAGGAGCCACTCGCGCCGCAGAGCTTCGGCCGCTTCCTCAACTTCTTCCATCGATACAACAGGTTTCGGGTACGGGGGGGGCAGTGGACCTATGACTGGCTCGTTAGCCAACAGCGCAGCCTGTAAATACCGCTCCACCTTCTCCGAGGCTTCGGCCACCACGGCCTGTCGCTCCTTTGCGCTCAAGGCAGGATGGGAGCGATAGGCCGGTACTGACGCTGACGCTAGGTACTCAGGCCGTAGGAAGAACTCAATGGGAAGATCCAGCGCCCGTGCGATACGGACCAGAATTTCGGAGTCAATTTCCACTCCTCCATCCTCGTACTGCCGCACGGCTTCATGACTTCTGCCGATTTTGGCTCCCAGGTCTCTCAGACTTAATCGGCGGAGCTTTCGCCCCTGTCGCACTCGGTTCGAAATCATCTCACCCTCCTGTTGACAGGTTGCGTAAATGGACGGGGTTTTGTCAAATGAGGTGGTTATCTCCTTTCCCCAAAGAAGAGTCAGAATCCCTGCTCGATCTTCCACGCTTCCCACGGTTCGTCCGCCGGGTCGTCTTCGCGCAGCTCCTCGATGAAAGGCGATTCACGCAGCGTGATGAGGCGGTGATCGCGGCGGCGGTGCGTGACGACGTGGCAGAGATAGAGCTCGTCCTTTGCGCGGGTGGTGGCGACGTAGAAGAGCCGTCGCTCTTCTTCGAAACCGTCCTCGTCGTCAGCGGCGTTGGCTGAGGGAAAGTGGCCATCCGACAGCCAGAGGACGAAGCACGCCTTCCACTCGAGCCCCTTCGCCTGATGAATCGAGGTGAGGGTTACGTGTTCGTCGGGCTGGTCACCCCCGACGAGGATGTCCTGTCCCGCAATCTCGGACATCAGCACCACCTCTCCGAGGAAGCGGTCGAGGTCGTCCCACTGGCCGGCGTAGTGGGTCAGTTGTTCGAGGTCGCCGAGGCGGTTCTCAGACTTCTCGAAGCTCTTCTCGAGGTAGGAGGGGTAGTTGCCGCTCATGACGCTGTCGATCATGTGCGCGGGCGTCGAGGTGAGGCGCTGCGAGCGAAGCTTTCCGAGGGTGCCCGACAGACTGTGCCACGAGTCTTTGTAGCGGTCGGGGAGGACGTTTCCGAGCTGCGGATCGGTCGCCGCGGCGAGTGGATCGGGGGCGTCGCGGATGACCTTCCAGAGGTCGTGTGCGCGAGCTCCGCCGATGCCGTTGTAGTGCTGCGCGATGCGCCGGAACGAGATCTCGTCACGGGGGTTGAAGATGAACTTGAGGTACGAGAGCACGTCCTTGATGTGCGCCTGTTCGAAGAACCTCACGCCGGAGCGGATCACGAACGGGATGCCGTAGCGGGCCATCTCGATCTGGAGCTCGGTCGAGTGATAGTGGGCGCGGTAGAGGACGGCGATGTCGTCGAGCGAGACGCCGTCGTCGGCGAGGTCGAGGATGCGTTCGCAGACGAACGCGGCCTGTTGGCCGACGTCGCGCAAACGCAAGAGGGCAGGGCGCTCGCCGCAGGGCCGCTCGGCGACGAGTGTTTTTTGAAACTGGTGGACGTTGTTGGCGATGCTGCGGTTGGTGAGGTCGACGATCTCGGGGGTCGACCGATAGTTCGTCTCGAGCCGGTACTGGTGGCAGCCAGCGTGTCGGTCGGGGAACTCGAGGATGTTTCGGTACTCGGCGCCGCGAAAACGGTAGATCGACTGGCAGTCGTCGCCGACGACCATCAAGTTGCCGTGGACGCTGGCGGCGAGCTCGACGAGTTCCCCCTGCATTCGGTTGGTGTCCTGGTACTCGTCGACGAGAACGTGCTCGAACCGTGACGATATCTCGTGGCGCACGTCGGGAAACTCGACCATCAGCCGCTTCCACAGCAGCAGGAGGTCGTCGAAGTCGACGCACCCCAGCTCGAGTTTTCGGGACTGGTAGGTGTGGAAGACGTCGCGGATGTCGTCAGCGAGCTCGACGTAATCTTCGGCTCGTTCGGCGAGGGCTTCTTCGACGGTGCTGCCGGTGTTGATGCAGTAGCTGAAGATCTGGTGGAGGGTGTTTCCGCGGGGGTAGCGCTTCTTCGTGACGTCGACGCCGGTCTCGTGCAGACATCCTTTCATGAGCAGCGCAGCGTCGGCGGGATCGAGGACGGTGAAGTTGTCGGGGTAGCCGAGCTTCTTGCCCCATCTCCGGACGATCTTGTGTCCGATGTGGTGAAAGGTCCCTCCCCACATGCGTCGTTTGACGTCGTCGCCCACGAGCGCTCCGACGCGCTCCATCATCGCGCGAGCAGCCTTGTTCGTGAAGGTGAGGAGTAGCACGCTCTCGGGCGGGACTCCGTTGGAGAGGAGCCTCGCGACGCGGTAGGTGAGAGTGTGAGTCTTTCCGGATCCCGCGCCTGCGATGACGAGGGTGGGGCCTGTGCCGGCGGTGACGACGGCCAACTGCTGCGGGTTGAGCGCCGCGTCCCAGTCGATCCCATCGGTCTCGCGGGCGGGGGCTCGTCGCCGGAGTTTGTACTCTTTCATGCTCGTGCTCGGTTCCCCGACCCTGCTCGAATGCTCGCCGTATGCGGGGCCGAGCGGGTACGGTGCGCGGGTGCGCTGCCTACGGGGTATCTCTGTTCGCGGCTTTTCGCAACGGCTGGGGTCGGGGCGAGGACGTCGGCCGGGTGGAGCGGCGTACGTTCACGCCGACGGGTTCGCTGCCGACGTTTCGGCCGACTTCAAGACGCGCCACGCGATGGCGGCCGCGACGAAGCCGGTGACGACGTTGGCGGCCAGCTCCCCGGCGTAGACGCCTTCGGCGCCCCAGGGGCCCCGGAGAATCCATGCGACGGGGACCATCACGACGACGACGCGACCGACGGACTGGAGCATCGCCGTGCCGGCGCGGTCGATGGCATTGAGCGCGCCGTTCACGACGATGAAGATGCCGAAGCCAGCCCATCCCCACGAGCTGATCAGCAGATAACGGGCCAGCTCGCCCTTGACGACGGCCGCGTCGGAGAAGATGGCGGCGATCGGCTCTCGGGTAAAGACGAGGGCGGTCGCGACGAGGAGGCCGTAGACGAGGCTGAAGCCTCCGGACCACAGGAGGGCACGTCGGGCGCGGTCGAACTGTCTCGCGCCCCAGTTCTGACCGACGATTGCACCGATCGAGCTCGACAGGCCGAGGAGCGGCACGATCGCGAAGCTCTGGACGCGTCCGCCGGCTCCGAAAGCAGCGACGGCGTCCTCGCCGGCGCTCGCGACGAACGCGGTGAGGATCGAGAGGCCGAACGGGTTCACGGAGTTGGCGAAGGCTGCGGGCGCCGAGACCCGTCCGAGCGCCCAACTGTCGCGTCCGAGTTCGCAGCGCGCGATGGTGGCGGGGACGAAACGGATGTCGCTCGTCTGTAGGAGCGCGAAACCGGTGATTGCGGCGGCTGCCCAACTCGCCACCGTCGCGTAGGCGGCCCCTGCTATCCCGAACCCTTCGATGCCGAAGGCGCCGGTGATCAGGAGAGGGTCCAGAATCCAGTTCACTGCGGCCATCACGATCAGGATAGCCATCGAACGTCCGGCTGCTCCCTGTGCTCGGAGTGCGCCGTTGAGCGCCATCAGCGCGGGGAGGGCGGCGAAGCCGAGCGCGTACGGCGCCATGTACTGGTCGATCAGCGGTAGCAGGTGTTGCTCGGCCTGCATCAATTCGAACAGCGGCTCGCGGCCGAGGAAGAGCGTGATGCCGAGGAACAGGCCGACGCCAGCGCCCAGTACGAATCCGAGGTTGGCGAGCCCCTCGGCGAAGTCGTCTTCCCCCCGTCCGAGCGCGCGGCTGACGACCGAAGCGAGTCCCGCCATGACGCCTACGCCGAGGCTCGCGAGGGCCTGCGTCACAGGGAAGATGAAGCCGACTGCGGCGAGCTCGGACTTGCCGAGCTGACCGATGAAGTAAGCGTCGATGATGCCGACGGAGACGACCGCGGCGATGCCGACGATCATCGGGGCGGTCTGCGTGACCAGATGGCGCCGGATAGACCCCACGGTCAGTTTTGCGGCACGGGGCTGCTTGGGGTCTGAGGCCATGGCGTAGCGTTTCGTGCGAGAGAGGGGGTCGCGCTAGTCCAGGAGAAGTGGCACCGGGTGAGGTCCAAGACAAGCGGTGATTGGTGGACGAGGCGTTTCCGATGCTCCAGTCGGAGTTCTGCCGTGAACTTTTTTTGTTTTTTTCGCAACGGAGAGCGCGGCGGGCCGAAAACGTATCTGTAGGCCACGAACACAACCACCAGCGAGAGAGGAACCAGATGAACTTCTTCAACAACATCGGAAACGCCGTCGAAAACACCATCGACCTCGTTCAGGACGTCTTCCAACCCAACAAGCGTCCCGCGGCCGAGGGAACTGTCCTCGCCGACGGAGAGGTCACGCACAACGTCGACCTCAGCGCCTTCGAGGGGCCCGAGCGCGCCGAGGCAGAGAAGATCGTCGCGTCCCACGTCGAGAAGATCGTGACCCTCGAGGAGAAGCTCGAAGAGGTGCGAGGGGACGGCGACATCGACGCAATTCGTCACTACTCGAGCCAGCTGTCGGAGGCGCGCCAGGAATTCACGGACGCGAAGTGGCAACTCGAGCACGACGACATCGATCTGTTCGCGATCGGGGCGCTCATCACGGGCGGGCCAATCGTGTCGCTTGCGGTGGCGGGCTTTCGGGGGCCCGACACCAGCGACCGGATCGAAGAAGCATCCGAGAACGCCCCGCTGGCCGAGATCGCCACGGCAGCTCCCGACGAAGCCACCACGGGCGGTTCGGACGCCGTCTTTGGAAACGGGGAGCCGAGCGGTGCGAACGCGTCGGGCAATCTCACTTCGATGACGCCGGAGGAGTTGGCGAACGCTTACCAGGCCGACCCCGAAGGGTTCTTCGAGCAGTTGCGGGGACTTCCGAGCGAGGACCGCAACATGATCATGATGATGATGCAGCAGCACATCCAGGAGGAGAATCGACTCTTCTCGCTGATGACCAACATGCAGTCCGCCATGCACGACACCGAGAAGGCGCTGATCTCGAACCTGCGCGTATGAGTAGGGGCGGACCGTGGTGGGCCTCCGAACGTCAGTTCGGGGGCTCGTGCGTTTCTTGGCGGTCCGCGCCTTCCTGGCGACATGAACTCCGGCGGAATCGGGCTCGGCAGGCTTCCCGGGCCGAGGCATCGGCGATTCCACGCGGCCGGGGAGAGCGCTGCCCGTCGCGCCGTCGATTGACTCGCGTAGTCGGTTTCACTACATCTTGGATCCGTTTTTCCGTATGAAATCGAGGACCGAACGGATGAATCGACTCTCCCTGCTTTTGTTTGCCTTTCTCTTTGTCGCCCAGGCCTGCGGAGGGTGCGGTCCCGACAACAACATCGATCAGGGGTCGTCGGGCCAGATCGCGGTTTCCCCGGACCCCATCGCTTTCGCACAGGTCCCGATCGGGCAGACGGACGTCATCGCGGTGACGATTCTGAACGTGGCGGACGAGCCGCTCACGGTCTTCGAGGTCCAGTTGCGCGGTCGCGACGGTGGCATCACCGACGGGCTCGAGCTGACCGGGGTTCCGGACGGCGAATTCCAGATCGACGCCAACGGTGAGCAGATCTTGGAGCTGGCGTACACGCCGGCGGTAGGCCTCCCTTCGCCGCGCGCCGAGCTCGTCATCGTGTCGAGCGACCAGCGCTTCACGCGTGACGATCCCACGATTGTCCGAATCGATACGCTCGGGAACGAGCCGCGTCTGGAAGTCGTGCCGAACACGGTGCGCTTCTCGCGGCTACCGCCGGGTGAGCGGGCCACCCAGGAGGTCACCATCCGCAACATCGGGAGTGCTCCCATGAAGATCTGGGAGGAGCCTGCTTACGGCGGCGGGGAAGACTTCCGGCTGGAGACCGAACCGGCGAGTTACCCCCTCACGCTCGACATCTGGGATCCCGACCTCGCCGCCGAGGACCCAGCGAAGTACGAGCTTCAGGGAACCGTCACCTATGCCCCGCTGGGCAATGGTGCCGACAACGGCGAAATCCTGGTGCGGACGAACGATCCCAGCGGTGAGATCGAGAACGAGACGGGCGAGGTTCGTGCCTTGCACGTGGTCGACGTGTTGGCGAGTGCCGACGCGCCGTGCATCTTCGTGGACGGGATCACCCGAAACTTCGGGCAGGTGCCGATCGGGGAGGTCTCGGGGGAGGTCGTGACGATCAGCAATTGCGGAACCCAGACCCTGGAGGTCGAGGACATCGTCCTGACGAAGAACAGCGACGACGACGAGTTTGCGCTCGACCTCGGCTCGCTCGACAACAACGACGACGGTTCCCTCGACACCACACTGCGACTCCGGCCGGCCGAGGAGGAGACCATCTTCATCAAGTACACGCCGACAGGCGTGGGCTCGGACCAGGGAGTCGTCACGATTTTTTCGAACGATCCACTTCAGCGCGAACTCGAGCTCGAGCTCGTGGGACGAGGTTCGGAGGGGATCTGCCCGACGGCGGTCGCAGGTGCGTACATCCGCGGCCTGACGTCGACGCCTCGACAGAACGTCAACGCGGCTCCGCTCGAGTACATCGTGCTGGATGGCAGTCGCTCTTCCGACGAGGACGGTCGGGTCGTCTCGTACGACTGGAACGTCGTCGAATCGCCGGTGCCGATTACGCTGGGCGCGACCCGGGAAGATCCGAACGACGAGGACCCTTCGATGCGCGAGTTCCGCTTGCTGACCGCGGGAGAGTACATCATCGAATTGACCGTCCGGGACAACGAGGGCTTCACGTCGTGCGGTGATCCGGCACGGGTCGCGATCACGGCGGTGCCAAACGAGAAGGTTCACGTCGAGCTCACGTGGACGAACCCGGAGGACCCCGACGAGACCGACGAGGTCGGCAGCGACGTCGACGCGCACCTCGTGAAGATGGGACCGGGCAACTGGTTCGAGACGCCCTACGACGTGTACTTCCGCAACCCCAACAACTCGGATGGTGCCGCGGTCGGAATCTGGAACCCCGAGAGTCCGAGCCTCGACATCGACGATCGCGACGGTGGGGGGCCGGAGAACATCCAGATGGACGACCCTTCCAACTGCGAGTGGTATGCCGTCGGCGTCCACTACTACCGGCAGCTCTTCGGCACGGCCTACGTCACGGTGCGGATCTACATCAATGCTCAGCTCGTCTACGAGTCGATAAACAAGCCGATGACGGCGGGCGGTCAGTTCTGGGACGTCGCGCGGATCCACTGGGATTCGGGCCAGGTCTACGAGTACGACAACCTCTTCTCGGCGCCTCCCGCCTCGATGTCACCCGACGTCACCCCGGCGATGGTGAACAGCGGCCTGTGCACGGCACAGGACCTCTACAGCGTTCAGTAGATCGACTCGTCTACGAACGCCCCGGCGTTCGAACCGCCCACCGACGACGAGAACGCCGTCGATTCAGATGAAGTGGATGATGCCGACGCCGATGTTGTCGCCGCCGCCGCCGCGGTTGGCGAGCAGGATGAGTTCGAGGCAGGCGAGGGCGGGTTCGGCTTCCGAGACCATGACGGCCTGGACGTTTTCCTCGGCCGCGAGGGGGTTCGCCCCTGCGAAGTCGATGAGCCCGTCGGTCGTGAGGAGGAGCGTGTCGCCACGCGCCAGTGTCAGGCGGAAGTAGTCCGCTTCGGGGGGGACGGACTGAAGGGTATCCCCATCGACGACGAAGGTCCCGAGGCAGCGGGCGAGGGCGTCACCGTGCGGCATCGAGAGGGCGGCATCGGCGCTGATGCCGTCGATGACGCTCAACGTCCAGAGGTTGTGGTCGGCCGTGATCTGTTCGAGCCCGGCGGTCGTCTGCAGGTAGACGCGGCTGTCACCCAGCGAAGCGATCGTGGTGATTCCTTCACGCACGACGGCCACGAGGGAGGTCGTGCCCATCACTTCGTGCGGGTTTCCGCCGAAGGGGTGGTGGTGCTCGTTGACGTAGTCGACGATGTCCTGGTTCGCCTCCTCCAGAATCTTGGAGATGATCTCGACTTCGTCGATCCGTTCGTCCATCAGGTAGCGCGGTAGGATTTCGTCCCACGCAGCCTCGGCGGCATCGGTGAGGAAGTGGCTCGCGAGGTCTCCGGAGCCGTAGCTCGCCGTCGAGACTCCGTCGGCGACGACGACGAGGCCGAAGCGTCCATCGTCGGAGAGGCGGGCGAAGACGCTGTCCTGGTTGACGGGGTTGCGGCGTCCTTTGGCGATCCCGACGTGGGTGTCGACCGCGACGATGGCGCGTGGTGACGCTGGACCGCCGGGAGTGCGTCCGCGGCGCTCCATGGCCGAACAAGCCGACAGGAACGACTCTTTCATCGCCGCGACGCTCGTGTAGCGCTCGTCGGGCGAGGGGCGTGTCGCGCGCCCGATCACCGACTGCAGCCCCGGGGGAAAGCCCGGCCGGAAGTTACGGGCGGGGATCGCGGGGGTGTATCGCGTGTAGACGGACGCGGGGGGGACTCGTCCGGCCACGAGGTAGTAGAGCAACATTCCGAGCGCGAAGACGTCGCAATGGGGGCCGACGTCGGCACGGACTCGGCCGAGCAACTCGGGTGGGGAGAACCCCATGATGACGGGGACTTCGTAGGGCTCCTCGTCAATCTCAATGAGATCGTCGATCCCCTCGAAGAACGCACGAGGTCGTTTCTTTGGCGGACGTGAGGGCAGCACACCGGTCTGCGATTCGACCTCCGAATCGTCGAGGGCGTCCCAGCCGTCGTCGACATCCTCGTCGCCGGAGTCTTCCTCGCCGGAGTCTTCTTCTTCGACGTCGGGCGGTGCGTCCGCGACGGTCGCATCGGGATCGAGTTCCGGGATCTCGGAGGTCGCGAATTCACCCTCGTCTTCGTCCTCGTCCTCGTCCTCGGAATCGCTCACGTCGCTCGCCGAACTCATCTCCTGCGACGCCTCGGCGACCGCGGCGTCGATCGCCGCCTGATCGGGGCGTGCTGCCTCGAGAGTGATGTCTTCGGTCGCGTCGAGGGGGTCGGTGACGGGAACTTCCGGTTCTTCGGGCAGGAGCGCTCCGTCGACCCGTATCGTCCACGGCGCGATGGCGAGGATCAGGTATCCGGCGTCGTGCGCCTTCTGGACCGCTTCGAGCACCGCCGTGAAGATGTCACGGATCTGGTTGTAGCTGAGGTCTCCCCCGGTAATGTCGCTGAGGTCTTCGATCGTCAGCGCACCGGTGTCTTCGTAGATTCGCACGGAATGCTTGCCGTACTTGCCCTTCGCGAGCGGCGTCCGGAAGAGAAACCCGAGCGATTCGGGAATCTCTATCGGCCCGTCTTCGGGCTCTTCTTTCTCTTCGATGAGAACCCGTGTTTCTACGTGTTCCTCGAGAGATCCCCCCGCTTCGACGATTCGTCCGAAGAGGACTCGCCGGGTGGCGAAGGTGTCGATTGCACGGTCGATCTCGACCTTCGCGCGGGCGTCGCCCGACGATACGTGGACCGCACTTCCGGCGTCGAGCCACGGCGTGACTCGGTTCGCATCGTCACCGAGGGGAGCGCCGCAATTGTCGCACCACTCCGCATCGCGGCTCTCGTGTCCGCAGGCTGGGCAAGTTGTGGCCTCTTCTGACATCCGGGTGACGGCCTCGGTCGCGGCTCGGGGGGGTGAGCGTCGCCTGTTGGAGACGCTGTCCGGCGGGGTGACCTCTGTGTGTGATCCCTCGGGAATCTCGTTCAGGGCGCAGCTTTCGGATGATACTGCGTCGCCGACGAGGTGCGAAGCGAAAACTTCCCGTCGTGTGAGACGGTTTCATTCGCTGACCGCGGTCAGCGTCGCGCTTGCCTTCAGTGGGTGACGAATTCCGACGGCGGTTCGGGGCGAACCGTCGCGAACTCGGGGTGGTGCCGGCGAATCCAACGCACGGTGTCACGGAGCGTTCGTCGGGGGTCTCTCGGCGAAAACCCGAGATCGGAAGCGGCACGGCTCCAGTCGACGTACCAGAAGTGGTGCGCCATATCGACGGATGCGCGGTCGACGTGGGGAGTCTTGCCGGCTGCGCGGGCTGCAGCCTCCGCGAAGAACGCTCCGATCCTGGCTGCGGAACGGGGGACGTGTCCTCGAGGTGCAGGGAGACCCGCGAGTCCCGCGAGCTCTTCGAAGAAGGCGTCCAGGGTCATGTTCGAAGCGCCCAACAGGTAGGTCGCCCCGGCCTTGCCCCGGTCCATGGCGGCGACGAACGCCTCGGCCGTATCCCGAACGTCGACGAAGGAGAGGCCGCCGGGCATGGAAAACGGCACCTGGCCCCGAAGGAACGCGATGACGTCGCCCGTGGAGCTCTCGCGCCAGTCACCGGGGCCGAGGAGCAGGGTCGGTCGCATGAGGACGACGTCCATGCCGTGGCGGTCGACGTGCTCGAAGCAGACTCGCTCGGCGTAGATCTTCGACAGGTAATAGGGCCAATTTCGCACGACATGGTCGGCGTGCGGCACTTCGTCGTCGGCGACCCAGTCAGGGTCTTCGCTGACGGCGACGGTGCCGGACGTCGAGGCGACCACGATACGGCCCGTCCCTAGCTCGCGCGCGGCGTCGAGCAGATGCCGGGTGCCTTCGACGTGAAGAGCGTACATTTCGTGTGCACGCGCGGGGTCCCGCTCCACTCGACCGGCGAGGTGGTAGACCGCGTCGACACCGTCGAGAGCGCGGCGGACGTCTTCGCGGTCGGTGAGGTCACCCTCGACGATCTCGATCCCGAGCTCCTCGAGCTGCGGATCGTAGGACCGTTGAAACGCACGGACGTCGTCTCCGCGCTCGAGCAGCAGGTCGAGGAGATGCCGTCCCAGGAACCCGGTGGCGCCGGTGACGAGTACCTTCATCGTTGTAGACCGAAGACGGACTGGAACCGCATCAGGAGGTCGGGAGAGTTGGTCTTGATCGTCCCGTTCATGAACTCGTCGAACGAGGGGATGTAGCTCTCCTGGACGATTCGACGGAAGACGTCGGGGCTCGTCTTGACGACGCAATCCGCGCTCCCGCCGCTCGGCTTGCCGTTCTGGATGACACAGCTCTGCGGGTCGACGATGACGGTCCACTTCTGATCGTCGACCTGGCCGAGGCTGAAGTAGAAGCTGACCGGAGTGTCGACCTGGTCGGCCTCGAACTTTCCGTGGAGCTCTTCGAAGATCGGCTCGAGGGCGGTCGGCTCGCGGGGCTCACCGACCTTGCTGAGCTTCTCGACCGCTTCGTAGGCCCGGCGTGCGACGAAGTCCCAGGTTTCTCCCTCGCCGAGTCCGTTCTCTTTGGCCTCGGAGAGGAGCGTCCAGGCGTCGATGGGCTCACCGATACGAACGCGAAGCTTTCGGTGCATCGGGTTGGGAAGGGATTGCCCCTTGGGGAGGGCGCGGTGGGTGCCATCGATGTATACCGGGAGGACGCTGACTCGCTGGCTCGTGACGAGGTAGCCGAGGCCGCGGCGGAACTCCCGAAGCTTCCCGTCTCCGGCGCGCGTCCCCTCGGGGAACATGAGGAGAGTTTCGCCTGCGCGGAGCGACTCGACGGCGCCCTTGAGGGCGACATCGGGGGTGCCGGCGCGTTCGACGGGGATGAGGTTCGTGAAGTTCTTGAAGTAGGTCTTTCGGGCCGTGTTGCTGAAGAAGTAGTCGGCAGCAGCGAGGGCGCGAATGTCGCGTCCGAAGTCGCCCAGGGCGTATTTGACGAGCCCCATGTCGAGGTGGCTCGCGTGGTTGGCGACGACGATGACGTTCGGGTCGTGATGCGGGATGTTCGCTCGTCCGAAGACCTCGACGTCGAAGAGGTCGCTGTACGCCCGCATCTGTGCATTGTGCAGGAATCTCTTCCCGAACGAGGCCACGGGCGAGGGGATGGGGAGTTCGTCGACGCGCTCGGACGTGGTGTGGCGCACCATGGCTCCCACGGCTTCTCCTTCCTCCGCGACACGGCGCAGCTCCCCGAAGGTGTGGATTCTGGCGAGCTGACCGGGGGTGAGGTGGATGTCGCGTTCGGCCAACAGGGAAGCGAGTTCCACGCTCATCAGGCTGTCGAACCCGAGGTCGTCCGAGAAGTGAGCGTCGTCGTGCACGCGGGCCGGGTCTGCGCCGGCGAGCTGGGCGACGATGGTGGAGAGCCACGTCTGTTCGGCATCGCCGTCGGCCTGGGCGGCCTGCAGGCGTTCGAGGATGGCGACGATCTCCTTTCGTACGACCTTTCGTGTGGCGGTGCGCGGGAATTCGTCGTCCCAGAACTTCAGGACGCCGATGCGGTTGTGAGAGGCAACTCGCTGTCCCTCGACCCGGATCCACTCCCTGATTCTCTGCCGGATTTCGGCGACCTCCGTCGGGTCGGCGTCTTCGGGGACGGTGGGACGGACGAGCGCCGCCACGCGTTCTGATCCCTGCCCGTCGGGGAGACCGACGACGGAGATCTCTTCGACCTCCGGACATGCGCCGTAGATGTCCTCGAGCTCGTCCGGATAGACGTTCTTCCCGCCCGCGGTGACGATGATCTCTTTGGATCGACCGACGATGGAGAGGCGTCCCTTTCGATCGATCTTGCCGAGGTCGCCGGTGTGGAGCCAGCCGTCACGCAGCGCGCGACCGGTCTCCTCGTCGTTCTGGTAGTACCCGAGCATGACGTTGTTGCCGCGCGCGACGATCTCGCCGACGCCGTCTTCGTCGGCGTCTCGAATCTCGACCTCGATGCCAGGGAGAGGCTTGCCGACCGACCCTGCGACGATACCGTCGGAAGGTCGGTTGACCGTGAGGACAGGGGCTGCCTCGGTGAGGCCATACCCTTCGTAGAGATCGAACCCGAGGCCATAGAACGCTTCGAGGACCTCGGAGGGGAGGGCGGACGCCCCCGACACCATGTAGCGCATGCGGCCGCCGAAGATCTGATGAACGGGTGCGAAGAGCATCGGCCCCAGGTTGACGCCGAAGCGCCGTCGCAACATGGAGTTCATCGAGAGCATCCGCTCGAACAGCCACTTGCGCGCCGGTGAGCCGGAGGCGACGTTCTGCTCGATTCGCCGGTGCAACAACTGCCACAAGGCCGGGACGCCGATGAGAGCCGTGACCTTCGTGGAGGTCATCGCGCTGCGCAGCTCTTCCCCGGACATCTCTTCGAGATAGGTCACCGACGCGCCCTTGGAGAGCGGCATCAGGAACCCGGCGGTGAACTCGAAGGTGTGGTGGAGCGGAAGAACCGAGAGAAAGCCGTCGCGCTCGGAGATGCGGAAAATGCCTTCGAGCGAACCGAGCAGCGACGTGAAGTTGTCGTGGCTGAGCATCACGCCCTTGGGGACACCGGTGGTGCCGGACGTGAAGATGAGGCTCGCGACCTCTTCGTCGAGCGTCGGCTTCACGAGCTGTGCCGGACGTGCGGGCCCGACCGACGTGTCGCTCGCGTCGTCCGCGGTCAGCGAGAGCGCGAAGAGCGAGTCGAACGAGAAGATGGTCGGTTCGACCCCCGCAGCTTCGAACTCGGCGGCGAGCTCCTCACCGATGTCGTCCAGGACTGCGCGGCTCGCGACGACGGCGGAAACGTTCGCGGTCCTGGCGATACGGGCGATGTGGTCGGTTGCCGATTCGGGGTCGACGGGCACCGCGGTGGCGCCCGCCTTCAAGATCGCGAAGTAGCTCATCCCCCACTGCGGGCGGTTCTCGGAGAGGAGCATCACCGTGTGTCCGGGCGTGATGCCGCGTGCTCCGAGGGCCGCCGCGCCTCGTCGGGCGTGGTCCTGGAGTTGGGCGTAGGTCCAGCGCTCGGTGATCCCACCGTCGTGATGTCGGAGCGCGACGCGGTCCGCGTAGTTCTTCGTGCTCGCGTCGAACATCGCGACGAGGTCGTCCCAGCTCCAGCTCTCGCTGGTGGTGGCGCGAAGCTTCTCTTCGAGGAAGGGGAAGACGTGCTCGTAGAGGCCGGGGATGTGAATCCCGAGCCAGTAATCGCGCCAGTCGAGATCCTGAATCGGAAAACCGTACGCCTCGAACTGGTCCGCGGGGAGTCCCTGGGCTAGGGCCCCGATGTTCCGGGCGCGGAACGTGTAGTGGTTGTCGTGGATGAACGGCAGGAAGATCTCGAAGATCTTCTCCCCTGTGCTGGCGAGCTTCTCGATCTTGTTCGCCGACTTCTCCACGCCGGCGAGCGCCTTTCCGACGCCTCCGAGCTGCTTCTTGGGGACTTTCGAGAGGAGGTTTCCGAGGCCGCGCGCGGCTTTTGCGAAGCCGGGGAGTGACTGCCGATCGAAGGTGCCCTTGGAGACCGGGACGGAATCCAGGGACTTCATGAAGACCTTCTCGATCGGATTTCGATGCGTGTCGCGGTCGACGAGGCGTCGCGTACCAAGGGTCGTGAGCTCGACGATGCGGTGCATCGGCATCTCGTTCAGGTCACTCGAGCCCAGATGGTAGACCTCGTGATGCTGCTTCGACAGCAGCGCGGCGCCGATCGTGCACATCGCTCCGACGGTCATGTCGATCGGCAGGATGTCGAGCACGACGTCGCTCTTCGTCGGGATGAAACGGTGCCCTTTGTAGCTGAGGTAGCAGATGGGCGCGGTGGTGTTCATCCCCTCGTTCCATCCGGGCCGCGGGTACGAGATGGCACTCTCGATGATCGCCGGACGGACGAGGGAGTAATCGATGTCGCTACCGGCTCCGTCGACGATGAGGCGTTCACCGAGCGACTTGGTGTACGTGTAGATGTTGACCCAGCCCCAGTGCGAGGCGCGCTCGCGGCCGTCGAGCGAGAGGCGGCGCTTCACCCAGGCGCGCCGAACTTCGTCGATCGCGGGCTCGAGCTCGTTGGGATCGTCGGGGTCGCGGTTCGCTTTGCGAAGTGCTTCGCGCGCTTCGCGGGCGAAGAGGGTTTGTCGCTCCTGGTCGCGCGCCAGTCCTTCGACGTGGTCGATCATCCGGAAGCAGTCTTCAATCTCTCGCTCGGCGTCGAACGGCGCCTGCAGCTCGTCGTACGCTGGGTACCGCAGAGGCGTCGGCACCTCCTCGAGCGACGGTTCGTGACGACGTCCCGCGACGAACGCGGTGGAGATGTGCAGCAACTTCGCGCGTGAGCCACCGAGGCGGATGAAGTCCAGGATTCGGTTGGAACTCAACGTGTTGATGTCGAGCGCACTGAACAGGTTCGGGTTGAAGTTCGTGAGGCCGGCGGAGTTGACGAACAGGTCGAGGGTCGCCGAGATCGCGCGGGCGTCGTCCTCGCTGAGCCCCATGTTCTCGTCGGTGATGTCGCCGGCGAGGACGGTGACCTTCTCGGTGAGGAATTCGGCGAGCCCGTCGGACCAGGTCTCTCGCAGCGGATCGAAAGCGGGCGAATCGACGAGCTCGGCCTGGAAACGGTCGATCGCGGTCTCGTTCCGGCGAGGCCGGATCACGAGATAGAGCTGCTCGATGTCGGGGTGGTACCGCAGCAGGAACGAGGCGAATACCTTCCCCAGGAATCCGGTCGCGCCGGTCAGAAGGATACGACGCCCGCGCAGCGCCTCGCGTACGTCGAGTGTCACCTCCGGCGGGAGTTCGTTCTCGGTGGTGTGTGGGGCGCTTCCGTTCGACTTGCTGACCATGAATTCTGCCGGTGCTTGTGGGGGGCTTCATGGCTCCCCACGGTTCAACGATCCTTGTTAGACCTCGACGTCCGCGACGAGGAACGGCGGGTGATGCATGAGCGTGATCTCGGGATCGGGCCCGTGAAAATCACGTGCCATCTCGAGCGCTTCGTCCATCGTCGCTGCGCTCAGCCATCCGAGACGTTCGGGGACGTGATCGTTCTCGGCCCCGACGACGATGACGCGGCCGACGTGTTGCTGTCCGTTCTCCGCCCAGTACCACATGTAGAACGGGTGGACGCCGTGGTAGGCGTTCCCGCGACGGTACATCTCGACGTAGTTCGGGTTGTAGGCGAACTCCTCTTCCCAGTGGTGCGCGAGCCGTTTGGAATCTCGCGTTTCGGGCAGGCACCGGTTGAAGAACTCGATGTAGCTCGGGTGATGCTCGGGGTCGAACAGGTCGTAGCACGGGTGGGTGATGATGATCGTCCCGTCCTTCTTCACGAGCGGATTGTTCCGGTACATGTTGAAGAAGTACCCGAGGGCCATCACCCGCACGAGGAGCGGGTTGAGGATCGAGTTGACGTTGTAAGGGCTCTCGAACGGGATGCCGTAGACGACGACGTCCGCCTGCCCCTTCACCTTCACCAGGTGCTGTTGCCAGCATTTCTCGAGCGTCCGCTCGTGGACCGGTTCGGTCTTTCCGGCATTGACGCTGAGGAGTCCGTAGTCCGCCGGAATCTTGTGGAACACGGTCCGCTTCATCCCGCGCGGGAGCTTCTTCAGCGTGAACTGCAGCGATTTGAACTTCGCCCAGTCCGCCGCCGACCAATTGTCCTCGTTACCCGCGAGGAACATGAGCGAGTCGTCGTACATCTTGTTGTTGAGCGTCGTTTCGATGTGAAAGACGTTCAACTTCTCGTTGATCATTCGCCCCATCCGCTCGTTCGACGAGTAGAGCGCCGACTTCTCGGGGTCCATGTACGAGTTGGACTTCCGGATCGTCTCGGGGTTGTGATGGTGACGGATGCCGCGGTAGCCCGACAGCCCCGTCCCGATCGATTTGAAGCCGCCGTTCATCGGCACGAAGTTGATGTTCACGTAGATCAGGAGATCGCTCTCCGCGGCCCTCCTCACGATCTCGACCTCTTCGCCCTGGTCCGTCTCTCCGAGGATCACCATCTGATCCTGATCTTCGGCGTCCATGTTGTAGAGGCGGTCGGGGTAGTAATCGGCGAAGATCTTCGGCCCGACCATTCGCTCGATCTCCGCGGCCGTCATGCGACGATGCAGCGCAAGCGCGATGATCATCTCGAAGTCTTCGACCCCGTGGTCGATCAGCATCTCGATGATGACTTCGAGCATCTCCTGCCGAATGTCGGGCGTCTTCATCGGCGGCAGGGGCACGGAGATGTCGTCGATCGCGATCGTGACCTTCATCCCCGGCTCGAGCTGAGCGAAGAGCGGATCGCAACCGTGCGGCTTGTTCAGCGCCTGGCGAATCGCGGCCTTGCGATGGGGGATCGGCTTCATCGGCGCGTTCGGATAGAGAACGCGGGTGCCCGCGGGGAACTTGTGGAGGAGAAAATCCTCAGCGTAGTGCAGGTAACGGGGGGCCGAATCCTCGTCGAGGTACACGACGTTCTGCGTTTTGACGTCTTCCATGATCGTCCTGATCAGTCGAGGTTGAGCACCGGCCACTGGTAGGCGCGCGCCGTAGTTTTGAGGCTGAAGTCGGGGTTCACCGCACACGGATTGCCGACCATCGAGAGGAGCGGGAGGTCGCTGCCGCTGTCTGCGTAAGCGAAGCACCGCTCGAGGTCGAGGCCGTGTTCCGTGGCGTACTTTCGGACCCACGACGCCTTGTTGGCGCCGGCGAGCATCGGTTGGATGAGGCGTCCGGTGGCGACGCCGTCCTTGATCTCGAGCCGGTTCGCGACCCAGTCGTCGACGCCGAGGAAGTCGGCGAGCGGCTCGGTGACGTAATCGATGGCCCCGGTGACGAGGACCTGCCGATGCCCCTGCGCGCGGGAGCGCTCGATGAGATCGCGAGCTCCGTCGAAGATGTTCGGTTTGATGACGTTTCGGAACACTTCTTCCCCGATGACGATGAGGCGGTCTTCGGTGAAGCCGGCGTAGTTCTTGTAGAACTGGTCGTTGAACCACTTGCGGTCGTATTTGTCCGCGACCCAGTAGAGCGGGAGGCTCGCCAACAGCCCGGCAGCGCGCGCGAGCTTGTCGCCCATCCGTGGGGCGTTGATGGCGTAATACGCGTACGCGTGCACGACGTTCGTCTTTATCAGCGTTCCGTCGACGTCGTAGAACGCCGCGGTTCGGGATGGTTCATTCATGTGCAACACAGATCGAAAATTTCGTCGTCGGCAAGGCTGGAATTGATAGAGAGCGCATGAATCCTTGTCAAGCGGGCCACGAAGGTGACTGGTCAGTCAGCGAGGCGAGGGGCGGCTCGATGCAGACCAACAAACTGGGATTGAGGTTTTTCGATCAGGGATTCCGAGCTATAACGGGCGTATGGCGGCACAGGTCGAAGACATCCGAGACCGACTGCTCGCGGCGTTCTCGTCGGGCGGCCGGTATCAGGCGGAGAAGCTGGGGACGCTCGGCGTTTACGTGGCGCTCGTCGTCGCGACCATCGCCTGGGTCTGGACCTCCGAAGACGCGTCGAACGAGCTCGGAGCGTCGCACGGTTTCGAACGCCTCGATCCCCTGAATCAGCAGATTTTCTTTCTCGAAAACGAGTCGGGAGACGACTGGACCAACGTCCGGATCGTCTTGAACAAGGAGTACCTCTTCAAGGTCGACACGATCGCGGAAGGGGAGCGGCTCATGCTTCGCCCCGAGGACTTCAGGTACTACTTCTGGGTTCCGCGGCCCTGGGGACGGAGCGCTTGGGAGGCGCTCGCCACCGAGCCGCAGCCGACACAGCTCGCCGACGACAAGATCAAGTGGGAGCTGGTGGAGGTTCGGGCGAGGGAAGGGCGCCTGGACATTCCGATCGGTTCGGGCGCTGCAGCGGCGGCGTCCCCCTGAAGCGCGAAGACGTCCTCCCCCGGCCGGACCGCGCCGCGGGGATCTACATACACATTCCGTTTTGTAGGCGGCTGTGCCCATACTGCGACTTCGCCGTCGCGGTGCGCAATCCGATCCCTGAGGACGAGTACGTGACGGCGCTCCTGGCGGAGTGGGACGCGCGGGAGATCGCGCTGGCCGGGCGCGACGTCCGGACGATCTACGTCGGTGGCGGCACGCCGTCGGCGGTCCGCATCGAGAGTATGGAGCGAATCTTCGAGCGGATGGAGGCGTACACCCCGATCGAGGTGACGCTGGAGGCGAACCCGCTCGACATCGACGAAGAGAAGCTCGAGGGGTGGCGATCGTGCGGGGTCACGCGGTTGAGCCTGGGGGTGCAGTCGTTCGATGATGCGTACCTGAAGCGGCTCGGTCGCGACCACGACGGGGAGCGAGCGGTTCGCGCCGTGGAGTCGGCGATCGCTGCCGGCTTCGCGGTGAATCTGGATCTCATCTTCGCAGGCCCGTCCCACGACTCGGCCTTGCTCGACCGGGATGTCGCGACGGCGCTGCGGTTGGGCCCGGTGCACGTGAGTGGGTATCAACTCACGGTCGAGCCGAACACGGTGTTCTCCCGCCGGGCGTCGTCTGGGGATCTCGCCCTGCCGGACGAGGACGACGTAGCGCTGTTGTTCGACCGGCTCGGCGCTCAGCTCGAGGGGGCGGGGCTGTGGCGGTACGAGGTATCCAACTACGCGCGGCGGGGGTTCGAGAGTGTCCACAACACCGGCTACTGGCGTGGGCACGAGTATCTCGGCGTGGGGCTGGGGGCGCACAGTCTGGAGATCTCGGAGGGGGTGGCCCGCCGTCGCGCGAACGGGCGAGACTTAAAGTCTTACATCAAGAGCCGAGGCGACACCGGCGAGGTGGAAGAGCTCGGGGCATCCGTTCACCTGCGGGAGCGGTTGTTCCTCGCTCTTCGGACGCGGCTCGCGACGGACGCCGACGAGCTCGTCGCCCAGTTTCCGGGGGCGGATCGGGGCGTTCTCGCTTCTCGTCTGGCCGAGCTGGAAGACGAAGGTCTGGCGACGTGGGTGGGGTCGTCGTTCGCCGCGACGCCGCGGGGGCTCGACCTGTCGAACGACGTGGCCGAGATCGTGTGGGGTTGGGAGTTGTGATCGTAGGCGTGTGGTGGAGCGGGAAAAAAGGGTGAGCGAGTTGCCGATAAGGCGCGTTGCCAAGGTCAAAACCCATCTGATACCATCCGCCCACTTCAGCTCGGCACAAGTCGTTCGTGCGCGGTATTCCGACACTTTATCGTTGACCTCAAGAACCGCTTTCAGGTTGGGTCTATGGCTATGGACATTCACGATCTCGAGCAATCCTGGCGCACTGCGCCTGGGGATCCCGAGACCTTCTCAGCCCTCGCAGGGCGTTACATCGTCGACGGGAACTGGCGAGCTCTCGTCACCCTCTTTGAAGAGGGAGAGCCCCGATTGGGCGGCGAGGACTACGGCTCGCGTCTGGTCCAGGCGCTGCGGGAGTTGCAGCAGAATGCGGGGGACGACGAGGAACGAGGGGGGATTCTGGTCGCGATCGGGGATGCGTGTCTGCGGTATCTGGACGATCGTGAACAGGCGATGAAGGCGTATCAAGAGTCGTTCAAGACGAACCCTCGCGATACGACGAGCCTGGAGCGCGCCCGAGACATCTACCGCAAGACGGGAGACTGGGAGCGGGTGTTCCTGCTCTACAAGCTCGAGCTGAAGGTCAAGACGGAGCCGCGTCCGCGGGCCGACGTTCTCGCGCGAATGGCGCAGGTGCGGGCCGAGTATGTCGACGACATCGACGGCGGCCTGCAGATCATCGAGGAGGCGTTGAAGCTCGATCCCGATCACGGGCTCTCGAACGAGCTCCTCACGATGTACCGTGACGGAAAGACGTACCGCGGCAAGGTGGAGGCGACAGTCGGCGACGCGCGCGAAGCGGCGGACGCGGACGAGCCGGAGATGGCGTCGGAACTTTATCGCCTCGCGGCGCAGTTCGAGATCTTCCGGGAGGGGGGATCCGTGTCGAGCGCTGCGGACTACGCTGCCGAGGCCGTACGGGTGGCGCCCCACGACAAGGTCGCCAACGCGCTCTACCGGGAGTTGATGCGTCGCGCGGGGCGCGAGGCAGAGATCGTCGACGAGCCGGGACCGGCGCAGGACGAGGCTCAGGGCGTGGCGATGATGGCGCCGGTGCAGGTCGGCGAACCGACGAACGGTCACGCCTACGACTCGTCGGCTGACTACGACGACTATGACGAGGCGGCCGAGACGCAGCGGATCGATCTCAACGCGCTCGACGGTGGGCAACTCGCAGAGCCCGCCGACCATGCTGCGGAGGACGAAGAAGAGCTCGAAGCCCAGGATCTCGAATCGGGTGAGTCGGCGCAGACGCAGCGTCTCGACCTCAACACTCTCGACATGTACCGCACCGAGGACCGCGAGCACGCCGAGGTCTCGGAGGTCAGCGAGGCTCAGAGCACGATGATCGCGAGCCCGGCGATGGCCGTCGATTACGAGGACGGGGCCGAATCGGCGACCCTGGATCTCGACCGACGTGTCGACGACGACGACGACTACGTCGAAGCACCCCGGGACGAAGAGCGGTTTCCGGACCACGAGGACGACGAGGCGGAGTCGGAGGATCACGAAGATCTCGAGGAGATCGAGCTCGACGAAGCGGTCGAGGACTCCGAAGAGGAGCCGGGCCACGAGGAGCTCGTCGAGCCCTCCGAAGAAGAGTTCGAGGACGAAGAGCTGGTCCAAGCATCCGAAGAAGAGCTCGTCGAGGAGTCGTCGGAGCCCGAATTTTCGGAGCCTTCCGAGCCCGACTACGAGCCCTCCGAGGTGGCCGTCGACTTGAGCGACCTCGAAGGCATCGACCAGTACGTCGATGTGCTCAAGGGTGATCCGGTGAACCTCGAGGTCTTGCGAGGCCTGCACGCACTCGTCGAAGAGACCGGGCAGTGGGATGTGCTCGTCCAACAGTACGAGCGCTCGGTGAAGCGTCTTCGCAAGCAGGAGGGGGAGCTCGAGATCATGCTCGCCCTCGCGAACGCGCTCTGGCACCAGGTCGGGGAGATGGACCGCGCGGAGTACTTCTTCAAGCGGATCAAGCTGCTCGACTCCGAGAACGACGAAATGCTCGCGTTCTACGAGACGTATTTCGAGGATCGCGGCGAATGGCGAAAGCTCTACGCGATGCTCAGCACGGCGCAGCAGCACGCGAGCGATCCGGAGCGCAAGCGCGCCCTGACGGAGCGCCTCGCGGTGCTGGCCGAACAGAGCATGGACAGTCCCGAGAAGGCGATCGAGGTTTGGAAGAACTTCGCGCGCGAGTACCCGGGCGACGACCAGGCTCGCACCGAACTTCGGCGCCTCTACCAGGAGAACGCCAAGTGGTCGGCGCTCGTCGACTTCTACAAGGACGATCTCCACACGCTCGAAGAGAGCGGCGCGAGCGAAGCGGAGCGCATCGATCTCCTTCGCGAGATGGCGCGGATCTACGACGAGCACCTCGGTCTGGAGCCGATGGTCATCAACACGCTCCAGGAGATTCTGGCGCTCGATCCCGGCGACGACTCCGCCTTCACGCGACTGCGCGAGCTGCTGGTCTCGGGCCGACGGATGAACGACCTCGCGAACCTTCTGACGGACCGTGCCGAGAAGGCGGTCGAAGCGGGGGACATCGCCACGGCGTCGGACTATTACATGGAGGTCGCGTCCATCTGGATGGACGACCTCAAGAATGTGACACAGGCGCTGCCGCACCTCGAGCGTGTAATGGAGATCGATCCATCGAACGCAGAGGTTCGCGAGCGTCTGAAAGGGATCTACGAGAAGCGCCGCGACTACGCGTCGCTCTTCGAAGTTCAGCGGGCTGAAGTTCGTACTCTGGAAGGTGACGAGCGACTGCAGGGGCTTCGAGATCTCGTCGATCTCTCGATCGATCGAATTCGTGACCCGTCGCTCGCCGTGCCGGTGTTGCGCGAAATCCTCGAGATCGTTCCGGACGACCGGGAAGCGCTCGGCAAGCTCGAGTTCATTCACCGTCGTCGCGACGAGTTCGCCGAGCTCGCCGAGGTGCTGGTGCTCAAAGCGCAGCACAGCGACACGACCGAGGACGCGAAAAAGGCGCTGGGTGAAGCCGCCGCCATTCAAGAGACGCGTCTGCAGCAGCCGGAGATGGCGCTCGAGACGTGGAAGACCGTGCTCGAGATCGATCCGATGGACGCCCGGGCCACCGGTGCGCTCACGCGGATGTACATCGCGGCACACGACTTCGAGGCCCTCGACGCGCTCTACCGTGAGCGAGGATCGATCGACGAGCTCTACGACGTGCTCGACTCGGCCGCCGGCACCTCGGAGGACGTGGAGAGCCGTCAGGCGCTCTATCGCCAGCTCGCGAACCTCGCGGAGCGGGACCTGCGCGATCCCCAGCGCGTCATCATCAGCCTGGAGAGTTTGCTCGAGATCGCCGACGACCCGGTCCTCGTCTCGCGTGAGTTGATCCCCTGGTACCAGGAGGTCGGTGACATCGAGCGAGAGATCGCCGCGAACGAGATGATCCTCGCCTCGCACGGGGAGGGGGACTCGCGTCTCGACACTCTGGAGCGCCTGCGCGAGCTGCAGGCCCAACGAGACGACCAGGCGAGCGCCCTGCGATGGGCCCTCGAAGCGGTCAAGACGGCCCCGCGCGACGAAGAGGTCGCGGCGCGCGCCGAGGAGCTGGCGCGTCAGGTCGATGCTCTCGAGAGCTATCTTCAGACGCTCGAGGACGTCGCGGAGGTCACTGAGGACGAAGAGCTGCAGATCGCGCTCTGGTCACGGATCGGCGAGATCCAGTGGAAAGATCTCGGCAGCTACGGCACCGCGGTCATCTACTACGAGCGCCTCTACCAGGCCGACCCGTCGAACCTCGACTATCTGGGCGGCCTCGAGCAGCTTTACGCCTTGAACGACGAAGGGGAGAAGCGGATCCAGATCCTTCGGGCGCAGATCGACGTGCTCAAGGACCAGGGCGCCAGCGAGAGCGACGTCGTCGACGAATACGTGAAGATCGCCGACGTGCAGCGCGAGATGGGCGAACCGGACGCGGCGCGGACGACCTATGCCGAGATCCTCGACATGGACCCGGAGCATCTGGGGGCCCTTCGCGGGATCAAGGAAATCTACCGCAGCGAAGAGCGCTGGGACGACGTGGTCGAAGTGCTGCTTCAAGAGCAGGGCCTCGTATCCCTCGACGAGATCGATCGTCGCGTACAACTCGATCTCGAGCTTGCGGACGTCTACCGGCTGCATCTCGGCGAGCCTGGCGAGGCGCTTCGTTACTACGGTCAGGTTCTGTCGTCGGTGCCCGACCAGGAAGAGGCGGTCGCCGCGGTGGAGACGTTCCTCTCCGAGCCGGAGTTGGCTCGCGAAGCGGCCCTGCTGCTCGAGCCGATTTTCCGCGACGCGCAGCTCTACCCGCAGCTCGTGAGGGCGCTGGAAGCGCGGCGAGAGTTCGCTGACGATCGCTTCGAGAAGGCGGAGATTCTCGACGAGCTCATTCCGATCTACATGGAGCAGCTCGACGATCGCGAGACCGCGTTCGAGAGGGCATGCCGCCAGTTCGAGCTCGACCCCGACCGTTCGGAGATCTGGCTGAGGCTCGAGCAGCTCGGCGCGACGCTCGATCGCTGGGAGGCGCTCGAGGACATCTTCTCGCGCTACGCGCCGGAGGACAAACAGGCGCACCCGACGCGGTTCGACCTGCTGAAGCACCTCGCCGCGATCCGCGAGTACAAGCTCGGGATGCAGGAAGAGGCGCTCGATGCGTGGGAGCAACTGCACGATTACGACCCCCACGACATCGCGACGATGGAGGCCCTCGACCGGCTCTACCGCGGGCTGGGGCGCTTCGACCGATTGGTCGGCGTGCTGGAAGCGCGTGCGGAAGTCGCTGAGCCGGAGGAACGAGTTGCTCTGCTCCTCGAGGCTTCGCAGGTCTCGGACCAGGTAGTCGGCGACGTCGATCGTACGATCGATCTGTACCGGAAGGTGCTGATCGCCGACCCCGAGCAAGTCGAAGCAGTCGAAGGGCTTCGTGGCCTGCTTCAGCGCGAGGAGCGATGGGGCGAGCTCGAAGAGTTGCTGTCGAACCAGGCTGATTTCGCCGCGGATCCGGACCGGCGGCAAGAACTGCAGATGGACCTCGCACGCGTCCGGTGGGCGTACCTCGCCGAATACGCGGGGGCCGTGGAAGTGATCCGCTCGCTGCTCATGAACGATCCCCGCAATACCCGGGCTCTCGCCGAGCTCGAGCATCTCGACGAGAGGCTGGAGCAAGAGGGGAACGGCGAGCTTCGGCTCGAGCTGGTGGCGATCGCGGAGCCACTGCATCGCGCGAACGAAGACTGGAACTCGCTCGTGCGGGTCCTCAACATTCGCCTCGAGAACATCGACGATCCGTTCGACCGCGTCGCACTGCTCGACGAACTCGCAGACCTCTACGTCTCGCCGCTGGAAGACTACGAGTCGGCGTTCACGATGGTTTCGGAGGCGGTCAAGACGTCGCCGGAAGACGAAGAGCGACGCGCGTTCCTCGAAGAGCTCGGCGAGCACCTGGGCAAGATCGACGAGGTGCTTGCTGCGCTGGCGTTCGCTGCGGACAACGCGGACAGTTACGTGGCCGGCGACTTGATGCGCCGCATGGGCGAACTCTACCGCGATCGGATGGGGCTGGCCGACGAGGCGATCGCGTGCTTCGAGCACGCTCTGAGCGCGAACCCGACGGACGAAGAGTTGCTCGCCGGGCTCGGTAACCTCTACGAGCAGATCGGAAATCACGAGAAACTCGCTGAGAACCTGCGGCAGCAGTCGATCTACGGTCCGCCGGAACGGCGGCCGGAGTTCCTTCGCCGCATCGGCATCATCGAGAGCGACATTCTCGGCCGGCCCGACAAGGCGATCTCGGCCTACGAAGAGCTTCTGGAAGCGGAGCCGGGCGCCGAAGACGCGGCGCAGGCGCTCGAACTGCTCTACGAGCGGGAAGGGCACTGGGTGGAGCTTGCGGAGATTCTTCGTCGGCAGTCGTCGATGGCGACCGATGCCGAAACGCGTCTCGCGACGTTGAGCAGGCTCGCGATCGTGCAGGAGTCGTCGCTGGACGACACGCACTCGGCGATCCAGACCTATCGCGAGATTCTCGGTGCCGCGCCGGGCAACGAAAACGCGCTCGACCAACTGGAGCGCCTGCACACGGCGGAAGAGCAGTGGGCGGAGCTTTCGGAGATCTTGCGTGCGAAGCTGGTGACGGAGCGGGCCGACACGGACTTCGACTACCGCAACGCGACGGAGCTTCGGCTCGCTTCGGTGCTCGCGACCGAGCTCTACGCGGTGGACGAGGCGCTAGGGTTGTTCCGTGGGGTGCTGGATCGGGATCCGGGAAATCCGAAGGCGATCGCCGCGATCGAGCGGGTCGCCGAGGACGACGGTCATGTCGACCAGGTCGCCGAAGATCTCGTGCCGCACTACATCGAGCACCAGGACTGGCACAAGCTGGTGGCTCTCTACGAGAGGCTCGCCGAGCGGACGCACGACCCGGAGCTTCGCTCCGACTACTGGCACCGCATCGCCCGTCGTCAGCGCGACGACATCGGGGACAGCGACGCGGCGATCTCGGCGATGGCGACGGCGTGGAAGATGGACGTCTCCCGCGACGAGCTGCACGACGAGTTGTTGTCGCTGGTGGCGCAACAGCAGGATTGGGAGCGTCTGGCGAGTATCTACCGCGATGTCCTCGTCGAGGTGAGCGATCCGGATCGCATGCTCGAGCTGCGAATGCTGCTCGCGAGCCTCTACTACGAGCAGTTGGACGACCGCGACGAAGCGGAGGTTCACTATCGGGAGGCGCTGGCCGTCGACGATCGAAACCTCGAGGCGTACGGCGCCATCGAGTCGATCCTGACGGCGCAGGAGCGGTGGCACGATCTCGTGGCGCTGTTGGAGTCGAAGTTCGCGGCGACCGCCTCGGACGACCCTTCGAGTGCACGTCTGACGCTTCACCGAATCGCGCAGATTCAGGAGGAGATGGTCGAAGACGCGTTCTCGGCCGTCGACACCTACAACCGAATTCTCGAGATCGAGCCGACGGATCCCGACGCGCTCGCGGGCGTGGAACGTCTCTACCGGCGACAGGAGCGTTGGGAAGATCTCAACGCGCACCTGATCCGACGGATCGAGCTGACCTCGGACCCCGACCAGTTGGTCGACTTGAAGTTCGAGTTGGCGAAGGTCGTGTTGGACAAGCTGCACGATCCCCTCGGGGCGCTGGATCTTCTGGCGGAGGTGCTTCAGGGCCAGCCGGAGCACGAAGAGACTCTCGTGGTCCTGCAACGCATCTTCGAAGAGATGGAGGACTTCCGGGTCGACGCAGGTCGATTGCTGGAGCCGGTGCTCCGTCGTCACGAGCTGTGGGACAACCTGGTGATCGTCCTTCGCACCCGGGCCGAGCACGTCGACTACATGCATGAAGCGCCGCAGCTTCTGCGTGAGGTCGGTGAAATCGCCCGGGAGCGGGTGGGGGACGACGACCTGGCCCTGGAGGTGTACGAAGACCTCTTCATGCGGGAGCCGTCGGACGAATCGGTTCGACAGGCACTGCAGGACATCACCGCGGGACGGCAGAGCTGGTCTTCGCTGGCGCAGACGTATCAGCGGGTGCTGGACGACAACTACGAGGTGGACGACGCGCTACGAGTGGAGCTGCTTCACGAGCAGGCCCGCATCTACGAAGAGCGGGTGGAGGACCTCGACAACGCGCGCGAGACGTACGAGAAGATCGGAACTTACGACCCCGAGTACGAGCCCGCGCTCGGAGCGCTCGATCGCATCTATTCGCGTCAACAGGACTGGACCGCGCTCGGTGAACTCTACCGCCGGCGGGCCGATTTCACGCTCGATCCCGAGCAACGGGCCGAGTGGCTCTACAATCTGGCGAACCTGCACGAGGAGATCCTCGAGGACCTCGACGGGGCGATCGACATCTACAACGAGATCATCGCCGTGGAGCCGGATTCTCCGACTCCACGTCGGATACTGGAGCGTTTGCTGCGTCAGGCGGGGCGTTGGGACGACCTGGCGACGCTGTACCGTGAACAGGCCGAGACGGCCGAATCCGAAGAGGATCGGCTCGACCATCGGTTCCGTCTCGCGCAGCTCCTGGAAGGGGAGCTCGAAAGGATCGACGAGGCGCTGGAGATATACCGGGAGATCATCGCGGCGAACCCGTCGCACTACGAAGCTCGAGGAGCTCTCGAAGGTCTGGCACGCGACCTGGCGCTCTCGGACTCGTCGAACGACGACTTCAGGATCCAGATCTACGACATGCTGCTGTCGACGTACGACCGCGAGCAGGACCTGGAGCGCGTCGTCTCGCTCCTCGAAGAGAAGGTGGCGCTCGTACGGGACGTGATGTCGAAGGTCGACATCCATCGCCAGATCGCGGAGCTGCTGGAAGACTCTCCGCGGACCGAAGATCGAATTCGAGGTATGGTGGCGCTCGCCAACGCGTTCCGCGTCGACCCCCGAAACGAGGACCTGAAGCGTCGCGTGCACAAAGTCGCGATGGAGACCGAGACGTGGGACAAGCTGATCCCGCTCTATCTCAGCGGCCTGTCGCTCGACGACGACACCGACACTCACGTCGCGCTGCTCCTGGCGGTCGCTGAGATCTACCACGGGCCGCTCGCGGACCGGGAATCGGCGATCACCGCATACCAACAGGTTATGTCCCTCGATCAGGACAACGAGAAGGCGCTGTCGCAGCTCGAGAAGCTCTACTCGGAGCTGGAGCTGTGGGAGCCTTTGGTCGAGGTCCTGCTCCGCCGCATCGACGTCGTCTACGACGGAGAGTTGCAGGAGCGGCTGCTTCGGCGCGTCGCCATGATCCAGGAGGAGATCCTGGCGAACCCGCAAGAAGCGGTGGGGAGCGTGGAGCGGTTGCGTGAGATCGACCCCGCGAACCTCGAATACGTCGCGACGCTGGAGCGGCTCTACGAAGAGACGAAGAACTTCGAGGAGCTCGAAGAGTTGTTGCGGCTGAAGGTCGGTCTGTTGATGGACGAGCAGAAGCAGCTCAAGGCGCTCCGCAACCTGGCACGGATCCAGGACGAGCATCTGGGGCGTCCGCACGAGGCGATCGAGTCGTACCGCCAGGTGCTCTCGATCGACGAGAACGACGTGGCTTCCGTGAAGGCGCTGACGCGGTTGTTCGGGAAGACGGAGCGTTGGGAGGAGCTGCTGGAGACGTTGCAGCTCGAGCGTGACTTCGCCGACGGGGTCAACGAACTCAACGCGGTCGAACTGCGGATGGGCATCGTCTATGCCGAGCGGCTGAACTCGGGGCCCGCCGCGATCGAGAAGTTCCGCGGCGTGTTGGAGCGGGATCCGAAGTTTGCCGCCGCGCGGGGCGCGATGCGAAAGCTTCTGTCGAACCCCGAAACGGGGATCGAGGTCGAGGCGATCCTGGAGAACCTCTTCACGGAAGGGGGAGAGTGGGAGGAGCTCGCGAAGCTGTACGAGAGTCTGCTCGAACAGGTCGAGGATCTCGACCGGCGGCGTGAAGCGTACCTGAAGTTGGGACGTCTGCAGGAGTCGGAGCTCGACAACCCGCAGATGGCGTTCATCACCTACGGGCGAGCCACGCGGGAAGAGCCGGGGCACGAGCCCTATCGCTCGAACCTCGAACGGCTCGCGGAGGGGCTCGATTCTCTCGATACGCTGCTCGCAGTGTACGAGGATTGTGCCGAGGCCGGGACGGACGATCCCGACGTGCAGCGCTATCTGCACAACCGTCTGGGCGAGATTTACTTCCAGATGGAGGAGTTCGGTGCCGCGATCGAGCATTTCGAGAAGACGCTGCAGATCGACGAGCTCGATCCGACGGCGCTCGGCGCGCTCGACGAGCTGTTCCAGATCGAGCAGCAATGGGACCGTCTCTCGGACGTCCTCGAACGAGAGTTGAAGATCGCGGACGCCGACGCGGTGAACGACACTCGCTATCGTCTCGGCTACTTGAACGAGGTGATGTTCGAGAACCGTGACCGCGCGCTCGACCTCTATGCGCAGATCCTCGTGGAGGAGCCGGGGCACCGAAACACGGTCGAGGCGATGGACCGGCTGCTGGAGCACGACGAGCTTCGCTCGCGGATCATCCCCATCTTGGAGCCGATTCTTCACCAGCTCGGCGAGTGGGACATGCTGGTGCGGATGTACCAGATGAAGCTCGACGACAGTCAGGACCCGATCGATCGTGCGATGGTGTTGGAGAAGATGGCCAACGTGCATCTGGATCACCTCGAAAACCTCGAGGTCGGGTATGCCTACCTCTCTCGCGCGCTTCGGGCGGACGCTGGCAACACCGAGGTGCAGATTCGCCTCGAGTCGCTCGTGGACTCCATCGACATGCACGAGGAGCTGGTCGCGCTCTACGAAGAGATCATCGAGGGCCTCTCGGACGAGGTCCGCATCGTGGAACTGGCGCTGGTCGCCGGTACGATCGCCTATTCTCGGCTCGATGACGTGGGCCGGGCCTGGAAGACGTTCGAGCGAATTCTCGAGATCGATCAGGACAACGAAGCAGCGCTCGCGGCGATGGAAGAGATCGCGCGGGACCAGGGCGACTCGGCGTCGCTCGCTGCGGTACTCGCCCGCGAGGCGGACGTCGTGTTCGATCCGGATCAGCGTTTGAGGATCTTGCGAGATCTCGGAGCCGAGCGGATGAAGCTCGAAGAGTTCGACAAAGCGTTGGAGGCGTATCGGTCGGCGCTCGAGATCGACGAGAGCGACGCGCAGGTGATGTCGGCGATGGTCGAGCTGTTGGAGATCACGGAGCAGTACGACGAGCTCGTCGAGCTCATGCAGCGGCTTGTGATGTTCGAGACGGACGAGAGCCGAAAGTACCAGCTCTACGTGCGGATGGGGCGTTACTCGCGCGTGCTGCTGGACGATACGCCGAGAGCCATCGACGCGTACCGGGAAGCGCTGATCCTGTCGCCGGATGACGACGACGTCCTGTCGGCGCTGCAGGAGCTCTACGAGGAGATCCAGGACTGGGACACGCTGCGGCAGGTCCTCGGGCGTCGAATCGAAGTGAACGACGCCGGCGTCGCAGTCCCGCTCTACGTTCGAATGGCCGAGATCAGCCACCGCCAGTTCAACGAGGTGGAGCGCGCGATCGAAGAGTACGAAGCGGCGCTCACGATTCGCCCCGATTCCGAAGAGGTGCTCGCTGCGCTCGCGTCGATCTACCGCGAGGAGGGACGCTGGGCCGAGCTTCTGTCGACGTACCAACGCGTCTTCGCTTCCACCAACAGCAACACGGCTCGAGCGATCGCTCTGCAGGTGGAGATGGCGGACATCTCGGCGAACCTCGGTGATGACGAGACCGCGATCGGATATCTCGAGCAAATCCTCGAGAGCGATCCCAACCATCTTCGCGCGCTCGACGTCCTCGCCGACTTGTACGGTCGTCGGGGCGATTGGGACCGCGGCCTGAAGGTGATGGAGCGGCGGATGAAGGCTTGTCGCACCGTCGACGAGCAGATCGAGGCTCTGATGCATCGGGCGCACATCTTCGACGACGAGCTCGATCGGCCGAAAGATGCGGCGAACGACTACGTTCGGATCATCGAGTTGGAGCCGCTGCACGACGAGGCGCTCACGGCGCTGAAGTCGCTGTATGGGGAACGGTTGGGTGCGCACAAGGCGCTCTTCGACATCCTCAAGTACGAGGCATCCCATCGGGAGACGGCGGAGGAGAAGCTCGCGATCTACCTGCGCATGGCAGAGATCGCCGAGAAAGAGCTCGGCAACGTGGCCAGCTCGATCGAAGCGCTGGAGCTCGCGTACTCGGTGAAGCCCAGTGATCTGGAGATCGTCGGTCCGCTCCTCGACGCGTACATCTCGGGCGGCGAGGTCGCGAAGGCCGAGCCGCTCCTGGAGGCGATCATCGAACAGCTTCGGTCCGAGCGGAAGATGAAGGAGGTCGTCCGCTTCCTTCACCTGCAGGGCAAGCTCGCCGAGCAGAAAGGTGACCTGGATGCGGCATACGAGGCGTACGACTCGGCCCACAAGGTCGATGCGTCCTACATTCCGAACCTCCTCAGTCTCGGTACGCTTCTGTACCAGCGCGAGGAGTGGGACGATGCGCTGAAGATCTTCCAGACCTTGCTGCTTCACCAGATGAACATCGAGAAGGACGAGGACAAGGTGTCCATCTACTTCCACCTCGGAATGGTCCGCTGGCATCAGGGCGACATGCGCCGTGCCAAGGACATGTTCAACCGCGCGCTCAACATCGACCCGAATCATCAGGCGAGTCGGGACGCGATCGCGCAATTGTGAGTGACCAACGGGGGCGGATGGTCTGCCCCCTCGACGTTCCCGTCTCGTTCGGAGTTCGAGGCGGCCACCGGAGTAAAAAATGACGATCGACGAACTGGTTAGCGCTGGATTCCCGCAGGAAAACTGGCCGGAAGATCTACCGACCCCTGGCGAGGACAACATTTCGATGTCGCCCTTCGACGGTTCGGCACAGTTGTATCGTTACGAGACCGAGATCGACGGTCAGTCGTACGCGATGGAGGTGGTGATCGACACCGCGACGGTTCCCGATCCGGCCGAGGGTGTGGGGTTCATGTTGAACCAGTTCGCTTACCTGTGGCGCACGAACAAGCCGCAGATCGCCGTCGGCGACGATGGGAGCTGCCGTCGCATCAACTTCTGAGAGCGACGTGAGCGAACCAATCTCCATCATGTTCTTCTGCCTGGGGAACATCTGTCGTTCTCCGCTGGCCGAGGGGCTCTTCCGGCACAAGGTCGAAGAGCGCGGCCTCGCGGACCGGTTCCACATCGAGTCGTCGGGGACGAGCAGCTACCACGTCGGGGAGCTGCCCGATCCGGGCAGCCGCGCGGTCGCGAACCGTCGGCTCGGGCTCGACATCAGCTACCAGCGGTCGCAGATGCTCACTGGTCGGCATGTCGAAGAGTTCGACTACCTGGTCGCGATGGACGCGAGCAATCGCCGCGGGGCGTTGAAGTGGGCGCCGGCGGGCAAGGAGATTCGCTTGCTGCGTGAGTGGGAGCCGAACGAGAAAGACCGCGGCGAAGGCGTGCCCGACCCCTGGGGCGGGGGCGATTCACAGTTCGATCTGGTCTACGACATCGTCGACCGATGCTGTGAGAGGCTGCTCGACGAGCTGGTGGAGCGCCACGACCTGGGATGAACCCGGGTCAGATTCGGATCAAGTCGGGGGAGGTTGCTGCGCGACCACGATGCGTTGGTTGACGGCGTCGACCGACACGGTCTGGCTCGTGCCGTCGGGCCAGGAAACCTCGAGGGACTCGACCGCGTCGGCCTCCCCGAGCCCGAAGTGAGCGACGCGCTCCGAAACCGACATGTATCCCTGCCCGCCGTCGATCCATCGGGTCTGCGTGCCCCCGGCGGTGACGAGGGTCACCTTCGCGCCGATCGCCTGGGTGTTGGGGGAAAGGCCTTCGAGCTCCACCACGATGTAGTTACCGACGTCGAGCTCGTTCCGGAGGAGGACCACCTGCGCTTCGCCGTAATCGCCCTGGTCGGCGAACACGACGTCGAGGTCTCCGTCGCGATCGAAGTCCGCATACGCCGCGCCCCGGCTCGTTCCGCGGATGTCCGGGGTGAACCAGCACGGCGCTTCTTCGAAGTTGCCGTCCCGCGTGCTCATCAGGACCCGGTTCGGCTGGAACGTGCCTTCGGGGACCAGCGTCGTGCTGACGGAGCCGTTGACCACGAACATGTCTTGCCAGCCGTCGAGGTTGGCGTCGAAGAAGAAGGAGCCGAACGACGTGAGCGTGTAGTGCTCGGAGTTCGGATCGGAGTAATTCTCGAAGAACTCGTCCATCCCTTGCTCCGGTGACGAGTACATCGGCGGCTCGGTCGGAGCGGGCCTGGGATCGTGGAAGTCGCTGACGGCGACCCCGCGCTGAACGGCCTGTTCGGTCGCCGAGCTGCCCTCCCAGACGTGCAGCACGTTGCGCGCGAGATTCGAGACGTAGCCGTCCTGGTCGCCGTCGTTGTCGAAATCGGCGAGGGTCGTGCTCATCGAGAAGATCTTGGCGTCGAGCCCGACGTCGGGGGCGACGTCGACGAAGCTCCACCCGTTCGCATCGTTCGGGTCGGGGCCGTCGTTTCTCCAGAGTTGGTTGGGGTTCCAACGCATCCCGAAGTCGTTGCCCACCCACAGATCCGGGTCGCCGTCCTGGTCGTAGTCCCACCACGCCGCAGCGAGCGTGGAGCCCCTCGTCTCGCCGAACCCGGGGGTGGCCTCCTCCGTGACGAGCGTGAAGCGGTCTCCGTCGTTGCGGAGCAGCCGGTTGGAGGTGGGACCCGGGGGGTTGAGCGGGTCGTCGGGGTCGAATGGACCGAAGTAGTTGGCCTGGTAGAGATCGAGGTCACCGTCGCCGTCGAAGTCTCCGAACGTCCCCCCGGCGCTCCCCGCGTCCTCGACCGGGAGCCCCCATTGGGCACCAGATTCACGGAAGGTGCCGTCCCCTTGATTCAGGAGGAGGAACGATCCTTCGATGGAGCGACCGACCCAGACGTCGAGATCGGCGTCGGCGTCGAGGTCGGCGACGCTGAGCCCGGTGGTGTAGGTGAGCCCGTCCAGGTTCGCCGCCTGGGTGACGTCGGAGAACGCTCCACTTCCGTCGTTCTGGAAGAGTGCCAGCGTGCCTCCCTCGGAGGTCACCATCACGTCGACGTCGCCGTCGGCGTCGTAGTCGAAGGCGGCGATTCCGCCGGTGGTGGTCGCTCCCGTCGTACTCTGCCGGCCGCGATGACCGGGCTCGAAGTCGATGCCACTGTCCCACAGCGTGAACCGTTCGGCGCCCCCGGTGTCTTCGCATTCGAAACCGGGACCTCCGTTGTTGGCGCCGTTGTTGTCGGTGCCGTTGTTGGCTCCGTCGTTCGCGCAGACTCCGAGAGTGCAGGTCCCCGATTCGCAGTCCCGCCCGAACTGGCACGCCGCGTCGAGCGGACATGCCCCGCAGGTCGAACCGCCGCAGTCGACGTCGGTCTCTCCGAACGACTGCTCCCCATCGAGGCAGGGGCCGGGCTCGCACTCGTCGTCGCGGTTACAGACGTGAAAGTCTTCGCAATCGCTGTCGCGGCGGCACTCTGCGTCGGGACCGTCGTTGTTTCCGGAGGGCACCACGGGCGAGTTCTTCGGGCCGCAGCCCAGGACGAGGAGAGCGGCGATCGCCAGTGGGGCACGTGATGTCACGTTTGCTCCGGTCGTTGCTGGCGAAGCTCGAGAAGCTCGCGGTCGAGGAGGTGGCTCGCCCGCACGTTTCCCAGCGCGGCGAGCATGCTGTTGCGGACCTGCGGGATCGTCTGTTCGAGGTCGTCGAGCAGCCCCTTCATGAACTTTCTCTGCCCCTCGATGGAGCCGCACAGATTGCAGGGGATGATGGGATAGTCCATCGCTTCGGCAAACTGCGCGATGTCGTCTTCGGCGACGTACAGGAGAGGCCGAATGACCTCGAACCTTCCGTCATCGGTCGTGTACCTGGCAGGCATCGCCTGAATTTGTCCGGCATGGAAGAGGTTCAGGAGCAGGGTCTCGAGGGAGTCGTCTCGGTGATGCCCGAGCGCGATCTTGTTGCAGCCGTACTCCTGCGCGAAGCCGTAGATGATGCCCCGCCGGAGCCTGCTGCAAAGCGAGCAGGGGGTCGCCGCTTCGGGCAACTTCTCTTTGACGATCGAGTAGGTGTCTTCCTCCACCACGACGTGCTCGACGTCCTGTTCGGCCAGGTAGTCTTTCATGATCCCGGCGGGATATCCGGGTTGCTTCTGGTCGAGATGGAACGCGACCAGGCTGAACTCGAAGGGGGCTTTACGCTGCATCTGCTGCAGCGCCGTGAGGAGGGTGTACGAGTCTTTCCCCCCCGAGAGACAGACGAGAATGCGGTCCCCCTCCGCGATGAGTTCGAAGTCCTGACAGGCCCGGCCAACGCGGGTGAAGATACGCTTTTCGAGTCGTGCATCCATGGTCGGATTATCCCGAACTCGTCCGGCGAAACAAGCGGTGAGCGGCAGTCGGCACAAAAAAAGGCGCCCGCGATGCGGGCGCCCGGAAACCTCGAGCTTCTGCGTCAGGACCGGCGACGTCGATCGCGGCGCAGCAGGAATCCCGCGAGGAGCAGCAGGAAGAGCGAGGCCTGGGGCGTCGCGTCCGCTGTCGAGCAACCGGCCGCGCTCGCTTTTTCGCCTGCTTCTCCGTCAGCGTCCTCGGGGAAGAACTCCTGTCGTTCGGCCGACTTCACGTCGGACGAGGCGCGCCCCGTCGACTCGGCCAACACTTCGCCGTAAGCGGCATCTTCGGCGGAACCGTAGTACGAGCCGTAGCCGGGCGGAGCACATCGCGAGACGGGGGTCGGTTCCTCGTCCGGGATCGGTTCGGTGGGACACTCTTCGTCAGGGGCACAGACGACTCCTCCCATCGGCTCGTCGTCGTACTCGTACCCGAGGGTCTGGCAGGTGTGACCGCCCGCGCAGTCTGCGTCGGTAGTACATTCCTTCTCAATCAGTTCGCAGTATCCTTCGCCGCTGTCGGAACACGTGCAGTCGGGTTCGTCGACCGGCTGCTCCTCGCCATCGGTTCCGGGCTCCACGGTGCTGCCGCTGCCGCTACACTCGCAGATCTCGATCGTCTCGCAGGTGAACCCACCGCCACAGTCGGCGTCGGCGTCGCACGGAGCGAAATAGCGCGGGACGCAGTACGCTTCGGACTCGACGTCGCATTCCACGGGCTCGGGATCGGGACAATCGCTGCCCGTCTCGCAGGGGGCGATCGGCGCGCTCTGGCACGTCTCGAACGTGTACGAAACGCAGACCTCTTCGCCGCCGCAATCGGAGTCGTCGGTGCAGGGCTCGGGGGGAGGAGGCGAACAGACGTTCACGCTCTCTTCGAAGCACTCGCCGCAGGCGGGACGGCCCGGCTCCTCTTCTTCGCCGGGAGGCGGAGCGGGGCACGCCTCGCAGTAGCCGTAGTCGACGGTCTCGCAAGTGAAGCCGTCCGCACAGTCGGCGTCCTGCGTGCACTCGTCTTCGTGGTCCTGGGCGGAGGCGGGGAGGGTGAAGAGCGTCAGCGCAGCCACGGCGCCGACCCGGGTGATTACTCGTTTCAAATCCATTGTGGACTCCATCGTTTCGATTTCCTCTGTCGACCGGTGAGTTTGCATCGGGCGTGCCAGTCGCAAGCCAAGGGATAAACCGTTGCGATACGCAGGGTTGGCGGGCGTGGAGTACGTGTGCCCCGACGGAAATCAGTCGTTTCGTCTCAAAAAACTGAGGGCTCGAGTCACTCGCGCGGGAGCGACCGGGCGCCACTCTCGGTGTGGATGAACCCGGCGCGAACGGGGTCCATCGCCTTCAAGAAAGGGGTGGCGCGGTCGGGATCGTTGTCGCCGCGTGGCGGAGCAGGTGCGGCTTCGCTGTCGGGCGGTGGCCGGACAGGGGCGGATGCGGAAGTGGCGCCGAGGTCGGTCACCGTCGGGGACGAGCGAGGCGGCTCCGACCGGGATTGTTCGTCGCGAACTCGGGTTTCTTTGGCCTTCTTCGTCTTCGACGCACGGGTTGCCGAGCGCTCGCGTGCAGCGACAGCGGCGGCCTTCTCGGAAGTGGACGGACCATTCGAGGCTGCCGGCTCGTCCGCTTCCGGGGGGCGCGGCTCCTCAGCAGGCGCATTCGCGGCGGCTGCCTCTACTGCAGGGGCGGGGAGGTTCGGAACGTTCGCCGCCGCGCTCGGCGCTCGATTCTCCGGTTCCACGGCCATCCCGGTGGTGGGGGGCGCGGAGAACTGCGCGGCGGGGAGGGGAGTCCCGTGCAGCACCGTCGCGCGCTGACTCATCCCCCAACTGATGGCGCCAGCGACGATCGCCCCGATGAGACCGGCCGCCATGACCGTCTGCCAGACCGTGTTCGGCTGCTGAATGACGATCGGAGGTGGGTTCATCACATACGAGGAATCGCGCTGCAGGACTGGGGCAGCGCCGGAGAGGGGCGCGGGATCGTCGTCGGCGACCTCGGCCGAACGAATCTTGATCTCCGACGTGCGAAGATGCTTGCCGGCGTCTTCCATCAACTCCATCTCGGAGGTTGAGTAGCCGGGACGCTTGTCCAGCTCGTCGATGGCGTCGGGGATCGACTGACGTCCGGGGACCGGGATGCTACGCAATTGCTCGACGAGCGAGGTGCCGCCGCTGGTGGTTCCGAGCGTCTGGTAGAGCGACTGCAACTCCTTGAGGAGCTCCTGTCCGTTCGCGGGGCGCTTCTTCGGGTCCTTGTCCAGACACGCCGCGACGATGTCGCCGAGCGCCATCGACACGCCGACCGCATGCTTCTCGATGCGAGGCGGCTCCTTGTGGACGTGCGCGTACCCCATGTCCCCCTCGACGAACGGCAGGCGTCCCGTGATGCATTCGAAGAGGCAGACACCGATCTGGTAGATGTCGACGCTCGGAGTGAGCGGCTCTCCCTTGATCTGCTCGGGGGCCATGTAGGCGGGCGTGCCGCGAACTCGTGTGCCGCGCGCTTCGATCGCGTCGAAGTGGCGCGCGAGCCCGAAGTCGATGAGCTTCAGCGTGCCGTCGTGGCGGATCATCGCGTTGGCGGGTTTCAGGTCGCGGTGGATGATCCCGTGGTCGTGAAGATAGGCGACGACCCGGCAGAGCTGGATGAGGAGCTGCAAGGTCACGATCTCGTTGAGTCGCCGGACGTGCTTGACCAGATGTTCGAGGCTCTTCCCTTCGACGTGCTCGATCACCATGAAGACGCGTTCGTCGACTTTGCAGATGTCGTGAACCGCTACCAGGTTGGGGTGGGAGAGCGTCGCAAGACTTCGTGCTTCGGCGAGGAAGATTTCCTGCGCCTCGGGTTGGTTCTGCAGCTCCTGAGAGAGCAGCTTCACCGCTACCTCACGGTTGAGCAATCGGTCCTTCGCCTTCAGGACGAGGCTCATCCCGCCACGCCCCAGGATCTCCAGGTAGACGTAGCGCTCGCCGAGGTTGAGCTTCCCGATGTCGAGGAAGCTCGTGTCCGCGTCGAGCGACGAGATGGTCGGAGAGCGTGTGAGATCGACCATCACGAGCGACGAGTCGCGAGCAGACTGGACGACCTGCTGCTTCCACTCCCCCTCGTAGTTCACCTCGAGCGTGCCGCGGCCCTCGCCGATCGGAAGTTCGATCTGGCCCTCGTCGTCCGTTTCGAACGCCTCAGATTCCTCCGACAGACGGACGGCGAGGCCCGGTAGCGGTTTGCCATCCTCGGTGAAGAGTACGCGCCGAAACGCCTTGAATTCGCCAGTGTCCACGTCAGTTCTCCGAGAAATCGGTCCAGCCCTCGGTCCAGGGCTCGGTGCCCGGGGCGAAGGCTCCGGCGTAGACCGCCGAGTCGTCGAAGAATCCGTCGTCGGGGACGGTGCCCATGTCGTTCGCAGGCGACGTCGGCGCGGGGACGAGGTTGGGTTGCTTCACGTCGAACGCGCGTTCGAAGAGAGGATTGAGCCCGAACGTGTTGTTCTTTCCCGAAGCGTCGAAATAGTCAGCCTCGTCGAACCCACCGTCGTCGTCCACGGCGCCGCTCTCGTTCTCGAAGTAGATGCGTCCGTTGCTCCCCACGTCGAAAAAGAGGGTAGAGAGTACGTCGAGGTCCCCCTCGTCCGCCCGCGCAGCGGTCGCGATGCCCTGGACGTCGATCGCCGTCAGCCCCTGGCCCATGATGACGCCGTGATGGAGGGTCGCGGCGGTCCCCGAGTCGAGAACTACGCCGATACCGGCGCCCGTGCGGCTTCCGACGATGGTGTAGTTCGAGATGAGAGGCGCGGAGCGGGGGCTCGCGTCGGGGAGGGCGTCGTTGTTGCCACCGTCGAACCCCGCGCTGCCGAGCTCGTCTTGCTGAACGGCGACGAACTGCGCCTTGCCGCGCCAACCGAAGTCCCAGCGTAGCGAATCGGCCTGGGCTCGGGAGAGCATCACGTGGGTCATGTTGACCGTGCCACCGAAGATCGCGAGACCGTCCTCGTCCGCGCGATGAATCTGCACGTGATCCACCGTCGTGTTGCGGCCGCAACCACCGAGGGTGAGCGCGTTACGTTCTTCCCTCGGACTCAAAGCTTCCCCCGCGAACTCGATCCGTACATAGGTCATCACGCCGCAGCTCCATTCGGCGTTGCTGCCCCCATAGATCGTCTCGAACGGTTCTTCGAAACCTTCGAGGGTTGGATTCGGAACGTTGACCGGCGCGTAGCCGAGGAGGGCGATCCCACCCCAGTCGCCGGCCACCCGCGACCCGGTGGGGGCCGAAGACGAGAAGACGATCGGCTCGTCCGCGGTGCCGCGCGCGTCGATCTTCGCCCCTCTCTTGAACACGAGCGCCGAACCACGATTCCCCTGAATCCTGGTCCCTCGCTCGATCGAGAGCGTCACTCCCTCTTCGACGAAAATGACTCCGTCCAGCTCCCAGATCTTGTCGTTGGTCCAGCCCGTGGGACCACGAATCGCGCCGCGAACTCGCACGACTTCACCGTCGCCCCCCATGTCCGGAGTCGTCACGTCGGGCTGGTCGACGCCCCCATCGTCGAGGTCGCCCATGTCGGGCGGATCACCCCCGAGATCCTCGGGGTCGGGGATCTCCATATCGGAGTCGTCGGGGGGATCGGGGAGGGTGCAGAGTCCCCCAACGCAGTTGGAGCCTCCCGCACAGTCCGAATCGTCGCTGCATTCGACCCGCTCGGTCTCCCCTGGCTCGCAAAATCCGTTCGCGCTGCAGACCCACGTCTCGTCCGAGGTCCCGAAGCGCTCGCAGTCGGCCGCGGTCGAACACTCGTCGACCGCGACCAGGATGCTACACGCGGGCAGAGAGACCGCGACGGCCAGCACACACAGCGCTGCTGCGAACCCCGAACCACTCAACTTCCTCGTCGTTCCGTTCATCACTGCCTCAGAACTTCAGCGTCCAGCTAGCACCCAATCCATCACGGCCAACATCGATCCCCAGCGCCTGAGCGCCCGATTCGCTTCCCGACGGTGAGCGGAGCCAGAGCACGAGCCCTGTGACCCCGAGCGCTGCGCCACTGACGACCAGCACGTCCGCCACCCGCGAGAACGTTCGGGCCCGGCGTGCGGCCGAACGTGCGTTCTCCAGGTCATTCGTCGTCTGAAACTCGTTCTGCTCGGTGAGGGCGAGAACCCCGAAGAGGCCTCCGCCCGCGAGCGCCGCGGCGCCCACCGAAGTCACCACGACCCCGAGTGTTCGGGTGTCGTCGCGCGCAGGGGCGACCCGTGGAGCTTCGACCGCCCGCGCATTCTGTTCGACCGTAGGAAGCGATTCACGCGGCGCCGCTTTCGACTGGGCGAGCAGGATCTCGTTGAGCGTCTTGCGTCGGTCGAGCGCCTCGCGTCGGTTCGTCAGCGACACGCCCCCGCTGACCAGGAAACGATCGTAGTACTCGATCGCGGTCGCCAGGTCGCCGTGGTCTTCGTAGACGCGCGCGATGTTGTAGAGCGTGTTCGGATGCTTTCGAAGCTCGTATGCGGCGTGAAGATCCTCCAGCGCCCCCTCGTGGTCCCCCGTTCGGAACGCATCTTCGGCGCGACGCGTCAGCTCCTCGTAGGAAGAGTTGGGGCGGGGGGCAGACGGCGCGTCCTGTGCGAACCCCGGTACGGAGGTAACCAACACGAGAGCGACGACCCCCGCCGTGACCACCCCTGTCCCCTGGATGCGTCGTGGACAACGCGAACCTTTGAAGTTCCACTTCATGTGTGACACCACCATGTCGGAAAGCTGCGTCCATCAAAGATGATGTAATTGTTGAAGACCGTCAATTTCTTGGCCCAACGAGGCCCGGGTGGGTGGTGGAGCCGACGGATTCAGGGGATCGGGGCGATCGGAACGAACCGTCGCGAGAGGTGAAGTGATACTTTGGGTTCTCGCGGGCTCCGAGAACCGCGACGATCAGCGGCGGCGTGGAACCGTGCGGACCCGGTCGTCGTCGCGACGCCAGGTCGCGATGGTGAAGAACCAGAAGACGACCATCAAGAGCCAGTAGCAGAGGGCGAAGATCAGTAGTCCCATGGGTCAGCCGTTTCTCGGGGTGGAAAGAGCAGCATCGGAGAGATGGAGAGGACGTGACTTGTCGACGACCGCGTTCATCCGGTCGACGATGAGGTTTGCGAGAAGGTCCACCGAATCGGTGCCGAAGACCGCGGAGTCCGCCTCGGTGACGTCGAACAGGCGAAACGACGTGTCGCCTTCCGACCATACGATCTCGTAGCGATCCCCGGCCTGGTTGGCCGCGACGCGTCCCGACTTTTTTCCGACGATGTGGTCGAGCCGAACGGTGACGGCTCGCTGCCGATCCTCCAGGCTGCCGTAGCGGCTCCCCTCGTGGGTTCGAATCTGATGGATCAGATCGCCGTCCGCCACGATGTCGAAGCCGCCCGGTGCGGCCGACACGAGAAACGAGACCGGAGACGCCTCGTCGGGCGCGTCCGCCTCGGCAGCGTAGACCGCGTGCACGCGCGGCGCAGGCTGGTCCGTGGATTCGCCGTCCACCGACGCGACCAGGAACGCCCCGCCGAGACCGAAGAGCACCGCGAGCCCCAGCGCCGCAAGCCCGAGCCGACGGTGTTGCCGCCTGGCCGAACGGACATCGATGATGCGTGTGGGCGTGAACTGTCGGGCGAAGAGCGGATTGACCCAGGGGTCCTGCGCCTCTCCGCAATGCGGGCAGTAGCTCGCCGAGATCGGGCGAGTTTCGAGACAGTGGTCACAAATCGTGTGTTGCATAACAACCTCCTCGGGGCGTTCTGACGCTTCGACCGGCGCGATATTCAGTCGCAATGAAGCGTGGAGACGAGGGGTTGGTCGTCAGGGGGCCGAGTTTTCGTGCGAAGTTTCCCGAACGGGCTCGGTGGCGGTGTCGGGTCTGGAGGGCGCCTTCGCACCCAGGGTGGCGCGAAGGGTGATACGTCGCCCGTTCCTCGACACGACGACTTCCACCGCCTCTCCCGGCGCGTGGCGGCGAAGCGCTGCGCCGTAGTCGCGGAGGTTGGCGATGTCGTCTGCCCCGAACTTCACCAGAACGTCCCCCGGCTGGATTCCCGCACGGGCAGCCGGGCTGTCAGCTCGCGCTCCGCTGAGCGGCACGCCTCCGTCCCCTGCCGAGGCGAGCTCCGGGATCGAGCCGAAGTACACGTCGCCGTCCGGCAATGCGCCGGTGGTGTGAGGCCCCGAAGTGGTCGAAGCGTCGTTCCAGGTCGCGCCATCTTCGCGGTTGGCGAGAATATGGAGGACGCGGAGGGCGTGGGCCGCGATGGTCGACATTCCAGCGAGATCTACCTTGTCCGCGGTGTCCGAGGGGCGGTGGTAGTCGTCGTGCAGACCGGTGAAGTAATGGAGCACGGGGATCTGCCGGGAAAGAAACGGCTGATGGTCACTCGTCCCCGAGCCGCGGGGCCGCGCGGTGAGGTCGAGCGGTAGCCCGGCCTGGGCTCGACGGACGACGTCGATCAGGCCCGATGCGGTTCCGGTCCCGAAGACGGTCAAACCGTTGTTGGCGTATCTACCGACCATGTCGAAGTTGAGCATCGCCTCGACCGAGCGGACAGGGAAGGGGGGATGATCGACGAACCAACCGCTGCCCTGCAGTCCGCGTTCTTCGCCCGTGAAAGCGACGAAATAGACGGTGGTTCGCAGATCGAGCGCTGCGACCGCCTCGGCGAGCTCGACGAGAACGGCGACGCCGCTGGCGTTGTCGTCTGCGCCGGGGTGTAGGCCCGCCTCCGCTCCGGCGAGCGAGCCGTCTCCACCGAACCCGAGGTGATCGTAGTGCGCACCGACGACGATGATGCGGTCTGCCTGTGTTCCGCGGCGCACGCCGACGATGTTGGCGACTTCCGTCTCCTCCGTGGCGATCTCGATCGCCAGATCCACACGGCGGTCCAGCACCATCGACGCAGGCCCTCCCGTACGGTCGATGGTGTCGTACCGCTCCCGGAGTTTCGACTCGCCGAAGAGGCGGGTGGCGGCCTCCCAGGAGACGTGCGCCACCGGAATCCCGAGGTTCGTCGCAGAACCGTCGAACGTCACCAGTGGTGGTGGGCCCGAAGCTCGAGGTCCATCCAATGGGGTTTCGATCAACAGAAGGGCGCGCGCGCCGCGATGCCTTGCGTTCATCGCCTTGAAGGTGGGCAAGCTCGCGCGAACGATGTCGCTTTCGTCGAAAAGTGGTTCGGCGGCGTTGCGCCGAGGCCGGGCTCGGAACGCGACCGCGACTTTCCCTTCCACGTCGACGTCACCGTAGTCGTCGTAGGCGTGCGCCGCCGACGTGATGCCGTACCCGACGAAGACCGCCTCGCCCGCCACCCGACCGCTCGAGGAGAACGAGAAGGGGCGAAAATCCTCCCCCAGAACAGCATCCGCCCCGTCTACTGTCAGCGTTGCCCCGGTGAGGGTTGCAGCGGTGGGGGAACTAAATCGCTGGCGGAATCCGTCGTCTCCGGCCGGTTCCAGGCCTGCGGCCTCGAACCACTCGGCGATCCGAGCCCCGGCTGCCTCCAGTTCGGGCGTCCCGAAAGCTCTCCCCGCGTACCGGGGCGACGCGAGTTCCCCCACCACTTCGCCCAGCTTTTTCGGCTCGAGCCGGGCCGCGCCCTCGAGCTTCGCTTCGACGCCGGGCGGGCCCTGTTCGGTCCACTGCGCGACGAAGATGTTCGTCCCCGCGCCAGGTTCGCCGCGTCGAGAGGCGAAGGCGAGCCGGGTGCCGTCGCTCGAAAATACGGGATCGGTGTCGATGCCCGGGTTGTACGTCAACCGCGCGAGGTGTGAGCCGTCGGATCGGATCATGTAGAGGTCGAAGTTTTCGCCCTTCGGGTCGTCGACGTTCGAGGCGAAGACGATCCGCGTTCCGTCGGGATGGAACACCGGAGCCAGGTTCGCTGCGCCGTTGGAGAGGATCGTTCGCTCGTCGGAGCCGTCGGCGTTCATCAACCGGATATCTGCGATGCCTACCTTGAGGACGCCCTCGCGGAGCTGCTGGCGGTAATCTTCGATCTCCCACGCCTCGCGCGGATGGTGCGCAGCGTATACGAGCTCCGCGCCGTCGGGCGAGAAGGAGGCGTCGCCGTCGAAGCCGAGAGCGTCCGTCAATTGCCGCAACTCGGTGCCATCGGGACGCATCGCCCACAGCTCGACGTCGCCCGAACGAGTGCTGGTGAAGACGATGGTCCCGCCGGACGGCGACACGACGGCTTCCGCGTCGTACCCTCGATGAGGGGCGAGCGCTCTGGGGTTCGAGCCGTCGGCAGCGGCGACGTACAGGTCGAGGTCGGCCGAAAGCAGACGCACGAGCCCGTGGGGGGACGCGGGTCGGGTCGGGCAGCGCTCGACAGTCCCGTGGGACGAGGAAAAGAGCAACTTCGGGACCGTGGGAAAGAGGGAAGGGTCGGCCGTGCGTCCGAGCCCCCCCGAGACGAGGCGCGGGTCGTGACCGTCGGCGTCCATTCGGAACGTCTGATCACATTCGAACCCCCCGCGGGTCGACTCGAATACGATCTCCGTCCCATCGGCGTCGAATTGCGGAGCCACACTGCGGAGCCCGAACGTCAACTGGGTCAATGTCGCAAAGTGTTGCTCCCCCTCGAAAATCGTCGCGGGGCGGGCCCTCGGAAGCACGTCTTCGACCTTCGTCGCAGGGCGCGGCGGTCCCGAGCAGCTTGAATGGAGCACGAGAATGACGCAAAGTAGGCGAGTCCACGGCAGAATGCGGGGATTAACGCCTCGGTTCTGCACGTTGGTACGGGTGAATTGCATCGCTTCGAAGACCAAGAAGACCATGTCGTATCGCGTATTTTTCCTCGTCGCCGCGTTCCTCGTCGCGGTCGGTTGCCAGAAGATGCCGACCGTCGCCGCGGTCGAGCCCGACGAGCAGCCAGCGCCACAGTACCACTACAGTCCGTTCGTCGTTCAAGTCCCCGACTCCGGGATGCAGTTTCGAACGATCACGTTCAAAGACGTGGGAACGCACCGCGCCACGCCGGCGCCGGACGACGAGTTGTTGCAAGCTGTCGCGGAAGCCGTCGCCCACAACCTTCAGATGACCCCCGAGCTCGAGGTTCGCGAGAGCCTCGTCTCCTACCAGGAAGAGCTGAGCGACCCGGCCAACCACCTGGCGTGCGAGACCGAACACCTCTATGTCGACGTCTGGGACGGGAGCGACAAATGGGGCTATTCGCTGTGGTCGGGCTGCTCGGAGGACGACAACTTCGACTGGAAGCAGGTGGAGATCCCTGCAGATTCCGTCGACCTTCCGTCGCGGGTCGAGCCCCTTGGCCGAGCGATCGCCCGTTCGCTCGTAGCGGCGCACCGAAACGGCTGCTTCACGAAATCCTGCTGAGCGACAACCGCCGCGGGTTTCTTACCTCTCCCTACACTCCGTGGTATGAAGCCGCATGATGACCCGACGCGTCGCCATGCTGCTCCTCCTCGTCACGCTCGCCTTCGGCGCGGCGTGTGGCCGTAAGAAAACCCGGGTCATCCCCGACGAACAGATCCGCGCGAACGACCCTGCGGTGCAGGCCGAGTTCGATGCGGCGGTCGCGCTCCTCGAAGCGGGCAAGTGGCCCGAGGCGATCCAACGGTTCCGTATGCTGCAGGCGCAGTACCCCGAAGATCCCATCGCAGTCCCCGCCGAGATGTACGCCGCACGCGGCGAGCTCGGAGACCTTCGGGTCTTCGCACCGCAGTCCGGGAGTCCCGACGAACAGGCGCTCTCGAGGCTCGCTACGCTCGGCGGCGATCGACGAGTGGACGACCGGATCCGGTACGCGGCGCTCGCCTACTACTCGGCGGCGCTCGCGTCGGTCGGGGAGGGGGACACGGCGCTCGTGGAGCTCGCCGAGTATCCTAGCTGGAACCTCAGCCCCCTCGTGATTCCTCGCGACCGGCCGGCGGTTCAGGCGCTCGTCGGCGAAGCGCTGGGGCGGGCGGGGCGGTTCGACGACGCCCTGATGTCGTGGGGCGCCCTGAACGAGTTTGCGACTGACGAAGCGACGCGTCGCTATGCCCGTTCTCGTGGATTCGCCGCGGCGAAGAATCTCGACGAAGCAGCGCTCGCGGACCTCGGCGCCAGCGACGACTCGTTCGTTCGCGCAGTCGCGGGTTGGACGCTTCTGGACCGGCGCGTGCCCCGTGCGGAAGAGGAAGAGGTCGAGTCGCTTCGCGCACTCCTCGCACGCACGGCGCCCGACCTGGTGGCGATCGAGGAGGGCTCGCGCGTCGCGCCGCTGTCTGCCTCGCTCGCCTCCCGGGGCGCCCCTCCGCGTCTCGCGATCGGTGTGGCCCTGCCGCTTACGGGCTCGGCTTCGGCGGCTGGCGCCCGCGCTCTCGATGGGGCCCTGATTGCAGCCGAAGCCTTCCGTGCCGGTGTCCCCGAGACGACGCTCGTCTTCGTCGACAGCGCTCGAATCGATCCCGGCGACGGCGTCGCCGTTCTACGCAGTGCCGGGGCGAGCGCGATCGTGGGCCCTCTCGACCCGAAGAAAGCCGGTGCGTGGGTCGCGGCCGCGAACGCCGCGCAGTTACCGATCTTCGCCATGACGACCGAGCCTTTGCAGAACGCGGGGGATTGGGGGTTTCGCTGGTTCATCGACGCGCGATCGGAGGCCCACGCGACGGCGAAGGTCGCGGTCAAAGATCAAGGAGACCGCCGGATCGCCATTCTCGTGCCGAACATCGGTTACGGCCGCCAGATGGCGCAGTGGTTTCGCGAGGCCGCCGTCGCCAACGGCGCGACGATCGTGCTCGAAGAGACCTACGACCGCTCGGCGACCGATTTTTCGTCGCTCGCGTCCCGTGTGGCGCGGGAGAAACCCGACGCCATCTACATCCCGGACACGGCGACCAAGGTGGGGGAAGTCGTCGCGTTCCTCGCGCAGGCGAACGTGTGGGGCATTCCGGGGACGCAGGCTCCCGACCCGAAGTCGCGGCGCGTCCAGGTCCACTACCTTGGGACGTCGCTGTGGCACGACCCAGATCTCCTGCGGCAGTCGAAGGGGTACGTCGGTGGGGCGCTGATCCCCGCGTGGGCGTCACCCGCCTTCGAGGGGAGCGAGGAGTTCTTCGACGAGTTCGACGCGATCGCACAGCGCCGGGGCGACGATCTCGGAGCATTCGCCTTCGACGCCGTCGAGTTCGTCCGCAGCGGCTTCGAGCGAGGAGCTACCCGGCCCGAGCAGATTCGCGATGCCGCTCGTGCCCCGAAAGCGTACCGGGGCGTCTGCGGTCCGACCCGATTCGGGGCGAACGGCGAGCCGATCCGCGTGCTCCGCTTCGCCACTGTGAAGGGGGGAGAGTTCGTCGATTCGGGGCGTCGCAGTACGGTCGGCCTCCCCGACGAGATCTGAGCGATGCGCACCATCCTCGTGGTCCTGGTCATCGTCCTGGCGCCCCTCTCCGGCCTCGCGCAGACCGACAGCGCCCGACCCGACGGCCAGGCCGAGGCCGCGGAGACTACGCCAGACGAACCGGAAGCCGCCGCCGCCGACCCCCTCGACTCCTTCCCCCTCGAGCAGGGGGACGCTCGGCCTTCGTTCGGAGACGAGGACCTCGACCGCATGACGCGGGACGAGATGAGCGCGTCGGGTTTCGAGTTCGGAAGCGAGGCGCGGCAGGCGGACACGTCGACGGCCGTGCTGCTCTCCCTCACCGCAGGACTCGGCCTGCACGGGATCGGCCACCTCTACATGGGCGACACGAAGACCGGCTTCTTCTTGCTCGGCATGGAGGCGGTCTCCGTCGCGATGATCGCGAGTGCTGCGGGCTACTACGTGTTGACCGAGGGATCCACGCCGGCAGTGTCCGTCTTCGCGCCCGTCCTGCGACTCGGCATCGCGATGTTCCTCTTTTCGCACCTTCTCGACGTCATCGGTACGCTTCGGGGGCCAGAGAGCCGCCTTCCACGCAACACGCGGCTCGATCGCGGCTTCGGATTCAAAGCACGCTACGGCCTATTCGGAGCCGTCGGCTTCCCGCTCCGTAGCGTGATCGATGCGACGGTCATCGGGGACGTCGGGGGCTTCTACGCGCACGCCGGAACGATGCAGGACGTATTCCTGGAGGCCGCGCAGTACCGTGGGAAGATCGGCGTGAGGCCGCTGCGGGGAGACTCCGAACTCACGTTCCTGGGGCTCGAGGCGAACGGGGAGTTCTTCGAATGGCAAGGGGAGGGCGAGTTCGGCCGGTTCGGGGCGGACGGACGCATCGTCGGCTCTTACCAGCTCGGCGACGGCTTTCCGGCACTCGACCAGTTCGCCATGACGGCCGAGGTCGGCTTCGGTTACCACTGGCTCCAGTTCGCGCCGACCGGGTCTACGACCTTCGAGCAGGCGCTCGCGCGTCCCTATGTCCCGTTCGACGTCTCTGCCTCCCTCAACCTCTCGGAACGCTTCAACGTTTCGGGCGGGTACGGTAGCTCCGACATCTCCTGGGTCCCCGCACTGCATCGCATGCTGGGCGTGACGCACGTCGAACTCACCTACCGCAGCTCCGGCTTCGGCGACATATCGCTTCGAAGCGAAGTCGGTCAGGGGTTTGCCCTCTGGCTGGGCGGCGCGTTCTGGTTCGGTCGCCGCTAGCTGATCCTGTTGCAGGCCAGTCGCGCTCCCCCGTCGCGCTCTGATAGAATGGACCCCGACTAGGGAGGCGACGATGCAGGCAACCTACTGGGGAATCTACGCGCTCTTCGTGATCTCGTGGCTTCTGTGGGCGTTCGTGGTGGGCACGGAGATCTGCACGACCCTCTTCGGCAACCTCTACGTCTCCTACGGTGTCTTCGTCGCGGTGTGCGTCGCCATGCCGATCGCGGCCAAATGGAGCTTTCGACGGGCGTTCTCGCACCTGGGTGACAAGAAGGGCAATCCCCCCGGCTGGCGCTGGTGAGTTAGCAGACGAGGCCGACCGCGGCAGAGACCTCGCGCCGAGCCGGCGGTCGAGCCCACGCCCCTTGCATCGCCCACCCCGTGATTGTGCCTGCGACGGCCGTCGTGGTAGATCCTTTCCATCCTTTCTCCCGTTCGAGGTAACAGGATGTTCGAATCGATCTGGGTCCAGCTCGTCACCGCACAAGCCGAGGTTGCCGACAAGCAGCCACGCGGCATGCTCGAGATCATGCTCGAGGCGAGCCCCGTCGTGAAGGGGGTGCTGATTCTGCTCGTCATCGTGAGCATCGCCTCCTGGTATGTCATCGGATACAAGTGGTTCTATCTGCGCAAGGCTCGCAACGAGTCCGTGCGATTCCTCGAGATCTTCTGGCAGAGCAAGCGGCTCGACGCGATCTACTCATCGGCCGAAGAGTTCGTCCGTTCGCCGATCAGTCAGGTGTTCAAGGCCGGATACATCGAGCTGTCGAAACTCAAGAACACCGACGACGACGGGCAGACGATGCGGACCCAACTGGGCGGCATCGAGAACGTCGAGCGCGCGCTGCGTCGGGCGATGACGAGCGAGCTCACCGCGCTCGAAGGGATGTTGCCTTTCCTCGCCACCGTGGGCTCCAACGCCGTCTTCGTCGGCCTCTTCGGCACCGTCTGGGGAATCATGGTGGCGTTCGTCAACATCAACGCCGCCGGAGCGGCGGGCCTCGATGTCGTCGCCGGTCCCATCGCCGAGGCGCTCGTCGTCACGGCCGTCGGGCTCCTCACGGCGATCCCCGCCGGCGTCGCCTACAACTGGTTCCTGAGTAAGATCAAGGTGTTGAACGCGGAGATGGAGAACTTCTCCAACGACTTCTTGAACATCGTCAAGCGTCACTTCTTCAAGTGAGCCACTTCGAGCGAGGAGGCCCCGATGGCTGGTAAAGTAGGAGGTGGCGGCGAGCTGATGTCCGAGATGAACGTGACTCCGCTCGTGGACGTCATGCTCGTCTTGCTCATCATCTTCATGGTGACCGCGCCGATGATCGACCAGGAAGACGACGAGAAGCGAAACGTCGAGATGGACCTCCCGGTGACCAGGAACAACGCGAACCGCATCGATCCCGAGAACACCGACAAGGTCATCCTTCAGATCGACGAGAACCTCGTCGTGACGATCGGCGAAGAGGTCATCACCGATTGCAGCGCGGCGATACAACAACCGCAGAAGGAGCGCTTCGAGCCGTGCTTCGACGAGGTCGAGAAGAAGCTCGGTGCGAACCCGAAGCTCCAGGAAGACGGCGAGATCTACCTGCTCGCCGACACCGACATCCCCTACGGGTTCGTCGTCGGAACCATGGCGCGAATCAAGCGCTCTGGCATCAACAAGGTCGGGATGGTGACGAACCCAGAGTACCTGGATGAGAAGGAGGCCGGGAAATAAGCGGGGGCCATCCCTCCGTTTCCCTCACCCATGAGCACGCCAATCGCCAACCCACCAGCAGCATTCGGACGAGACGTCAGCGCCCCTGACGCCATCGCCGCTGGTGCGTTCATGGCATTGGCGCTGCACGTCGCGCTGGTCGGCGGCATCGTCTACTTCACGATGCAGGAAGAACAACACGTCGAAGACCAGATCGAACCGGCGCTCATCTCCTTCGAGAAGGTCGAGCTCCTCGCCCTCGGCGAAGAGAAACCCCCCGAAGCGCTCCCGCGCATCGCGAACCCCGAGCCCGAAGTACAGCCCCCCGACACGGTCAACTTGCAGCAGCCCGAAAAACCGGTCGTCGAGCTCGAGAAGAAGGAAGAGAAAGAGAAGAAAGAGGACGACGAGGCCCGCAAGAAGAAGATGCTCGACGCGCTGAGCGCTCTTCACAATCCGAACCGACCGACGAACGAGGACATCCCCGAGGGGGTGGAAGACGGGATCGTCGGAGGGGACGTCACCGACGCCGCGCTCGCCAACATGATGAAGACCTACGTCGCCAAGCTCCTGCGCGAGATTTCGCGCGTCTGGGAGGTGCCGTCGACGATTCCTCTCGAAGAAATTCAGAATTTGGCCGGACAGGTGACCGTTTACCTCCGTGTGAGTGAGGACGGTCACGTCGTCAGCTACAAGTTCGAAACCGAGAGTTCCAACGCACAATTCAACGCCAGCATTGACCGCGTGATTCGCAGATTCCAGGTGATGGCGGGGCGGAAACTTCCGCTCCCCGACGATCCTGCCGTCCGTGACGCTGTCATCCGCCAGGGCCTGCGGCTCCGAAACTGGGAGTATCGCGGTAGATAGGGCAAGGAGGCCCCGATGAGAGACACCATGAAAATTCGAGCCATCGTTCGCTTCGTCATCGTCGCGCTCTGTCTCCTCCTCGCCGTCCCGGCGTGGGCACAGGACGACAGCAACCGCGACGTCGCTCCCGCAGACCGCAAGGGCATCGACATCGACGTCGTCACCGGCGCACGTCGCGTCCTGATCCCGCTCGCGATCCCCGACACGTACGAGACAGGGGGTAGCACCAAAGGGATTGCCGCCACGGTACAGGACACGCTGCGCCGCGACTTCGAACTCTCTGGCTTCTTCGAGGTTCTGCCCAGCGACAGCTTCTTCTTCGATCCGTCGAAGGAGGGGATGCAGGCCACCGAGATCAACTTCCAGAACTGGTTCAACGTCAAAGCGCAGGGGCTGATCAAGAGTGACGCGAAGATGCAGGGCGACAAGGTCGTCCTCGATCTTCGGCTCTACGTCGTCGACAAGGGCCAGCCCGTGAAGCTCAAGTGGAACGCCGAGCCGACCGACCGCGGTGGCGTCGAGAAGCAGGTCCACGGTTTCGTCAACGCGGTGATCGAGTACTACACAGGCACCCCCGGCATCTTCGGCAGCCGCATGACGTTCGTCGGCCGCGTGAAGGGAGGCACCAAGCAGATCTACGTGATGGACATGGACGGCTCCAACGTCGCTCGAATCACGAACAACAAGGCGATCAATCTACTGCCGAGCTGGGGACCGGGCGGCGCCATCTACTACACCTCCTACCAGAACCAGAACCCCGACCTCTGGATGTGGGAGAACGGGAGCGCGAAGCCGATCAGCAACCGGCGCGGTCAGAACTCCGGCGGAGCGTACTGTGGCGGCAAGCTGGCCGTGACGCTGTCGATGGGCGGCGAAAACACCGACGTCTACATCATCGACCCCAAGAGCGGGCAGATGGTCAAGCGTCTGACCGACCACTGGGGCATCGACACCAGCCCGACCTGGAACAAGAGCTGCTCGAAGATCGCCTTCGTCTCCTCCCGCTCCGGTGGACCCCAGATCTACGTCATGAACGCCGACGGTTCCGACCAGCGACGCCTCACGTTCCAGGGGAGCTACAATACCTCTCCCACCTGGTCGCCGACCGAAGACGTCATCGCCTTCACCGCGCGCGACGAGCGAGCCCGCTTCGACATCTTCACCGTCCGTCTCGACGGTTCGATCGAGCGTCTCACCCAGGATCAGGGCAACAACGAAGATCCGAGCTTCAGCCCCGACGGACGCTACATCGCATTCGCCTCCGACCGCGGCGGCAAGGGCGATCGCATCTGGATGATGACCTCCGACGGCGAGATCCAGAAGCTCGTCACCACCAAGGGCTCCGGCTTCACCGCCCCCTCCTGGCAACCATAGCGGACGAGCAAGCTCGTCCGCTGGGGGACCGGCCTTCGGCCGGTGGTGGACCGCGCTTCGCGCGGTGGTGGACCGGCCTTCGGCCGGTGGCGGACCGCGCTTCGCGCGGTGGGCGTTGACCCGAGCCCTGTGAAAGTATAGCGTCCTCCCCGACGCCGGAGTGGCGGAATTGGTAGACGCGACGGATTCAAAATCCGTTGGCCTCACGGTCGTGCGGGTTCGATTCCCGCCTCCGGTATCGAGGAAGGTCGCGAGCGGTCGCGGCCTTTTTCGTTTCTTGCGCACACGCTCGTTTCGGTCGATCGGCTGCTAACACCGCGCGAGGCGCGGTCCCCCACCGGCCGAAGGCCGGTCCCCCACCGCGCGAAGCGCGGTCCCCCTGCGCCCTTGCGCTTCGCGCAAGGGCGCAATAAGATGCCGCGCTTTCATGGGCGAACTTTCGAGATGACGATGCGCAATAAACTGACGACTCTTCTCACGGTAACGACGTTCCTGGTCAGCCAGTCGGCTTGCTACAGCGGGTACATCATCGACAAGACCGAGCTCGAGAAGCTCGAGTCGAGCGTCGACCCGCAGGAAGTCGTGACGGTCTACGGGGATTGCCCCTCCAGCAGCGTGTCTTCGCTCGAGGAGCTCGGAGCGCTCTACGCCCAGGCGGACGAGGCTCCAGCCGAGGGTGGAACGGAAGGCGAGGGGACCGTCGACGACGACGTGATGTCGGAGATCGAGGACATCACCGGCGAGGGGACCGCGACCGACGCCGACACCACGCCGGAGGGGACGAAAGCCCCCGCGAACACTGGAAAGACCTCGGCCGGAGGCGAGAAGGCGACTGCCGGAGCCCGCCCCGGATGCACCGAAGTCAACGTCTCCGCCTCCAACTCGCTGCAACTCATCACGACGGACGGACGCGAGCGTGTCACGCCGTTCAACTTCATCATGAGCGGCGGCCAGCTCGTCTCCCCCGAATACAACCTCCTGCTTCAGCTCGACGACGTCGAGGGAGCGCGCGTGCGCGAGTTCAGCACCTTCAAGACCGTGGCCGCCATCGCGCTCGTCTCCGCCGTCGCCGTGGGAACGTTCGTCGCCATCACGCTCTTCGCTCCCGAGAGTGAAGGGTTCGCGCCCTGAGCCAAAGTGCCCCGAATCCTTCGGCACATCCTCTCCAGCTTCATCGTGCTCGGCGTCTTCGGGACGTCGAGCACCGCGCAGGAAGTGCCCGAGGGCGCTTCCGATCCCGACGAAGAGCGTCGTTACGGACGCTACTACAACGGCTCGTTCGTCGACGTCTCCGCGCGCGGTAGTTACGAGCGCGTCGCATCCTCCCCGCTGCACGGGTGGTCGTGGGACATCGGGCTACGACAGGCATTCCCGATGCACCTGCTCGACACCCGCATCGCCTACGGGGAAGAGCGTTACACGCGCAGAGACGGCGACCCCGGCGGCGATTTCGTCGTTCGATCGGTCGACCTCACCACCGCTTTTCATCCGCTCTACCTGGCGCTCCTCTACTCCAGCCGCTGGGGATACCTCGTCGCGAGCTGGTACGTCGAAGCGGGGCTCGGGGGGCACTACTCGACGTTCGGCTCGGACCTGAACGACCTGGGGCTGCGGCTCCACCTCGGCAGCGGGTTCGACGTTCCGTTGACCGATCCCGATCGCGGCTGGAGCCTGTGGCTGAACTTCGTCTACCGGTTCACGTGGTCCGACTTCGACACCTCGGCGATGGACGAGGTAAACCTCCATCATCATTCGTTCTTCTCCGGAATCTCCGCCCGTTTCAACGGACTGCTGTTTTGATTCGAACCGCGCTCGTAACCCTCGCCCTCTGCACTTCTCCGCTCCTCGCGTCGGCGCAGAGCCTCGCCGACAACCCGCCGCTCGACCGCGTGGACGACTGGATCGCGAGCGGCGTCGCGGCCGAGGAGGACGGAGCTTTCGAGAAGGCCGCGGCGTGGTATCTGCGCGCCGCCGCGTACGATGCGGAGCTGAGTCGCTACCTTCGCTTTCGCGCCGCCACGGCGTTGCAGAAAGCGGGCGGCCAGGCCGAGCGCGTCGCGAGTCTGTCGGCGGGTGCCGTCGAGTGGGGGTACGACGGGGCGGCGCTCCTCGCGGTCACGAGTGAGGCGATACCGGCGGAGGCGACGCTGCGGGCCGCGGTCGAGACCGACGATCGGGAAGACGTCTGCGTTCATCTCGGCACGCTCGCGGCCGACTCTTCCCTGGCGCTGCCCGCATACGTCTTCGACGTCCACCACGGCTGGTGTTCGGGCCCGGACGTTCCTAGCCTCGCCGAGGAGCGGGGGATTCAGCCGTCGCCCGAAAGCCGCGTCACTCTCACGGAGCGACTCTACGGAGTGGTGGAGTACACGCGCGGGCTCGCCGAGCTCGACCGCGTCGGCGACCTCGCCGCGCTCGAGCCGCTGGAACTGAAGTGTAGAGCGATGTTCATCCGAGCGCGGTCGCTCTATCGGCTCCGCAAGCGCCGCTCCGAGAGTTCTCCGATGTACGAGCGGACGGCCGAAGCGTGCCGTGACAGCTCGGTTCGGAGCTACCGAAAGCGCTCGCTCTACGCGATCGGTAAGCGAGCATGGGACCTGGGCGACGAAGCGACGACGAAAAAGAACTTCACGGCGGTAATCGACGAGTTTCCCAAGACGTCCCACGCGGACGACGCGCTCTTCTACCTCGCCCGCGTCGCTCGTGAGGAGGGAGAGCGCGAGACGGAGCTTGCTCTGATGCGGCGGGCGGTCGCGGAATACCCGGACGGGGACATGCTCGGCGAGATCGTCTGGGAGACCTTGGAGCCGCTCTACCGCGAGAAGA
>CAYPJU010000001.1:126997-208807 GCA_964411125.1 uncultured Bradymonadales bacterium | reverse complement strand
CCGCTAACCGCTAACCGCTAACCGCTAACCGCGAACCGCGAACCGCGAACCGCGGCAGTCCGGATCACCGGACGAGTTGTGTTCCGACGGCGGTCGGTGCATCCTCGACGGAGGAGGAACGACATGACCAAACTTACGAAATCGATGTTGGTGGTCGCCGCGTGCGTCACCGTGGGCTGCTCTTCGAACAATGGAGACGGCGACGGGACGAACAACGGCGGTTCGACTAACAATGGCGGAGCGAGCAACAACGGGACGGCCTCGAACAACGGTGGCGCGTCGAACAACGGCGCGACCAACAACGGTTCCGCGACGAACAACGGCGCCTCCAACAACGGGACGGCCTCGAACAACGGTGGCGCGACCAACAACGGAGCGACGGTGGGCCCGCAGTACTGCGACGCCGTCGACTGCGCGGCGGAGACCCCGATCTGTTCCAACGGGCTCGAACGCTGCGTCCAGTGTCTTTCGGACAACGACTGCGCCGCGGGCAACCTCCGAACGTGTGACGCGTTCGAGGGGGCTGGCGGCGAGGAGCCGTCGTACGAGTGCGTCGAGTGCGTCGACGACTCGGTCTGCGGCGGGGGCACCTGCGACCCCGACACGAAGACCTGCATGTGACTGACCACGGTCACCAGAAACCGTTACGCATCGCGATCTTCCTGCCGTTATGGGGAATTCCGAGCGCGAGTCCCTTCGCGGTCAAGCTGATCACCTGGCTCCAGATGGCAGAACTGCCGTTCGAAGCCGAAGTCCCATTCGGTCCACCGAAGTCGGGGAACGGCAAGCTGCCGTACTGGATTCGTCCCGGGGGTGAGATCGTCGAAGACAGCCAACGGATCATCGAGACGCTCACGCTCGAGTACGGCGTGGCACTGGACGACCACCTCACCGCACCCCAGCGGGCGCACGCCCTCGCCTTGCGAAAGATGGTGGAGGAATCACTCTACTTCGTCCTGATCTGGGACCGGTGGTTGGTGGACGACCACTGGCGAGTGGTTCGCGGAGACTACTTCGGGTCGCTGCCGCTTCCGCTCCGCCTGATCGCCCCTCCCTTGCTACGTCGGAAGGTGGAGCGCGACGTCGCGGGCCACGGGATGGGGCGTCGCTCGGCGGAGGAGATCTACGCCGAGGGCGACGCCATCCTCGAGAGCCTGGCTCATTGGGTAGGGGACGCGTACGCGATGGGCGAGCCTAGCAGCGTCGACGCGTGCGTCTACGCGTTTCTGACGAGCATCGCAGCCGTTCCGTACGAGACGCCCCTTCGGGAATCGCTGGTCGAGCGACCTCGTCTCACCGCCTACATCGATCGCATGAAGAACACCTTTCGATTGGACGCGGTGAAGGCGCTGCCGTGACCTGTCATCGCAAGCTCTGGTTGCTCGACCGCGGCTCGGCGTCACACAGAGCGGCGACCACGCTGTTGGAGGGCCACGACGTACTGCGGGTCTCTCCGGAGCCTCGCTCCGAGGACGAGGTCACCGGGGCCATGACGCGCAAGCTTCTCGGTTGCTCCTACGACGCCGTGGTCCTCGACATCGGTGAAGGTCTCGACCCCGACGTCCTCGGTCGTGTGCAAGGGATGGTTCGTGCCGGTGGCGCGCTCGTTCTCGTGGCCCCCGGCTTCGATGACCCTGGTCACCCAAGATCCGAGGTCGTCGCGGACGGCTTCGAAGTCCCGCCGATGTCCCGTTTTCGATCCCGTTTTCGCGCCGAAGTGGCCTCCTACGCCACGCAACCCGAACCAATCGTGCCCCGGGCTCCCGTCACGGGAAGCGCGGAACAACGACGGATGGTCGGGGAGCTCGAGCGTCTCGGCAGGGCCCCGGGGGTCTTCGGGTACGCGCTGCTCGCGAACCGGGGGAGGGGAAAGTCCGCGGCGCTCGGCCTCGCGCTGTGCGAGGCGGGAGCGTCGGGTCTTCGCGTCGTCGTCACGGCCGCTGCCCGCTCGACCACCTGGGAGGTCGAGCGGTTCGCGGGGCGTTGGTTTCGCTATCTCGAGATCGACGACATCGACCCCACAGAGTGGGACATTGTCTTTGTTGACGAGGCGGCGGCAATCTCGGTCCCGGTGCTGAAATCGTTGGTTCTCAGCGGGGAAGACACATCGTTCGTCTTCGCCAGCACGGTTCATGGTTACGAGGGTACGGGCCGGGGTTTCGCGCTGCGGTTTCTCCCATGGTTGGAGGAGCGACGACCGACGGTGCTGCGGACTCTGCGAGAACCGATACGATGGTCCTCGGACGATCCGCTCGAGGAGGCGATGTTTCGCGCGTTGTTGCTCGACGCGAGCCCGGCGGAGGCGCCCCGGTCGGGCTCGGAGATCACCTTCGTCGAGATCGATCGGGACCAACTGGTGAGGGATGAGGGGCTGCTGAGACAGGTGTTCGGGCTTCTGGTTCAGGCTCACTATCGGACCACGCCGTCGGACCTCGAGCGGCTCCTCGACGCACCGAACATGCGGGTCCACGCCGCCCTTGCCGAGGGGGTCGTGGTCGGGGTCAATCTGGTCGCGATCGAAGGGGATCTGGGACCCGCCGTGATCGAACAGTCGTACCGAGGCGCACGAAGGCTTCGGGGGCACGCACTTCCCGAGTCGTTGGTTTCCCATCTGGGAGTGAGAGCGGCCGGGGAGCTGCGTTACTTGCGCAGCGTGCGAATCGCGACCCACCCGGAGCTTCGTCGGCGCGGTGTGGCTGCACGTCTCGTGGACCACGTGCATGACTCCTACGAACCGGATTTCTTCGGAACGCTCTTCGGTGCCACCCCGGAGCTTCTGAAGTTCCGCCACGGGCTCGGTTACCGCACCGTCCGCCTCGCCGCCTCCCGTGGAGATCGGGCCGGCGAACCTTCGGTTGCTCTCCTTCGTCCTCGCAGTGTGGCTGCAGTAGCGTTGATGGCAGAGCTGCGGGAGAGGTTCGCACGGGACCTCCCGCTCCAGATGGAGTACCTCGCGGCAGATGGCCCACGGCCCTCCGAGGGTCTGGTCGAGGGACTTCGCTACGACCTGCCTGGTGCCGAGCCGCTGCGCGCCGAGGCGATCGCCGCGGAGGTCGAGGACTATGCGCGGGGACCTCGGACGCACGAGTCGAGGGCATGGGCGATCGAGCACTTCGTCAGGGAGCACGTCGATCTGCTGTCGAACCTATCGGAACGCCATCGCAGCCTGCTCGAATTGCGAGTACTGAAGAGGCTCGGGTGGCGGGACACGGCCGCGGGGCTCGGGGTGAGTGTACCTGCGGCGATGCGTGCGATGAGACGGGCAGTCGCTGAATTTTACGAAGCAGAGAAGGCCTACCGGAAAACGAGTTAGACGCCACAGGTAACCCTAAGGGTTACCCACAACCACCCCATACACACCCAATGGGTTTGTGGAATTTGGACGAATGCCGCGGGAAGTGGGCACTCCGTGACCGATGACCGGTGCGGCAGCTAGCCGCGGGTGCCGGCGGGGCTGTGCCAGTGAACGACGGCGTCCGGTGCCCGGCGGATCAAGCGATGTTCGCGGTCGAGTCGCGGGGCCAATTCGTCACGACACGAGGTGGCGAAGGTCGCGTCGAGCTTCGCAGTCCCCAGTGCGACTTCACGACCACTTTCGGAGCGAATCGACCAGTCGAGGCGTTCCTCGTAGGCGCGGGCAGAGACGTACCCCAGGGGTGTTTTACAGCCGTCGGGGAGGCGGCGGAACGAAGTTTCGGCGGAGAGGCGTCTGCCGGTGACGTAGATGGTTCCGTTCTCGCCGGCTCTGTACCTCTTGATTCGGGTGTCGGTTTCCTCTCGGTCGAGACCGTCGGATCCATACCGATAGTCGTTGTCGGAGACGAGGGTCGGCCGGTCCTTTTCATCCAGCACCCAGATGAGGGTGTGTTCGCGGCCGATGGCACCGTCGTGGCGCTCGTACTCGTATTCGCGAGCCATCGTAAGCCGTACCCAACGGTCGTCTCCGAGACGTCGGGTGGTGAGCATTGGATCGGCGTGGAAGTAGCGGGCATCGACGATCGTCTCGCGGTCCTTCACGACCCGAGCATTCTTACCGCTCAGCCGGCGCATTCGGATGTCTTCTGCATCGGTGGCCTCGGGGGGTTCGGCCGAGAACGGCGCGAACATGGCTTCGTCGCCGTGCACGCCGAGCACCTGTCGGGTGACGTCGGCGCTGCGAACGCAGCCATCGTTCACCAGCAGGTGAGCTCCGCGGGTGGAGAGGCGAAGGGTCGCCGACTCCGACTCACCCCGCAGGGCGACGAAGACAGCGTCGTCTTCGACTCTGCCGTCGGGCAGCGCGGGCGGGGAGGTCACCTTCGGCTGTCGGTCGTCGCAGCCGCCGAGTTCAGGTGTGTCGAAGGTCAGTCGAAATCCGTCGCCTTCGATCGTGATTCGTCCGTCGCGTCGGACGAGCTCCAGGTCTGCTTTTGCCAGACGTCCCGAGTCGGGCACAGGGGGCTCGGCGGCCCAGAACGCGAGAGTTTCGGGTGGTTCGGCTCCGGTCTCTTCGTCGTCGACGCGCTCGCTCGGAGGAACCACGGGAGCGGTAGCGGCCGGCGTGGTGGAAGCTTCGGGCTCGTTCGGCGAGGCGTCGAGCGGTCGCTCGCGACACCCGGCGAAGGTGAGGAGAGTTGCGGCCAGGACGATGGTCATTTCCTTCATTTCGTTTCGCTCGCACAGATCCGGGGCTCATCAGCGCAAGTTCCGTACCACTACGATCCTCCCCGCGAGTGGCGGGGGAGCGAGACTGACGTAGGGAAAAGTGTGGCTTTGTAGCCGTAGCACCCACACCACGGCGTGGGGCCCGCGCCTCAGGATCAGAAGTCGACGCCCTTGCCCGAGTCGCGCATGAGGACGAGATCACGTGGGTACGGTTCGAGCAACGACTGGTCGGCGAAGTAGTCGTACTCGAATCGGGCACACCATTGCCGGACGACGGACAGGATCGCGTGGAGCGGCAATCGATGTTCCCGAAACTCCTCGAGCATCGTCAGAAACTCTCCGGATTCGCCGTCGGACAGCTTGCGGCGGAAGTGGCTGTACATGTGGCTGATGCTGTTGATGTAGGACTCGTGGGATGCCGGCTCTTCGAGAGCCTCGACGAACACGGCGCGGTAGTCCTCGAAGGCTTCGTCGATGGGGCGCTGGTGGGCGTCGGCTGCGATCGCTCCGAGCTTTTTCATCGCCACCTGATCGTAGGTCATCAGCAAGTGCTTGTGACGACGTTGGAACTCGTGGAGCTCTCGGACCGAGCGCTCGAGCGTTCGAAGCTCGGCGTACGCGAAGAGCCGCGAGAGGAAGTGATGGCGGAGTGGATAGTTTCGCAGCCGTCCTTCGGATTCGACGGCGGCCTGAGGAAATCGGTCGAGTACGGCCTCGGCGAAAACCCCGGACTGATTCCGAAGCGTGGGAGACTTCTCGATCTTCGCGTAGACGCGGGCGTCTCCTTTTCCGCAGCTCGGCGAGGTGGACTTGAGGACGAAGCCGTCGACCTGCCCGAGCCCGGCGAAAAAGCGCTCCGCGAAGTTCTTCATCCGGTCGGTGAGGTCTTCGCCCGTGGACGGTTGGACGAGCCTCGCGTCTTCCCCGTCGGCGACGAGGCGAATCGTGTCGCGGGGGGTCCCCAGTCCGATCTCGACCTCCGGGCAGATGGGGATCACGTCCACGTACGGCAGGAGGACCCGCACGAATGGCTCGGGGATCCGTCCTCCGTCATAGCGGCACGCCTCTAGCTCGAGGCACGCGCTGAGAACGAGACGGGGTCTGGTGAACTCGCGGTTGACGTATGAGGTTGCCGGCATCGTTTCTCCCTTGCCCATCGGATGCAGACGGGTCGGGTAGGATTCGATTCTGGCATGCAACCCTCGTCATCGCGAAGAGAGTCGGGCGTCGGACGGCTCGGGTCTCGCTGCGACGAGGCGACGTACTTTGTCGGTCACGGTCTGCGAGAGCCGTTCGCTCGCGTCGAGCAGGAGCTCTTCCTTCAGTTGGTCGCGCTTCACTTCCGGATTCCAGACGTTCATCGTGCGCCGACCCTCGACGCGCTCGAACGCAGTGAAGAGGATCGTCCCGGTCCGCGGGTCGAAGAGGGTCGCCTCCATCACGCCGGCGACTTCGTAGGTCGTACCGGGGGTGACGAGTGCCCCGATGATGGTCGGATACGTCCAGCCCCACGCGTTGACGCGGTCTCGCTCCACGAAACGATGCCGGTAGAGCAGCAGGTACTTTGCGCGGTAGCGCGCGGCGAGCTCTCGCAGTCCGGCGATGCTGCCGTCCGCGGGCCAGTCGGTGGACACTTCGGTCGTGACGTCGAAGAACCCGGTGCGCTCGAGCGCCCCACTGAGCTGGGCCGGGATCTGCGAGACGGGAACGTCGGTGCTCGCCTCGTAGGCGGTCGCGACAGGGACGATCCCCAGGCGGGTGTCCTCTTCGAGGTAGACGGGCGAGGCGAGGATGTCGCGCAGTTGCTGCTCGGTGAGGTTCCCGGTCTTGTCCTGCTTGAAGTGGTTCTCGCGGAGGGGTGCCCGCTCGGCTGCCTGGATCGCGAGGGGCTCCATGGTGGCGGCGGGCATCTGGCGGGCCGAACCACAGGCGGTGGCGAGGGAAACGCATGCGAGCAATAGAAAGCGAGTGACAGTCGACATCTTCATCCTCCGGGAGAGTTCGGGTTCGGAGGGTTTAACGTCGGCCGCGCAGAAAGGATCTACGGTGCGACTGGAATTGTCGGGTCGGGGCGACTAAAAGAGTCGCCATGAGCAAGCCAACGCCCGGAACCATTTCGCCGCTCGACGCGTCACAGCTCGAGCCCATCGCTCCTACCTCGGCCGACGAGATCCGACAGATCGTGGACCGGTCGCGCGAGGCACAGATCGGCTGGGGAGCTCGGTCGTTCTCCGACCGCGTCGCGGCGCTCGAGCGCGTGGTGCAGCGCCTGGTGACGAAGGCCGACGAGGCCGCGGAGATCGCCCTCACGGAGTCCGGAAAGAGCACCACCGACTTCTTGATGAACGAGATGGCTTCCATGGGCCCGTACCTGTCGACGGCGGTAGCCGAGGCGAAGGTCGCACTCAAGCCGGTGAAGGTGAAGCTCTCACCGCTGGACTATCCCGGGAAGAAGGCCGTGATCGAGCTCGTCCCCCGCGGCGTGGTCGGGATCATCGCCCCGTGGAACTACTCGGTTGCCAACTTTTGGAAGCACATCTTCCCGGCGCTCTTGTCGGGGAACGGCGTGGTGCTCAAGCCTTCGGAGTACACGCCCCGGACCGGCGAGTGGGTTCAACGACAGTTCGATGCCGAGCTCCCGGCGGGTCTGGTGGGGCTCGTCCAGGGCGGCGGCGACGCCGGTCGCGCGCTGCTGGAATCTGGGATCGATGCCGTGACATTCACCGGGTCGGTCGCGACCGGTAAGAAGGTCGCTTCGCGAGCGGGTGAGCTCCTGATCCCCTGCAGCGTCGAGCTGGGCGGGAAAGACGCCGCCATCGTGCTCGCGGACTGCGACCTCGACCGTACCGCGCTGGGGATCGCGCAGTGGGGGCTTCACAACTGCGGGCAGAACTGCGCAGCGATCGAGCGCGTCTACGTGGAAGAGGCGATCGCCGACCAGTTCGTGAAGCGTCTGGGCAAGATCGTCTCAAAGCTTCGCGTCGCCCCCGAATCGGAGCATGCCGACCTCGGCACCCTGCAGAACGAGCAGCAGCTCGCGATCGTCGAGGCTCAGGTGGACGACGCGGTGGACCGCGGCGCGAAAGTCGTGACCGGAGGAGAGCGGACGGGCAAGGGCCTCGGCTACCGGCCTACCGTTCTCGACGAGTGCACCGAAGAGATGAAGGTGATGGTCGAAGAGACGTTCGGTCCGGTCATCGCGATCCGCCGAGTTCGGGAAGCAGAAGAGGCAGTCCGCCTGGCGAACGACTCGCCCTACGGCCTCAACGGCTCGGTCTGGACACAGAACTTCCGACGCGGCGAGGATCTGGCGCGACGGCTCGAGGTCGGGGTCGCGTTCGTGAACAACCACGCGATCGCTGGCGCCATGCCCAACATCCCGTGGACCGGGGTGAAAGAGACAGGGCACGGCATCGCGGCGAGTCGCTTCGCGTACCCGACCTTCACCCGACCGCGGACCGTGTTCGTCGACAAGAATTCGAAGCCGGACCCGTGGTGGATCCCGGTGAACGCCGACATGCGTGTAATGGCGGATCTACTGATGCAACGGACCGCGGGCTCGCTCGGAGCGCTGGCGAAGCTCGTCACAGTTCTGCCGAAGCGGGTCAAGGCGGCGCAACTCCTCTCGCGCGGCGAGCGCTGACCCCCCCCGCGCCGTTGACCGTATGTAGTATGGTCGGTTGGACCGCCGGCTCGCATCGGACGACTTTGGGAACGGGGTTGTGTTCCGCGCGTCGTTCCGCGAAGATCGGACCAGAGCGATGGCTGAAGACAACCCAGACGAACGCTACGAGAGCACCAAGCCGATCGAGACCGACGAGATCGATCGAATCGATCTGCCTCCCGAGTTCCCCGATCGGGAAGAGCTGCTTCGTACGATGGAGATGGACAGCGCGTCGGCGCAGCAGCTCACCCGCCCGATGCAGCCGATCTACGACCAGACGACGCGACGGCACGACGTTCCGAGTCAACTCCTCAACCTCACGCGCGGCAATCCCAAGATCAAGGTCGTCGACGATGAATGGATCGAGTTCGACGCGATCGTCGACGAGGAAGGAACGATCGTCCTCCCCGAAGCGCTGCGTGACCGAGCCCGAATGACCGTGGTCACCGTACGGGTGAAGCTCGAAGAATAGGCAGCGTCAGCCGCCGGTCCGATTTCGGCGCAGCCATCGTTGTAGGGCCCCAATCCCCCCCGCGAAGCTCGACGCGTTCCATCCAGCCGTCCGCATCTGCTCGGCGAGGAAAGCCGACTTCAGCCCAACCTCGCAGACGAGGACGTAGTGTGCGGGCTTCGGCAACATCATCGCGGCGTCGATCGCTCGGCCGAAGGGAAGATGGACGGCACCCTCGATCGCCGCGGAAGGGTCCAGGTCCCCTTCGCGAAGATCGAGCACCACGTCCCCCTCGCCCAGTTCGTGGACCCGCACGTCCCGGTCGGCGACATCGTCGCAATGGTCCACCCTGTCGGTCCGGCGATCGGCGACGAGGCGCCGCAGAATCTCGAGGTCGAGGCGCTCCTGCTGACGGTCGAGCTCGGCCGCCGAGCATTTCGTAGCGGGCTTGCCGGCGTCGAGGGAGCAATACTCGGGGTTGACCGCGGCGACGTCGTGGGTGCCGACGACCCGCGAGAGGGCGACGATCTCGTCCTTGTCGTACCCGACGAGCGGCCGCAGCACGAGCGATTCGATCGGGGCGGAGACCGCGGCGAGGTTGAAGAGAGTCTGGGAGGAGACCTGGCCGATCGCGTCGCCGGTGACGAGTGTCTGGTACCCCCCTTCGGCGGCGATGATGTCGGCGGCGATGAGGAACAGCCGCTTCAAGAGCACCTGCCAGTAGCGCCCCGGAACTTTCGCCTGGAGCTCCCCGACCATCGGTCGAAAATCGACGCGAACGAGGTTGGGTCGCACACCGTAGCACCAGGAATCGACGAACGGGCGGAGAAGGTCGAGGAGACCTTGTTCGTGGGGAGCTCCGCCGAGGTTGAAGAAGAGAAAGTCGAGGTCGACTCCGCGTCCCATCGTCTTCCATGCCGCGACGGTCGAATCGAATCCACCGGAGACGAGCGCGAGCCCCTTCCCCTCCACCCCGATCGGCAAGCCGCGGGGACCCGGCATCTCCTCGGAATAGAAGACGACGTCTTCGGCGCGGACGTCGACCCGAGCCGTGAACTGGGGGTTCTCGAGATCGACCCCGGCTGCGCCTTCGCCCAGCGCGGCACCGAGCGCTCGATCCACGTCGGGGGACTTGAACCCGATCGACCGTTTGGAGTTGCCCGAGCGTCGGGTACGGACGGCGTAGGTCTTGCCCTTGACGGCTTCGCCGAACTCGCGCTTTCCGATGTCGACGATGTCTTGCAGCGTCTCCCACGGGTATGCCCGCCCGGGGACGACGGACGCGATCCCGAAGACGCGTGCGGCGTGGCGGCAGAGTTCTTCGGAGCCGCCCTCCTCGTGCACCGCGACGTCGATGCGACCATCGGCGAGCTCCATGGAATAGTCGACGTGGGCTCGATTGAGGGCGTCTTTGACGTTGGCTTTCAGTTGTCGATGAAACGCCTGCCGGGTGCGTCGTCCCTTGGTGCAGATGTCACCGGACAGGCGCGCGACGGCTACTTCGCTGGGCTTCATGGGATCACCGGTAGCAGTATGAGGCATCGGGAGGGTTCCCGATGCACATGGTGCCGTTGGCACACTCGGGGTTCTCGACACATCGATAGGTGCAACGACGCGCGCCGTCCACCGTCCTGCAGAGGCCGTCGGTGAAATCGGGATGCCCGCAGTTCGAATCCTGGGTGCAGGGGTCGCGAAAGTCCTCGACGGCTTCGCACGTCGTCAGGTCTTCCCGGATGGTGCAGTAGTATTCGTCGCGCACCCCGGAGAGGGAATCGCGTTGGACGGTGACGGTGGATACGTCGAGGCACGGTCCGTCGGCTTCGGGGAGGCAGTAGGCGCTCTCTCGCATGGCCCCGGCATACTTCATCGGGACACAGCGATGGTCGGGCTCGCACTCGCTGTCCGCGACGCAGCTCTGGCAAAATTCGCGGCTGCGGCGGTCGGTACTGGTGCACTCGTAGGTGGCCGGGTCACACGACTTGCCGCCGCAGGCGAGTTCTTCTCCGATCGTGCACTCGACGCAGCCTACACCGCTGACGCACACCTTCGCGTCCGGAAACTGGTCACACGCCGAGGGGCCGACGCACGGGACGCATTCTCCGTCGACGCAGGAGGATGCCCCCGGGCTGGAGCAGTCGTCGTCGGAGGCACATCCGACGCAGCGCCCCTCGACCAGGGTTCTCCCGGCCTCGCATCGAACGCCACAGGTGCGCGCTTCGCACGTGGCGACGCCCCCTTCGACGGCGTCGCACGGCTCGCAACGCTCGCCGCAACTATCGGGAGAATCGTCGGGGAGGCAGTCGCTGCCACATGCGTGAAAGCCGAGCTCGCAGCGACACTGCCCCGAGCTTCGGTCGCAGACCGCCGCTTCGGGGCACTGCCGATCGCGCTGGCACGCTTCGCAAGCCCCCGTGGTGACATTGCACACGAGCTGGCCACATCCGTCGGGTCGCAGTCGACAGTCGACGGTGTTCGCGTCGGGGGGACGACGAGCGTCGGCGTCGCCTCCATCGGGGATCTCGACGATAGTCCCTTCGACGCAGACGCCGTCACGGCAGAGTTCGCCTCCGAAGCAGTCTTCCTGACTCTCGCAGGCGCGCGGGTCGACGTCGCAGCCAACCAGGAGAGTGACCGCGGTCAGCCAACCCGCCACGGCGACGCGCTGCCACAGGAGGCGTCGAAATCTGGCGTTCGAGGAGAGCACGGGTCAGTAGGCGCCGCACCACTTGGCGTCGAGCGACCCGGCGAAGCACCCGGTGACCGAGGTCGAGGGGCATTCGTCGGGGGAGGCGCACAGGTAGCTGCATCCGGCTCGGTCGAAGTCGAGGGGCTCGCAGATCCCGTCGTCGAGGCCGGGCGCGCCGCAATCGGACGCGTCTCCACATCCCTTGAAGTAGTCGGCGACGGCTTCGCAGGTCGCGAGGTCCTCGTTGACGGTGCAGACCGTGGACGGCACTCCAGAGACGCTGGTGCGAGTCGCCGATACCGGGTAGGGCGCGCTGCAGCCCTGCCCTTCGACGGGGACGCAAAACGGCGTGTCGCGCGGGGTCCCCTGAAATTCGAGGACGACGCAGAGATGGCCGTCGATGCACTCGCTGTCGGCCGCGCAGGGCTCGCAAACTCCCACGCTGCCGCGTGGGGTCGAGGTGCAGGTCCCGGTAGCCGGATCACAGGAGTTCGGCCCGCAGGCCGACTCGTCGGTCGCGGTGCACTCGACGCATGCTCCGCCCCGGCACATCGGGCGCCCGGTCACGTGAGCACACTGCTGATCGGCGTTGCACGGTTCACATGATCCACCACTACAGGCCGACGCCTCGGCGCTAGGACAATCGGCGTTCCGCAGGCAACCGACACAGCGATTGGCGGCGGCGTCGTATTCGAGCGGAGCGTCACAGGTCACCCCGCAGGTCCCGGCCGTGCAGGTCGCCTCGCCGCCCGGGGCTCCGGCGCAGACCTCGCAGTTCGGGCCGCAGGCATCGACGGAATCGAGCGGTCGGCAGACCCCGTCGCAGTCGCGGGTTCCTTCGTCGCAGACACACTCGTTCTTCTCCGGATCGCAGCGGGCATCGTCGCCGCATTCGGCGTCGCTGACGCACCCGACGCAGATTCCGTCGAGCGAGTTGCAGACCAGGTCCTCCGGGCATCCCGTCACCCGACAGTCGTCCCCCGCGTCGCGGGTTCCGAGGTCGTCGGGGCGACCCTGATCGCTCGTAGTATTCAGGTCTCGCCCCGCATCCTCGACGACGACGACGGGATCCTTGTCTTCGGGAGGGGGGCTGCAGCTCGCGACGATGACGAGGGTCACGATGGTTGCGACGCGTTTCATTCGACCTCGGTCCAAAAAGGCGAACTCAGGGTAACGCGGAGGCGCTTTCGTTGCGAGGGGTACGACGGGCCGCCTCGTCCGGCGTCTCGAGGATTCCGGTATTCAGCGCCTGCCAGACCCACGAGGGGCCCGCGGAAAGCGGCTGCTTCAGCGGGCGCTCGTGTTCGCGTTGGCGATGGGCATGGTGATCGGCACGCGCTCGCTGCGTGGTGTGGAGGAGATGATGGCTCAGCTCGGTCGCCGCATCCGCAGGAAGACCCGTATTCGCGGACGAATCGACGAAACTTCCGTTCGGTGTGGTCGCCATCCACCGCAAGGGGCTCGAGTCCCGCTTGGAGCGCCGGGAGCGCCTGAGGTGGAAGTGTCGTTCACCGAACGTCGGGGCCCGATTGACCTACCGAATGTGGCGCACCGAGCTCGAGCGCGCGCTTTTGGCGCTGTTCAGCGATGAAGCCGAGGAATCCGCGTTCGTCTGACACGCCCTGCCTGCGAAGCCACTTTCGACAATCAGAAGGCTCCGAGCGAGGGCTGTCCGACGGCGACCGGCGCGGAGGCCGGTCGTCCGCGCCGGGACGGAGCCCGGCGGTCCATCTGATCGAACCTGTTCGTCCGACGGCGAGTCTTGCACCAGCGGCGCCGCGGGGGCACGATGGCGCCGTGGTAGCGAAAGACAACGACGTGACGCGCGTACTGGTTACGCCCGACCAGCTCCTGGGGTACACGGTCGACGGCCGCTACCGGCTCGAGGAGATCCTCGGAGCCGGCGGTATGGGGGTCGTCTATCGAACGGCGCAGCAAAACCTGAGCCGCGACGTCGCGATCAAGCTCCTCAAGCTGGACGATCCGTCGGACCGGCATCGCGCCGCACGGTTCGAAAGAGAGATCGGGATCGTGGCAGGCCTGACCCACCCGAACGTGGTGCGAGTGTTCGATTCGGGTCGAGATCAGAACCTGGAGCTCAACTACGTCGTGATGGAGCTGGTGCGGGGGGTGACGCTCGAAGACCTTCTGCGTGGCCATCGCCTGAGCGGCGCGCTGGCGATCGAGATCGCGTACGAAGTGTGCGCTGCGCTCACCGAACCGCACGCTGCCGGTATCGTTCATCGTGACATCAAGCCTGCCAACATCTTGTTGACGTGCCGTTCGGACGGGACGATCGGGGTGAAGGTGGTGGATTTCGGGATCGCGCGCGGGATCGCGGCGAGCGATTCGAAGATCACGACGACGGGGGTCGTGGTGGGCTCGCCGATGTACATGGCGCCGGAGGTCGCGAGGTCCGAGACGCTGGACGGGCGCACGGATCTGTACTCGCTGGGGGTGGTGCTCTACGAGATGCTGACGGGGATCACGCCGTTTCGCGGCTCGACACCCGTCGCGATCATGCTGCGTCAGGCGGTAGAGGACCCGCCGTCTCTGTCCGAGGAGGTATCCGGGGACTTCCCCTTCCCCGAGCTCGTCACGCTCGTCGATCAGATGCTGTCGAAAGAGCGGCGCGATCGTCCGGGAGACTCGCGCGAGGTGATGAACCGGTTGGGGCAGATTCGGGCGACGTACAACTTCGGTCGGGTCGTGGTGGAGGGATCTCCGGACCCGATGACGGCATTGGCAGCGCACCGCATCCGCACCGGAAAAGCAGGCGAGGCCGACCTGTCGGTCGAGACGCGGGTCGACACGTTTTCGGGCTGGCTCGTCCCGCAGGACCATGATGTCGCGACGAGCGAGACGCTGGCGCTTCCCAATTCGCCTACGGTGACGAGCCCGGAGCCGAAGTCCGCCCGCTCCAACGGGGCTGCTCTCCTCGCCGGCGCGGTCGTGCTGGTCGCGCTGATCGCCGCGGGGGCCTGGGTGCTTCGTCCGGCGCCGGCGCCTTCCCCCGCCGAGCAACTCGGTGAAAGCTTCGAGAGCGCTACGGATGGACCCGACGCGCCGCGGGTCTCCGAGAAGGCCCGCGCCCCGGCCACCCTCGCGGGCTCGTCAGGAGAATCGCCGTCCGCCGTGATCGTGCCGCCGGCGACGCCCGACGCGGGTGCGAGGTCCCGCGACGGCGGCGAAGAGGCGACGCCGCAGGGAGAAGCGCCGACGCGCGAGACGGAGCCCCTGCCGAAGCGACCGCCGCGCGCGAAGGAGCAGAAGGACGAAGCAGAGCCGCCGCCCAAAGTGGACAACCTCGACTGGATCAAGCGCAAATGAGGGTGTCGGTCGCCGCGGTATGGTTGTTGATCGGCACACTGGTTCACTTTCCGTGTGCGTTCGCTCAAGGGGCCCCCGATCCGAGCACCCTCTCTTCCGAGCAGCGCGAAGAGCTTGGACGGCTCTTGACCGCCGCCCGCGACGCGTACGAATCGGAGAGGTACGAATTGGCCGTCGAGCACCTGCGCGCGGCGCATCGGCTCTACGCCGACCCCGACATTCTGTATCGGATCGGAGAGTCGTACGAGAACGCCGGCGATCTCGAAAACGCGGTGAGGTACTACGAGCGCTACGTCACCGAGGCGATCGATGCGACGGACCGAGGGCTCGTCAGTCGTCGAGTCACGGACCTTCGGCGGGAGCTCGACGCCCGCCGTGACGACGACGTGCCCGCCCCCTCCTACCTCGTCCTGGACTCGGTTCCGATCGGCGCGAAGGTTCGCATCGACGGCGGCGACCCGTCGGCTGTCACGCCCACACGGCTCGAGATCGAGCCCGGGTTGCGGCGCGTCGAGCTGAGCCGCGAAGGCCACGAGACGGTGGAGCGCGAAGTGGAGGTCGGCGAGGGGGAGACGATCTCGCTCGTCTATCGCCTCGAAAAACTGCCCGAGAAACCTTCGCCCGAGGGAAGCGCACGGTGGCCGCTGTGGGTGGGAATCGGCGGGGGGGCGGTAGCGCTCGGAGGCGGAGCTTCGCTCTTCGTGGCCGCGAAGGCAGCCGGTGCAGTCGCCGGGTGGGACGAGGAGCGCGAACAGGCGTACCGCGACGGAGCACCGGTGCCGCCTCGACCCGACGAGTATGACGGGGCCGTGCGCAGAAACGCGGTTGCCCGTCCGATCGGTATTGCAGGGCTGGCGGTCGGAGGTGCGCTCCTGGGGACGGCGGTCGTCGGCTGGTGGCTGGGCGACGACACGCAGGTTACCTTCGCCCCTTCCATGTTGAACGTCGCGTTTAGGTTCTAGCGCGTTCTTCGAAACTGGCCGAGCCAAGCATGCGACAAATCCGAATCATCGCCCACGGCGACCGCGCACAGGACCCGTTCCTCGCGGAGACGGTCGATGCCCTGCGCGCGCAGGGCCACACCGTGACGATTCGGCCGACCTGGGAGAGTGGCGACGCGGCCACGCTCGCCCGCGAGTCTCTCGATCATCCGGTCGACCTCGTGGTCGCAGCCGGGGGTGACGGGACGCTCAACGAGGTAGTAAACGGCGTCGTGGCCGCGGGCCTTCGGGTCCCCGTCGGCCTGCTCCCGCTCGGAACGGCGAACGACTTCGCGACGGCAGCCGACTTCCCGCTGGGGGACGCGGTGCGAATGGCGGACCTGTTGGGCAACGGAGATCCGGTGGCCGCGGACGTGATCTGTGCGGGGGAGGACTACTACATCAACGCCGCCACCGGAGGATTCGCCGCCGAAGCGACGACTTCGGTGGCCCCGGTGGTGAAGAAGGTCCTGGGCGGTCTGGCATACTTCCTGGCGGGTATCGTTCACCTGGCGAAGCTCGAGCCCCGGGACATCGTGATCGAGGGCCCCGGGCTCCGCTGGGCGGGACCGTACTACGGCTTCGCGGTGATGAACGCCCGTACCGCCGGAGGCGGCCACCCGATCGCGCCCGAAGCGAGGATCGACGACGGACTGCTCGACGTCCTGGTCGTTCCGGCGGACGAGTCGCTACTCGCGGCCGCGCGGGTGAGCGACGAGTTGAGAATCGAGGCGGACGAAGACTACGTGATCCGCTGGAGGTGTCCGAAGGTTCAGATCTGGGCTCCGGACGGCGTGGCGGTCAACATCGACGGCGAGCCTCGTCAGGTCCGGGAGCTCGACTTCGAGCTATATCCGCGCGCCCTCCAACTCGTTCTCCCTCGGACCACTCCCCTACTCACCCCATCCGAGTGAGATATCGGCGACTCGGTCGACCCCCCAGGTGTCGGGGTCGACGTAGCGGAGCCGCTGGGCACCGCGCGAGTCGACCACGATCCGGTCGCGCTGCGGCTGAATGGCGATGTGGCGGGGGATTCCATCGATGGGAATCGTCTGGATTAGATGGTCGTCGAGGTCGAACCGCAGCAGCGATCGGCTCTCGATCATCCACAGCTCCCGATGCCCACGGCGCATCACGAACTCCGACAACGTGACCGGGGTGGGCGAAGAGACGTCGCAGTCGAAACCCACGCATCGGTCGTCGCGGGTCCGCATCCGCACTCGCTCTCGGACCTCGAGCTCTCGTGCCGCCTCGAGCGGGGTTCGATCGACATCGTAACCGTGGTGAATCAACTGCTCCACGACATAGGAGCGGGCTGCTGCCTCGGCGTTCTTCGGACCGCTCATCACGACGGCCTGGTCTGCATCGAGGTCATACATCGCCACCGAAGTGCCACCGGCGATGGGCACCACCACGACTTCGTTGGTGTCGTGCGATACGAAGAAGAGGGGTGCCCGGTCCTGAGGCAGCGGGGCATGCGTGCGCTCACGGGTCTCGAGGTCGATGAAGATCATGTGGGCGTCCTGGGTCTCGTGGCCCGTTCTGACCCATTCGGCCAGCGAGTCGGGGTGAGCGCTGTAGCTGTCGAACCCGTACGCCACCATGGTCTTTCCATCCGGGGTGAAGCCGACCGGACCGAACGCGTCCTCGATCAGCTCCATCGTCCGAGCGTCGCGGTCGACCAGCGCTACCACGGCCTTCTCCTCGGTTCGTGCGGGGACCGCGACCCAGCGATCGTCCTTGGAGACGCCGATCCAGGAGAAGCCGGCGGCCCAGGTGGGCGCAATCCCGGGGATAGCCACCGCGTCGCAGCTCTCGGGTCGCGCTTCCCCTTCGGGCACGAAACAGACGGAACTGCCGGGGATCGGCGAGGTCGAATCGGCGTTCGGGAACCACTCCTTGATCGTGAGAAACGCCTCTCCACCGTCGTCGTCGAACGCGAGATCACTGAAGTGTGCCATCACGAGCGTATCCTCGCGATGCAGCCACATCGCTTCGTACCACTCGCCCGTGGTCGGCACGGCGTTCGTGTCCCCGGTGCGCAGGTCGAGGAGATGGAGCGGGCTCGGGTCGTCGTTGTTCTGCGCCACGACGAGCCAGTTTCGCTTCGAAGAGAGTCGAGTGCCGTGGTAGCGGGCCCCCGTCACCTTCTCTCGTAGAGGCCGCAGCGACTCCTTCTCGAACCAGAACATATGGTCGATACACTCGTCGTCTTCGCACCATTCCGCCAGGACCACCACCGAGTCGGCGGGAAAGAGGATCCGGACGTCGCGAGCCGAAGTGAGGTCGAGGAGGGACCGTGCTCCGTCGTCGCGCACGGCGACGAGACGCTTTTGCTCGCCACTCCCATCGGGGTCGTTGCGCACCTGTACGGTGAAGACGGTCTCCGTGTCGGGATCGACCGCTATCGAACCGTTCTCGCCGACCCCGTCGGGCGTCGTCGCCGAGACGCGCGCATCGTCCAGGTAGGTGCCGCCACCGTACTGGGGGTCGCCAGGGGCGTTTTCACCGAAAGTGGCGCCCCCGCCGCCGCAGGCGAGGCACCATGCGGCGATCAGGGCGAGGGAAGAATAGGAAGGAAAGGCCCGCGGTTCGCGATCGAGATTCACGACGTGTCTCCTGTCTCTGGTTTTCGAATGCCAGAAGACGAAGCGAAACGCGTGCCAGTTCAGGGTGAGAGTCGGAGCTCGGCAACTGGTGCGGGGGGGCGGGGATCAGACCTCTGCGCGGGACGGTGCGACTGACATTACTGTCACCGCCTGTCGGCCCGATGGAGTAGCGCTAGTCCGTTGCGATGGTTGACTAAAGCAGCTGCCCTTCCACGATGATCCCGATCCCCGTGTAGGGGAACCAACGGGTCATCTCCTGGCCCGCTCGATAGCGATGCTTCAGGTAGAGCTGGAAGAGCCCCACGGCCTTGACGGCCTGCAGTTTTCCTTCTCCATCCCCCGCAATCTCATAGACGATGAGCGGGCCGAGCCTGTGAATCGGACCGTTGGGATCGTCGGGTTCGTCGGGAATGAACGAATCGATGTACGTATGGCGCAGGCCAGCGACGAGCCGCCCCCCGACGTAGAGCGCATCGAGGTCGTTGACGACGTACCACCCACGTTCTGGCAGAGCGATGCCGAGAAACGGGTCGAAGAAGACGGTGTCGTCGCCCTCGAGGTCGAAAGTTACGTTGGCGAGCGTCGCCTTGGAGCGAACGGCGATCGGACCCGCCTTCGCCTGGAGCAGACCCGTGAACGAGAGCTGCCTGCCGAATGTCGCGTAGTTTTCGCCGGCGTCGGCGTTGTCGTCGAGAGTGTCCTCCCACATGTCCGCCTCGGCGTCCTGGAACGACTGCAGATAGCCGAACGCTCCGAAGAACGGGATGAGCTCGTAGCCGACGCCGAGACGGAGGAGCGAGAGCGGCATGATCTCCGCCGTCGCGCCGAGACGGGCGAAGGCGGGGGTCACGATGGGACGGAAAGCGACGGAGAGATAATTGGTCGACAGCGCCGGGTGTTCCGAGTCGTGGAGTCGGTATTGATACTCGAGGGACGCCGACGTAATGAGACCGAGCGGGTTGTAGCGAAAGAACGTCGCGTCGCTCCAGAGAAGCTTCCCGCGGGGTTCGGGCGTCTCGGCTGCGGCGCCCTCCTCTTGCGCACTGGCGGTCGAGATCGCGAGAACCGTGGTCGCCAGCGCAGTCGCCAGCATGAGCGTAGGGTACAGATGTCCGCGTCGTCGCATGATGGCGTCGTCCGTCCAGATGGTTCGATGAGCGTGCAGCCTACGAACGCAACGGTCTCGACGACAAGCGAAATCTGCAACGCCCTCCCCTTTCGGGTCGCGTTCCGTCTCTTCAGTGGGGGAGAGGCGGAGGCACCGCGTAGAGCTCGTCGACGATGCTGTGTTCGATCAGTCCGAGCGCTTCACGGTGAACCTTGTACTCCCAGATCGCGCGCCGCGCCGCCAGGCGGCGCTGCTCGTAGACCTCGTAGCAGGCGTCCCTGCGACCTGGTTCGGCGAGGTCGAACTCCTTTCGAGCGACGTCGGCCTGCAGAAGAGTAAAGTTCACTTTGTCCTCGGCACGACGCAGCGCCTCCGCCATCTCTTCGAGGATCTCGCGTTCGAGCGCACGAAATCCGTCCGCGGCCGCAACGCTGGCAGCCGCGGGACCGATCCGGTCGTAGAGACGATCAAGGTACTTGGACTCGAAGCCCGACTCCTTGAGGTCCCGAACGATGCTCTTCCACGCTGGCTCCATGTCATCTCCTCCGAGGCCACGTGCCTGGAGCGGACGACAAGGGTTCGTCCGCCCGGGTCGATGGAGGAACCGCCGCCCCGGAAGGGATCATTCCAGCGACTTCGGCGGAAAAAAAAAGCCCCGTTCACCGGAGTGAACGGGGCGAAGGTCGGACGGGTTTTGCTCAGCGACGGCGGCGGCGGATGCGTCCGACCGCGACGAGTCCACCGAGCAGCAGGAGCATCGAGACGGGCTCGTTACCTTCGCTGGTGCTGCAGTTGCAGCCACCAGAGACGAGGTACGGGGAGACGTCCTCGGCGGGAACTTCGCACTGGTCCGTGCACTCGCCTTCGCCATTGTCGTTGCCTTCGTCACACTCTTCGCCCTCGTCGACGATGCCGTCGCCGCAGGTCGGGGCGACACAGTTGTCGCGGCAGGCGTCGGCGCTGTCGCCGTTGTCCTCGCCGTCGTCGCACTCTTCCTCGCCGTCGACGATTCCGTCGCCGCAGAAAGCTTCGACACAGGTCTCGCGACACGCATCTGCCTCGTCGCTGTTGTCGTCTCCGTCGTCACACTCCTCGCCGTCATCGACGATTCCGTCGCCACAAGTGGAGAGCGCGCAGTCGTCCCGGCATTCGCCTTCACCGTTGGCGTCGCCTTCGTCGCACGACTCTCCTTCGTCGACGACACCGTCGCCGCAGAACGGGTTGGTGCAGTCGGCGCGGCAGGCGTCGGCCTCGTCGTCGGAGTTACCGCTGGCGTCGTCACACTCTTCGCCGTCGTCGACGACGCCGTCGCCGCAGACGGGGGAGAGGCAACTGGTGCGGCACGCGTTGGGTGCGTCGTCGTCGTTGTCGTCGCCGTCGTCGCACTCCTCGCCTTCGTCGACCGTTCCGTCTCCGCATGTGGGCGAGAGCGAGCAACTGGTCGTACAGGCAGCGTCCGGTTCGTTGGAGTTGAACGCTCCGTCGTCACACGCTTCGCCTCCGTCGACGACTCCATCGCCACAGGACGGCGAGACGCAGGCGAGTCGGCAAGCGTCCGGGTCGGTGTCGGAGCGGTCGCTACCGGTGTCGCACTCTTCGGTCGAGTCGACGACTTCGTCACCGCAGAAGGGAAGCGTGCAGGAGCTGCGGCAGGCGTCGGGCTCGGTGTCGGAGTTGTTGGCGTCGCCGTCGTCGCATTCCTCGCCGGCGTCGAGCGTGCCGTTACCGCAGCTCGCGAGTCGGCAAGTGGTACGGCAGGTCGCGTTCGGGTCGGTATCGCTGTTGTTCGCTCCTTCGTCGCATCCCTCACCGGAGTCGACGATGCCGTCTCCACAGGTGGCTGCCGTGCAATCGGCTCGGCACGCGTCGGGGGTGCTGTTGGAGTTGTCGTCGCCGTCGTCACACTCTTCGTCGGTGCCGTGCACGATTCCGTCGCCACAGGTGGCGCGGCGGCAGGTCGAGAGGCAATCGTCGTCGTCTTCGAGGTTACCGTCGTCGCACTCCTCCCCGGCGACGATGAGGCTGTCACCGCAGATCGCGCTGCACTCGGACTGCGGCAAGGCCTGTACGACGAGGCAGTCGAAACCGTCCTCGGTCGCGCACTGTCCGCTACAACCGTCCCCGCCGATGACGTTTCCGTCGTCGCATTCTTCGGTGCCGGAGATGACTCCGTCGCCGCAGACCTGGTCGAGAACGCAGACCGAGGGTGCGGTCGGCGGCACCTCGGTGCACGTGTAGCCGTCCTCGACCGTGCAGGTGCTGCTACAGCCGTCGCCGCTCTGCAGGTTCTGATCGTCGCACTCTTCCCCGAGGACGACGAGGCCGTCTCCGCAGATCGAGTCGCAGTCGGTGGGACTCGCCTCGTCACACTCGAAGCCGGGCTCGAGGGTGCAGGTCGCGCTGCAGCCGTCGCCGTCGGCGGTGTTCCCGTCGTCGCATGCCTCGACGTCGGGAGCGACCAGGCCGTCTCCGCAGGTCGTGGTGCAGATGGAGGGCTGGCTCACACAGTCATACCCCTGTTCTTCCTGACACGCCGAGTTGCAGCCGTCGCCGCCCGACGTGTTGCCGTCGTCGCACTCCTCGCCGGCGTCGATGATTCCGTCTCCGCAGGTGTCGACGCAGATCGACGGAAGGTTCTGAGCTTCTTCGTCGCAGGTGAATCCGTCTTCGATGTCGCAGTTGGCATCGCAGCCATCACCCGGATCCAGGTCTCCATCGTCGCACTCTTCGGCGGCGAGGTTTCGCAGGCCGTCGCCACAGACGTTGAGGAGGCAGTTCGGGGTGCACGCGTCGTTGCTGAAGGGGTTGCCGTCGTCGCACTCCTCGAAGCCGGCGACGATTCCGTCGCGGCAGATCGTGGTACAGACGCTCGGCAGGGTAGGCGCGGGTTCGTCGCACTGGTATCCGGTCTCCTCCTCGCAGATGGAGCTACACCCGTCGCCGCTGACGACGTTGGCGTCGTCGCACTCCTCGTCGGAGGCCCGGACGCCGTCGCCGCAGGTCGACTCACACACGGAGACCTGGAGCGGTACGTCGGTGCACTCGTAGCCAGTCTCTTCCTGGCAGGTCGCGCTGCATCCGTCGCCCGAGGTGTTGTTCCCGTCGTCGCAAACTTCGTTGTTTCCGTCGTTGAGGAGGCCGTCACCGCAGAACTCGTCGACGCAGGTTCCGCTGCAACCGTCCCCGGAGGTCGTGTTCGAGTCGTCACAGTTCTCCGGCGCGCGGATGAGGCCGTCGCCGCAGATCGGCTCGCAATCGCTCGGTTCGAGGTCGCCGCACTCGTAGCCAGGCTCTTCCTGGCAGTTACTGCTGCAACCGTCGCCGGCGGTTCTGTTGCCGTCGTCGCAAGTCTCGCCGCCGCGGACCAGTCCGTCGCCGCAAGTCGGCGTACACACCGACAGCGCCAGGCGAACATCGGTGCAGGTCCACCCGGTCTCTTCCTGGCAAGTGCTGGAGCAGCCGTCGCCGCCGCTCAGGTCGCCGTCGTCGCACGCCTCGTTGGAGCCGTTGTTGAGCAGAGCGTCTCCACATCGCTCGACCACGCAGTTGCTCGCGCAGCCGTCGTCGCTGGAGGTGTTGCTGTCGTCGCACGCCTCGGGGTTGGGCCCGGATGTGCGGACGACTCCGTCCCCACAGACGGCGACGGTGCAGTTGGCGCGGCAGAGGTCGGTATCGATCAAGTTGCCGTCGTCGCACGCTTCCTGTCCGGTCCACACGAAGTTGTCGCCGCAGGAGGCGTTCTGGCAGTTCGCGACGCAAGCGTCGGTGTTGACGTTGTTGCCGTCGTCGCACTGCTCACCGGCCTGCTTGACCATGTCGCCGCAGAACTCGGTCTGGCAGGTCGCGCTGCAGCCGTCGTTGCTTGCCATGTTGCCATCGTCGCACTGCTCGCCGGTCTGGAGGATGCCGTCACCGCAGAATTCGTCGCGGCACAAGGCGCTACAACCGTCGTTGCTGTTCGTATTGCCGTCGTCGCATTGCTCGCTGGTCTGCACGATGGAGTCGCCGCAGAACTCGATGACACAGCCCGACGAGCATCCGTCGTTGTCGTCCGTGTTTCCGTCGTCGCACTCTTCCTGGAGCGTACCACCGTCCTGCAGGACGCCGTCGCCGCAGCTCTCCACGACACAGGTCGCGCTACAGCCGTCCTGGCTCGTCGTGTTTCCGTCGTCGCACCCTTCTCCGGTCTGGACGACGCCGTCGCCGCACCCTTCGAGGGTGCAGGTCGAGCTGCAGCCGTCGTTGTTGACGAGGTTTCCGTCGTCGCATTCCTCGACGGGGGTAGTCCCCTCGGTGCGCAGGACGCCGTCGCCGCAGGTTGCCGCGGTGCAATCGTTTCGGCAGTCGTCGACGTCGGAGATGTTTCCGTCGTCGCAGGTCTCGCCGGGGTCGACGTCGCCGTCGCCGCAGACGACGCCGCAGAGCGCGCAGCCCGGGTCCGCCCCGTCCGCGAGCCCGTCGCCGTCGTTGTCCTCGCCGTCTTCACAGGAAGGGGTGACGACGCAAGGCTGACCGGCGGTCACGACGATGCAGTACGAGATGTCGCACGCTTCGGGGTTGGCCGCGCAGCCGAAGCCGGGGCCACCCTGGATGTCGGGGTCGCTGTCATCGCAGTCGCCGACGCCGCAGACCGTCTGGGAACCGGCGTTGCCGCCGATGATGCGGCAGGTGGTCCAACCGTCGTCGTCGGTGTCGGTGATGTCACCTTCGCCCAGGGGCGGGCAGACCGACTCGCACTTGTTGGTCTTGCAGAACCCGTGTCCTGCGCAGCCGGCGTCCTGGCAATCGATAGCCCCGTCACCGTCGTTGTCGATGCGGTCCGAGCACTGGTCCTTGGTTTCGCAGTTCGGCGCATTCCGGCAGTCTGCGTCCTTGCAGTCGACCAGGCTGTCTCCTCCCGGCTCGTCGACACCGTTCGAGCAGTTCAACTCGTCGCCGTCCGAGATGAACTGCTGCACGGTGGAGAGCTGGTCAGGCGCCGGGCTCTCTTTGGTCGGGCTAGTTTTGGTGGGCTCTGTCGACGTCTTGTCGGACACATCATCCGAACAGGAAAACGCCAAGAACGACAGGACGATAGATAGGCTTAGAGCGCGAGTCCGCATTGAAAATCCCCGGATATCGAAACAATCCGTCCACCTTTACGAGATACGGGGGTTCAATGCAACTAGATACCGCAAGTGGCTCTTAACCTTACGGACTCTCTCGTCGTCCCTGAAAATGGAGGTTCAGGGGCAGTCGATATCGGTGAGAGCATCGCAACCGGCGGGGCAACACCCATCGCCACCGACGCACGCCGTGATCGGGGAGTAGGCGCACTGGAAGTCGCAGTTCGCGGCCGATCCGGTGCTGCCGTCCACGGTGCAGGCGTTGTTGTCGTTGCAATTGGTGTCGCAGTTGCCGTCGCACGTTTCGGGAGGCTCGACGACGGAGTTCCCGCAGACGGGGGCGCAATCCGAGTCGGTGAGGGCGTTGCAGCCGGGCGCGCAGCAGCCGTCGCCGCCGACACACTGGGTGATGGCGAAGTACTGGCAGATCAGATCACAGGTGGCGGCGGAGCCGGTGTCGACATCGAGCGTACAGGCATCTCCGTCGTCACACGCGGCGCAGTTGCCGTCGCAGATCTCGCCGGTCTCGACGACGCCGTTGCCGCAGAAGGGATCGCAGTCGGGATCGTTGGTCTCGTTGCACGTGGGGGGGCAACAACCTTCGGCCGCCCCGCACGCGGTGATGGGGGCGTTGATGCACTCCGCGTCACACGTGGCGGGATCGCCGACGTATTCGGTCGTGGTGCAGACGTCGCCGTCTTCCAGGCACGACGTCTCGCAAGTCTCCGGAGGGTCGCACACCTCGCCGGGCTCGACGACGAGGTTGCCGCACGTCGCGTCGCAGTCGGCGTCGACGTCGGCCGTGCATCCGAACGGGCAGCAGCCGTCGTTGGACTGGCACCCGAAGATCTCCGGGTAGCTGCACTGGATGTTGCAGTCGTTTCGGTCTCCGGTGAGGAAGGCGGACGAGCACGCGTCGGGCGGCGTGCAGGAGATCTGGTTGCAGTCGGGAGGCCCGTCGCAGGTCTCGTTCCCTTCCTTGACGCGGTTGCCGCACGTGGGGCTGCAATCGTTGTCCGTTCCGACGGCGCACGACGCGCCGCAGCAACCGTCGCCGTCGACGCAGGCGGTGATCTCCGGGAACGAGCAGACGACGTCGCAGGTGGACGGGTCGCCTTCGGTGACGTTCTGAGTGCAGGGGTTTCCGTCGTCGCAGGTCGGGCACGACCCCGGGGGATCGCACGTCTCGCCGGATTCGACGAGGCCGTTGCCGCAGTAAGCGCTGCAGTCCGAGTCGTTCGCCTCGTAGCACCCTGCGGGGCAGTAGCCATCACCGTCGATGCACACGAGGATCGGGACGTGCGTACAGACGACGTTGCAGTTTTCGGCGGAGCCCGTCATCAGGTCACGGGTAGCCGGGTCCTGATCGTCGCAATCGGTCGGGCAGGTACCGACGGGATCACACGTCTCCCCCGCGTCGAGCACGCCGTCGCCACACGTGGCGGAGCAATCCGAATCGTTCGTCGCGTCGCAGACCGAGGGGCAGCAGCCGTCGGCGTCGACGCATTCGAGGAGCGGGCGGTTTCGGCAGAATCCGAGACAGACGGAGTCGTCGCCCGCGGCTTCGTCGACGGTACAGGCGTTGCCGTCGTCGCAGTCGAGCCCGCAGGGATCGCAGGTTTCCCCGTATTCCACGACGTCGTTGCCGCAAACGCCGGGCATGAACTGGAAGTCGATCGTGTCCATGTCGACCGGCATCCCCATGTCGGCATCGGTGCCGACGTCGGAAGGTCCCTGGTCGGCCGGCATGTCGGGGATCGCCGCATCGCCGTCCCCTCCCCCGGCGTCTCCGGCGTCGGGAACGACACCGTTGTTGCCGGCGTCGGTCGCTCCGTTGTTGCCGCCGTCGCCAGCGCCGTTGTTTTCGCCACCGTCCACGACCCCGTTGTTGCCCGGAGTCGGGTCGCCGTTGTTGTCGTCGTTGTTGGAGAACTGGCCGCTGCCGCGCAGACACCCGGCAGAGCCGAGCGCGATGGCGACAACGATCACGGGAGCGAAGTAACGCATGGGTCACCCTGTGGTGGATGAGACCACCGTGCCAAGAAGTCCGCCGCGTCGCAACGCTTTATCCGTTACGCCCGGCTTCGCAAAGCCGTCCGGGGCTCGCCTCCCCCGCGCGGTGCGCTCAGATGTTCATCTTCTTGAAGAGTTTTTCCGGGATACTGCGGATGATCCCCATCACGGGTGCCCAGAAACGCGGGTAGTAGAGGATCTCCGTCCCGGCCTGCTCTGCGCGGTAGATCGCCCGGGCAGCGTCGGCCGGAGCAGCCTTGGGGAGCGGAGACTCGAGCCCGTAGGTCATCCGGGTGTCGACGAAACCGAGTTTCACAGTGCAGACCCGCACGCCGCGGTCCGCCACCCGGTTCCGAAGCCCCCCGAGGAAGAGGGTGAACGCCCCCTTCGCGCTCCCATAGATGTAATTGGAGCGGCGACCACGCTCGCCGGCGACCGACGAGATCCCGACGATCGACCCATGACCCCGTTCGACCATGCGGTCGGCGAGGAGCTCGCAGATCGAAACCGCGCCGGTGTAATTGGTGTCGATGACGCGTCGTGCGGCGCCGATGTCGCTCTGCGACTCTTCCTGGTCACCCATCATGCCGAACGCCACGATGCAGACGTCGACCGGGCCGACGTGCTCCTCCACGCGGTCGACGAACGCTTCGTGACCCTCGAGGTCGAGCGCGTCGAATTCGTCGGCGACTGCGGTCGTGTCGAACCGGATCGCAATGTCGCTCGCGATGCGTTCGGTCTCGTCACGGTCTCGCGACGCCAGATAGATCGTGTGCCCCGCGGCCGCATACTCCGCGGCGACGTAGCGAGCGATGGGGGACGTCGCCCCCAGAATCAGCGCTGTCATGGTGTCCCCGTTGCGCAGAGTCCCAGCCGCCGGCCGAGCTCGGATTGGAAAATCCCCTCCGGGTCCCATTCGTCCCGAACCTGCTTCCATTTTTCCCACTCGGGATACATGCGGCGAAATCGATCACGTGGCAGCCGGGCGTCCTTCCCCAGATAGATCCGGCCCCCCGCCGCCATCACGATCTCGTCGAGCCGTTCGAAGAGTTCGAAGAGGGGCGCGCCATGGTTCGGGAAGTCGAACGCTACGGTCGTCCCGGCCATCGGAAAGGAGAGCCCGCCGTGATCTCGGTCGCCGAACTCCTTGATGATGCAGAGGAAGGAGGCCATCCCGGTCTCGGTCGTCTTCCGGAGGCATTCTCGGACGGCTTCGCGATCGTCGACGACGAACTGGTACTGAAAGAAGCCCCGTCGGCCGTACAGATAGTTCCAGTTGTTCACCGCATCGAGCGGGAAGAAGAACGGCACGTAGTCGACGACGGAGCGGGTCGTACCGGGCCGCTCCTTACGGAAGAAAGCCTCGTTGAACATCTTCATCGTGGCGGTGTTGAGCCACAGGTTGCTCTCGAAATGCCGCGCGTCGACGAGTGTGCCGACGAGGTCGGCGATGCGGTCCACGGCGCCCGGCGAGGAGACAGCGCCCGCAGGGGCGTGGCGCCCCGCCATGAAGATCCCTCGCCCCATCGAGCGACCGGTCTGCGTGCAGTCGAGCCACGTCACCGTGTGGGTGAATTCGTTCGAGACGCCGTCGCTCACCTCGAAGAAGTGCTCGAGATTTTCGACTCGCGTCGACTCCATCACGAACGCGGGACCTTCGACGCTGCGCATTCGGAAGCTGATCGACAAGATATAGCCCGTCAGGCCCATCCCCCCGACGGTCGCCCAGAAGAGGTCAGGCTCGCGGTCCCTCGAACACTCGACGATCTCGCCGGCTGCGGTGAGGATCTCGAGTGTCTCGACGTGGTCGCCGAAGCATCCGTCCACGTGATGGTTCTTCCCGTGAATGTTGCAGCCGACGGCGCCCCCGACGGTGATGTACTGCGTTCCCGGCACGACGGGCGGAAACCAGCCCCGCGGCAGAAAGGTGTCGATCACCTCTTCGATGGTCACACCTGCTTCGCAGCGGAGCATGCCCGTCGCCGGATCGAAGTCGATGAAGCGGTTGAGCCGACGCGTCAGGACGACCGCGCCGTCCCGCAGCAGCGCGGCGTCGCCGTAGCTTCGCCCCATCCCATAGGCGATGGTGGGGCGACCTTCGCGGTCCGCCAGCGCGGTGGTGACGTCGGCGATTCGTTCGGGGCGCGCGGCGTGCGCGTCCACGACCGGATACCGGCCCCAACCACTCAATTTCGTATCTACCCAGTTCGTCGTCATGGTGACGCGGAAGTAACACGCCGCCGCGACTGGCGGCAAATTCGAGCGGACGAGCGGTGCTATCGGGCGACGAACGGTACCCTGCTCTCCCGAAACCGTAACAGTTCAGTCGGCAACCCTCTCTCTCACCTTCGGCCGGCGTACCGCCCGGGGGGCACGGGTGCGAATAGTGTTTGACAACCGCTCTGATTGCTGTTCATTTGTTCAGGATGCCGGAGCCGACCGAAAAGTTGGGTTGGGACAGCTTTCACCCCGCCGTACGAGGCTGGTTCGAGGAGACCTTCGACCGCCCTACTTCCACGCAGCTCGAAGGGTGGCGCGCGGTCTCCGCCGGACGAAGTGTCCTCGTCGCCGCTCCGACGGGGTCGGGGAAGACGCTCGCCGCGTTCCTCGCCGCAATCGACGAGCTGGCGAAACGCGCCGAGCGCAGGGAGCTCGAGGACGGCGTTCAGATCGTCTACGTCTCGCCGCTGCGAGCGCTCTCGAACGACATCCGCCGAAATCTGGAAGCGCCGTTGGAGGCGATCAACGCCCGGCTTCGAGCCGGGGGGATCCAACAGGAGCTGACCGCCGGCCTTCGCACGGGTGACACGACCTCGAGCGAGCGGAGTCGCATGACGCGGAAGCCTCCGCACATTCTGGTTACGACGCCGGAGTCTCTCTACATCTTGCTCGGGAGCGACGGAGGGCGCGGGATGCTCCGCAGCGCGGGCACGGTGATCGTGGACGAGATCCATGCCGTCGCCCCCGACAAACGCGGAGCCCACCTGAGCCTGACGCTGGAGCGGCTGGAAGAGCTCGCGGCGCGGCCGCTGGTGCGGGTGGGGCTCTCGGCGACACAGAAGCCGATCGAGCTCGTCGCGGACTTCTTGACCGGTGCCCGGCGGCCCCGTGCCCACATCGTCGACGCAGGTCTCGCGCGAGAGATCGACCTCTCCGTCGAGGTGACGGGATCTCCACTCACACCGGTCATGTCGGCCGAGCACATGGACGAGGTCTATGACCGGCTCGCCGAGCTCGTCGCGGGACATCGGACGACGCTCGTCTTCGCCAACACGCGCCGCGAGACCGAACGCCTCGTGAAGAACCTCGGCGAGCGCATCGGAAGGGACCTGGTCTCGTCGCACCACGGGTCGATGTCGCGAGAGCGTAGGTTCGAGGCCGAGCAGGGATTGAAGTCGGGAGAGCTCCGCGCGATCGTGGCGACCGCGTCGCTCGAACTCGGCATCGACATCGGTCACGTCGACCTGGTGTGCCAGGTTGGTTCGGTGCGCGCGATCGGAACGTTGGTGCAGCGCATCGGACGGTCGGGCCACCACGTCGGCGGGACCCCGAAGGGACGCATCTTTCCGCTCACCCTGGACGAGCTCGTGGAGTCGACAGCGCTCGTCGACGCCGTTCGTCGCGGCGAGCTCGACACGGTGACCCTCTACGAATCGCCGCTCGACATCCTCGCCCAGCACGTCGTCGCCGCCGTCGGAGCGCGCGACTGGGAAGAGTCCGAACTCTTCGAGGTCGTTCGAGGTTCGTTTTCGTTTCGCGACCTCACCAGGGAGCGCTTCGAAGAGGTGCTCGAGATGCTGGCCGACGGCTACGCGACGCGACGCGGGAGGCGCAGTGCGCTGATCCATTGGGATCAGATCAACGGAAGAATCCGGGCGCGACGGGGGACGCGACTCGTCGCGCTCACCTCGGGCGGCGCAATCCCGGAGCGCGCCGATTATCGCGTCGTCCTCGATCACGACGAGACCGTGGTCGGAACGCTCGACGAGGACTTCGCGATCGAGTCGATGCCGGGTGACGTCTTCCAGCTCGGAAACAGCAGTTGGATGATCGCCCGCGTCGACAGCCGGCGCGGACAAGTGAGAGTGCACGACGCGCGGGGCAAGCCACCGTCGATCCCGTTCTGGTTCGGGGAGGCCCCGGGGCGCACCCATGAGCTATCGATCGCCGTTTCCCGGGTCCGCAACGAAGTGGACCGACGGCTACGAACGGACGCGGAAGGCAACGTCGACGTGAGCGACGCGATCGCGTGGGCGCGCTCCGACGTGGGGCTCGACGATTCGTGCGCCGAACAGCTCGTCGGCTACCTCGCCACCGCTCGCGAAGCGTTGGGGGCGATGCCGACGCGCGAGAAGATCGTGGTGGAGCGGTTCTTCGACGAGGCGGGCAACACCCATCTCGTGCTTCACAGTCCGCACGGCAGCCGCTTGAACCGCGCGTGGGGTCTCGCGCTACGCAAGCGATTCTGCCGGCAGTTCAACTTCGAGCTTCAGGCCGCGGCGAACGAAGATTCCGTGATCCTTTCGATGGGGCCGACCCACAGCTTCCCACTCGAGGAGGTCTTCGACTTCCTCAACCCCCGCGTGGTGCGCACCGTCCTGATACAGGCGCTGCTCGACTCGCCGATGTTCGGAACGCGATGGCGGTGGAACCTCAATCGTTCCCTGGCAGTGCCGCGCTTTCGTGGGGGGAGGAAGAATCCTCCGCAGTTGCAGCGGATGCAGGCCGAAGACTTCCTGGCGGTGGTCTTTCCCGATCAGCTCGCGTGCCTGGAGAACATCGCTGGAGATCGCGAGGTTCCCGACCATCCGATGGTGGACCAGACGATCGAGGATTGCCTTCGCGAAGCGATGGACGTCGAACAGTTGGAGGCGGTGCTGGAGGGGATCGAGACCGGCGAGGTGGTGACGCTGGCTCGCGACCTCCGCGAACCGTCGCCGTTGGCGCATCAGATCATCAACGCCCGTCCCTACGCCTACCTGGACGACGCACCTCTGGAGGAGCGTCGCACGCAGGCAATCCTGACGAGGGGGCTCCTCGACCCGAACCTCGTCGGCGATCTCGCCGCCCTGGACACCGCGGCGGTCGACGCGGTCCGCGACGAATCGCGGCTGGACGCGCGCGACGCCGATGAGCTTCACGATGCGATCGTCTGCCGCGGATACCTCACGGACGAAGAAATCCCGACCGATCTCGAGCCGAAAGTCCGCGCCCTCGTGCAACAACGGCGGATCGGTCGGGTGGAGCGCGGCCGCGGCCTCTGGGTCGCGGCCGAGCGCTCCCTCGAGATGCGGGCGGCTTTCCCCGACTCCGAAGTGTCGGTCCAGCCCCCCGCCCGCTTCGCAGACGCCGCCTGGACGCAACATCAGGGACTCACCGAACTCTTGCGAAGCCGGCTCGAATACCTCCCGGCGGTCACCGCCCGGCGGTTCGCCGACGAGCTGGGGGTCGACCTCGCGACCGTCGAGGCGACGCTGATGGGGCTCGAGGCGCAAGGCTTCGTCTTCCGGGGCCACTTCGACATTCGGCTCGCCGAGGAGCAATGGTGCGAGCGCGGGCTTCTGGCTCGCATCCATCGCTACACCCTCGCCCGCCTGCGTCGCGAGATCGAGCCCGTGACGCCGGCGGATTTCATGCGTTTCCTCTTCGAGTGGCAGCACGTTGCGTCCGAGTCACAAATGAGAGGGCCAGATGGACTGGCGAAGGTTCTGGAACAGCTCTCCGGGGTCGACGCCGCGGCGGGGGCCTGGGAGACCGAGATTCTGCCGGCGAGGGTCGAGCACTACGACCCGACGTGGCTCGACATGGCGTGCCTGTCGGGACGGTTTTCGTGGGGGCGGATCCGGGGCGGAGGCGGCGGTCGCAGCCCGATGCGTTCTTCGCCGATCGCGGTGATGTTGAGAGACGAAGTGGCACTCTTCAGCGAGCCGCGTAGCGAGCCGGACCTCTCCGCACCTGCGCGGAAGGTGGCTTCGGTGCTCGATGAGCACGGCGCCGCGTTCTTCGGAGACCTGGTCTCACGCAGCGGCACCTTGAAGAGCCGCGTCGAAGAGGGTCTTGGCGAACTCGTCGCATCGGGGGTCGTCACGGCCGACAGTTTCAGTGGACTTCGCGCCCTCCTGGTGCCGACGAACAAGCGGCCGAAGTTCGGTAGAATGGCGAGCCTGGTCGGCTCGTATTCGGTCGAGAACGCGGGGCGCTGGTCGTTCTTCGAGCGGCGCGGGCCGGAGGCGTTGAGCGACGACGAGCTGGAACGCGTGGCGCGTAGACTCCTCGACCGCTGGGGAGTCGTCTTCCGCGCGCTGACGAGCCACGAGACGCAACTGCCGTGGCGCAAGCTCGCCCAGTGCTACCGGGCGATGGAAGCGCGCGGCGAAGTGCGCGGTGGACGTTTCGTGAACGGTTTCGTCGGGGAGCAGTACGCCCTGCCGGAGGCCGTCGGAAAACTTCGCTCGGTCCGACGGCTCGGACCGACCGGGGAGCTCGTCGCGATCAATGGCTGCGACCCACTGAACCTCACCGGGGTGGTGGTGGGGGACGGACGAGTGAACGCCGTCGCGACAAACCGCGTCGTGTATCGAGACGGCGTGCCCGTGGCCGCCATCGAGGGAGGCGACCTGCGGCGCTTCACGGACGAGCCGATCGAACATCTCGACCGCATCGCGCGGCGGGTGCCCGGCGCTCCGAGGGTTCGGTCCTACATGCAGAGTTGATTCTGGTGGGTCGAGCGGCAAACAGGGGCCGCGTCATTCCAACCCGGGCCATTGGCTACCGCGGGCCACGTGAGGTCCGAGGCGTTGGGTGCACTCCGCACGGGTCGATGCGACCGGCACAGCGTGGGCGCACATCGTCTGCGACGCCCCCGCTCTCACCGCTCGATCCCACCACTCCGTAGCATCCGCGGGCTGGGTGCCCCTCATCCGCTGCATCGCCGAGTGCATCAGCGCCGCCGACATCACCTCCTCGACCACCTCCTCTCGCGCCGGATCGAGCCGTTCACGGCACGGTAGATACGCCTCGCGCAGGACATCGTAGGTCGCGGTCGCGCGTCGAAAGGCCACCGTGGATCTGGGGTAGTGAGTCGCCGCGGCGAACTCCACGAACATCGCGGTGTGCAGACTGGCGCAGGTCGTTCGCTTTGCGAGCGACTTTCGATAGTAGGAGCGCGCGACGGACAGGGCTTCGCCGCGGCGCTCGGGCGGCAGCGATTCGAGCTGCCAGAGCCCGACCCACGCGAGGTTGTTCTCGAAAACACCGGAAGGAGAGCCGGTTCTCTGCAGCCCCGTCTTGAAATCGAGCGCCGCGATTCCGAACGCTTGCGCCCGCGCGGCCGCGTATCCTTTCGAGTTGAGCAGGGATGCGGAGTTCGGAAACCACGTGAGCCCTTCGTCAGCCGCGGCGTACGCTTCCGGGTAGCGCTTCTGATCGAGGAAGCATTCGACGTGGTGTTCCCACGCCGCTTCGGTCCAGCTCTCCGGGTGTCCCGGGACCGTGTCGCAATCGTATCGAACGGCCTGCCAGAACGAGAGGGACTCGAGGGGAAACGGAGCCATCGTCACGACGAGAATCGGGAGCGTCCCGAGAATCAAGGTCGCGAGCAGCAGTGCGGGGTTGAGGAGGAAAGACCTCGGTGAAATTGCCATACCTGGCCTCGGTTTCTAATCGCTTATCAAAAAGATAGCGAATGCGCGGATCGGTGTCGAAGACCCGCTGGAACCTCGTCCACGAATGTCGCGACCCGTCGACCGAGGTTCAGCGCGAGGCGGAGGCGTATTGCGTCAGCTTCGGATGGGGAAACTTCCACTCGTTGGTGGAACACTGCCCCGACTTGAGCATTTCGAGCCCGTAGTCCTTTCCGTCGGCGAGCTCGAGGTACGCGACGTAACGTCCGAACTGATCTTGAGCGAGAGGGAGAAAGGGCTTGTCCGAACGCAGCGTGACTTTGCCCGTCGCGGCCACTCGCTTGGCCGCACTGGCCGACTTCTTGCTGCAGTCGATTCCGATCACCCGCACCTTCACCCGCTCGTTGCTGTCGGCGAGCTTCACGACCACGACTTCGCCCGACTCGAACTTCTCGATCTTGCCGGTCGCCTGGTCCCCGACGTCGTCGGCAAAACCGGCGACGGGCAGCGTGAAGATGAAACTGGAGACCAGAAGAGCGAGGAGAGAGCGAGGCATCGAAGTTCCGTGGATGTTGGCTGCGAAGTTACAGTGCAACCACCGTGCCGGTTCTTCGGGGGCCGAAAGGGCCGCAAATCCCCATTCCACGGTCGCCTCCCCCTGGGAGGCGTCAACGCTTTGACGATTGGACGAAGTGACGAGTCAAAACTCCGACGATCGTCCGCCCGCCGGTTGCAGCTATTCGGAGTCGGGTTTCGTAGTCTTCGGTTTGAGACGCCGCAGCCGAATCTCGACGCGCTCGCCCGGTTCGAGGAAATCGAATAGGTCGGCCTTGACCCGTAGGACGCCGTTTCGTCCGACCACGGCGTACGATTTCACCCACGACTGGTCATTCTGACGCGACCGCCAGAGGAGTTCGTCGGGGACGGGGTGCTGGCGAGTCATGGCGGGGAGGAACGGATCGGTGGCCTCGGCTACGTCCCCACCGTCGTCGACGAATTCGAGGAGGTCGTCCGGGTCGAATTCGCCGTCCGTGAGAATCTCGACGTCCTCGAAAGGGATCGTCCCTCTCAGCTTTTCGTCGTCGGAGTCGTCGGCCATTCGTCTATTTTCACATAAAATCCACATCGCTTCGACGAACAATTCACGAAGGTCGGAGAGGATTTGGACATGCCACCCTCCCCGAACCCGACTCGCCCTTCATCGCAAGCACACTGGGAATGGACCGCCCTGGCGAGCGCCGGGACGTGGCTCGGGCTCGCTGGGACCGCGGTCATGGGGACGACTGCGGCGCCGCTCGTCCTGGGGGCGTTGCTGATCTGGGCGGCGAACGCTTCCCTGACCGCGCTGCGCCTGTGGGGAGCCGTCTCTGCCAGGATCACCGCCGCTGCTCGATTGACCGCAACGGTCGGCGCGATGGTGTGGCTGACCCGTTTCGGTTCGTTCCACTCGGAGGTCGCAGCCTCCGCGGGGTTCGTGACGACGGTGCTGACGATGTGCGGACTCGCCGCGTGGGGGGCCCCGATCCTGGCCGGCGGGCGACTGCCGAGCGACACCGACCGTTGGCAGGCATGGCGCGACGCCGCTGCCGCCGCGGGCGGCTTCGTGTTTGTCGGAACGGTGGTGCTCGTCGGAGCTACGCGGCTCGGCTTCGCGGTGACGGAACTCGCGTTCGCTCATCTGATCGTCGTCGCCGCAGCGGGCGTCGCGCCGACGGCCCTCACGAAAGCGTGGTCGACCGCAGCCGAGGCTGTCCTTCCGAGCCGCGTGGGGGTAAAAACGACCGATGGAGTTCGGACTTGAAACGATTCGCGACGCCGCCAGCCGCATCGCCGGGTACGTCCAGGCGACGCCGACCCTGCGGTACGAGGTTCGGGAGGGCCTGACGATCTGGGCCAAGGCGGAGAGCCTGCAACCGATCGGGGCGTTCAAGCTTCGCGGTGCCTTCAACATGATGCTGACGCTCCCCGACGCAGAAGGGGTGGTCGCGCACAGTTCGGGAAATCACGCGCAGGCGGTGGCTCGAGCGGCGCGAGTCCTCGGGATGCGTGCGGCCATCGTGATGCCGTCGAACGCGCCGCCACTCAAACGACAGCGCGTGGAAGAGGACGGCGCAGAGATCGTCACGGTAGGGCCCGACAGCGAAGAGCGTCGCCTGCGGGCCGAGGAAATCTCGGCGGAGCGCGGCTGGCCGCTCGTACCCCCGTACGACCACCCGCTCGTCGCGTCGGGGCAAGGCACGGCAGCGTTGGAGCTCTGCGACGTCGTGCCCGCCGAACTCACCGCCTTTTATTGCCCCGTCTCCGGCGGGGGGCTGATGGCGGGGTGCGGTACGGTGATGCGCAATCTGCGCCCCAAAGCGGCGATCGTCGGCGTGGAACCGAAGGAAGGAGACGACACCGCGCGGAGCCTCGCCGTCGGCGAGAGGGTCGCGGTGCCGCCTCCCGAGACGCTCGCCGATGGTCTCCGCGTGCGACGACCCGGGGAGTGGACATGGAACGTGAACAGAGAGCTGATCGATCGCGTGGAGCTCGTCGACGACGACGAGATGCTCGCCGCGATGCGGTGGGCAGCGCAACACCTTCGACTCGTCCTGGAGCCTTCGGGGGCCGCGCCGCTCGCAGCCGCCCTCCGGGAGGGGCGAGGCGACGTCGCCGTCCTCCTCTCGGGCGGGAACGTCGACCCCGACCTCTTCATCCGCGCGATGAGCTGACGTGCTTTCGCCACACGAAGACGAGAGCGACCCAACCGGCCAACGCCGGAGCTATCGAGAGCCACTGCCCCATCGTAAGGAGCGCGTCGGGGTCGAGGGCCTGGTACTCCTTCACGAACTCCACGGCGAATCGCGCCGGGAAGTAGAGCCCGAGAAAGAGCGCAGTCATCAGCCCACGCGGCCGTGACTCCCCGAGGCGCCGGTCCACCAGCATCACGATCGCGAACACGACGAGACCGAGGACGAACTCGTAGACCTGGCTCGGGTGTCGATACGGAGCGTCGACGAAGGAATGGTCGTAGTACGGGAACCTGACCCCCCAGGTCTGGTCGGTCGCCCGACCGACCACCTCGGAGTTGAAGAGGTTTCCGAGACGGACGAACGCCGCACCGACGCAAGCTGCGGGGGTGAGCCGGTCCGTGACCTCCGCGAAGGGGATCTTCCATCCCCTCGCGAACACGATGCAGGCGAGCAGAATCCCGACCGTGGCACCGTGGCTCGCCACCCCGCCTTCGCGGAAGGCGAAGAAGAGTGTCGGGTCGGCAACAAACCGCTCGAACTCGTAGAACAAGAGGTGGCCCAGGCGGCCGCCGACGAACGTCCCGACGATGCCGAGACCGACGACCCAGTTGGCAGCCGACTCTTCGCGTCCACCGCGAAGGAACTGCCAGACAGTCAGCATCCACCCCACGAGCAAGACGAGCGCGAAGATGACGCTGTACCAGCGCACGACGAGGCCACCGACCTCGAACGCCGGGTAGATGTCCCAGGTCCATTGCACGGTTGCTCCATACCACCGGGGACGACCGGACGGAAACTGCTCCATGCTCGGACATTCTTGTCGCGCTGGGGACGCCGTGCGTCGGGCAGTGGCGCGGCCGGTGAGTGGAGGCCCCTCTCTCCCTCAACAATGACGGGCACTTCCGCGACATGGCGGGTGCGTGCCCCTCCCCGCACTGACATGGCACGATCCGTGATCATGTTCAGTGGGAGAGGTCGCCATGATGATTCGAACCGACATACTGATTCTGTTTTTTGGATTGCAACTAGTCCCCGATCTCGCGTTCGCAGGCGGGGGTACCGCACCGCTCACGGCAGGCCCGGTCCCGTGGCTGGTCCTGTTCGGGCTGGCGGGTTTTCGCCTCTTCTGCTGTTTCATGGAGGGAAAAGGTGATTTTCCCCCGGCCGAAGCGGAGCGCAGCGACTGACGAAGCTCGAGGCCCGGCGCGGGCCGTCGACGTCCCGAGAGCGATCTCCGCTCCGTGGCGAACCGTTTGAGTTCCCGACGCGATTTCGTTACCTTCCTTCATCGAACCAGCAAGGAGTTACCGATGAACAAAGTTCTCGCAGTCATTTTCAGCTCGGCCTTCCTCCTCGTCTCCGTCCCGGCTTTCGCCTGCGGAGGTGACAAGCAAGCCAAGTCGGATGCCGACGAAACGGTGATGACCGCCGAGGCGTCGGAGACCGATGAAGCGGCCGACACGAAGAAATCGGACGAAACCGAAACGAAAGAGACGAAGGACGGCGAGGTCTGAAGCGACCTGGCAGCCTTTCGCTCGAGCTCGCCAGTCGGCGAGCTTTTTATTTTTCTTGGGAACCGCGGGGAGCGCGGACGCGCCGATGTCTTGGCACGACAGTTGGGGATGGTACTCTCGGAGCATGCGCAGTGAGTGGCCGTCATCATGCCGCGAAGGCCGCGACGAGGTCTCCGCATCGAGTTTCGCGGCGAGTCTTCGCGCTTTCACCCTCTTCGCGCTGCTCCTGGGAGCGTGCGCGAGCGACGAGGTGACCCCTCCGCCGATGATCAGTCCGCCCCCCGCCGCGACCCCTCTGCCGCGTCCGGACGCTCCCCCCAGCGCCGAACTCTCGGCGACGCGCGAGATCATGTGCGACGGCGCCGACTGTACGCGCCTTGGGGACGAGCAGTACGACGTCGATCCCGTCGAGTCGGCGCGCTATTACGCGCGGGCGTGTGAAACGGGCGACGGGGCCGGGTGTACCTGGCTCGGGTGGCAGTACGAACGCGGCGAAGGGGTGGAAGGTGACGCGGCGCGTGCTGCCGCACTCTACAGCATGGGTTGTTCCCTGGGGCACGGGGACGGATGCAACAACCTCGGCGTCTTGCACCGGAAGGGATTCGGGGTGGCCCAGAACTTCGAGGCCGCGGCGGAGTACTATGGCAAGGCGTGCTCGCTCGGAAGCGTGAACGGCTGCACCAATCTCGCGTGGCTCACGGAGTATGGTCTCGGCACTCGGAAAGACCTGCGACGTGCGGCGAAGCTCTACCGCCAGTCGTGCGATGCACGCGATCCAATCGCGTGTGGCTCGCTCGGCTGGCTCTACGAGATCGGCGGGGGCGTCTCGAAGGACATGCGGCTGGCGACCGAATACTACGCCGAAGCGTGCGAGCTCGGGGAGACGGTGTCGTGCGGCAACGTCGCCCACGCGTACTTCCAGGGTCACGGCGGCCTTCGCCCCGACCCCGAGAAGGCACTCGATTACGCCCGCCGGGCCTGCGACCTGGGAGATCCGTGGGGCTGCACCAACCTCGCTCACGGCTACCGCGACGGGGTCGGGGGGCTGACCCGAGACCCGCAGCGTGCCGCCGTCATCTATCAGCGCTCGTGTGACGACGGTGACCCGGCGGGATGCGAAAATCTCGGTTTGATGTACGTAGCCGGTTCAGTCGACTATGATGAGAGTTCAGCGGTCACGGCGCTACGTTATGCATGCGCGGGCGGCCGCACGATCGCGTGCGAAAAGCTGAAAGTCTTGAAGAGATCGATGCCTTCCGAGGCATATTCTCAGGCGCGCGAGCATTACAGGATTGGATGCGACCGAGGGCACGGCCCGGCTTGCAGGGCCATCGCTCGCATCGACACGAGGTGACGGAGAACCACCGATGTCGCAATACCAGTACCCGCACGGCCGACAGGAGCCGCCGACGATGGTCGACGTTCCTCATGCCGAGGACACGCGGCCGGACCAGTACTATCCGCCGGACTCTTCGGCCCCCTCGACCGTCTGGAATGCGACGGAGAATCCTCCCGGCGACGTTGGTGTTCACACCCTGATCCTGGGGGGTGTCATCGCCACGGCCGGTATCGTGATCGTCGGAATCGTCGTGTTGCACCTGGTGAAGGCGAACCAACCTCCACCCCCGATGCCCGTGCAGCAAGCGTACGTCGCACCAGAGGTCACCGAGCCCGAAGAAGAGACCGTCCCCCTCGCCGAGCAGCCGAAGTTCTCCATCCGTTCCGAACCGATGGGCGCCGCAGTCTACATCGGAAAAGAGCGCCTGGGGCGCACTCCGTTCGTGATTCGTGGCGAAAGGGTCGACGGGTCGAAGGTCACCCTGCGCTACGAGATGGACAACTTCATCTCGGTCGAACACAAGACTCGCCTCAACGACGGTGGGGTGGCCGACGTGACGCTGAGCAAGGCGGGTGGGTCCTCTCAGCAGCTCCCGGGTGGGCTGTCGATCCCCGGACTCGGCGGCGGCGGCGGCGGCGGCGGCCTCGGCGATCTTCGCTCGACCTTCCTACGCGCGTCGGGCTCCGGAATGGGAGGGGGACCGCAGGGCAATTCCAGCCCGGAAGGAGCGCTCGTCGTCGGCGGCGACGAGGACTGAAGTGCTCTCGGAAGGTTGGATCGACGTCAGCATCGAACTCTCGGCAGACACGCTCGTCTGGCCCGGCGACCCCTCCTTTCGTCGCGAGCTCGCCGCCACCCACGACGAGGAAGACGTAGAGGTCGCGACGCTCAGGATGTCCGCCCACACCGGCACCCATGTCGACGCGCCGGCACATTACCTCGCGGAGGGACCGCGGATCGCCGATCTTCCCCTCGACGCGTTGATGGGTCCTTGCTTCGTTCACGACCTCGGCGGGCGCGAAGTCATCACGGCCGCCGACATCGACTCTCTCGGTCTCAACGAAGGGGAGAGAGTGTTGCTCCGCACCGACAACTCCCTGAAGCGGTCACTGCATCAGACCGACTTCGACTACGATTTCGTCGCGCTCGATCTCGCGGCGGCCGAAATCCTGGCGTCGATAGGGGTTCGTTGCGTCGGTATCGACTACCTCTCGGTCGGGCGTGGCTCGACCGAACAGGTCGCAGCCGTCCACCGTACGCTGCTCGGCTCGGGTGTCTGGATCATCGAGTCCCTCGACCTGCATCGCGTCGAACCGGGCGCCTACGAAATGATCTGCCTCCCGCTTTCGATCCCTCGAGGGGAAGCGGCGCCAGCCCGGGCGCTGCTCAAGGCGAGGGGTGAGAAGGACGACGGCGAGATCGACTTCATCGACGACGCCGCCATGTGGGCGTCGAAGACGGGCTGACCGTGCGCTGGTACCTGCAGAGACATCGCGACGACGGGGAGTACCTCGACTTCAGCTTCGACGGCCTGAACGTGACGGTTCGGGCCGGTGGGCCCGGCGCGCCGGAGACCGTCGAGTTTTCCGAGTACGAATCCTTCGAAGCTGCCCGCGCCGCGGTCATGGAGCGTATTCGCCCCCTCCTCTGGGACGGATGGGAGGCTCGCCTTCCTCCCGAGGAGCGCTACCAACCCGACCCGCGCGTGGCCGCCTGGTGGGTGGACGGGTTCGGGGTGGCGATCGGGGTCGACGAAGGCCGCGAACCGACCGCCCTCCTCGCTTCGCAGGTTCGGGTCCCCGGGGAGCTGCGCGAATTTGCGAGGTTGCGCAACGGGCTCGACGGACCGCGTCGCCTGGGGGGCTGGATTCTCTCGCCCGACGATTCGAAGTTCGTGGACGGCGAAGACGCGTTCGCGGAGCTCCTGGCAGGTGACGGCGAGTCCGAGCTCGGGGTGGGACTCTTGCAGGCGTTCGCTGCCTACGCCCTGCTAGGCCGGTCAGAGCGCGGGGATCTGTACTTCGCGCATACGAATCAACAGGACCCCGACCACGCAGAGGTCGTTTTCTGGAGCGCCGAGCGAGCGCAGGTCGATCGGGTGGCGGCGGACTCGATCGCGACATGGGCATGGGCAGCGGTCGCGTCCGAAGAAGGACGCCCCGACCGGCTCGAGCACGTGGCCGAGCGCGTGGGAACCGTCCCACCGCTCTCCGAGGCGTTGGAGAAGCACGGTCTCGTCGGGACGTACGAGTCTCGTTCTCAGGCCGTCTACTACTTCTGGCGATCGATCTGGCTCGTGGAGTTGCTGCGCGGGCGCCTCGACGTCTCCGAGATCGACGATCTGTTCCTCCCCGACATCCACGTCCCCCTGGCCTTCGAAGATGCCGAGCGGTCCCATCATCTGGCCACGTCGCCGGTGACCGCGCTCTACTGGATGTGGCGCCTCTGGTGGTTCGATCGGGAAGCGGAGCTCGACCGCTGTCTTCGGACGGTTGCGGAGCATCCGTCGGCGGTGGTCCGTTCCGCGGCGCGCTTCCTCGAATCGATCGACTCGTCGGCGCCCGGTCTTCTGGAGCGCCGCGCGCAATGGCTGGCGCTGGGACGGGACCCCGACGCCGCGGGCCGAAGAGCGGTCGGTGCCATCGACGCCGTCCACGCTGCACGGCGCGAGCAGGAGGAGCTCGCGGCGGAGCTCGAGATCGCACACGACCTGGTCGCGCGGCACGAAGCAGCGGCGCTGCGTGAGATGCTCCCCGACTTTGCGGACCGCCCGGCGATCCGCGATGTGATCGAGGAGCACCTGCGCAATCGGTGAGCCTGGGTCGGTCCGACGCGGAGAAAGGGTCGGAGAGCGGGCGAGCCATCTCCGGGCCGATCCCCACCCGTCCCCTCGTTCGTGGTAATGTGCGCCGAAGTCGCGTACCTTTGCGCCGGACGATTTCCCCCCGCGCTACGCCATGAAGACGGTCCGATTAGGCCCTTTCGAAATCCACGAACCCGTCGGTAGCGGCGGGATGGGAGCCGTGCGCCGTGGGATATATCGCGGGCCCGGCGGCGAGGTGGAAGTAGCACTGAAGTTCGTCGAACCGCCCGAGGGATCGACGCACGGGTTCCGTGAAGCCTTCGTCCGCGAGGTACAGTCGGCCGCGCGCCTGCATCACCCGAACATCGTCCGAGTCTTCGAGATCGGCGAGGTCGACGCGAGCGCCGCCGGCCCACTCGATCTGGACGTGGGGACGCCGTTTCTGGTGATGGAATACGTCCGGGGCGGGACGCTCGACGCGCACGTCGGCAAGCTCGACTGGGTCGACCTGCGATCGGTGCTGCTTCACCTCCTCGATGCGCTCGCGCACGCGCATGCCCTCGGCATCGTGCACCGCGACCTGAAGCCGGCGAACGTTCTGTGTGACGTCCGGGAGGGGGGAATGCGGCCGATGCTGACCGATTTTGGCATCGCGCGCGCGATGGACGTCGAGCAGGACGATCCCGACGAAGACGAGCCGCAGCGCGTCGCAGGAACTCCGTACTACATGGCCCCCGAGCACGTGATGGGGCGCTGGAGGGACGAAGGACCGTGGACCGACGTGTACGCCCTCGGCGCTCTCGGTTGGCACCTCGTGACGGGCCGGGTGCCGTTCGCCGGCGACACGGGTGATGTCCTGCGAGCGCATCTGATGGCGGACCTGCCTCCGTTCGCCCCGGGGATGAACGTCCCCCGCGGGTTCGAGGCGTGGTTGCGCCGACTCCTCGACAAGGACCTCACCCGTCGGTACCGCCGCGCGGCCGACGCTGCTTACGCTCTGATGGAATTCCCCGAAGAGCTCGAGCCGGAGCGCACCACGCGGCGACTGTCGGCGATCGTGATGTCGGATCCCGGCCCGACCTTGCAGGGGCTCACGGCGACGTTCCGCACGCCGTCCGAGGCCGCGGCGGACGAGCCCGAGGTGATGGAAGAGGTCGTCAAACAGGGGCTCGCCCCTCCCCTGCCGGAGAACTGGCGCCGCGGGAACGAAAACGAGGCAGCGACGCTTCGGGGGGCCGGGCTCGGCCTCTTCGGGATGCGGCCCGTCCCGATCGTCGGGCGCGACGCGGAGCGGACGATGCTGTGGGACGGCCTACGCGAGGTGCACGATTTCGGAGAGCCGCGCGGAATCGTCGTGACAGGTGCTTCGGGGACCGGAAAGAGCCGACTCGTGAGCTGGCTCGCGGAACGCGCCGACGAGGTGGGCGGAGCCATCACTTTCCGGGCGACCCACTCCTCCCCGCGGAGCTCGTCGGACGGACTCGTGCCGATGATGACACGCTTCACGCGATCGTCGGGGCTCGGTTTCGAATCGGTCTTGATGCGCGTCCGTGCGCTCTATTCCGACCTCGAACTACGGGGAGAAGATGCACTCTTCGACGCGGTGGCGCTGACCGAACGAATCCTGGGGCTCAACCCCGAGAACGCCTCGGGTCCACGATTCCAGAGCCGCCCGGAGTGGTTCGCCGCCCTCGTACGGCTCTTCGGAGCCCTGACGCGCGAGCGCCCGGTTCTCCTGTGGCTCGACGATCTCCATCTGAGCGAGGAGTCGCGAGAATTCGCTCGCTACGTCGTGGGCAACCAGCACGAGTCGAAGTACCCGATCTACGTCGTGATGACGGTCCCCGACGCCATCGAGGAGCCCGCCGGGCGCGCATCTATCGAGGCGATCGCCGCGATGAACGGAGTCGAACGGCTCGATCTGGAACCTCTATCCGACGAGCACGTCGCGACGCTCGCGAAATCGCTCGGGCTCTCGGAGAACCTGAGCAAGCTCGTCGTAGCACGCACCGCGGGCAACCCTCTGTTCGTCGTCCAGTTGGTCGAAGACTGGGTGAGCCGGGGGGCGCTCAGCCTGAAGGGAGATGCGTTCGACGCGCCCCCCGAGGTGGTCGACGCTCTCCCGGACGACATACAGGCGACCTGGCAGCGGCGGGTGGACGACGTCGTCCGCAAGTCTTCGGACCCGACGGCGCGGCGGCGCAGCCTGGAGCTCGCCGCGACGCTCGGCTCGGACGTCGACGCCCAGGAGTGGCGACGCGCGGCGGGCTCGTTCGGGGTTACGATCGACCGCGCCCTCGTGGCCGACCTCGTCGGCAGCGGCCTCGCGACCCGACATGACACGGGCTGGTCCTTCGTCCACTCGATGCTGCGAGAGAGTATCCTGATCGGCATCGACGACCCCGTCGAATACCACGTCGCCTGTGCGGCGGCGCTAGACCAGATCCCGACGGAGCGGCGGCGGGCGCGGACGACGGGGCGCCTGGCCGAGCACCTCGTCGCGGCCGGGGAGCCGCGACGCGCGCTCGACGTGATCCTGCGAGCGGTACGCAGTCGCCGACAGTCCGAAGAACGCACGGCGCTCATCTCGCTGGTCGAGCAGGCCCAGGAGTTGATCGACACGCACGTGCTCGACGTCGACCCGGGGCGCCACGGTTCCCTCATCGCGCTCCACGCCTCGACCTTGCGACAGCTCGGACGCGCGGAACGCGCCCGGGCGCTGGTCGCGCAGGGCATCGACGTCTTGACCGAGGGACGGCCGATAGCACACTTCCTGCGCACCCCCGACGAAGACCGAAACGCGACCCTCGCCGATCTCCTGGCGGAGAAAGCGATCCTTCTCTACGAGATGGAGGGCGATCTCGCGGCCGCAGAGAGAATCCTCGAGCAGGCACAGGGTCTCGCGTCCGCAATCGGAGATCCGATCACCCTCGGTTGGGCGGCGAAGATCCGGTCACGCGTGCTCTGCACGATGGGCCGTGTCGACGAGGGGATCGAATGTGCGCGTCGCGCGGTGGAGGCGTACGGCGTCGTCCGTAAGGTGCACCCTTCCTACTACTTCGTGGGGCTCCACGAGCTCGCGGGGGCGCTGCGAACCGGAGGTCGGCTCGACGAAGCGCAGCAAATGATCGAAAAGGCAGACCACTGGCGCGACCAGATCGGCTCGCGTGAGGCGCTCGCCCAGGCGTCGATGGAGCGGGCCGAGGTCGCCCGGGCGCTCGGAAGGTTCGACGAAGCGCGCGCTCACTACGAGAATTCGGGGCAACTCTTCGAGATGCTCGGGGGCAAGAACGTGCAGCTCGTCGAACTCAACCTCTGCCTCGTCGACGTCGAGGCGGGAGATTTGACGCGCCCCCTGGACAAGCTACGGCAGCTGCGCGAGGAACTGCCGAATCTGGGCATGGAAGCATTCCGGTCGCATTCCGACCTCGCCCTGGCGGCATGCGCGGCCCGGGTCGGGGAATTCGAGGACTACGACGCGAACTTCTCTTCGGCGGCCGCACGGGTGCGCGCCACGGGGGTTCGTGATCCCGAGCTCGCGGGGCTCGCCCGAATCTGCGCGAACGAATGCGCCGCGAGGGGCGATGAGGAGAGGTCGCAGCGAGCGAGCTTGCTGGCCGAAGAGTTGAGTAGTACGTCGCAGTCAGATGATTGATGAGCTGTCCCACCGTTGAGATGGGTAATGAGCGAGACACACGAAAAATCGAACTTTTTGACGCAGATCATCGAGGCGGACCTCGAGAGCGGTAAACACGACACCGTCGTGACGCGCTTTCCGCCCGAACCGAACGGATACCTGCACATCGGACACTCCAAGTCGATCCTGCTGAACTACGGCCTCGCGCAGCAGTACGGAGGGCGGTTTCATCTACGGTTCGACGACACGAACCCGTCGGCCGAAGAGGTCGAGTATGTCCAGTCCATCCAGCAGGACGTGAAATGGCTCGGCGCCGATTTCGGCGAGCATCTCTACTTCGGGTCGGACTACTTCGACCGAATGTACGAGCTGGCGGAGCTCCTGATCGAGAAGGGGCTCGCCTACGTCGACTCGTCCGACCGCGAGACGATCCGCGCTCACCGCGGAACGCTCACCGAGCCCGGCACCCCCACCCCGTTTCGAGACCGAAGCGTCGAAGAGAATCTCGACCTGTTCCGTCGAATGAAGGCGGGAGAGTTCGAGAACGGCGCCCACGTGCTGCGGGCGAAGATCGACCTCGCGAACCCGAACATGCAGATGCGCGATCCGGTGCTCTACCGGATCCAGCACGCTCACCATCACAACACCGGGGACGAATGGTGCATCTACCCGATGTACGATTTCGCACACTGCCTCGAGGACTCGTTCGAAGGGATCACACACTCTATCTGCACCCTGGAGTTCGAGAACAACCGCGAACTCTACGACTGGCTCATCGAGAAGACCGAGGTCGAGCATGTTCCGCGTCAGTACGAGTTTGCTCGTCTGGCGCTCAGCTACACCGTGATGTCGAAACGAAAGTTGCTCCGGCTGGTCAAGGAGGGGCACGTGGACGGGTGGGACGACCCGCGAATGCCGACGATCGCGGCGTATCGGCGACGGGGAGTGCGACGCGAAGCGATCCAGCGATTCACCGACATCATCGGGGTCGCAAAAGCGAACAGCGTCGTCGACGTCGAGCTGCTGGAGTTCGCCATACGTGACGACCTCAACATGCTCGCCCCACGCGTGATGTGCGTCGTCGACCCCCTGAAAGTGACGATCACCAACTTCCCCGAGGGGGAGATCGACACTCTCACGTGCCCCTACTACCCCCACGACGTGCCGCTCGAGGGGGACCGCGATGTCCCGTTCACCCGCGAGATCTACATTGAGCGCGCCGACTTCGCCGAGGAAAAGCCGAAGGGGTGGCGGCGTCTCTCCCCCGGCGCCGAGGTCCGTCTGCGCTACGCGTACTACGTGACGTGCGACGAAGTGGTGAAAGACGAGAACGGCGAGGTGATCGAACTGAAGTGTAGCTACGACCCCGACACTCGTGGGGGCAGCTCCTCCGATGGCCGAAAGGTACAGGGGACGATTCACTGGGTGAGCGCGAGCGAAGGGGTCGGCTGCGAGGTTCGCATATACGACCGACTCTTCCGGGTGCCCGACCCCGATGCCGGCGAGGGCGATTTCCTCGAGAATCTGAACCCCGAATCGCTCATCGTGCGCCGCTCGGCGCGGGTCGAGCCGAGCGTGCTCGACGATCCGCCGACTACTCGTTACCAGTTCGAGCGGCAGGGCTATTTCTGGCGCGACCCGATCGACTCGTCCACCGACAACCTGGTCTTCAACCAGATCGTGTCGCTGAAAGACAGTTGGGGAAAGAAGACCGCCGAGTGGAACGAAGCACAGGCCGCAAAGACCGCGACGACGAAATCCGAACCCGAGGGGAAACAGGACGGAACGTCGCGCGATTCCGACCGTCCTCAGAAGCGCTCCGCCTCGTACGAGCGCGACAAAGCGCGCGAGGAGAACCCCGCGCTCGCCCGAGCGATGGCCGACTTCGTCGCGATGGGGCTGGACGAGGACGACGCCGACCTGCTTTCGGGCGACGACGCCCTGGTCGGCTACTTCCGCTCGGCTCTCACGGACTACGACCGACCCAACGAGGTCGCGAAGTGGATCGTCAACTCGCTCCTCCCCGCCCTGGATGACATGCCGATCACGTCGACGAACGTGCGTCCGCACGACGTGGCCAAGATCGTGAGGCGCATCGACGAAGGGAAGATCACCGCGGCGAGCAGCACCGAGGTCCTCGACGAGGTCATGAAGACGTCACGCGACCCCGACGCGATCATCGCCGAGAAGGGGCTGGAGCGGATCGACGACGCTGGCGCGCTCGAGTCGATCGTCGACACGGTGCTCGAGGAAAACCCGGACGAGGTCGGCCGCTATCGAGACGGCAAGAAGTCGCTGTTCGGGTTCTTCATCGGGCGCGTCATGGCGGCGACGGGCGGACAGGCAGACGCCGCCGTGGTCCGGGAAGTGCTTCAGAAGAAGCTCTGAACCTACTTCTTCGCTTTCATCTCCCGTTCCAGCTCGGCGAACTGCTCCTCGAGCGGGTCTCCCATCACCTCGCGATCGAGGGCGTCGAGGTCGATGTCGTCCTCGCGCAAGGGGGAGAGCTCCGGCTCGACGTCGTCGAGCTTCTGGGGAAGTGCCCTGGCAGTGGGCTCCGGTGGGGGGAGCAAGGCGACGCGCTCGACCTTCGGGGGGCCGAGTACCCTCCCCTCCACGTCGGTGAAGCGTCCGAGCAGCATCATCACGAAGTCCCAGATCCAGAGGATTCCGAACCCACCCCCGGTGAGGAGCATGAAGAGGCCGGTCCAAAGTTTCCCGACCGCGAAGCGGTGCACGCCGAAGTAGCCGAAGAAGATGCAGAGGAGAAAGATCACGACACGGTTGTGCGGACTTCGCACTTCCGTCGTCCTCGCACGCGTCATCTGGTAGTCGCTCGACATGTTGGCGCTCCTGGTCGGGGTCACCACGGGTAAACAATTCGGATTCGCCGGTCAACGGGTCGCTGACGCCCCCGTCGCAACCTTCCGATTTGACGTACGAACCGCGGCTGCGAAGATGAGGGCGCACCCCACAGGAGCAACGCATGGACTTTTCCAACTGGAGCAAGCCCGCCGAAGGCTGGGACGCTGGCGCGATCGAGACGACGGAGCTGGTCGACAACGTCACCCTGGTGGCGAAGAACAGCGTCCCCGCGATCGCCATGGCGCTCGGCGTCCTCTGGGTCATCAACTTCCTCCCCGACATCCTGATTACGGTCGTGCTGCTGGTCGCCCAGTTCTCGCCCGGCGTGGCGGGCGTCGCAGCGACGGCGATGGCGCTGACGCTGCCGATCACGATCCTGGTCGCTCTCGTCGTAGGGCTCGGAGTCCCCGCGTTGATGCGTCCGATGCAGATGCAGGCGTTCGAAGGAAAGGACTTCGTCAACGGGCCGTCGGACGCCTTCAGGCTCGCGCGGGAAGTCGTGGGGAAGACGGTGGTCACGTCGCTCCTCTTCTCGGTGAGCGTCATGATCGGTGGGCTCGCCTGCGGGATCGGCGCGTTGGTTCCGCTCTTCTTCTTCGTGCAGGCTCCCTACCTGGCGGCGACGACCGAATTGCCGCCGATGGAGTGCATGCGGCGCTCGTACGAGCTCACCAAAGCGTACGCCCTTCCGGTCGCGATCGCCCTGGGAGCTTCGCTGGTGTCGGTCGGCGTCCTGAGCGGCTGCGGAGGTTCGATCGCAGCGGTCGTCGGTGAACTCCTCAGTTCGGTCTTCCCGCCGATCGGGTACTTCGTGGGCTCGCTCGGCGCGGACATCGCATCGTTCGTGGGCGCTTTCGCTTCCCTCGTGTTCACCACCGCCATCTTCACCTCGATTCAATCGATCGAGCGCGGTGTTCCGCTCGCGCGCTGACCGCCTCAGGCCCAGTCCGGCAGATTCGGCCGCAGAAAACTGATGGTGTTGGGGGCCCCCGGGACCGACCAGAGCGCCTTCTCGGGAGCGTCGTCGGAGCCCTCCTCGATCCCTTCGATCGCGGCCCAGTTCGGCTCCTCGCCGGGTCGAAGCGCGTGAAGCCCCGACTGCCACGGACCGATGATGTAGGTGTGACCGGCTGCGCGACAGCCGAAGAAGTCGGTCCAGCGTCGGGCGAAGTCGTGCCCGACCCGCGCGCCGAACGTCTCGCACGTTCGAAACCACCAGAGCGAGTCCTCGGTCATCCGTTCCCGCACCGAAGCGAACCCTCGGGCGCGCGGGTTCTCTCCGACGAGATCGCGGGGGGTGACCGGGTCGCCGTCGATCATCACCTTGCCCCACTTTCCATGGCCCCAGTACTGAATCTCTCCTATCGGCTCCCCGTCTCCGACGGTCGCGAGCCACTCCAGCGCTTCTTCCCAGTTGCGAACCCCCCGGGTCGCGTCGAACTTTCCGAGCGCACCGTAGAGGACGGCGCCCGCGACCCACGAATGGGTGAGGCCGAACCCGAGACGAGACCGTCGGCAAGTGTCGTCGTAGAACATGAGGCGCAGAGGTCGACTCATTGGGGGCTCGCTGAGGGGTTTGTCGGCAAAACGTTCGAATTTGGTCCGTGGTTGAATATCATCGTAAGTGGCACCGTCCGAAGAGTCGAAGCTCTGTTTGAGACGCGCAGGAGAATTGGATGTTTCGCAAAATGATTGTCGTCATGTCGCTCGCGACCCTCAGCCTCGGAGGCGTTCTGGTGGGCGCGCCATCTGAGGCGGACGCTCAGGAACGCCGCGTAGAGCGCCGGGTCCACCACAGCAAGACGAAGACGAAGACGCGGAAGCACCACAAGCGAGGGCACGGAACGAGCACCCGGCGGGGGACGACGCATCGCCGTTCGACGCACGGTCACACGACGCACCGACGCACCGTTCATCGGCACGGCACCTCCCGTTCGAGCGTGCAGCTTCACGTCGGAGGCCCCTACTGGAGCGTCACCACGGGCCATCGCCACCACGGACATGGCCACGGTCACCACCGCCACCGCACGCACCGTCATCGAGTACACTACGATCATGGGCACCACACGACGCATTACGTGCATCGAGACGTCGTCATTGTGGATTCCGAGCCGGCGGATCCGGTGTTCGTGATGCCCTCCATGTCGTGCCCGATCCGCACCGAAGAGCAGCGGGCCGGCCTGGAGCAATGGTGCGCGACCGACCGCGGCACGCGCCACGGCCCCTACCGCCGTTGGTACGCCGACGGTCAGATCGCGTCGGAGGGCGAATTCGCCTACGACCTGCGGCACGGAATGTGGCTCGAGTTCCACCCCAACGGCGTGATCCGCGAGGAAGGTGAGTACTCCGACGACGAGCGGATCGGCACCTGGACGACCTGGGGATCGGACGGCGAAGTTCTCGTCGCGGTCGACTACTGATCCTCGGCCGCAATCGTATCCCGATCAGCCGTTCGCCGTTGTAGAGCGGGCGTGTTCTCTCTATCTTCCCGCGCGTGGAGCAATATCTTCTCATAGCCGCAGCCGCCGGAATCGCCGCCCTCGCAGGCGGCTTTCGCGGTTTTGCGGGGTTCGGAACGGGACTCTTGATGGTTCCGTTGCTCACGCTCGCCCATCCTCCCGAAGTCGCGGTCCCCGTCGTGGTTCTCGTCACGGTGCTGGGGGACATGCGGCTGCTGCCCGAGATTCGGAAGTTGGTGAACTGGCGACGGGTGTTCTCGCTCGTGATTCCGGCGATGGCGACCATCCCGTTTGGTGTCTGGCTGCTCGGAATGATCGGGCCCAGCATGCTGGGCCGCATCGTCAGCGGCGTCGTGCTGCTGCTCGTCGGCCTGATGTTCGTGGGGGTGACATTCCGCGGGGCCGAACGACTGCGAGTACTCATGCCGGTCGGCGCGGCCAGCGGTATCTTGACCGGAATGGCCGGCGTCGGTGGCCCCCCCGTGGTGCTCGCTCTCCTGTCGACCGACGATTCAGCCGCGCAGACGCGCGCGAACCTCATCGCCTTTTTCACGATCGGTGGAATCTTCGCCCTGACGACGATGCTCGGGTCGGGGACTGCGGAGCCCGAAAAGGTCTTTCCGCTCTTCGCCGTCTGCGCGCCGCCCTACCTCGTCGCAGTCCACCTCGGCTCGAAGGTCTTCTCGCGCCAGGAGCAGCGGGCCTACCGCAAGATTGCTCTCACCTTCCTGGCCGCCGTCGCGACGTTCGGACTGCTCGCCCACTGAACGATCCCGCCTCCCGATGGCCTCGGATGGCGGTCTCTGCGGACGCGAGAGAACGCCCCCGACATCGAGCGCCAGGCGCCTCAGAAATGAGCGTTCGCTCCGAGGCTGAACTGGAAGATCTCGGTGATGACGGAGTCGTAGCGTGAGTGGTAAATCCCGCCGAACGCGAGGAAGGCGGGGAATCCTGCCCCCGCCGTGATGTCGACGACGGTGCTGCCCGTAGCGATCGTGTAGCCGCCGATGAGCTCGAGCGGAATGTATGTGTCCCCGAAGTCGAAATCGGGAACGCCGAAGCCGGTACGGCCGCCGAGGAAGAACTGCGGAGTGAGCTGCGCCGCGAGCGCGACCGGGATCCTCATCCCGAAATTGCCGTTCTCGTCGAAGGAGACGTAGCCTCCGGTATCGACGCGCAGGTTTCCGCGGAAGCGCACGGGCATCCCGACCTCGGCGATGAACGGTCCATTCCCGAATGGGAGCACGAACAGAACCTGCCCGGCGACGTCGATCGGTCCTTCCACCAATCGATACCTCGCGTGAAGCGTAGTGGTGGCGTACTCTACATCTGGAGCGAGCTCGAGGACGAGGAGCATCGCTCCCACCTCCAGGTTCTCGATCGGAGCGTAAGCGCCTCCTATCGAGAGGACGAGCGGATCGGGGATGTCGGTCGTCGTGCAGAATCCGAATGCGCAGACTTCGGTCTCGGCGATGATGACCTGCGACAGTCCCGGCTCGAGAAGGGTTCCAAAGAGCGGCGTTCCGGTGGCGAGGTTTAGGTCGATGTTCGAGTTTGGCCCGACGTAGAGGCTGAACGTCCCTGGCGCCGGCGTGACGCTGCGATTGCCGTAGACGGGCTCGACCCCGCCCGACCCAGATGCAGGAGCGGCGGGCGCCGTGGGCTCGGCCTCCGACGACTGCGCAGACGCGGTCGCCGGGACGAGAAGAGTCAGAAAGAGAAACGTCGCGAGTCTCGGCATTTCGACCTCTGGTGGGGACGAACCGAGCGTAACTCGCGACGTGGCACAGGCAATTTTTCCCGTCTCGGCAGCTCGCCTCAGACGGTGGGGTCGAGGATACGGTCACATGCGGCGAGCACGGTCTTGCGGTTCTTGTTGGCCTCTTCGTAGGCCCGAACTTTCGCAACTTCCCACACGGGGAGTCGGTCGAGGGCATCGCCGACCTGCTTCACGTTCATGTCGTCGTACCCATTGATGGTGGGTTTGCCGAGAGCTCCGCGGGCGCGATCGAGGGCCGAGGCGCGGGAGGTCAGCCGATCGGCAAGGGGTCGCGTCGGAGGGAGCGCGCGTCCCAGTCCCGCTACAGTCTCGAGCGAGACAGCCGCGGTCTTGAGCAACGTCCCGACGGCCGTATCTTTGGTCCGGCCGACGAACGTCTGTGCGTCGCGGCTCAGTTTTTCGGCGCGGCGCGTCACCGTTTGACGCATCTCGTCAATCCTCTCTCGCGACTGGTCAATCGTCTGGTCGATCATGGTTGCCATCTTGTTCTCCTTCTTTATCTGCAGGTGGAATCTGTAAACTCTTCAGGTTGTGACGCATCGCGTCATACCGGAAGGTTAAGCACTCCCCCCACCCCCCGCAAGAGAAAAAATGACGCGTCGCGTTATGGGACTCCCTCCAGAAGCCCGAGACGGCCACGCAGTCGAGGAAGGATTTGAGGATTGCGCCACGGACCGATACCATCCCGGCGTTCTAAACATGTTTGCGAATGGCTGAAAAGCTGGCGATATCGCGATCGATTTGCCGAGGAACACCGAATGAAACTGCGTGTGCTAGCAGCGGCGGCCTTCGCCGCCCTGATCAGTTGCGGCGGCGAGACGACCGGTCCGGATCATAATCAGGTTCCAATCCCGCGTGGAAAGGCAGATTCGTTCGTAGACGGGCGACGCTACGAGGTGTTGCTCACCGACCCTCACTGCGACGTCTGCGACGGCGCCGACAAGGATCATCTCCTCGCAAACTCCGAGATCGTCGCGCGCGTCATCGAGCTCATCGATGGGGCGCAGCGATCGATCGACGTCGCGCAGTTCACCTTCAGCCGGCAAAACATCGAAGAGGCCCTCCTGCGCGCGCACCGCAGGGGCGTCATCGTCAAGCTCGCGATGAACGCGTCACAGGCCGACGGGGACAATCCATCCACCCGGCTCGCCGAAGCCGGGATCCCCGTGGAGTTCGTAAAGGGGCGGAACAACGGCTCGTACGCGGGCCTGCAGCATGCCAAGTACATGGTCGTCGACGCGAAGACCGTCCTCCTCGGCAGCAACAACTGGTCGTCGACGGGTGTCTCGATCAACGACGAGAACACGATCGTCGTCTCGAGCAGCGAAGAGGACCCCTTCGTCGGAGCGTTCCGCTGCTACTTCGACAAGATGCTCGTCCGACAACCCGAGCTCGGCGCGATCTGCTCCACCGAGGAGGTGGCGTTCACGCCGGGGAGCGGCGCCTGGAAGGTGCTTCGCGATGAGATCCGAAGCGCGCAGTCGACGATCGACGTCCTGATGCACCACCTCGTCTTCGACGACGCCGTCAAGGAGCTCGCCAAGGCAGCGGAGAATGGCGTTCGCGTCCGCGTCGTGTTGAACGCGGCAGACATCGACGAGGCGCGCGGCTCGGACTGGGACCGCCTGCGAGCCGCCGGCGGGGAGATTCGCTACAAGAAGACGAACGGCGACCTCTACCAGATCATGCACAACAAGCTCGCCGTCTTCGACGGCCGGGTCATGATCAATGGTTCGGGCAACTGGTCGGGGAGCGCGTTCTTCAACAACTGGGAGTTCTACGTTCGCTACGAACGTCCCGACGTCGTCGACCCGTTCGAGAATCTCTTCGACCGTCTCTGGACATGGTCGCTGACGTCGGAATCGCTCGAAGCGGGGCTGACGGCGCGCGAACAGGACTTCGTCGAACGCCGCGTCTTCTTCGGCAACCTCCACGCACACCTCGATCTGAAAGACGGCGACCAGGTTCTGGACGACGGCCGGTTGGAACGCGAGATCGACGGAGAGCTCGTCGACGTGACGCCGGAAGCGGCCGGGAACCCGGTGCTGCACGCCCTCGACTACGCCCGCGCTCGGGGGGGCCTCGATTTCATCGCGCTCACCCCGCACGTGCAGGACGATGTGGAGGGAGAGGATCCGAACATCGCGAACATGTCGGCAGACGCGTTCGCGCAGATGCTCTCGACAATCGACGAGGTCAACGCTCGCCACGAGGGCACCTTCGCGGCCCTCGGTGGGCTCGAGTGGTCGACCAACAGTGCCGGAAACCACGTCAACGTGATCGGGACGCGCGAACTCTCGAAGGTCGTCCGTGGCGACTTCTCGACGTTCTACGAAGGGTACCTCCCCGTTCGCCGCGAGGCGGGGGACCCTGCCTGGGTGATGTTCAACCATCCGCGCACTTTCCAGTACTACGAAGGAGTCACGAACGGCAGTTGGGACCAGATCTACGGCATCAATCTGCTCGAGATCGAGAGCAACAGCGAGCGTTCCAAGAAGTTCAACGACTACGGCCTCGACGACTTCCTTCCTCTGCGCGACGTCCGCCAGAGCTGGATCGACGGGGCGGCAATGCCGGACCCCGCGGTCGTTTCGGAGACCTTGCACAACATCGCCGACTTGACGTCGGCCCATGCTCGGTTGTTCGAAGTCACGATCGCGCGCGGCAGCGACCTCGGTAGCGAAGAAGCGCAGAACCCGAGCCTCACCGTGGACGAGGAGACGAACGAGGTGACTCGCTTCGTGAAGGTTCACAGCGATTGGGACTACTACCTTCGTCACGGGTTCCGTCTCGCCCCGACGGCGAGCCACGACAATCACCTTGCGAACTGGGGGACGGGCCACACGTCGAGGACGGCCGTGATCGCCGACGAGCTGAGCGAACGAGGGATTCTCGACGCCATCGGAGCTCGGTCGGTCTTCGCGAGCGAGGACGAGAACCTCGCGATCCGCTACTACGCGAACGATCTCGTTCCGTCCGGAGGGGAACTGACGATCCTCTCGGACACCGTTTCGCTGCAGTTTCACCTCGCCGACCCCGACTTCGACGGTCCGTTCGAGGTCGCGATCTGGGGAGGCACAGTGGGAGGGGACGAGGTCGCGGTCGTTGAGCGGCTCGAGGCGGTAAGCGGCGGGGAATGGGTACGAGTCGACGTGCCGGTCGCATCGCCCGGAGTTCACTTCTTCTACCTGGAGATCCTGGAACCGGAGCCGAACCGCATGGCGTGGACGGCTCCGATCTGGGTGGAGCGCCCTTGAAGATCGACCTGCGCAGCGACACCGTCACGCAACCGACGGCCCGAATGCGCGGTGCCATGAGTCGCGCCGAGGTCGGGGACGACGTATTCGGTGACGATCCCACCGTGCGTGAGCTCGAGGATCGAGTAGCCGCCATCGTGGGCAAGTCGGCGTCGGTCTTCGTCCCGAGCGGAACCCAGAGCAACCTCTGCGCGTTGATGGCTCACTGCCAGCGCGGCGAGGAGTACATCGTGAGCATGGACGCGCATACCTACCGCTACGAGGCGGGTGGTGGCGCGGTTCTCGGCAGCATCCAGCCGCAACCGATCGAGCCCGAGCCCGACGCGACGATGTCACTCGCCAAGATTCGGCGCGCGATCAAGCCGGACGATTCCCACTTCGCCATCACGCGCTTGATCTGTCTCGAGAACACGACGGGCGGTCGCGCGCTCTCCATCAGCTACATGGACGACGTCTGCGACCTCGCGCGCGAAAACGGGCTGTCGCTCCATCTGGACGGGGCGCGTCTGTTCAACGCGAGCGTGGCGCTCGGCCTCGACGTCGGGCGCCTCGCCGAGCGATTCGACACCGTGTCGATCTGTCTGTCGAAGGGTCTCGGCGCGCCCGCCGGTTCGGTGTTGAGCGGCACCGAAGAGCTCATCGCGAAGGCCCGCCGGTGGCGGAAGATGCTCGGGGGCACCATGCGTCAATCCGGCGTGCTCGCCGCGGCGGGCCTGCACGCTCTCGACCACCACGTCGAGCGCCTCGCCGAAGACCACGACCGCGCGAGGGCGCTCGCAGACGGGCTACGTACGATCGAGGCCCTCCACGTCGACCCCGACGTCGAGACGAACATGGTGTTCGTCGAGGTGCCCGAGGGGAGCCACCGTCGACTGGAGCCGTGGCTCCGCGAACGAGGCGTGCTCGTGTATGCCCCCAACGAATCGCTGCGGCTCGTGACTCATCTAGGGATCGACGACGAAGACATCGCGAAGACCCTCGAGCTGTTCGCCACGTTCTACGGATGATGCGAGCCAGCATCCGGCGGGCCTCCGAACGCAGACGAGGTCCGAGCGGGTGCGGGCCGCCCCGTCGATTTCGCCTGGACGCCCGGGGTGGTGTACAATTCGGCTCTCGCTCAATCGAGAGAGGCCCGGGAGCTGATGGCGGATTCCGGGTGACCCCACGAGGGATTCAATGGCCATGAGAAAAGACTGCGTGATCGTGGCGCTCCTCGCATTGAGCATCGGATGCTCCGGACGAGCGAAGCCCGAGGACGAGCCCCAGACGGTGCAGATGAAAGACCACGTGGAGGACAACGTCCCGCCGCCTCGCGAGCGTGTCGAGCCTCCCCCTCCCCCGGCGCCCGAAGAAGAACTCGCCGTCGAGATCATCGATCTGACCCCTGGTTCGCCGGTCACGAGCGAAGCGGGCACCGTGATCGAGCTCGCCGCGGACGGGCCGCCCTGGAGAGTGTCGTTCGCGCGAGGCTCCCAATCTTTCGTAGCGCGACGCGATGCGGCGCCACTCTACGTCGAAGGGGACGCCTTCGGTCAGACGTTCGTCCTCAGCAAATTCGGTGAGGGCGTCCAGGTGACGCTTCGCACGCCGGAGGGGAGCAGCCCGCTCACGGTGGACGAAGCGTACTCGCTCGCGACGACCCAGCGATCGAGCCAACTCGGCTGCAGTGAGGGAACTGAGCGCCGGGTGGACGAAGGCAACGGAACCGTTCGTCTCGACGTCGTCGACCCGGGAGGAGGCATCGTCTGTTCGATCGTCGTCGGGCGCTACACGCGTGGGCTGGTAGACCTGTGAGAGGATTACTCGCGATCGTCACGCTCGTCGCCATCGGGAGCATCCCGGCCGCTGCCGGGGCCGATTGGCCCTCGGACTATCGCCCCCACGAGACCGTCGCGACCGCGCATCGGGCGCTCGTCCCTCAGCTTCTTTCGTGTTGGAAGAGTCACACGACGCCGCAGGCTAGAGAGCACGGCGACGTGGTCTCATTGAAGCTCACGGTCTCCGAGTCGGGCTCCGTCTTCCGGGTCGACTTCCTCGAATCCTCCTACCGATCGAAGGCGTTCGAGAAATGTGTGCGCGACGCTTTCACGGCGACGACCTATCCGGGCGGCAATGGCGCGAAGATGGTGCTGCTTCAGCGGCTCGGATTTCAGAACAGCGGCGTCACCCTCGATCCGCCGCGTGCGGCAGGCGGAAAGATCGACGTCGACTCGGTGACCCAGATGGCCCGTGCGCGCCAGGCGGATTTCCAGAGGTGTTACGAGACTGCCCTCGCGAACAACCCCGATTTGCGCGGTCGTCTGCTCGTGGAGGTCATCGTCGATTCGAGCTCGGGTCAGATCGCGAGCGCGAAGATCGCGGCTCGCACCATCTCGGCGGCGGGGCTCGACGCTTGCGTACTCGGGGTGGTGGAGACGTTCCGATTTCCGCCCCCCTCCGACCCCTCCGGTCTCGTCATCGTGAAGTTTCCGTTGACGTTCGACGACGACGCCACCGTGGGGCAAGACTGACGCGCCGGGCTCGCTTCGACGCCCGCGTCTCCGGAGACGCGCCGTCGCGGCCGCCGCGCGTGGTCACCCGCTCAACTTCTCGACTTCCCGTCGAGCGGCGTGCACCCGCTCCTCGTCTCCGAGCAGCTCCCACTGGGTAGCGGCGAGCTGCCAGATCTTCAGAGCGTCGCGAAAGTTGGCGTGCTCGCTCGACTCCATGGCCGCCTTCTCGAGCAGCTCCGCCATCGAGGGGTCCGCCTCGTGGGTCTCGGTGATGAAGTCACGAACCCTCGGCAGGAGCTTCCCGACGTCGCTCGTGCGACCGGTAGCTGCGGCGACCACGATGAGCCCCGTCCGGCACGCCTCCTCGAGCCGCCGACGGTTTCCGGCCGCCGCATCGTGCATCGCCTCCAGCAGCACCTGCTCCGCCGCGCTCCATTCTCTGCGTTCGAGCAAGATCTGACCGATCGAGGTCTTCGCTACGATCGCCGACTGACCGAGCTGCTCCTGGAGCTCCACAGCCTGTTGGTACAACGTCTGAGCGAGCTCGAGATGTCCGGTCTTTCGCTCGGCCTCTGCGATCATCGTGAGCGTCGATGCCAGCGCGGGGACGTGTCCCAACTCGCGGTAGAGCGTCTCGGCCAGGTGCCCCTGCTCGCGGGCCTCCTCGTGACGGCCTCGATAGATGGCGAGACGCGCGCGCTGATAGGCGTTCGCAGCTCGTCCCCGCTCGTCCGCCACGAAGCGGGAATCGACTTCGAGCGCCCGTTCGGCTTCGGCGAACCGTCCCTGGGAGGTCGCCACGTACGCCAGCGCAACCAGAGCGCGACCGTCGGACCGGAACTCACCGGTGATGAAATCGAGGGCCGCGAACCCTCGCTCGAGCCACTGCAAGCTGTCTTTGGCTCCCATCCACTGCTTGGCGAGCGCGATGTACACCACGGACTTGACGGTGATGTCGGTCCACCCCTCGTTGGACGCCGCTTCCCACGCCTTGCGAGCCCATCGCAGAGATTCGTCCGGGCGGCCCCACCCGGCGTAGGTCCTGGCCCTCGTGACCCACAGCTCGGCGAGACGCCGCGAGCGTCCGGCCCCGTGCCGGGCCTTCTCGACCGCCTGGACGGCCGCGCTCAGTGCACGCTCAGCGGCGACGTAGTCACCTTGACGCTCTCTCAGATCGGCGGCGCTCACGAGGGGCTCGACGGCGTTCTCGAACTCGTTCGCCTCCAACCAGTAGCGCCCAATCCGCTCCAGCACCTCCACACGGCGGCGTCCGGTCGACTCGAGGTAGCTTGCGCAGACCGCCTTCCAGTGCGCCCAACGGCCAACTTCCTCTGCTCCGCGACGAAGGCTCTCGGCGATGCCCGGGTGCGTGAACCGCCAGCGGTCACGTTCTTCTTCGGCGAGCCGATGTGCAAAGAGTTGAGCGACGAACTCCGACTCGACCCGCACCCGCTGGGAACGGCAGATCGCGGCCCACTCGTCGAACACCACCTCAGATCCGAGAGCTGCCGCGATCTCGAGGGCGAACCGCGAGCTCGGCACCTCCTGCAGGACGAAGTTCAGCCGGGAGTCCCAGACCTCCACCATCGAATCGGGGATTCGTCCGAGCACATCGGCACGGGGGACGAACCCGGTCTCATCGACCGTGAGCACTCCGCGCTCGACCCAGTCTCCCACCAGGCTCGTCGCAAAACGCGGGTTTCCGGCCGTTCGAGACGCCAGCTCGACCGCGACGTCTCCTGTGAGATGAAGCAGGTTCTGCACCAGCTCGAGGTGCGAGACCTCGTCGAGCGGGTGCAGGTCGACTCTCCGGATGCGCGCCGATTGTGGGGCACGTTCCAGGGCTTCCCGGACCTCCGGGCGTGTCGCCAGCGCCTCTTCGGAGACGGTCATGACGAAGAGGATTTGCAGCCCGGCACCGCGCGCCAGGACCTCCTGGACGAAGCGAACGAACTCCGCGTCGCGGTGCGCATCGTCGACGACCACCACCAGCGGGCGTCCTTCGGCGTGCAGCTTCAGGAGCTGGAGCGCCGTTTCCGTGCGGAGCCCTTGCGACGCGAATTCGAAGCCGCCCGTTTGCTCGGAGTCCGATACGACGGGTGACACGAGCTCGGCGGCCGCCTTCCAGAGAAAGGTGTCGTGACAGCCTAGCTGCGCGAGTCGATCTCGAATGATCCCCGCGACTTCCACGCGCGACGCGCCGAGCACCCGGAAGAGGGAGGCGAAGAGCTGCGCGAGGCCGTGATTTCCGCCGTCGTCGGAAAGCGCGACCTTCAGCGGGACAGCGAGCCCGAGTTCGGCGAGCCGCTCGGCGAACGAGCCAGCGAGCTTGGACTTTCCAATCCCTTCCGAGCCGAAGATCGCGACCGCCTTCGCCCCCTCGCTCTTCACTTTTCGGAACGTTTCGAAGAGAAGATCGAGTTCGGCGCGCCGCCCCACCAGGGAATGCTCCCGTAGTCCGAAGAGCCCGAGACCCGCTCCCACGAGCCGCATCGAAGGGGTGCGCCGTTTCGGAAAACTCAGCTCGTCGTGGTCGACCGGTGCCCCCTGTCCGAGCACCGGCATCACCATCGCGAAGTTGTGCTCGGTCTGCGCCGGCGGCCGGACGTCGGGAAGGTCCGAGTCATCGAGCGCCAGAAGCGCCCGAGCGGCGTCCGCAGCGCACTGGAAGCGATCCGTTGCATCGCGGGCCAGCATTCGCGCGAGCCACTCGTCGAACCCCTCGGGGGTCCGGACTACGGTCCGCCAGGGGCGGCGCGTCCCGTCCAGATGCTGCTTGAAGATCGCGATGACGCTCTTTCCCTGAAACATCTTGCGGCCGCAGAAGAGTTCGTAGGCCACGCATCCGAGCGAGTAGAGATCCGACCACGGTCCGTGCTCTCGCCACGGCGTCTCGATCTGCTCGGGGGCCATGTACTGCGGAGTGCCGATACTGCGCGACGCATCGGTCGGCGAGTTGTGGGCGAACGCCAGGCCGAAGTCGGCGAGCCTCGGGATCACGCGCCCGCCCCACTCGTCGATCAGAATGTTGCCCGGCTTGATGTCGCGATGGATGACGTCACGCGCGTGGGAGTGAGCGAGCGCGTCGAGAAGGCTGAGGAGGATCGCTTTCCCCTGAGCCCAGTCCACCCGACCGACGAGATCGACCAACGACCCGTGGGGGACCAGCTCCATCGCGAAGTACGGACTCTCCGCGCGAAGCGCGCCGCCGGTGAGCTCCTCCGCGGCCGCCGGAATCTCGCCGTAGTCGAAGACGCGAATGACGCCGGGATGATCGAGGGCCGCGACCGCCCGCACCTCGTTGTGCATGCTGCGCCGGAAGTGCGGGTGGGAAGCTCCTCGACGCGTGATGACTTTGATCGCCACCGGGACGCGCGTCGCCGTGTGCTGCCCGCAGAAGACTACGCCCATCCCCCCCTTGCCGATGACCTCGTGGATTTCGAACGGCCCCAGATGGGCGCGCACCATCGACGACACGTCCGACAACGACGGCCCCTCAGACTCGATGACCGGGTACTCGCTCTCGTCGGGCGGGGTCTTGATGGGGGTAGAGTCGGTCAAGGTGTCTCCGGAGGGTCTGCGAAGAGGTTCCCCTGGTAGTTGGACGACGCGAAGTTCGACGACCAGACGGCGTCGGTCGAGGTGGAGAAGACGTCCTGCCAGACGGGCACGACGGACGCGACGACGGGCGGCTTTAGCTCCGCGAAGTTCGTGCGCGCGACGACGGCGCCGTCTCCCCGGGGCCGAAAGATACGCGCCTCGTCCGACGGCTCCCCATCGACGAGCAACGTCGCGGCGACGTCCCGCCCCATGTTCTTGATCGACACGTCGACGCCGTCGGCTCCAGCGAGGGCAATAGAGCCACTGTGACCTTCACGACGAGTGAGCTCGTCGTTCTGTTGCCAGGGAACGGCGCTGGAGACCTGGCAACGTCTGTCGGGGGTCTTTTCGCCCGGGTTTCCCACGATCCATCGCCGCACGTCGGCGTCCGCCCCGTCGCTCGATCCCGCGGGGGCGAGGTCGAAGAACGTCTCGATCTCGTGGGCTCGCCCGTCGTCGGGGATCGGAACGTGGACTTCGAACGCCACCGAGGAACTCGTAGTCTCCACGCCGACACCCGTGGCGCGCCCGTCGAGCGCGAGGGCCTCGGCACGATAATGCGACGACACGGGCTTCAGGTCGACGAGCGCCGTCGCCACGAACCGGAACTTCTCCGACGGGCGACCCGTGCGAGCGACCCCGCGCAGCTTCACGCTCGGGCCGTGTCGCTCGACGAAGTTCCCGACGTCCGACAGGCCCCCGTCAGGGACGACCCACGTGACTGCGGCGACCTCGCGATCGCCGAGCTTCTCGCGCAGCGCCTCTTCGGTGGGAGTGTCGACCGCGCGCATCCGAAAGGGAGGAACGACGTCTCCCCCGACCGTGCAAGGCGTCTCCATGCGGGGCTTTTCGCAGCCCGACCCGACCGATGCCAGGACCAACCCTGAGAGCAGCGGCAGCGCGGACTCCGTAGTGGAGCCGCGCCAGTTGCTCGCCCGCTTCGACCGCAATCGGGGCATCGAAATCTCTAGCGAAGGAGGGTCCTCAGAAGAACACGCCGTTGGTGATACAGGAATCGGAGACCGCACCGTCGGCGGAGTCGAGCCGCACCCGCAGCCCGTCATTCTCGACGACGGCACGGGAACAGACGCCGTCCACCGGCTCGAGGCCGCCACGGTCGATCGCGACGCTGAGCGCCGAGACCCCGCTGGCCGACTTCACGTCGTCGAATGCCAGGACCGTCGCCCCGCCGTCATCGACGAAGTACTGGGACTCGATCGTGATGTCCGCCCGCGTCTTGAACGTGCGGACGCCACAGGCAAAGACACCGTTCGTGATGCAGTACTCGTCGCGAGTCGAACCGACACCATCGATCGCGATGTCGAACGCGGCGGTCCTGACGGCGTAGAACCCGAGGGAGTTCGAGAGGGCGATGCCTTCGTTGTAGGCGCAGAACTTCGCGCGCAACGACGCGTCGTAGATGGTGTTGCCCGACTCGGTGCACTCGTCGCCGCTGCGCGGATTGGTGACCCCGTAGGGAGCGCCGGCCGTGGAATCGTCGTGCCAGAGCGCGGCGAGATCGATCGTCGTGCCGTCGATTGTGATCTTGCCCTCGGAGTCGGTGATCGAATCGAGGAAGAAATGGTTGAAGCTGAAGCCGATACCGAGGTCTTCGACGGCGGTGGAGGTCCCGAGCTGGGTGTAGTCGAAGTTGAAGAGGCTCGTGCCTGCGCTCGAGGGAACGCCGGTCATCTCGGAGACCCACTGCCGGAGCTCGGCTTCGGAGTCCCACACGCCCTGCCCCGGTGCGCTCTGGTAGACGAGCCCCCCGGCGTTGAAGTCGCGCAGATCGGCCGTCACTTTCCAACGGCCGTCTGTTCCGAGAGAGGTCGTGAGGAACGAGAGATCGGCGTTCGACGGATCCTCGAAGGTCTCCAGATGGTTGGGGCGGTCGAAATAGCAGTCGGGGTCCGCGCCGCCGAGGCCGCCACCGCCGGGGCAGAGGCAGAAACTACCGTGCGGATCGGTCAGAGGATTACACGCGCCGAGATGGGTCGGTTGCTCCTCGTACTCCACCGGCGCCGGGTCGACGACCATCCCGTACGTGGGGGTCACGACGGTGTCGTACACCAGGCCGTCTTCTCGAACGAGGGAGACCTCGAAGGCGTACGAGTACGTCCCCGCCGGCACGAGGGTTCCCGTCGAGTCGGTCCCATCCCACGCGGTCTTGACGTTCGTCGGCGAGTTGACCCGCGTGCTCCCTTCGATGCCGGTGTCGACCAACGTACAGGCGTCGAGGTTGTAGACGATCAGCTCCCACTCCAGAAAATAAGCGACGCTGCCGTCGTCCTTGCCCGGCAGCTCGATGAGAGGCTCGCCGTCGACGTTGAAGATCGTGTCGTCGTGATGTCCGTCACCGTTGGGGGTCAGGAGTGGGTGATCGGTCGCGGTGTTGTAGACCTGAAGTGCTCCGTTGGATCCGACGACCACTTCGCTCGAATCGAGCTCGGGGAATGCCTCGCGAACTTCGATGTCGACGTATGCTCCCGGCGTCGACGCGAGCCGGACCGACAGCGAATGGTCACCGGCGCCGAGGTCGTGCTCGTCCACCGTCCCGGTCCACTCGCCACCGAAATCGCTCTGCGCGGCGACCGTCGCGCCGTCGATCGTGACCGTGCCCGCTTTGACCCGCGTGGCCGGGGAGTCACCGTTGTGCACCGAAACGCAGACCGCACCGCCGGTCTCTACGGTGAACACGTCTTCGAAAGTTTCGGGCTGCCCCGCTTCGCGCTGCACCCGGGTGGAGTAGACCACTCGGCCGTGGTTGCAGACTTCGTCCGACGACAGGGTCTGGGGGGACGGGAGGATTTCCATCCCGCATCGTTCACCGGTGAGTGCAGATCGATTGGACGAGGGTTCTTCGAACGAGGAGACGGAACAGCCGGCGGCGGCCACCACCGCCGCCGGACCGATCAACCGCCACCACCACTGGGAGTTTTTCGTCACTACTCAAACTCCTTCTTACCGAGGGCGCACGATAAGACAAACTGTTGGAGCAAATCGCTGAGCAGATCATACCAACCCCCGGATCACCGCTCAAATAGCGGCCTTGCGGGGCCTGAACACCTACAGGTAGGGCGAAGTACCACAGCGACGTACGTCCCGGAGACGGCGATCGCAAGTCCCCGCCTGGTGGTACGTTTTCAGGGGTGGTTCCGAGCGAAACCCGTTCGGGATCAACAGCGTCAAGATTTTGACGCTGATCACTTCCGGGTCGTGAGATGGAAGATTCCGCCGTCGGAGTAGTTCAGCACACCGAGATCCCCGTCGGCGGACTCGACGAAGGTGGCGATGCTCAGCGGAGTGTCGAACAGCAGCGTTCGTTTTCGGCGCTCGGGGTCCCACGACCAGATACGCCCGGAGACGAAGTCGCCGAACACGTACTTGCCCCGGAGGCTTGGGATCCGGCGGCCGCGGTAGACGTAGCCGCCCGTCACCGACTTGTCGCCGTTCGCCTGGCTGTAGTCGAACTCCGGGCTCGCGAAGCCCTCGACATCGTCGCACTCGCCGCTTCCGAAGACCTTGAGGTGCAGGGGCGGATCGTAGCAGTGTGTCCCCTCGACGAACTTCCATCCGTAGTTCTCGCCCCCTTCGATGATCGAGACTTCTTCCCACGCGTTTTGACCGACGTCCCCCGCCCACAACTTTCCCGTCTTCCGGTCGAACGAGAACCGCCAGGGGTTTCGAAGGCCCCACGCCCACACTTCTGGCGCCCCCCCTTTCCCGGAGGCGAATGGATTGTCCGCGGGAATCGCGTAGGGGTCCTTCGAGTCGACGTCGATTCGCAGGAAGGCCCCGAGGAGAGTCTCGGTGTTCTGCCCGTGCCCCTTTGGGTCACCGGCGAGTCCGCCGTCTCCCATCCCGACGTAGAGGTACCCGTCGGGCCCGAACAAGATGCCGCCGCCGTTGTGGTTGGAGTATGGCTGTTCGACGCGGAGCAGGATCTTTTCGCTGTCGGGGTCGAACGCGGTCGCCCCGTCGCGTCGGAACCGAGAGATGCGGGTCTCCTTGGTGCCCGACGCTTCGCTGACGTAGTTGACGTAGACGTAGCCGTTGTCGGCGTAGCGGGGGTGGAAAGCGAGCCCGAGCAGGCCTTGCTCCCCGCCGAATTCCACGCGATCGGTGATGTCGAGGGCGACGGAACGTTCCCGACGTTTGGGATTGTCGGTGAAGGTGACGAGGCGGCCTGCCTGTTCCACCACATACCACCGCCCGGGGTCGTCGGGCGCCTGCGTCATCCAGACCGGCTGTTGGAGCGAGACGTCCTCGAAGACGCGGACGAGCTCGACGGTCGAATTGGAGAGGGACTGGGCGCCGGCGTCTGGCACCGTGCTCGAGTCGTCGAGGGTGATGATGGCGACCGCGACGAGCGCCGCGAGCACCCCGAGTCCAATCGTAATGCGGAGTGGGCGTTTCATGCCGCCACGGTAGCGGTTCGCGTCAGAAGAGGCGAACGCGACGGCCCGAACCTTCGCCCGGATAGACGCGATGGTTTGCGCCGGGCAATGCGAAGCCGTTGAGGAAGCTGCGACGCGGTGCCGTCCCGAGGTTGGGGCGGCTTCCGTGAACGACGAACGGACCGAACGCGATCACCGACCCCGCCGGCGCAGTAATCGCGACCGCGCGCTCCTCGTCGACGACAGCCGCCGGAAGGCGACCCTGGTCGTCGACCGGCACGTGTCCGTGTTCGTGCGAACCGGGGATGAATTCGATCGGTCCGTTCTCGAGGGTCATGTCATCGACGGTCGTGACGAGCTCCACGAACGATCCCCGTCCGTCGACGTCGGTCCAAAGGTCCGTGCCGTAGCGTCGGTGGCGACTGTCCTGATGCCACGGGAACTCTACGCCGTCGCCGGGAAACTTGAAGTGCGCCTGATTGATCAGCTGATCGAACTCGTTTCCGCCCAGCAGCCGCGAGGCGATGTCGAGCAGCCGTCGATCGCGGCCCAGGTCGGAGAGGATCGGTTCGGTCCCTCCGCACCACACGATGCGGTGGATCACCACCTCGCCTGCGACAACCTCCACGACGAACTGCGAGCCGTCGAGCATCACGGTCGACGTCAGCGACTGGGCACGCGCGTGCATCCGGTCGAACGCCTCCCTCATTCGCTGGACTTCGTCGGGGGTGAAGACGTCGCGGACGACGACGAAACCGTGTTCGTCGTAAGCGCTGCGGAGGGGATCGATGTACGGTGTGGGGTCGAGCATTGGGTCTCCAACGTCGCCTTCCGTGGCGTCCTTCTCCCCCGGTGAACGTACGACCTCGTCGCGCGATTCCCGGCCGGGGGTGCGTGTGTTTCCTCCTTCGAGGAGACAGGGATCTGGCGTTCGAGTCCAATTTTTCGCGGAATCGAGGCCATCCGCGGTCGCCAGACGCGGACGAGAATGGGCCCAACGCCCTCGTGCCTGCGTTGAACTCGTCTGTTAGACTCCGGCCATGGAGCGAGACTTCACTTCGGGGCAGCAGACCCTCCGAGATTCCCCCATCGGAGAGGTCCTCGACGGGCGATACCGCATCGACTCGATCATCGGGAAAGGGGGAATGGGGACCGTGTTCCGAGCGGAGCAGCTGTCCATCAACCGGCCCGTCGCCGTGAAGGTCCTGGAGCAGTCGGCCGACGAGACCCGGGTACAGCGGTTCATGCGCGAGGCGAAGGTCATCGCATCCCTCTCGCACGCGAACATCGTGCAGGTGATCGACTTCGGGGAAGACGGCGGGCGGCTCTTCCTCGTCATGGAGCTGGTCGACGGCGTCGTCCTGGGCGATCTGATCCGCAACAAGCGACTCCATCCCAACCTCGCGATCGAGATCACCTACCAGATGTGCGGCGCGCTGGTCGAAGCGCACTCGCGCGGCGTGGTCCACCGAGACCTCAAACCCGCGAACTGCGTGGTCCAGGTGAGCGCCGACGGCGGCATCCGGGCGCGCGTGCTCGACTTCGGGATCGCACACGTGCTCGAGGACGAGACCCTCACTCGCGAGGGCAAGATCTGCGGGACGCCGGCGTACATGGCTCCCGAACAGCTTCGCGGGCGTCCCGCAACACCGGCGGCGGACATCTATGCACTCGGGCTGAACCTCTACAAGATGCTGGGCGGCTTTCGCCCCTTCGCGGGGGCGACGCCGTTGCAGGTCGCCGTCGCTCACATGTCGCAGCCGCCTCCTCCGTTGTCTCAACTGGTCGAGCGTGGCGAGGCGCCGCCGAGGCTCGTCGACCTCTGCTTTCGCATGCTGGAGAAAGACCCCGCGCGGCGGATCGGAGATGGACGCCGGGTCCGCGAGGAGCTGCTGGCGATTCGCAACGAAGAGGCGTACGGACCCTTTTCGGCCGACCCCGCCGAGCCCTGGGACCGCTGGACCCACCCCGCGTTCGCCGACCACGGTGGGCAGCGGCTCCTGCCGGGCGCATACGTCGCCGCCACGTGGGCGACCGGCGCGCCCCCCGGCGCGTCCGAGGCCGAGACGATCCCGCCAGAGGGGCTCGGCGTCACCAGCGACCTGGTGGCCGCCGACCGCGGCGGGGACGACTGGGCTGCGTTTCAGGGACACCTGACCGGCGAGTCCTCCGCGAAGGGCGTCCTCGACCCGAACATCAGCGTGAATGCGCACTTCCAGGTATTCGATACGTCGTCGGTCGACTGGAACCAGCTCCAGTCCTACGATGCCGACAGCGCGGGCGCCCGCCCCGTCGTCGCGACGGCGGAATCGGGGGTCGACGCACGAGACGACCTCGGGACCGACGCGCCGCTCGAGATCGACCACGCCGCGCTTCGAAAGCCCGTGGCGGAGCCACCACCGCCTGCGGGCCCGGCCTTGAACCCGACCGAAGTCGCCCGCCTGGCGATCGTCCTCACGCTGCTCTTCATCATCATCGTCGGTGTAGGGATGGTCGTCATCGATCGGTCCCGCAGCGCACCGCCCCACGAGCCGGCCTACGAAGTCGACGACGTCGTCGAGGCTGCCGCGATGCCCGCCCCCGACGACGACGGGGACCCGGCCGAGGTGCGGCGCGGGGACGCCCCGGCCGAGGCGGTTGAAGCTTCGACTCGCCAGGCGAAGCGAACTGTGAAAGAGAAAGTCCCGCCCCGAGACGAGGTCATCGACCTGTTCGAGGCCGACGACGACCACGCGCGAGGGAACATCGTGATCGAAGAAGGGAATCGGTGATGCATCGCGTTCGAACGACCGAATCATGGCCCCGCTCGGAGGGAAAGCGATGGACGTGAAGACAAGCGAATCGTCCCCGATCCGCGTGGATTTTCTCCCCGGCGTGAAGCTCGGGCTCACGTTCGCGCCCGGCAAGAAGGGCCCCGCGAACTTCGGGAACTACCGATGGGATCGCGACCTCGAGGCGGACCTCACACGACTCGCCGAGCACTACGGGATCGACGTGGTCGTCACGCTCATCGAAGCCCACGAGTTCGAGCTCCTCTCGATCCCCGACCTCAGAGACCGGATCCGAGCTCACGACATGCAGAGCCACTGGCTACCGATCCCGGACCAGAACATTCCACCTGACCGCTCTGCCCTCGCCGCCCTCGTCCGAACGATCCTGTCAGCACTGCGGACCGGCGATCGGGTCGCCGTTCACTGTCGGGGCGGCCTTGGGCGCGCCGGGACCGTCGCCGCATGTGTCCTCGTCGCTCAGGGGAAAGACGCGGACGCGGCGATCAACATCGTCCGCGAAGCGCGACCGAACGCCATCGAGACGCCCCAGCAGGAAGCGTTCGTCTACGGATTTCAGAAAGGTTGGAAACGGGGCCACTCCGAGGCGGAGTGACGACCCTCACATCGGGCAGTGTTCGGCGCCCGCCGCCAACTTCTTGCCGTCGGGACAGACGACGTCGGTCCACGTCGACCCCATCGTGACCGACGTTCCGAGCTTCGCGCCCGTGAAGTCGGCCCCCGTCAGATCGGCGTCTCGGAAGTCGGCGCCTTGAATCTTCGCGTTCTTGAAGGAGACCCCGGCGAGCTTCGCCTCCGAGAAGTCGGCCCCGTCCAGCGTCGAGCCGTCGAGCTTCGCCTTCGACAGGTCGGCCTTGCGGAACGAGGCACCGTTCGCCTCGACTTTCGTCAGGTCCGCTTCGCCGAGCTTCGTCGCCGCGAGGTTCGCCTGCACCAGCTTGGCTCCCGCAAAATTCGCCGCGGTGAGGTCGGACCCGGCGAGCTCGACGTGATTGAGTTCCGCCTCGGAAAAATCGATGTGGTTCAGGTCCATCGCCCCCAACTTGGTGTCGATGAACTTCGTCTTCGCGCAGTTCCCGTTCGGCTGCAGATGGCACGGTGGCTTGTCGTCACAGGCGACGAGGGAAGCGACCGCGACGATGAGCGCAATGAGAAACGAGGTCCGCATGTCCGACTCCAGTTGAATTCGGCGACACGATAGCGCCGCGCTGCCGCGGGCACAACGAGAAGCCCGGCCGGCTACGAAGCCTTCCGCGCGATATCGTCGAAGCGGGTCACCTGGTCGCGACCGCTGTGCTTGGAATGGTAGAGCGCCTGGTCGGTATGATCGATCAGCTCCTGCTTCTCCGCCCCGTCGAGCGGCCATTGGCCCAGGCCGACGGAAATCGTGCAGGAGAAAGCCCCCTTCTCGGACTGAAACACGAGCTTCTTCATCTCGGTCCGCAGCCGCTCGGCGATGACCATCGCCCCTTCGACGTCGGTGTCCTCCAGAATGATCGCGAACTCCTCGCCGCCGTAGCGGCACGGGACGTCGGTCTCGCGCAACGTGCTCTGGAAGCACCGAGCGAGCTGGCGCAATACCTCGTCGCCGACGGGATGTCCGTGGGTGTCGTTGACGCTCTTGAAGTGGTCGATGTCCGTGAGGAGAACGCAGAACGCGCGGTCCTGTCGGCGATGCCGGGCGATCGTCTCGTCGAGGCGCGCCTGGAACGTCCGGTGGTTCGCGAGCCCGGTGAGCCCGTCGGTGGTCGCCATCTCTTCCATCTGCGCGTAGAGCCGGGCGTTTTGGAGCGTGACCGCCACCTGGTTCGCGACGACCTCCAGCATCTCGCGCCGCTCGGTAGTGAAAGCGCCGACCGACCGGTGCGCGACCACGAACGTCCCGATGGGACGGTCACCGACCACGAGGGGGAGGACCAGCATGCTGCGCAGGTCCTCCAGCATCTCCTCGCGGGTGAAGAGCACCGTCGCGCCCTCTCGAACGTTGCCGCCGAACGGGAGGTAGTGACGATTCTTCACGACCATCGAGACCAGGCCGGTGTTCTCATCGAACTCCCGTCCTCGCCAGCCATCGATGTCGGCTTCGAATTCGTCGGACCGCTCGATCGCGACGATGCGGTGCGTTCCGGAAGGTTGGTCGAAGAGCGTGATAGCCGCGAAGTCCCACGGTGTGACGCCCGACGCGCACTCGAGAGCGACGTCGTAAACCTGTTGCGGCGTCAGGGTCCCGTTGAGACGCCGGCTCGCGTCGAAGAACCGAGAAAGCTCGTACTTGCTGCGTTCGATCGTCGCGAAGAGCCTCTCGTTCTCGATCGTTCGGACGATGTGGCCGGCGACCTCGCTCACCAGAGCTTCGTCGTCCTCGTCGAAGTTTCCCCCCTCCAGACGGTCCACACAGAGAACGCCGCGCAGGTGACCATCCTCCACCACCGGCACCCCCAGGAACGCCGTGAGATCTTGCGGGGAGCGGTAGTACGAGATGCCCCTGTAACCGCGGCGCACGTCTTTGAGATTCACCGGCTCGCGGCGGCGCGTGATGCCCCCGATGACGCCTTTGGCGGGCTCCAGCCCCCCTTCGATCAGGCAGTCGCTGTCGGAGACGAGCTCCTTGATCCGCAGCCGGTCGTTTCGAACGTCCATCCAGAGGAGGACGGCTGTGTGGGCACGAAGACCGGTCTTCAGAAGAGAGAGGCCGATGTAGATGGCGTGATTCACGGCGTCGACGGCGTCCCGCGTGATGAGCTCTTCGGCGTTCTCACGCGACTGTCCTTCGTCCTCGGTACGTCGCGTCGACATCAACCGGAACTCGCGCGCCTGCCGAAGCAGATTCTGCCGCTCCGCGGTCACCTCCATTCGGTACTGACGACGACGCTCCAGCATCTCCGTCCCTTGCACGATCACCGACATCAAGCCCGCCACGACGATGAACGCGCTCTGCGTCACCGCGGTGTCGAGGCTGGTGTCGAAACCTCCCAGAAACAGGGGTCCCCAATGCAGCGCGAGCGCGAAGAGCACCGTGACCGCCCCCGCGAGGCGACTCTGGAACGTGAGGAGCAGCGCGAGGACGAGATAGACAGCTCCGAACCAGTCCGGGCCGAGCGCTCCTCCGCCTCGCAGCGCGAGGAAGACGCAGGTGATGGTCCCCAGGGAGAGCTGCACCTCGAAGAGCCGCGTGATGCGCTCCGGCTCGGTCTTCCAGGCGCGAATCGCCAGCGCTCCCGTCAGAGCGATCGCCGAGCAGACCACCACGAAGTCGAAGATCGCTCCCGACGTCGCGGTCGTCACTACACCGAAGATATGCAGAGCGCAGATGAAGAGGAGGAGGGCCCCTTCGATGGTGATGGTCAGGGGCGCCGTTCTCTGGCGCGACAACGTCGTAGTGGCAATCGACATCGGACCCTCCTTGGTCCTCGACCCAACGGTCTACCGTTTCTCTTCCTCGGCAAGCTCGACCGCGTCGAGCACCTCGCGCTTGCGAATCGGGTCGATTCCATCCTCGAATTCGACGTCGACTCGCGCACCCGGCAATTGCCGCCTCAGCTCACGGAGCGCGTCAGGCAGCGCGTCCAATTCGACACCCTTACCGGCGAGCTCCAACGCGGTCCCCGTGACCTCGAGCCGAACGCCGACTTCGATCGGCACGTCCGGCTCTTCGAACTGGTAGATGACCTCACCGGGCCTGGCGAGGCCCGCCGTCTCCCGCGCGCGCCGCTCCGCCAGTCGCGGGTCGGCTCGTAGCGCGAGGATCGTCTTCTCCAGCTCCGCGTTCTCCTTCGCGAGCACATCGTTTTCGCCGCGAAGCTCCTCGAGCTCGCCGCGAAGGCGCTCGGCCCTATCCCGATTGGGATGGCTCAACACGTAGTACGTGAGGCCAGCCAACAGAAAGAGACCAATCATGGCCCACAGAGCGCGTTTCATTCGTTCACAGATTTCGCTGATTCGAGGGTAGCGTGTGGGGCCACCCGAGCAAGTTAATTATCGTTTTCGGGCTCTTCTGGAACGCCGAACTTCGTGAGCGCCTCGTCCCTTCTCGCTTTCAGGCTCGTCGGGTCACCGGGCTCCGTGATGAGCCGCAACAGCGACTTCGTCGCTTCGAACCTGACCGCGAGCACCTCGTCGGCCTCGGCGACCGATCCCACCTCCGCCGCCACCCCATTGAGCGCCGACGTGGACTGGATCTTCATCAGCTTCCCCCCGGCCTCCAGGATCGGGCCCGGGTCGACTTCGTTGGCCTTCGCCCACGTGAGGATCTCGTCCTGGGTCGCGAAGTAATCTTTCAGAAACCCGCGATAGAAAAGGTCCAAGATCTCGTCCGGCGCAGGAGGCGCGCCGTCGTCCGCCCAGTAGGCCCGGAAGCCTCGCCCGTCGTCCGTGAACGCGATCGCGAAGCCGCATGCGGAATCCTCGATGGGGGAGCAGCTCGCCCCTTCCTTTCCACACAACGCGTCCGCCTTCAGGAGCTCGATCCCCTCGGCGGGGACCGAAGCGCCGATCTCCGCGGACCGCTCCACGAACGCATCACAGACCGGCACGCACTTCTTCGCCTCGATCTTGCGTCGCGTCCGCTCGACTTCGTCGCACGTCGGGCACTCCTCCATCAGCTCGCGGCACTCCGGCGGAAGCCCTGCGTACCGGTCCTCGTCCGATTCCGCGGCGGAAGACCGCTGTTCCGCCGGCGACGGAGGGAGTCGCTTCTGCCCACAACCGCCGATCGAGGCGCCGACGAGCGCGCCGCTCAGTAGTACCGTCTTGATCATCGCCTCTCCCTCCCCGCTCGTGACCTCAAGGCTTCGCGCTCTGCAGCTGGTACTCCGCTCGCCAGCTCCCGCTGCCGGTCGGCAACATTTCGCCTGTCGAAGCTCGCGGGGTCACCTTCGCCTCGACGTCGTAGGACAGGAGCGCCCCGTCCGACAGTCGAACGACCGCCTTCCCCTGCATCTCGAACTCCGAGTACTTCGAGTTGTCGACGTCGACCCGGGCGTTGGAGCTGACGTCCATGTACGCGACCTCTTCCTCGTCTTCCATGCCGAGCCGGAAGAGCGACATCGTCGTGGCTCCTTTCGTGACGAGGCCGTACTCCGACTCGATGAGATCGCCCAGAAAGAGCCCGACGGGCGCTTTGACGATCTCGCCCTGCACGAAGTCGCGGGACGAGAAGAACTCGCGCCACTTCACCCGAGCGCGGTGCGCCCGTGCCAGGGCAATGCCCACCTTCGACTGCGACTCGGTCGCGGGCTCCCCGCTCTTCGTCGTCACCGAAGGCCCGTCCGCTCCTCCGATCGACGCGGTCACACTCTCGCCCGGAAGACCGTAGGTGGACTCCGCGGCGGCTTCGTCCTTCTGGACCTTCGACGAGTACTGCTCGAAGTCGAACCGCCACGTCGACGAATCCCCCTCCTGGGCGACGTAGTGGGCGGTGTAGGTGACGTCGATGATCGTCTCCACGTCGATCGGCCGACGGACCCCCGCCTGCCGGAGAGCCGCCGGTGGCTTGGTCGGGACGACATTCGTGATCTTCAGCGTCCCCGTCATCTGGTCACCCGGTTTCAGCGGCTTCGCTTCGGCGCGGAACTTGATGGTCCCATCGTCCGCCTCTTCGCTGATCTCCTCGGGAGCCGCCTCGCCGCCCTCCTTCCCGGGCATCTTGTCACAGCCCGACCCGACCCCCCCGAACGCCACGGCGAGCGCTGCTACGAAGTGTTTTGGTTCCATCAGAAAAGCTCCAGTTTGTCGTCGTCGTCGACGGTATCGTTCGTCCTGGGAGACGGTAGCAAACCGACCCGGTCCCGTAGCTGCAGAACGAGGTAACCCTCCGCGTCCGAAAAGTCGAACGAGGGGGTACATCCCCGATGCTTGGTCAGCTCGTAACGCTCGAATCTGCGCTTCTTCTTGTTCCAGAGTTGGATGTGCGTCAGCACGCTCTTGCCGCGTTCGTAGGTGCGACATCCTCGATCCACGCCCGTGCAAGCCTGCTCCAGCAGATTCTCGACCTGGCAGATGTCGACGTTCTCGTCGTCGTCCACGTACGTCAGGTAGACGGAGCTGGTCGCGATCGATCGCTCGTCGGACTCGGAGACCCGAGACCGGGTGACGGTCGTCCCCAGACGTGGCTGCGCGTACTTCGTGTTGAGCATCGTGACCCCGAACGCCTCCGCCTCGTAACCCCGATCGACGTTGGTCCGCATCCAACCCACGACCCAGACCGTCGAACCGAGGACATCGAGAGGATACAGCGAGAACCGCGAGTAGAAGTCCTCGCCTGGCCGGGCCCGAGAGGCGCACTGCGACAGCTCTTCCCCGAAGACGTCGGACACCTGATCCACGAACCAGCGCGTCTCGTCGCCGGATCCCTCACGACGCAAGTCCACCAGGTAGGCGCTCGTCTTCGCCCCCGCCGGGCACCGGTCCCCCGGTGACGAAGTACCGCAGACGAGCAGTGCAGACCGAAACCCTCCCTTGCTGGATTCGTAGGCCTCGGCGACCCGAACGTCGTTTCGCGCGGCGGCGCAGAGCTCACCGATCGTCGTATCGTCGGCGACCGCCTCGAGGATCGCGTCGTCGTCGTCGACGGACACCCAGACTTTCGGGACGACCTCGAAGCTCGCGAACGACCACGAATCACCGACGAACTGCCATCGACCGATCGCGTTGGTTCGTGGCGGAGCCCCCGAAACCGCGGCGTGCGGCAGCAGTCCAGCGGTGTCCACGAGGGAAAACCGTGGGCTGTCGCTCCCATCTTCGGGCAGTGTGCTCATGCGCGTCTGCCAGCCCGGCCGCGAATCGTCGTCGCCATCGAGCAGCTCGACGCGGAATGCGATCTGCTCGAGCGGGATCGAAGAGATCTCTCCGAACGCTTCGAGCTTGAACGCCACCTCCAGCGTGTAGCCCCCTTTGCGTTCGCTCACCTCGTGCATCATCACGCGGTTGAAGTCGGGGCGGTCGTCCGTCCACGGCTCGACGAACCCGCTGGGGCGGATCACGACCGCCATCTCGGCGTCCACGTACTCGTCGAGCCCGACGTTGGACGGCAGCGCGTCGCCGATGGCATCGAGCCCCGGGTCCCGCAGCCAGATCACCACGCCGTCGGTCGGGTCGTCGTCGGTGTCGCCGACCACGACCTCGTCGTCGCGCACCTCCACGAAGAAATAGAGAAAGCCGGCATCCGAATCGACTGAGACCTTCATCGACGCGTCCCCCTTGCCGCGCCAGAACTCCGCGCCATCCTGCACGTCCCCCTTCGACGCGAACTGCTTGGTCTTCACCCCTTTCCAATCGTCGTCTTTGCCGTCGATCTCCTTCGACGGCGACTCCGGCGTATCGGGGAGAACCAGCATCGTGGAGACCGCCTCGCCCGCCGGCGACGAACCCGACGACGTCCGTCGTCTCGAGGTGTCGACTGGCGAATCGAGCATCGCGTCGATGTCCGCCTGGGTGGGCTCCTCGACCGGTTTCGGCTTCGGCGACGAAGAACACGACGCCAGAGTGAACACCACGCACCACCACCCGAATCGTCTCATGTCGCCTCTCCCACTTCGCGAGCGAGCCGGGCGAGGATGTTGAGCGCCTCGATCGGCGTGAGCGCGTCCGGCTCGAGCGCCCGCAGCTCTTCGATGACCTGGAGATGCTCTTCGCTCGCCCGCCCGGCGACCGTGAACAGCGAGAGCTGATCGGGGTTGTGGCGACGGGTCGGCCGCGCCGGACGACCGCGCGACCCGATCGGCAACCCTCGCTCGTCGAACTGACCGGCCTCCAGGTTCTGAAGCACCTCGCGGGCCCGCCCCACGACGGGATCCGGAAGCCCGGCGAGCCTCGCCACCTGCACCCCGTACGACCGGTTCGCCTCTCCCTTTACGAGCTTGCGGAGAAAAATGATGTCGTCCTGCCACTCCTTGACGGCAATGCTGAGGTTCTCCATCCCGTCCAGGGTCCGACGCAGCTCGGTCAGCTCGTGGTAGTGCGTCGCGAACATCGTCTTCGCGCCGACGACGTCGTGGAGATGCTCGGCCACCGCCCAGGCGATCGAGAGCCCGTCGAACGTCGATGTGCCGCGCCCGATCTCGTCGAGGATGACGAGGCTCTTCTTCGTCGCGTTGTTCAGGATGTGCGCCGTCTCGGTCATCTCGACCATGAACGTCGATTGCCCCCTCGCCAGATTGTCGCTGGCGCCGACGCGGCTGAAGATCTTGTCGACGACCCCGATGCGCGCCTTGCGCGCCGGGACGAAGCAGCCGATCTGAGCGAGGAGCGTGATGAGCGCCACTTGTCGGATGACGGTCGACTTCCCCGCCATGTTGGGGCCGGTGATCACCTGCAGACGATGCTCCCCGGTGTCGAGGCAGACCGAGTTCGGGACGAATCGCTCGTCGGTCATCGTCCGCTCGACGACCGGATGACGTCCGTCTTCGATGTCGAGCACGCCCGAATCGTCGATCGCGGGCCGAACGTAATCGTGACGCACCGCCAGCTCCGCAAACGCCGACAGCACATCGATCTCGGCGAGGTGCCGGGCGGTCCGAAGGAGGCCACCAACGTGGCTCCCCACGCGCTGGCGTAGCTCCTCGAACAACTGTTGCTCCAGAATCCGCCGGCGGTCCTCGGCCCCGAGGATCTTCTCCTCCATCTCCTTGAGCTCGGCCGTGAAGTAGCGCTCGGCGTTCGCGAGCGTCTGCTTTCGGACGTAGTCGTCGGGAACGGCGTCGAGATTCGCCCGGGTCACTTCGATGTAGTAACCGAACACTTTGTTGTGTCGGACCTTGAGGCTCGAGATGTCGGTGCGCCGCTTCTGTTCGGTCTCGTACCGCAACAGCCAGTCCTTGCCGTCCCCCGTCAGCTCCAGCAGCTCGTCGAGCTCGTCGTCGTACCCACGGCGAAAGAGTCCGCCGTCCGTGATCGTCGCCGGGGGACTATCGACGAGGGCCGACTCGATGAGGTCGCGCAGGTCGGTCATCGGGTCGAGCGCGTCCCGCAGCCACTGCAGCCGCGGCGCGACGGCATCGCCCAGGAGCTCGCGTAGCGGCTCGACGGCGTCGAGGGTCGACAACAGCGCCCGGAGGTCGCGACCGTTCGCGGCGCCCGAGGACACCCGTCCGCAGAGCCGCTCCAGGTCGTACACTCCATCGAGCGCCGTGCGCAGGTCCTCGCGCGTCGCGGGACGCTGCACCAGCTCGGCGACCGAAGAGAGTCGCGCCTCGATCCCTTCGGGCGACACGAGTGGATAGTTCAGCCACTGACGCAGAAGCCGGCCCCCCATCGCCGTGACGGTCTTGTCGACGATGCTGAGGAGCGACCCCTTGCGGCGCCCTCCCATCAGCGTCTCCGTGAGCTCCAGGTTCGCCTTGGTCGCCTCGTCGACGATCAAGAAACTCGCCGCATGGTACGGCTCCGCCTCCCGTAGATGGCTCGGAATCCCGCGCTGCGTCTCCACCATGTAGCGGAGCACGGCGACCGCTGCCCGCTCGACACAATCCGGCGAGCGAAACTCGTACTCGGTCGCCGGGGCGAGCCGCGCGCGCAGCTCCTCTTCGCCGAGGAAGTAGCCGTCGCGCTCGAGGTCGTCGGCGAGCCGCACGCCGCGAGCGACGTCGTTGAAGAGCCGCTCGGGATCGAAAAACGTCGACGGGCGCGGCCGCACGAAGCCGGGGAGGACGATCTCGGAGCGGTCCAGATGCCCGCCCGTCGTCTCGTCGAGGAGCACCTCGCGTGGCTCGAATCGGCGTAGTTCGCTCGTCAGCGCCCCCAGGTCGACGACCTCCGTCACCCGGAAATCGCCGGTCGAGATGTCGGCGTACGCGACCGAATACCCGCCCGCGACGCTCGCCACGACCGCCGCGACGTAGTTGGGAGACTTCTCGTCGAGCGAGTCGGTGTCGAGCACGACCCCGGGAGTCACCACGCGGATGACGTCGCGCTTCACGATCCCCTTCGCCTGCGCGGGATCCTCGATCTGTTCGCAGATCGCGACCGAGAAACCCTTCTCGATCAGGCGGTTCACATACCCGGTCGCGGCGTGATGCGGCACTCCCGCCATCGGGATCTCGTTCTCGTCCCCCTTGTGCCTCGCCGTCAGCGTCAGCCCGAGCTCTTTCGCGCTCACGACGGCGTCTTCGAAGAACATCTCGTAGAAATCCCCCATCCGGAAGAAGAGGATCGCTTCGGGATGCTGCTCCTTGGCATCCATGTACTGCTGTAGCATCGGCGTGAGCTTCATGGACACCGTTCTACGTCGCGAGACGCTCGAGGGCAACGCCTCCCCGCCCCCGTCCTCCCTGCAAGAAACGAAAGACCCCGCACGATGGCGGGGTCGTTCGAAAGTCGCTGTTCCGCTCAGTACGAAGCGGTCACCGATGCCGAGATCGCCGACGCGTTCGTCGCCGCCCCGGAGAAGTTCCAGAACGGGAATCGGAACGACCGGTTGTCGTCGGTCTTCGGATACTGCGCCGTGGAGAGCCCCAGGCCGAACGCGAGCCCGACGTCTCCGAGCGTCACCGGGTAGCCGAGGCCGACGCTCCCGCGGACGAGCTGCGCGACACCGCGGTTGTCGTTGATGCCGTCATCATCGAGCCCCGGAGTCACGTCGCCGTACTCGGGGTGCTCGGCGTCGAGGCCACCGTACGTCCAGTAGGTCTCGAGCGAGTAACCGGCCGAGAACCTAAGCTTGTCCCAGACCGGGATGCTCGCCCCCGCTCCGACCACGAAGTAGTACTCGGTGTTGAGGCCGCCCACGGCGACGAGGCCGCGGCCGACGTCCTCCGAGCCACCCTCGCGGTAGATGACCGCTTCCGGCGAAAGCTCGGCATTCGCCTCGTCCGCTTCGAGTTTCTCGGGGTCGAGGACCGGACCGTTGAACCGATGGAAGTCTTTGCCCCCGGTGAACGAGAGCGACAGCCCGAGACGGTCGAAGAACGTCTTGCTGAGGCCGACCGAAGCCGACGTCCCGAGGACCAGGGTCGTGTACTGCGACACCTGGCTCGTCGGCAGCGTGAAGCCGAGCTCGGGCGCGATCGTGAGGCCGATCGAGTCGAACGTGTAGCCCGCCCAACCCGCCGACAGACCGATGTCGCCCCAGCGGAACTCCGACGCCGAGTTTCGACCACCACCGGCGGTCAGCCACTGCACGGCGCCGATCAGAATGCCGAACGAAAACTGGTCGGCGAGGGTGTATCCGCCCGTCAGACGGAAGCCGAGGTTGACCCGGTCGAAGGCGTTCGACGCGTCGCCGACGCAGCCCTGCTCGATGGGGTCCGTGCAGTTCTCGTCCGCGAACTCGGTGTCGTTGGAGACGTTGACGAACGTCCCCTGGCCAATCGTGGTGCCGAGTCGAAAGCCGACGGACCAGTCTTTGCCCTCCTCTTCTTCGACCTCCGCCTCTGCTTCGACCTCGACCTCTTCTTCCCCGCCGTCCTGCGCGAATGCAGGCGCGGCGAGAAGAACGGTCATGCTGCCGGCGACGATCCCTTTCCAGTAGTGACGCATGGATTCCTCAATCATGGGTTGGCCCTCGGCGGGGCCTCCGGGTGTAAATAATCGAACGACCCGGCGGTGTGTGCAAATGTCGTACCTTGTAAGCGCGCGAGTTTTCTAACGGCGGGGGGGCGCAGCGTCAAGACCTTTGGGGAGCGGGGATTTGGGATTGGGGACCGGGGAGCGGGGACCGGGGAGTTGGGGACCGGGACCGGGAACCCGGTGAGGAGGACCGGGGAGCGGGGATCGGGAACCCGGTGAGGGGGACCGGGGACCGGGAGACCGGGCGAACGGTGACCGGGCGACCGGGTCACCGGGTCGCCGCTCGCCCGGCCACCGTTAGCCCGGTCCCCCTCACCGGGTACCAAATCCCCGGTCCCGGGTCCCCAACTCCTCGCTCCCCGGTCCCCAATCACCGGGTCCCCGCTCCCCGCTCGCCCGGCCACCGTTAGCCCGGTCCCCCTCACCGGGTAC
>CAYPJU010000001.1:96336-126897 GCA_964411125.1 uncultured Bradymonadales bacterium | reverse complement strand
ACCGTTAGCCCGGTCCCCCTCACCGGGTACCAAATCCCCGGTCCCGGGTCCCCAATCACCAGGTCCTCGCTCCCCGGTCCCCAATCACCGGGTCCCCCTCACCGGGTCCCCCTCACCGGGTACCAAACCCCCGGTCCCGGGTCCCCAATCACCAGGTCCTCGCTCCCCGGTCCCCAATCACCGGGTCCCCCTCACCGGGTCCCCGGTCCCCGCTCGCCCGGCCACCGTTAGCCCGGTCCCCCTCACCGGGTACCAAATCCCCGGTCCCCGGTCCCCAATCACCGGGTCCCCGCTCCCCGGCCCCCGGCCGCCGGTCCCCGGTCCCCGGTCCCCCCGAAAATTGCGACTCCTCCCGCCTCGTAGTATGACGATGCTCATGAACCGCAAGCGAAACCCCGTTCGGTACCGGTCGCAGACGCGACGCGCTCTCTCGTTGCTGGCCCGGCTGGCGATCGTCGAGACGATGCTGTTGCCGCTGCTCGGGTGCGACCCGTTCAACGCGAAGGTGCCCGACGACGAGGTACCTTATCACTACGTCGCCGACGACCTCACCCCGGCGCAGGACGCGCCCGACGAGCTGCTCGTGATGACGTACAACGTCAAGTTCGCCGGCGGACGCATCGACTTCTTTTTCGACTGCATCGGCGACCGAGTCCTGATGGACGAGGAAGAGGTCGAGGCGAACCTCGCCGGCCTCGCTGCGAAGATTCGTCAGGTGAACCCCGACATCGTGCTCCTGCAGGAGGTCGACGTCGCGTCCAAGCGCGTCGCCTACCTCGACATGATGCGCTATCTCGTGGACCACACGGACCTCAACTACGGCGTCTACGCGACCCAGTGGCGAGCCGACTACGTCCCATCGGATGGGCTCGGCTACGTCGACTCGGGAAACGCGATCCTGTCGCGATGGCCGCTCGAGAACGCCGAACGAATCCCGCTCCCGCTCATCGAGGAGCAAGACGCGCTGACACGCTACTTCTGGCTGCGCCGAAACATCCTCAAGGCCCGCGTCGCCCTCCCCGAGCGCGACGACGTCTGGGTGCTCAACGTCCACACGGCCGCATTCTCGCAGGACGGCACCAAAAAGAAGCAGATCGACCGGTTCAAAGAAGAGATGGACGCCCTCGCCTCCACCGGTGCGACCGTGGTCGGTGGCGGGGACCTCAACACGTTGCCACCCGGCAGCGAACAGACGAGCGACTTCGAGGATTCGTTCTGCGAAGGAGAGTTCGAGGCGGACGATTACCGTGAGGAGGAGGACTGGCTCGACGCGCTGTATGCCGAGTACGAGGAGGCCATCCCCCTGGCGTCCTATCGCGAGGACAACTCGCGTTACTTCACCCACACCGTCGACGGAACCGGATTCTGGACCCGACGGCTCGATTACCTGTTCACCAACAGCTCGTTCCGCGACGGCCTGGTTCATCAGTCGGAGCGCTTCGGGGGGATGGAGACGATGCCGCTGTCCGACCACGCCCCGGTCACGGCGAAAGTGAGGCTGCGATGAAGTGTCGCGGATTGACCATTGTGCTCACTGCGTTCGCCCTCGCCCTTCTCACCACGGACGCTTCGGCGCAGATTCGAGAAGAGTGGTCCGGCCGGCGAGCGGAGACGGTGTCGAAGGGCCGCTGGGAAGTCGGCATCTTCGCGCCGCTTCGGTACGGGTTGACCGACGACGTCGAGCTCGCCGCGCACCCGCTCGCGTTCTTCGTCGTCCCCAACCTGACGGCTAAGGTCTCGTGGACCGATGACCGCCCCTGGCGAATCGGCACCCGGCACGGGGTTCACTACCCGACGCCCCTGCTTCGAATGCTGTCGCGCGAGGGGTCGGGCGGTATCCTGCCCGCCGACACGGAAGTTCCGCACATCATCGCGATCACGAACGAGGTTCTGGCGACCACGACGATCCCCCTCTTCTACCGCTGGGTCACCGTCCGGCTCGGGGTCACCATCGCGCCCAACATCGGCGGTGAAGAGGTCATCCCACCGATCGAGCTCCCCGTCGTGTTCCCACGCACCGCGGCCTACAGCTCGAACATCGTCGGCCACGCAGGGATCGGGTTCGAAGGAAAGATCGTGTCGACCTTCTACCTGCTGTGGGACGGCGCCGTCTTTTTCACACCTGGCTTCGAAGGCACCTACGCGTTCGAGAGCACGCTGGAGGCCTCCTGGCGCCCCAGCGACCGCTTCATGCTCTCGGCCGGAGCCCGCGGCATTCTCGGCGGGTACCCCTATGGCGAACGCTATCACGTCGTCCCCGTCGTCGACGCGAAATGGGGCTTCTGACCATCACCCAACGTAGCACTTGGAAAGATCGCCACCGCTGGACTACGGTTCTCCCGTCCATTTCACGACGAAGGAGAACACCATGGCTTACAAGCAGATCGACGGTAAGAAGTACGACAAGGAGCTTCTCGACCTGGCCGACAAACTGACCGATGGTCAGGGGGACGGTCGCCTCTCCAAAGACGACGCCGAACAGTTGTTCCAGTCGGTAAAGGACGGCAACAACTACACCGACATCGAGAAGGACACGGTCAAGTACATCCGCGACAACTACAAGTGGACCGACGCCGGTGACGAGCACTTCCGCAGCCAGATTCGTAGCTGGGCCGCGACGAAGTGAGGCTCGAGGCGTGAGGCCACAGGCTAGAGGCCACAGGCCACAGGCCACAGGCCACAGGCCACAGGCCACAGGCTAGAGGCCACAGGCCACAGGCCACAGGCCACAGGCTGTTAGCCCAACCTGCAGCAAGGAGTTCATCCGCGCCGCGCGGACCGAGCTGAGCGGACGGAGTTGCGCCAGATTTCGCCCGGGCGAACGCAGGCGATGCCAGCGGCATCGTCGAGGCTCGCCCGGACGGAAGATGGCGTGACTCCGCCCGCTCAGCGACGGGAGCGCGGCGCGGATGAACTCCTACAGAAGATTTGCGGCGAGCTCGGCGAGTTCGGACCGCTCCCCCTTATACAACGTGACGGTCGCCGCGATGGGCGTGTCCTTGAAGCGGCTGACGACGTAGGTCAGGCCGTTGGACTCCGAATCGACGTAGGGATTGTCGATCTGGTACGGGTCGCCGGTGAGGATGATCTTCGTGTTCTCGCCGACGCGCGTGAGGATCGTCTTCACCTCGTGGGGTGTGAGGTTCTGCGCCTCGTCGACGATGAAGTACTGGTTGGGGAGGGAGCGTCCGCGAATGTAGGTGAGCGGCTCGATCTCGATGATCCCTAGATCGATCAGTTCGTCGGCGCCCCGCCCTGCCCGCTTGTCGGCTTTCGTGAGCCCCATCAGGTACTCCACGTTGTCGAAGATCGGCTGCATCCAGGGGCCGAGCTTCTCCTCGAGGGTACCGGGGAGGTAACCGACGTCGCGTCCCATCGGGATGATCGGACGGCTGACCACCATCTTGTGATACTTCTGCTCGTCGGTCGCCTTGCGCAGTCCAGCGGCGATCGCGAGCAGCGTCTTCCCCGTGCCCGCCTTACCGACGAGGCTGACGAGCTTGATGTCGTCGTCCAGGAGCGCGTCGAGCGCGAAGGCCTGCTCCTTGTTGCGGGGGCGCACGCCCCAGACGTCTTCGCGACCGCGGCGGGCGAGCGGTCGAATGACCACCTCTCCACCTTCGGGGTCTTCGAGCGCGACGCGTCCGAGCGAAGTCTGGTTCGAATCGCCCGGTCCGCGCAGCAGGATGTACTGGTTTGGGTGGAACCGCTCCATCGACGCCTGCGCGCTCGCCCCTTCCGGCATCGTCGGCTGGGTGTCGTCCGCCGACAAGACGAGCTCGCCTGCCTCGTGCAGCTCGTTGATCGCGTCGTCCGAGACGACGAGCTCGCCCGCTCCGGGGTAGAGCTCGGAGATCGGAACGATGTCGGACTCGTAGTTCTCGGCGGCGAGATCCATCGCGTCGGCACGGACCCGCAGGTTCACGTCCTTCGACACGAAGATGCAGGGATTGTCGGGCTCTTCCTTCTGGATCTGAAGCGCGGTGGACAAGATCAGGTTGTCCTTGGTGCGCGCATCGAGAAAGGAGGTCTGAACGGCCTGGTTGATGTCGAACCAGACCCGCAGAAGACCCCCTTTCGGCATCTCCACACCGGCCCGTAGGCTCCCGCGACCACGAGCATCGTCGAGGATCCGCGAGATCTCGCGGGCGTTGCGTCCGAGCTCGGAGAAGTCGCGCTTGAACTTGTCGATCTCCTCGATGACGAAGATCGGGATGTTGACCGTGTTGTCCTCGAATCGGAACACGGCGTTGGGATCGTGCAGCAGCACGTTGGTATCTAAAACGAAGTTCTTCGGCATAGGAAACTTGGTACGATGGGAGTGAACACAATGCATACAACGTCGCGGACCGCGTCGAAAGGCGCAAAGTTGCACCGAGGGTTCGACGAAACGTCCCGATTGGAGCAGCGTTGCTCCGCAAGCGGAAGTACTTCGTCCAAGTTCGCGGGATCGAGCCCCCGGATCGCGTGATTCTGCGTGCGAGAGCGGTTGGCACACTTCCCGCATTTGGACCGAGCGATTCTGAGAACCAACAATTTCCGAGTGCCCATTGAAAGGGAGAGTGAGACCATGAAATCGATCCAGAGCAAGTACCTTAAGACCACGAAACTCATCCTCGTTGGCGCGACGTGCGCGACCTTCGCGGCCTGCGGTCCGAAAGACGACAAGAACAACGACAAGGGTGAGGGCGCTTCGATCGACCACGCGACCGCCCGCCAGGCGATCACTGCCAACACCCGAAACATTTCACTGAAAGCATCGAACTCGGTGGCCTTCATCGAGACGTCGGACGTCTTTGGCATCGCCGCTGAGCGAGCGATCGGTGGGTCTGCCGACCTGACCTGCACGATCGATTCGAGCGGCACCGAGGTCTGCGTCGAAGAACCGACCCACGAGCCCGTCGAGTTCGACACCGACATCGAAGCGGAGACGAAAGAGATGACGGACTGGTTGGAGGCGAACGTCTTCTCCGACGCCAACGTCGAGTCCGAAAACGGGACCTCCGTCACCTACCTGATCGACGGCACCAGCCTCTGCGAGTTCGACGAGGGGGTCGACGCGGAGTGCGTTCAGTACTGGGAGAAGGCGGAAGTTCGTCTCGTCGTGACCTCCCCCGTCGAGGGAGACATCGACGTCGACATCCTCGTCGGTCCCAACCGCGACAACCCGCTGTCGTTCGAAGTCCACGCCTCGTCCGTCGCGCTCGAGGTCGACCTCGGCGGAGTGAAGGGAGCGCTTCAGCACTTCGACCAGAACGTCGAGCCCATCGAGTTCGACCTTCCGCAGACGTTCTCGGGCCGCGTTCGCGGAGAGCTGTCCGTGGAGGGCTCCGACCGCGCCACCGCCTCGATTTCGGTGCTGAGCGCGTTGAAGGTCGCCGACGGCGACTACTCGTTCACGATGGGGGCGTCGAGCCCCGCGTGGTCGGTCACGGCCGACGCGACGGCGGAGACGCTCGAATCGGTCACGAATCTCGGGTCGGTCGACGCCGCCTTCCCCTGGGTCGAATACGAGTACTTCTACGACGAGACGACCGACACCGAGACCGAGACGAAGACCGAGATTCCGGTCAGCTTCCACCTCGACGGTGCGACGAGCACCGTCCTCCTCGACGCAGCCAACGAGATCGTGAAAGCGACCGGCATCGGGTTCGGCTCTGGAACGTCGACCTTCAGCATGGACGGCCACGAAGTCCTCGCGTTCGACCTCAACGACGGCGGGACGTTCGACGCCACGGCGAAGGCCGGCGCCAACGACACGCTCGACATCGAGATCTCGCCCTCCATCGACGCTCGCGTCGCCCTCGCGTTCGCGGCGGTCACCGACCTCGTCGACGTCGAGGAGTGGATGATGGACGACGTCTTGAACTTCACCTTCGACGGTGCGGCCAAGCCGAAGCTCAACATCGGTGACGAGGTGAAGGTCGTCGACGGCACTCTCCACGCCGAGCTCGAAAAGGCGGGGCGCTCCGTCACCGTCACTGCGGGCCAGTGCCTGCTCGAACAGTACACGGAGAACGAGACCTGGACGCCGCTCGACGAGTTCACCGCCGGCACCTGCGAGTAACCCGCGACCGGTTCGCCGCCCCCGAGAGGGGGGCGGCGGCCGACTTTCGCCAACTTTGACTCGACCCCCGGGAGGGGCAAATGATCGACTCGACCAAATTCCTCACCCTCGCCGTCATCGCGCTCGCCGCGACGGTCATCGCTCCACCCGAAGCATCCGCCTGCGGCGGTCTCGTCTGCGACGGCGGTGGACCCGCTGCGGTCGTCCAGAACGCCGAACGGATCGTCTTCGCGAAGAACCCCGACGGGACGACGACCGCGGTCGTGCAGATCCAGTACTCCGGGCCGACGGACCAGTTCGGATGGCTCCTCCCCGTCCCCGGCATCCCAGAAGTCGGCCTCGGCAGCGACCACGTGTTCACGCGCCTTCAGGCCGCGACCGATCCGTCGTACTCGTTGACGACCGAAGTGGAAGGGAAGTGCAAGAACCCGGTCTCGTTCAGCCTGGGCGGCGGACGCGCGGCAAGCGATTCCGCCGGGGCGAACAACGGCGCCTTCGAAGAAGGCTCCGACAACCCGATCAGTGTCCTCGACAGCGGAGCCGTCGGCCCGTACGACTACGTGATCCTCGAGGTCGACACCGCTACCGGTGGCAACGCGCAGCTCGCGCTCGACTGGTTGGAGGCCAACGGCTACCAGCCCCCCGATACCGCCCCTGACCTCATCGAGCCGTACTTCGAAGACGGCTTCAACATGCTCGCGATCCGCCTGCAGAAGTCGTCCGACACCGGCTCGATCCGACCGATCAAGCTCACCTACGACTCGTCCCACCCGATGATCCCGATCAAGCTCACGGCCCTCGCCGCGAGCCCCGACATGGGTGTCATGGTCTGGGTCCTCGGCCCGCACCGTGCGGTTCCGCTGAACTACAAAGCGCTCGAGATCAACGACGCGCTCATCAACTGGTTCAACCCGATGCCGACGTACAACGACGTCATCAACCAGGCCGCCGACGAGGCGAGCGGGCAAGGGTTCGTGACCGAGTGGGCGACCGCCGACGGGCTGGACGATCAGCTCTTCCTCCCCTCCGAGGACGATGCATGGACCGCACTGAAGGCGGATGCCGACGCGTTTCAGGATTCTGAACTCCTCGATCGGGCCTTTCAGTTCTACGGCTCATGGAACGGCTGGGACGCTGCGGTCGACGCGGCACTCCCGGCGCTTTCGGCTCAGGACCGCGCCAGTGTTCAGCAGTGCGGAGCGTGTGTTGCCATCGGCGATTATCCCGAGAACTTCTCCGAAGAGTTCGTCGACGCCCTCGACACCTTCGTCGTCGGACCGGCGATGCAGATGCAGGAGATGTTCGACGAAGCCGCCTACGCGACGCGGCTCTACACGACGATGTCGGCGACCGACATGACGATCGACCCCTCGTTCGGTTTCAACGAAGACCTCCCCGACGTCGACAACGTTCACACCGCCACCCGCTACATCGAGTGCTCCAAGAAGTACGAGCAGTTCGAGGCGCCCTGGCGAGTCGAGCTGCCGAGCGGTCTGGTCGTCCGGGGAGAGGGTAACAACGGCTGGCCGGTCCAGCTCGAAGACGGCGGGATGATGCCGGCAACGCTGACGGTCGCCGAAGTTGGTGAGTCCGGCAAACCGAACATCGTCCGCAACAACATCGAGGCGATCCAGACGCAGCTCGAGAAGGTCAACGCCCTCGCGCCCACGAGCGGTTGCGGATGCGCGACCGGGACCGTCCCGACCGATGCGAGCCCGCTGCTGCTCTTGCTCGGACTCTTCGGTCTGCGTCGTCGGCGGAACTGACCCCGACGCGACGAACGCTCGAGTTCGCGGGTCCACCTTCCTGACCCACGGTTTTCTGAGGCGGAGGATGACAGCAATGTCGTCCCCCGCCTCTGCCATATTCAGGGTGATCGACACAACCCACTGAAACAAAACGCCAAAACCCGATCTGTCAGGATTGGCACCGTCCTTGCGGAGCGTCGGCCCGCACAGTTCGACGACCGAACCGACCCTCGACGCGCTCTCCGCGTCGCCGCGGCGTTCTGTTCGTCGCACATATTCAACGACGAGGGACCGATCATGCTCAAACCGACGATTCTTGCGGCCGCGTTATGCGCGAGCACCGCAATCACTCTCACCGCGAACGTCGCCGAGGCGTGCGGGGGACTGTTCTGCGACGGCGGAGGCCCGGGGGCTTCGCCGACCGTCAATCAGGCCGCCGAACGCATCATCTTCATGGACCACCCCGACGGCACGGTCACCGCAGTCGTGCAGGTGCTCTACGACGGGCCCGCCGATCGATTCGGCTGGCTCCTGCCGGTCCCCGGCGTTCCCGAGGTCGGGCTGTCGTCCGACGTCGCGTTCACCCGACTGCAGGCCGCAACCAACCCGCAGTACAACCTGAACCAGCGAACCGAAGGAGAGTGCGGCTTCCTCAGCTCGACCAACAACGGCGCGGCCTTCAACAACGGCACGACGAACAGTGCCGGCTTCTCCCCCAACAACGGCACCAATGGCGGCGGAGTGAACGTCCTCGCGCGGGGTAACACGGGACCGTACGACTACGTGGTAATCCAGGTCGACGGCGCTAACGACAAGACCCAACTCGCGCTCGACTGGCTCGAGGAGAACGCGTACGCGGTAGGAGACGTCGGCCCGGACCTCATCGCGGACTATCTCGACGACGGGTTCAACCTGCTCGCCATCCGCCTTCAGAAGACGCAGGACACCGGCTCGATCCGCCCCATTCGACTGCGGTACGAGTCGGATCACCCGATGATCCCGATCAAACTGACTGCGGTCGCCGCGAACGCCGACATGGGCGTAATGACCTGGGTTCTGGGTCCCGAGAGAGCCATCCCGCTCAACTACAAGTCGCTCGTGCTCAACGATGCACTGATCAACTGGTTCAACCCCGGACTCAACTACGACGACGTCGTCATCGCTGCAGCCAACGAGGCGAGTGGACAGGGCTTCGTGACGGAGTACGCGCAGGCCAGCACGGGGCTCGGGTCGACGATCTGGACCCGGGCAGACGAGACCGTCTGGGAGTACATCGAGACGGGGGATTGGGACAGTTTGCCGCTCGGTGAACTGTTCGAGCTGTCCATCCTCAGCCTCTCTACCTCGGGCGCCACGTCGGGGTTCGGTACGAACGGAGGATTCGCGAACAGAACCCCGTACGACGGGCTCGATCAGGTCATCGACCTCACGTTTCCCGACCTGACCGCCGCTGGCCGGCAGCGTCTCCTCGACGACCCCCGGTCGTTCCCGGACGATACCGAGTTTCCGTCGGACTTTGCTCCGCAGTCGTGGATCGACGCGATGAAAGAGTTCGTCATCGACCCCATGATCGAGACGCAGGAGCTCTTCTGGGATTCGGCGTACACAACTCGTCTCTACACGACGATGTCCGCGAACGAGATGACGATCGACCCGTCCTTCGACTTCAACCCGAAGCTGAATGACGTCTCGAACATGCACGAGGCCGACTACGTCATCGAGTGTTCTCCGGCTTATCTCCCCTGGACCGCCCCGTTCCGCGTCGAGCTCCCCAGCGGGCTCGTCGTCCGCGGCCGTAACCAGGGCAACTGGCCCGTCTCTCCGGGACCGATGATGCCCTTCACACTGCTCGTCTCGCAGGAGACGACCGATGGGGATGGCGAGGTCGTGCGCGACAACTACGACATGGTGAAGCAACTGTTGGACGAAGCGAACGCCCGGGTGCCGGGTGGGACCGGCGTCGGCGCCGACGACGGCTTCGACATCGACGGAGATGGAGACGTCGACTGGGACGACGACATCAACGGGGACGGGATCGTGGACGAACGCGATCGACGACAAGACTCGAAGGGGGGCGGTGGATGCTCGGTCGCCGGCGGTTCGGCTTCGCTCGTCTCGTTGCCGCTGGTAGGACTCCTCTGGATGCGACGACGGCGCCGCCGGGAGTGAGTGGGGGCAGCGCAACCGAGCTTCTTGTACCAAGCTTGCGATCATCGATGACGACGAGACGAAACATGACCAGCACCAGGCATCTATTCGCAGCCGCCCTCCTCGTGGGCGGTGCCGCTACCTTTCACACGAACGTCGCCGAAGCTTGCGGAGGCTTCGTCTGTGACGGCGGAGGCCCGACGAGCTCCTCGGTGGCGGTCAGCCAGTCCGCGGAGCGCATCATCTTCGCCGACCACGGCGATGGGACCGTCTCCGCGGTCGTTCAGATTCTGTACGAAGGACCGGCCGACCGTTTCGGGTGGCTCCTCCCGGTGCCTGGGATCCCCGAGGTAGGGCTGTCGTCGGACGCCGCGTTCGCGCGGCTGCAGAGTCGGACGGACCCTCGCTACGACCTCGACCTCCGGATCGAGGGTCAGTGCGCGACCCCCAAATCTCAGAACAATGGCACCAACAACGGGGAGGCATTCAACAATGGCGCCGGGAACAACGGCGTCGACGACGGCGGCGAGCCCGGCGGGGTGACCGTCCTCGCGCGGGGCAACACCGGTCCCTACGACTACGTCGTGATTCAGGTCGACGGCGAGACGAACAAGACACAGCTCGCGATCGATTGGATGAACGAGAACAACTACCAGGTGCCCGACGCCGCGCCCGACCTGATCGGCGACTACCTCGACGACGGGTTCAACCTGCTGGCGATTCGCCTTCAGAAGACACAGGACACCGGCTCCATCCGACCGTTGCACCTTCGGTACGAGTCGAGCCACGCGATGATCCCGATCAAGCTCACGGCCGTCGCCGCCAATGACGACATGGGCGTGATGACCTGGGTGCTGGGTCCCGAACGGGCGATTCCCCTCAACTACAAGTCGCTGGTGCTCAACGACGCCCTCATCGACTGGTTCAATCCGGGGCGGACCTACGACGACGTCATCACGGCCGCCGCGAACGAGGCCAGCGGCCAGGGTTTCGTGACCGAGTTCGCCGACGACAGCGCACGCCTCGCGACCGCCATCTGGACGGCCGGGGACATACAGCTGTGGGACGAAGTCACCTCCACCACCTGGGTCTTGGACGCAACCGACGCGAACCCCGAAGCGCGGATCGAATACGTCGGAGATCTGCTGGAGACCTCCCTGCGAAGATTCTCTCAGGGGGGGCGAACCTACGACGGGATCGACCAGGTCATCGACCTCGCCTTGCCCGACATCAGCGCCGAAGCCCGCGAACGATTCGTCGACAACCCCTACGCGTTCCCGAACGACGCCGAGTTCCCGGCCGACTTTTCCGTGCAGACGTGGATCGACTCGATGGAGGAGTTCGTCGTCGACCCGATGCGTGAGACGCAGGACCTGTTCGACGAGTCGACGTTCACGACCCGGATGTACACGACGATGTCGGCCAACGAGATGACCGTCGACCCGTCGTTCGACTTCAACCCGTCGTTGCCACGGGTGAGCAACCGGCACACGGCAGACTACGTCATCGAGTGTTCTTCGGATTTCCTGCGGTCGGAGGCCCCGTTCCGCGTGGAGCTGCCGAGCGGTCTGATCGTTCGAGGCAGGAACCAGGGGATCTGGCCCATCAGCGCGAACGCGATGATGCCGTCGACGCTCGTGATCTCCCAGGACAACACGGAAGGCGAAGCCGAAGTTGTCCGCGACAATTTCGAGACCGTTCGCGCGCAGCTCGAGCGCAGCAACCAGGACGTACCCGGCGGCGGCGGCTCCGAGGTCGAAGGGGGCGGATGCTCCACCGCCGGTGGGGCAGGCGGACTCGGCTCGCTGGCCGCGCTCGGTCTCTTCGGCCTCGTGCGACGACGACGGCGTCGATGAACGCCCCTGAGCAACAGTTTGGACCTGACCGCACGTTTTGGTACACGACTTTCACAACCCGAGGTGATCCATGAACAAACCATCCATTCTGGCGGCCGCGCTGCTCGCGAGCAGCGCCGTCACTCTTCATTCCGACGTGGCCGAAGCGTGCGGCGGTCTCTTCTGTGACGGCGGTCAGAACACCGTCAACCAGGCGGCCGAACGCATCGTGTTCGCCGACCACCCCGACGGCTCGGTCACCGCGGTCGTCCAGATCATGTACGACGGCCCGGCGGACCGCTTCGGTTGGCTTCTCCCCGTTCCCGGGATCCCCGAAGTCGGGCTCTCGTCGGACGCGGCATTCCAGCGTCTGCAGAACGCGACGAACCCGCAGTACTCGCTCAATCGTCGGGTCGAAGGGGAGTGCGCCCGCGAAGAATTTCTGAACAACGGCACGGCAGAGAACGACGGCTTTGCGAACAACGCCGACGCTGGTGCGTCCGGAAACAATGCGAGCACCAACAACGGTGTCACCGTACTTGCCGAGGGCAACACCGGCCCCTACGACTACGTAGTCATCCAGGTGGACAATGAGGACAACAAGACGCAAATCGCGCTCGATTGGCTCGCCGACAACAATTACGAAGTCGGCAACGTCGGCCCCGACCTGCTGACCGATTACCTGGACGACGGCTTCAACCTGCTGGCGATCCGGCTGCAGAAGCAGGACGACGCCGGGACGGTCCGCCCGATCCGGCTCACGTACGACTCGTCGCACCCGATGATCCCGATCAAACTGACCGCGGTCGCCGCCAACCAGGACATGGGCGTGATGACGTGGGTGCTCGGACCGGACCGCGCGATCCCGTTGAACTACAAGTCGCTCACGCTCAACGACGCGCTGCTGAACTGGTTCAACCCGACGTCGAACTACAACGACGTCATCACCGCCGCCGCCAACGAGGCGAGCGGACAGGGATTCGTGACCGAGTACGCCGACGACACGTCGACGCTCGGTGCCGTCGTATGGCGCGCCGACGAAGAGTCGGACTGGACGTTCTACAAGGGCCGGGACTGGACGACGGAGCCGCTGAACGATCTCTTCTGGTATAGCTTCATCGCGCTGTCGACCTTCGACCCGTTCACCGGAATGCAGCAGCCGTTCGACGGGATCGACCAGGTGATCGACACGGCGCTCCCGAACCTGACCGCCGACGAGCGGCAGCGTCTGATGCAGTGCCCCGACTGCTTCCCCGACGACGCCGCGTTCCCCGCGGACTTCGATCCGCAGGTCTGGCTCGACGCCATGGAGGAGTTCGTCGTCGGTCCGATGCGCGACACGCAGGAGTTGTTCGACGACCTTCCCTACGTGACGCGCCTCTACACCACGATGTCCGCCAACGAGATGACGGTCGACCCGTCGTTCTCGTTCAAGTCGACCCTCGGCGATGTCTCCAACACCAACACCGCCGACTACATCATCGAGTGCTCGCCGACCTACTATCAGTGGGAAGCGCCGTTCCGCGTCGAGCTCCCGAGCGGACTCGTCGTGCGCGGTGCCAACCAGGGACAGTGGCCTGTGCAGCCGAGCATGATGATGCCCTACACGCTGCTCGTCGCTCAGGAGAGCCCGGACGCTGACGCCGAAGTCGTCCGCGACAACTACGACACCGTCAAGGAGCAGCTCGAAGAGCAAAACGCACGCGTGCCGAAGGGCTCGGGCAGCGGAATGGCGAGCGGGGGCGACGTCGACGGGGACGGGGACGTCGACTTCGACGACGATCTCAACGGCGACGGCATCGTCGACGAGAAAGACGAAGAGCTTGCGATGGACGGCCGCCCTGTGGAGGGTGGTGGCGGCTGTTCCGTCGCGAGTGGTTCGGCCGCGCTTAGCGTGACCGGACTGCTCGGATTCATCGGTGTTGGACGGCTTCGCCGCCGCCGCGACTGATCCTCAGACATTTGCGGGCTTCGCTCCGCGATCCTCAAAAATCTGAGCCACGGGGTGACGTCTTCGTCACCCCGTGTTTCGTTTCGGCCCGTCGATTCTGGCCTTCACGGCCTTTCGTGCTCGGAACGCCGGGATTTCGCGCGATGGAACGACGATTGCTATGATCCAGGTCGTCAACCAAACCTTCGTTCACACCAACACGGTGAAGACATGATGAAGAACCTCCCGCTATATGCCGCAGCCCTCACCGCGGGCGCGATGATCACCCTGACCTCCGACGCCGCCGAGGCGTGCGGAGGCTTCTTTTGCGCCGGCGCGGGCCCGAATCAGGTGAACCAGGCGGCCGAACGCATCGTCTTCGCCCAGCACCCGGACAACTCGGTGACCGCGGTCGTGCAGATCATGTACGCCGGGCCCGCCGACCGCTTCGGCTGGCTCCTGCCCGTTCCCGGTATCCCGGAGGTCGGTCTGTCGTCCGACGCAGCGTTCACGCGGCTGCAGAACGCCACGAACCCCCAGTACAACCTGAACCGGTCGGTGGAAGGTGAATGTCGCCAGGACGACAACCGCCGTTTCGCTAACAACGCAACCGCGGCCCCCGAGAGCGCGAACAACGGATCTGTCGCCGACGACGGGAATGGCGGGGGAGTCAACGTCCTCGCCCGCGGCAACACCGGCCCCTACGACTACGTGGTGATTCAGGTCGACGCCGAGGACAACAAGACGCAGCTCGCCCTCGACTGGCTCGAGGACAACAACTACGAGGTCACGAACGTCGGCCCCGAGCTGATCGGCCCGTATCTCGACGACGGGTTCAACCTCCTCGCGATTCGCCTCCAGAAGACGCAGGAGAGCGGCTCGGTCCGTCCGATCAAGCTGACGTACGACAGCGATCGCCCGATGATCCCGATCAAGCTGACCGCCGTCGCCGCCACCGACGACATGGGGGTCATGACCTGGGTGCTCGGCTCCGACCGCGCCGTGCCGGTCAACTACAAGGCGCTGGAGCTCAACGACGCGCTCCTGAACTGGTTCAACCCCACGTCCAACTACAACGACGTCGTGATCGCCGCCGCGAACGAGGCGAGTGGTCAGGGCTTCGTCACCGAATACGCGGACGATTCCTCGACACTCGAGAACACGATCTGGACGCAGAACGACCAGAACAACTGGGACTACGTGCGAAACGAGACGTGGACCGTCGATCGCGCCAGCGAGCTGCTCGAGTACGCGTTCTTCAACTTCTCGGTGTTCGACCAGAACACCTTCAACCAGGTGGCGTTCGACGGGATCGATCAGGTCGTCAGCGAGACGATGCCGAACCTCTCCGCCGAGGAACGGATGGAGCTGATGCAATGCCCCTGGTGTTTCGTCGACGACGGGAAACTCCCCGCCGACTTCGACCCGCAGGCGTGGGTCGACGCGATGAAGGAGTACATGATCGATCCGATGATCGAGACGCAGGAGCTCTTCGACGCGAGCGAGTACACGACGCGAATGTACACGACGATGTCGGCGAACGAGATGACGCGCGACCCCGCGTTCGACTTCAACCCCGACCTTCCGGCGAAGAGCAACATCAACACCGCTGACATGATCATCGAGTGCAGCTCGCAGTACTACCAGTGGGAGGCTCCGTTCCGCGTCGAGCTGCCGAGCGGCCTCGTCGTCCGCGGCGCGGACCAGAACACGTGGCCGATCGGCGAAGGGCCGATGATGCCCGCCACCCTACGTGTCTCCGAAGTCGGGACGAGCGGCGAAGGCGAGGTGGTCCGCGACAACTACGCGACGGTCCAGCAGCAGCTCGAGATCGAGAACGCCAAGGTGCCGGACCCCCTCGAGAAGCGCCCGGTCGGTGGCGGCGGCGCGTGCAGCGTCGCGGGGAGCTCCAGCGGCTTCAGCCTCCTCGCCCTCCTCGGTTTCGTCGGCATCGGACGGCTGCGACGCCGTCGCTCGAACTGAACGACTGGAACATTGTCCGGCGCGGCGCAGTTTCCTCGACATGAGGAACTCCGCCGCGTCGATCTTTCTTGGGCTGCTCTGCGCCTGCGAGCCAGAGCCCCCTCCCCCGCCGGCGCCGGTCGCGCCCCCTCGCACCGTCCCTGCCCCGACGAGCCCGACGGATTCTCCACGCGACGCCGGCCCTGCGGCCGAGCCGATCGAATACGCCGGAAATCCCGTCGGGATCGCTGCGATCGAGGTGCTTCGCGAGGGCCCCGGGTGGCGCTTCGAGCGACAGCCCTGGCGCGTCGGCGAGACCGAGGGTACGGCGTGGCGCGCGCGGTTCGACGCGGACGCGAAGTTCGACGTGAACGCGTCGCCGGACGTAGTCGCCTTCAGCGAACTGCTCCCCGACGACGAAGGGCCCTGGGTGACGATCAACGGCGGCTTTTATGAGGCGCATGACGAAGGGTTTCGACCGATGGGGCTGGTCGTCAGCGGTGGTCACGAGAGTTCGCCGTGGACGAAACGCGGGGGGTCCGGAATCTTCTACGTCGACGCCGACGGCCCCGCCATCGTCCACCGCGACGAATACCGGAAGCGGTCACCGAAGGCGCTCGTGGCGCTCCAATCGATCGACCGGGTTCTCGACGAGAGGCGCTCGCTCGTGACCGCGAAGCCCGACGCCGATGCGGCGTCACGCTCCGGTGTGGCGGTCGGCGAAGAAGCCGTGTGGTTCGTGGCCGTCGCGGCGAACGACGACATCGTCGAGACGCCGCACGGGGTCCGGCTCCGGCGTTCCGACCGCGGCATGCCGCTGTGGGCGTTCGCCCATTACCTGCACGTCACGACCGACGCGACGACCGCGTTGAACCTCGACGGCGGCGTCTCGACGCAGCTCGCGGCCCGAGACGGCGAGTGGTCTTTCGTGGTGGAGGGCGCGCGCGGGACGATCAACGCACTGGTCGCGCGACCGCTCAGCGGATCTCGTTGAGCTTCGTGAGGTCGAGCCCGCCGGTGAACGCATAGGAGACGTAGTCGTCGTAGCCGTACACTACGATCCCGAACGGAATCTGTGCTTGCGATTCGACCGAGTGGGGCCCCGGTTCGACCGGAATGTGAGCGCGCGCGATGTTGCGCTCCGGCAAGATCTCGTAGTCGAACTGGGTGAGGTCGAGTTCTTGCCCGTCGAGCGAGATCGTGAACCCAGGCTGGATCAGCACGGTCAGGTAGCTGACGAAGTAGGTCGACGGGGTGAGGAAGGCGTAGTCCGATCGGTACTGTTCCTCCGGAGGCACCAGGAAGAACGCCGGGTCGCCGTTGTGGTCTCCGAACTGCGGGTTGTCCTCGACCGATCCCTGGCCCGAGAGGAACGCTCCGACCATCAGCGGACGCCCCGACTCGGCCACGAACATCTTCTTCGAACCGATGACGCACGACTGCCCTGCGTCGAGCGTGAACTCACCGAGCTCCGGATCGTCCGAGAAATCACGGCACGGGAGCGTCGCACCCGAGGTCTGGCGCATCCCGTCGGGGTTCGACTGGAAATCGAGGTTGAAACCGGTCTGAACCGTCGTGTCGTCTTCGAGCGCCAGGAACTTGAAGTAGGTTCCTTCCAGCGTGCGGGCGCCCCCTTCGAGATCTCCTCGAATCTTTAGGGGCGCCGCGATGAACCGACGTCCCCAGGTCTCGACCGGAAAGAGCTGCTGCTCGAGGTGATCGCACGCAGCGTTCCCCTCGGGCACGAACGCGCACGTATGGCCGCCGAAGACGGCGACCCGCTCCGAAGCCGTGATTCGCGCTCCGGTCATGTCCTCGTTCGGACGCTTCGCAGCGATGTTCAACACCTCGAACGGCTGCAGGGTCGCGCGTAAGATCCCCTGGTCGTCGGGGCCCGTGATCCGGTCGCCTTCGACGCCGTAGATGATCTGGTCGAAGGTCACGCCATCCTGGCGTGACGGCCGAAGCTGGACGGTGACGTCGGTGTCGGGCTGGGTCCCGACGACGGTCAGCGTCGAGGAGTACGAGGTGTTTCCGAACTGCGGTTTCCACACTTCGTACGACAGGAACGAGTAGTTCTCGGTCAGGGCGCTGGTCGGAAGCAGCAGGCTCGCGTCGTTGGTGAAGCTGTAGTTACAGCAGAGCGGGTTGAACTGGTAGGCGACGATCGGTTGCGTGCTCTCGACCCGGTAGCCGACCTTGGTGACCGTCGACTTTCCGAACGGGACGAACCGCGGCGGGAAGACGAGCGTCATCATCGAGCGGCGTGGCAGCGGGATGTTCTCGACGGGCCCCGAGATGTCGAGGAGCTTCACCCCCTGGTCGTCGATGAGCTCGCTGCGCACGGTGACCTTGTCGTCGCCAGGGAAGCTGATGTCGGCCCCGACGAGGCGCTGGGCGTCCGCCTGTGCCACGACCCCGTCTTCGGCGTAGACCGTGACGACGGCGTCGTACTCGGTGGAGCTGTTCGCGAGCACGATCGCATAGGGTGGACGTTCGTCGTCGGGGAGCACCCCGCCGTCGTTGAGGAGGACGTTGTCGAGCTCGACGGCCCAGTACTCGCAACCGATGTAGCTGTTGGTGAGTTCGGCGATCTGGCATCGGTTCAGGCAGTTGCCGGCTTCGCAGCGGCTCGATCCGCCGCAGCTCTCCTGAACTTCCCAGGCGCTTCCGTCAGCGTTGCAGACCTGCGGGGTGTTCTCGTCGACGCAGTTCCGAGCCTCGGGGATGCAGGCGACCTCGACACACTCGTCGTTGCGGCACACCTGCAGCGGATCGTTCGGGCACGACCCGGCCACGACCTCCGAACCGTCCGCCGCGCACACGTCAATCGCGGGGGTGTCCTCTTCTCGGCAGCGAACGACTTCGCCCGGCTCGCATTGGAGCGGTTTCGCGTCGGGCCCGCTGTCGGCGACGTCGGAGATGGTGCCCATGTCCGTGGGAGGCGGGGGATCCCCGCCGTCACACCCTTTGCACGCCGAAGTCGCGAGGACCAGGAACAAGATCAATCGCCAGTACACAGCCATCTATCGTCTCGGTGACAGTCAGTCGGTGGGAGCCCAGGGTGTCTCCCCTTCGGCGGCCTTCCCGCAGGGATGCAGTCCCCCTGTATGCCATACGCGGAACTTCTGGAACGATTCGTTGGCGGCCAGCGTCGCCCCGTCGAGCCGCTCCTGCGGCGTCTTCTCGGACTTCGGCTCGTCGGCCGGCTTCTCGGGCGCGACGTTGTCGACGACCGTCCCGGCGTCGGGAACTTCCGCCTTGGGTAGCGCCTCGAGCCGTTCGTTCGCGACCCGCTGCAACAGGTGCAGCTCGTTCTGAATGTAGCGATGCCAGTCGTTGATGTCCGAGCGCGATTCGTCGAACCGAAGCTCGGCCTGGGTCGACACTTCGTACGCCTTCTCGAGACGCTCCTTCAGGTCGTCGAGCTCGGCGACGAGCCGCTCGATCTCGGCGCGGTCGTTCCCGAGCAACTCGTCCTGCAGGGCGGGCTCGATCGCTTCGTAGTCCTTTCCGATCTCCGTGACGAGGGAGATGAACTCTCGACACTGCGGATCGTTGGTGTCCGCCAGAACGTCCTGCTCGCCGTCCTCCACGTCGATCTTCGGCTGGAAGATCTCGTCGGAGAAGGTCACCGACAAGACGACGGAGAGCACCACGAAAACGAGAATCACAGCCGCCCCGATCATCACGGACCGGCGACGTTTCGACTCGGCTTCCCTCAACGCCGACAGAAGTTCTTGATCTTTCGGTTCTTCAGCCACGAGCACCTCTCGCAATGGCGCGGGCATCGAAACGGCGTCGGGCCGCGCAGATGCACCATACGCAAAACACGATGGAAAAGACACCGGCCGAGGTCCCGATGTTCCCCGCTTTGCGGCCCAACCCGATCACCCAATCGAGCGCGAACTGCCTCGGATTGGCGAAATTTCGGGCCTGACGGTGGAGTTGTTGTAATCGCCCGGTCGGGATGGTAAGTCACCCGGCCCTGCGCCCTGCGTCGGCCGATTCCGAATAAAATGCGACGCGCGCTGGTTTGGGTACCGAAGAGACCGGAGAAGAATCTTGGATACATCGACCTTCTTGAAGCGACATCTCAATGCCTCGGACGATGAAACGCCGCGCCTGATCGAAATGGCGAGCGACTCCCTCGCGGCCGGTACCGATTTCCCCGTCGGCCCCGGAGCCGAGGAGCGCCTGTGGCGCTACCTTCAGTACCCCTACTATCTCGGCCTCTTCGCGCGCCGCGTCATCGTCGCGCCCGGCATCTCGCCGCACGTCAAAGAGAAGCTCTGCCACGCCGTCCTTCAGATCAACGTTCATCTCGACGAGGGCCAGGAGCCCGGCCCGGGACTCTTTCAGCTCACCGCCTGGCTCGGCACCGAGAAGATGCTGAACCGCGACGACTATCTGGGGCTGCGCCGCGGACTCATCTGGCTGCCGCGCCTCACCGATTCCTACATCGAAGCGACGGAGTTCATCTTCCCCGCGACCGAAGGAATCTTCCGCGACGTCGACGTCAGCCGTGAGGAGAGCATCGAACTCATCCTGATGGTCCTCACCGCGAAGGAAGCGATCGGCGGCCAGGGGCGCGAGATCTTCGATCACCTCATGGGCCTCAGCTCGCTGTCGAAGAGCCTCAAGCGCGAGGTCTGCCAGATCGTCGTTCAGAACGCGATCCCGTTCCCGCGCGGCGAGTACCGACACCCACTCGAGACGACCGCCGAAGAACAGGACCGACTCAGCATTCGCTTCCTCCCGGGCAACGTTCGCCGCCGCGCCGTCGTCTGGCTCGCCCGGCTCGGTCGCGATCCCCACGAGCTCCTCAAGCGCCTCCTCAAGCCGAACACCGTGCGGGGTTACGGCGGTGACCAGGTCGCGAGCGGAGCCCTCGACCTGCTCGACGAGCGCTGGTTCGACATCGAAGAGGAGATTCGTCTCGGCTTGCTCCGGAAAGCCGCAGATCTCCCCGACACGGCAGTGCGAAAGCGCGCCTACATTCTGGGCGAGAAGTACCTCGGGCTCGACTTCCTCCGACAGTCGCTCGACGACAAGGCGAAGAGCCTGCGGGAGTGGGCGAAAGAGCGCCTCGACCGTCGCGAAGCCGGTGAAGTCGCGAGCGAAGACGACCTCGCCAAAGAGCTCGAAGAAGACCTCGAGGAGAACTCGGACGCCGAGCAGATCGCGAGCTAGCGAGCCGCCTGCTCGACCACATCCAGCCAGACCGACCGCAGCGCTTCCCATGTGAAGCGCTGCGCTCGTTTGAGCCCCTCTTCGCGCAACGAATCTCGCGCTTCGAGCACCCGCTCGATCGCAGCGGGCCAGTCGTCGTCGCGGACCACCTGAAGGTCCGGATCGCCCACCATCTCTGCGGCACCGGGCCACGCGCTGACGAGCGGGACGACCCCGGCCGACGCCGCCTCCAGCACCGACGTCGGCCATCCCTCGTGGCGCGCCCCCCGCCATCGCGAAGGGAACAACGCCACGGCACAACGAGGAAAGACCTCCGTCTTCACGACGCGATCTCCGAAGCCGTGAAAGACCGCCGAATCGCCCAGCGAGACCCGAAGAGACGCCCGCATCGATCCATCCCCGACGACGTGAACCTCCCGACCGCGAAGAGCGGGCGCTACGACATCGAACCCCTTGATGTGCTCGAGCCGCCCGTAGAGCAGCACTCCGGGTCCATTTTCGGCGGGGACGTCGAGCGGCTCGTACCCCATCGGAACCACCCGTGGGGCGAAACTGCCGAAGTGCTCGGCGAGCGCATGGCTCGACACGGTCGTTGGCCCCGATGCGACCCAACGGGTCACAATCTCGCGCGGTCCTGGGGGTAGACGCCGCAGAAGATGAACCCCGGCCGAGTGTCCGACGACGAGAGATGACCGCCGCCACAGCGAGCCCGCCAGACGCGCCACGAGGCCGCCGGGGAAGAGCCAATGCCCGACGACGAGGTCTGGGGCGGGTCTGGCCGCGAGCCTCGCGAGCATCGCTGCGACGGCCGGAATTGCCTCGAGATGGCGTGCGCCGTTGCGCTCGAGCGCGTCCGGGGCACCGCTTCCGTCGAACAGGTGGGGGAGACCGGGCGGAAGATAGGGCACTGGGTGCGCAGGCGAGCCGACCGTCGGATCGTGGGGTCCGTGCCCCCAGTAGAAGACCTCGACGTCGTGCCCGGCGCTCTCGAGAAGCTCGCACCATTGCGCCACGAAGCGACCGGATGCGTCGAGACGGCCCCGCGGAAAGCTACTGGTCAGACAATAGACCCGCACGGCGAAGCGCTCCGCGAAGAAGGATTCCTGCGATTGGCTTCACGACCTGGTAGGGGACGAAGCCCGATACTTCGTCACCGTACACCGGGCGCACCGGGACCTGCACGATGCGCGCACCGGCGGCCGCAAGTCGAAGGAGCATGTCGTTGGGGTAGCCGTAGCGCGGGTAGACCCGGTCGAGCGGAACGTCACGCAGGGTCGCGAGACGCACCGCCGTGTAGCCACACTGCGCATCGTCGAGCCCCGGAATCCCGGCGATGAAACCGGTCGTCCGACCGAGAACCTGGCTGCCGATTCGGCGCACGAGCGGCATGCGCCGCGCCTCGGCGTGTACCCAGCGGTTGCCCTTCACGTAGTCGGCGCGGTCCTCGGCGATCGGCGCGACCAGCGCGGGGAGGTCGCCCGGATCCATCTGGTCGTCGCCCGCCATCACCACCGCCACGTCGGCCCCCGCCTCGATCGCGCGCCGGTACCCCTCCACGATGGCACCACCGACACCCTGGTTTTCTGAGAGCCGAACCACGTCGATTCGCGCATCGCGCTCGGCGCTCGAAGTGGCGCGCTCGAAGGTGGCATCGGGGGAGGCATCGTCCACGACGATCACGACGTCGACGGTGTCCGGAACGGTAGAGAGCGTTCGGGCGATCAGGCGCTCTTCCCGATAGGCCGGCACGACGACGGCGACGCGGAGTCCATCGATCATCCCGGCTGAACGAACCAGGGAGCGGGATCGACGGCGACCCCGGACTTGCGGAGCTCAAAGTAGGTGCGCTTGCCATCGAGGCTGCCGGTCTCCCCGACGGTCCCGAGCTTCTGCGCGCGGTTCACGCGAGTTCCGACCGATACGTCGAACCCGGCGAGGTGCGCATAGACCGAACGGTAGCCGCCACCATGATCGACGACGACGACGAGCCCCCACCCTTCGAACGGCTCGGCGAACACCACCTCACCGTCGGCGGTCGCGAGAACGTCGCCCTCTACCCCTCGCCAGGTGAGCCCCGCACCACGAATCATGGGGGCGGAAGCACCGAATGCGTGCGTCGGGGTGGCGGTCAGCGGACGGGCGAGGGTCCCTTTGAACCGATGAAAGTCAAACGACGGATCGACGTTCGGCAGCGTCTCGAGCCGGGCGCCGAAGCGCTGAGCGGTCACGTCGAGATCCGTCGCGGCGCCCACCGTCCGCGCGGTAGAGACGATCCTCTCTCGTCCCCCGTCGAACGTCGCGAGATCGGCCTCGGTGCGAGCGAGCTCCACGATCAGAGACCCTCGTTCCGCCAGGATCGTTCCGAAGGCGGCCCGCTCTTCGTCGGCGCGGCGAACCACGTCGGTGTCCGCCAGCCGCGCGGGCAATGCCTGGCTGCCGGCGTATCGCAGCAATCGCTCGGTGTCTTCGCTCGCGACCGGGCCCGCGGTCGAAGTCCGACGGGCGGCTCGAAACGCACCGAGCCACTTTGCCAGGGTCCGGTTCACCTCGAGGCGTATCGGCTGCGCCGCACGGACCGCCACGTCCGCGGTCTCCCATCGGCTCTGCAGAGCGGTCTCGTTCTCCTCCAGACGCCGCGACAGGTCGTCGACACGCGCTGTACTCAACGTCGCCCGAGAGTCTAGCACGTTGAGACGCTCGAAGACGGTCTGATGCTCCGTCCCGGCTGCCGTCGCGGCGACGCTCAGCACGGCGACGAAAGCGGCAGTGGTCACGACTCGATCACGCATAGCGACCTCGCAGAATCTGCACTTGCCCGGAGCTCGCGTGCCAGGCCGCCACAAACCCGAGGAAGGGAACTGCGACCAGCGGAATCATTACGGTCGACCACGCCGCGATCGAAGCCGACACCTCCACTCCGGCGACCGCCGGAGCGTAGAGCTGCCACAGCAACAGCGAAAATGCGCCCGCGGCGGTGACCGCAGCACCGCACCAGCCACCGACGACGAGCCCACGTACCAGAGTCGGGCGGCGAAGCTCCGCAGGGCGAGCACCGAAGAGTGCGAGCACCCGGTCCGTATCGTCGTCGTCCTTGCGGAGCCGTTGGAAGAACGAGAGGAGCAGGATCAGCGCGGCGAAGAAGCCGAGCACGGAAAGCGTGACGGCGACGGCGAGGCCGTACGCCGCGAAGTGGACGACCTGCGTGGCGTCGCTCGACGGGACCTCCACCGCGTCGACCTCCATCCGCGCCTCGAGCCCCGACACGCGCGACACGAGGTCGATGTGGCCAGCCACCGGGACCGCCGGTTCGATGACGATCGACGTCGGGAGCATTCCGTCCGTGATCTCGAGGCTCTCGACGGCGTCTTCACCGAGCCGCTCGATCAGAGCAACCCGGGCCTCCGCCGGCTCGCGCACCGCAGCGGACGCGACCAGTGGCCACTCCGACAGCTCGTCGGCGAGCGCAGCAGCGCTCTCCGGAGAAGTCTGCGGGGCGAGGTAGACGATCGGCGTGTAGTCGGCCAGCCACTCGCGTGCGGCCTCGTGCGCCGAAAACGCGAAGAGCGCGATCGCCAGGGGCACGGCGAGGACCACGACCACCGCGAACGAGACCGAGGCGGTCTCCCATTTGCGCTCGCGGCATCCTTCCATCGGTGACCTGATCATGAACGACCTCCCGCTTCCGGCGTCGGCGCCTGGCTCTTCGAACCGTAGTCGACCCGCTCTTCGATCGCGCCGTCGACCAGGCTGAAGACGACCCCGCGCCGAGACTGCGGGCTCGCCTCGCGACCGAACGAGACGACCGTCGTTCCGTCCAGGTGAGCTCGCTGCATCATGCGTAGCAGCGTCGCCCGCATCTCGTCGTCGACCTGGGACAGGACGTTGTCCACGAAGAGCATCGTCGGCTTGCCGGCGAGCGCGCGAAGCGCAGCGACGGCGAGGCGTTCCTGGCGCGACAGGCTCGCGACCGGTACGTCACGGAGACGATCCAGCTTCGCTTCCTCCAGCAACTCCTGGCATCGCTCTACCGCCCCCGCCTGGTCGCGGCGCACCACGAACGGAAGGACCATGTTCTCGATGACGGAGCGGCCCTCGAGCAGGAGCGGCTCTTCCGAGCAGCTCGCAAAGCGCTTGCGCAGCTCGGACACTCCCTTCTTCGACAGGCGATGGAAATTGCGGCCGTCGACGACCAGCTTGCCGGTCTGCGGCGGGAGACGCAGGCTCAAGAGCGAAAACAGCAGGCTCTTGCCGCCTCCCGATGGGCCCACGAACTCGTTCCACGACCCTCGGTCCAGCTCGAAGCTGAGGTCGTTCAGAAGAGTCAGGTTTTCCTGGTTGCTTCCCCGAGACGGAGGAACACTCCATCCCAGATGAAAGCACGATAGAATCGGCGCGTTCTTGCGCATGCTGGCCTCGTCCTTGAGAGCCGCTCGTGCGGTTTGGTTTTCGTCAGGCGCTCAGTTGCTTCTCCACCATGGCGACGAAGTCGTCATCCTCGCGCTTTGCTGCTACGCCCCGCCACGCGGCTACGCCCGTGGAAGGGAACTCTGTCTTCGTCCCGGGGGACGAGCCCGTCCGTCGCGACAGTACCGCCGCGGCCGGAACGGAGGGGGATTGCTGGGTGAGTCCGATGTCGTCGGCCGAGAGCATCGTTGTCGGCGCGGCGTCATCGTCGTCTTCTCCGGCCTCGAACGCGGCGGCGTCGGCATTGAGCTGCGCCTGCAGCGTGGCGAGGTCCACGGCGTCTCCACCCGGTCCCTCCAGCGCTGCGATCGCGTCGAGGTTGCCTCTCTCGATCTCCAGCGCGGCGGCCGGCACGGCCTCCTGCGACGGGACGAAATCGACCTCGGAAACCTCCACACCACCGATCGGCTCCAGGCCCACCATCTCGTCGTACTTCCCTTTGAAGAGACTGAGGTAGAGCTTCTTGTGGTTTGCCTGCATCAACTGACGGACTCGAGCGATCCGCTCGTCAACGTCGTCCGTCTCCGCCAGTACCTTGGAGTACGAGATGATGCTGGTATCGAGAATCGCGCCAGCGTGGAAAATCTGCGACTCGATGGACGCTGCGCGCTCACCGTGGTCCTCGGTCTGAATATGGAACGTCTTGTCCCTGTATTCGACGTCGTTGTTGTAACCGATCTGCATTTGAACTGGCGTGAAAGATCAGACTCGTTACTAACATGAACGATCCCGACGCCACAAGCCAGTTTCACGGCTCGAAGCTCGTCCGGCCCGAGGCGTGAGTCCCGAGGCTCGAGCTCGGTGAGTGGGCGTCGCGCCCGGCTCGACGCTGTCGAAAAAGGGCGGGAAACGTTGGGCTTCGCCCAAACCCATCAGGGGATTCTCCCCTTGGGGCGAAGCCCCACGGTGTTCAAACCAAACGACAGCCTCCTCTCGCCCGGCTCGGTCGAGGCGTCAGCCGTCAGGCTGCGGCGATCTTGTGTTTCGCGCGCACTCGTGCAAAAAGCGCGACCATGAAGAACGACCTCCCCATCGGCATCTTCGACAGCGGCGTCGGCGGCTTGACGGTGATGCGGGCGGTCGCCGATCTGCTCCCCGAGGAGGACCTCCTCTACCTGGGAGACACTGCTCGCGTTCCGTACGGCAACCGCGGGGCGGACACCATCCGACGCTACGCGGTGAACGCCAGTGCGATGCTGCGGGAGCGAGGTATCAAGGCGCTCGTGGTTGCCTGCAACACTGCCTCGGCCCACGCCCTCGACGCCCTCCGAGAACGCTTCGATCTCCCGATTCTCGGCGTGATCGCCCCCGTCGCGGCAGCCGCAGCGGCGCAGACCCGTTCCGGCAGCGTTGGCGTCATCGGCACGCGGGGAACGATCGCGAGCGGCTGCTACGAACGGCGGCTCCGCGAGCTCGGCGTCGCCGACGTCGTCCAGACCCCCTGCCCTCTCTTCGTGCCGCTCGCCGAGGAAGGCTGGCTCGAAGGGTCGATCGTCGACGGTATCTGTGCGACGTATTTCGAGGCGTTTTTCGGCTCGAACGTCGATCGGCTCATCCTCGGCTGCACCCACTATCCGCTCCTCGCTGGTCCCATCGCGCGAGGGATCGCCGCGGCCACCGGTCACGACGTGGGTCTGCTCGACTCGGCGAGCGCCACCGCGGCCGCGCTGTCGGAAACCTTGAAGGCGACCGGCTTGCGCCGATCATCGGGCGCAGGAAGATTGCAGTTTCTCGCGACGGACGACCCGGACCGATTCCGGGCGTCCGCAACGCAGTTCTTCGGCCAGGAGCTCGAAGACGTCCAACACGTGGACATCCGCGACGTCGGGTAGCCGCAGGGTAAACGAAATGACTCGTACGATACTCATCACCGCACTGTTGCTCGTTCTGGCTCCCGCCATCGCCTCCGCCGACGAGCTCGCCGGACTTCAGCTCGACATCGGGGCCAACGTCGACGCACTGGTCCGCCAGGACGTGACCAAGGCGGTCGACGATGCGCTAGGTTCGGCGAAGCTGAAGTGGCTCGGGGTCGACGCCTCCAGGGCAAAGGTCAATCCGGTCGCACGGGACTGCTTCACCGCCGATTGCCTGGCGAAGGTCCGCACTGCGACGGGCGCCGAAGCCGGCGTCCGCATTCAGTTTTCGGGCGAGTCGCAGATCTACGACTGGCGCGTCGACATGTACGACCTGCGTGACGGAAAACTCCTGGTCACCGAGCGCGGCGCCTGCGAGCTGTGTGGCCGGGCCGAGGTCCTCGAGCAGTTCTCGACCACCCTCACCAAGGTCGCGTCGACCAACGTCCCGACCAGCTCGGCGACGACGGCGACCACGGAACCGAAGCCGACGACGGCGCCTCCCCCGCGGCAGGTCGAGGAGACTACCCCGCCGCCGCTCACCGTCCCCGACGCTCAGCCCACCGACGATCCCACGGCTGGCCTGGTGATGATCGAGATCAGCGTGGAGCCCTCCGACGCCGAAATCTCGCTCGGAGGCGAGGTGCTCGGCACCGGCAACGCCGCCGTGTCGTTGGAGCGCGGGACGTACGTGTTCCAATTTCGCCGGGAAGGCTACCAGGGGCTCGACGAGACCTTCGTGGTCGGGCCACAGACATCCCAGCGAGCGCTCATGAGGGTGCATCTTTCGAAGACCGACCCCGATGCCGTCTACGTCGGGGGTTCGGAGGGTCCGGTGGACCGGCTCGGTGCCCAGCGAAAGACCTACGGGATCATCGGCCTGGCCGCAGGGGGGAGCCTGCTGGTGCTGGGGGCGTGGTTCAACTACCTCGACGGACGCCCCGCTTGCGCGGATGCATCTGTCACGGACTGCCCTGAAGTCTACGCGACGGGCGGACTCGCGTTCGCCTCCACCCTCGCCGGCGCCGCTCTCATCACCGGCGGCGCCGTGTTCCTCGCGTGGGAGGTGCTCGCCGGCGACTCGGAGGAAGAGTCTGCACGGCTCCTCCCCTTCCTCGGCTCCGACGGCGCGGGCGTCGGGGTCTTCGGCCGCTTCTGAAGCTCCGTCTCGAACCTCGAACCCAAAACCTCAGCCGACGAACTCGACGGTCCAGTCGCGCACGAACAACACCTTTCCATCCGGGATCTTCGTCCAACCTTCCGCGTCGGGATTCGGCGCGTTCGTGACGGTCACGGACTTGAAGCTCGGGTGTTGGATGGGCCGCGGGCTGTGGCCCGCGAAAAGGGGGGCTTCCTTTTCTTCCAGCCCGCGCTGCTCGCGGTAGAAGAGGTCGCTCCCGAACGCGCCGGCGAGCAACCCCCGCTCCGTTACGGCCACGAGGGCGAACTCGGCGATCGCCGCTTCGGACTGTAGTCGGGTCATCGTCGCGTGGAGCGCTTCGGCCGCCGCACGAGGATCACGCCGCCCGTCCTCGAGCACACTTCGCCCGTGAAGCTCGGAGAGGAACATGTGGCAGAGGATCTCGGAACCCGAGTCCCCCTTCACGTTGGTTCGGATGAAGCTCGGGATCGTCTCGAGAAGCTCGCGGCGGGCGTCGTCTACCTCGGGGACCTCCCCGGTGTGGGCACAAACCCATTTACGGAACCGAAACGGCTGCAGGTCCAGGGCCGGCGCCGGCTGTTGCCCGGGTTCGAGCACGTGGGCCACGAAGGAACGGGTCCTAATGTCGCCTAGCATCCCGGTGAGGCTCGGCATCCCGTCGCTCGGTTTCGGCGTCGTCCGCAAGAGCGAACGGCCGTCCTGAATCCAGCCGAAGCCGAACCCGGGAGGCTTCTCGTCGGGCCAGACGTCGAGCGACGGCGCCAGCGCCTCCACGGCGACGGAATTGAGGCTGTCGTTGTTGCAGATGTAGGCGATGAGCCGCGTCATACTTCTTACTCCCGCGTTCTTCCGCCCGCGACCCGGGCAGAAAATGCTCCGTTACGGTAAGGTGAGCCGATGGACCGCCTTCTCGCGATCGCTCTCGTCGTGCTCACCGGGTGCTACGCCCATACGGGGAGTCCGCGAAGGGACCTCCCTCAGGGTCTGATGCAACAGGCCGCTGATGCGTGCGTACGAAACGACGCGCGCGCCGCAACGGCCTTGCTCGAGCGCGTCGTCGATCGATTTCCGACCTCGCCGGAGGCGGACTCTGCGCGCCAGCGACTCGCGTCGCGAGCCCCTTGTGCAAGGGTATCGGCGAACGCGCCCGACCAGAAATAAATCACCGCCACCTCGCCAGGACGTCGTCCCTCGGGTGGCATATGTACAACGGACCGCCCCCGGGTGCGGATTCCCGGTCGTTCGTGCAAATTGCATGTCGGCCCGCTTTGGCCCACCATGGCGGCCGCCGTCGCCGGCCCAGATCGCCGGCATCGAATCCCCGCCTGAACCGGAGCCAACGTGACTCAGCAAGCCGTCGTTCTCGACATCGAGGGGACGACCACCCCGATATCGTTCGTCTACGACATATTGTTCCCGTACGCCCGAGAGCACGTCGGCTCTTTCCTGCGCGCCCATGCGGACTCGCCCGAGGTCCAGAAAGACCTCGAGGACCTCGCAGCCCAAGCCGCAGAGGATGTCGAGGAGGGACTCCCGGGAGCGCGGACCTTCGAACCATCCGATCTCGACGCCGCGGCGTCCAACGTGCGGTGGCAGATGGACGCCGACCGGAAGACGACCGCGCTCAAGTCGTTGCAGGGAAAAATCTGGAAGTCGGGCTACGCGGACGGAACCTTGCGAGGGGTCGTCTTCGACGACGTGCCTGCAGCGATGAAGCGCTGGACGAAAGCGGGCAAAATCGTCGCGATCTACTCCTCGGGTAGCATCGCGGCGCAGAAGCTACTCTTCGCGAACAGCACGGCCGGGGATCTGACGCCATTCATCACCGACTACTTCGACACGACCACCGGCCCCAAGCGCGAGTGGGCGAGCTACGACGCGATCGCTCGGTCGCTGGGGATCGCCCCGGAACGGATCGTCTTTGCCACCGACGTTCTGCAGGAAGCAGAGGCCGCCGACACCGCCGGATTGCGGGCCGTGATTATGAAACGGCCGGGAAATGCGGCACTGCCGCACCATCGATTCGAAACCCACGAGACCTTCGCAGCTCTCTGATCTTCAGCCGGGAGCGGGCTGTGTACCCGGCTGCGGCTGCACGCCGGGTTGCGGCGCGGGCTGCACGCCGGGTTGCGGCGCGGGCTGAACGCCGGGTTGCGGCGCGGGCTGAACGCCGGGTTGCGGCGCGGGCTGAACGCCGGG
>CAYPJU010000001.1:0-96236 GCA_964411125.1 uncultured Bradymonadales bacterium | reverse complement strand
GGCTGCACGCCGGGCTGCGGCGCGGGCTGCACGCCGGGCTGCGGCGCGGGCTGCACGCCGGGCTGCGGCGCGGGCTGCACGCCGGGTTGCGGCGCCGGCTGCACGCCGGGTTGCGGCGCCGGCTGCACGCCGGGTTGCGGCGCCGGTTGAACGCCGGGTTGCGGCGCGGGTTGAACGCCGGGCTGCGGCGGCGGCTCGACGCCCGGCTGGGGCTGACCATCCACGACGGGGGGCTCGGATCCGAGGGGCTGATCGCCGCCAAGCCGCTTCGCCGGCCGCGGTTCCTGGGTCGGGTGAATCATTCGACCGACGAAGGACGAGATCGCGGTGCCCCACCCGACCAGAAAGTGATCGGGCTGGGCGCCAGAAAGCTCGACGGCGGTCGTCGCGGGCCAATGTCCGTAGTCCTCGAGCGCGCGCGCCGCGGACGCCGGGATCGGAAGAACCAAACCAACGGTCAGCAACGTCGCGAACCCGGCGGTCCACCAGACGTACCGTCCCTTTGCCGAGGCCAGCCGGGCGACGAGCGGCAAGACGAAGACGATCATCCCGGCCAGGACCGCGACGAGCCATCCCGCCGAGACCCACGATGCGAGGTAGGCCCCCAGCACCCATACCGCGAGCAGCGACGGGACGACGAACGCGGCGACCTTGATGATGCGAAGGAAGTTCGTCAGACCGTTCGAGTCGGCCGTCGAATCGGACGCCGCAGGTTCGAGCGCCGTCTCCTCGGCGGCCGCAGCAGCTTTCGCCGCTTCCTTCGCCGCCTTCTTTTCGGCCCGTTTTTCCTTTCGCGACTTCTTGACCGGCTTCGCCTTCTCGAGCGGAGCATCGGGCGCCTCTTTCACCGGCGCCGCCGCAGGCGCCTCTCTGGTCGCGGTCTTCACCGGCCGCTTCTCTTCGGTCTTCGGAGGCGGCACGTAGGCCTCCCCCTCCAGTTCACGGAGAAACGCCTCGATGTCCTCGTCCCCTTCCCCTGCGGACTCGGCCTTCGGAGGCCCCGACGCTCTCGATTCGAGGTCCTTCAGCAGCGCATCGGTGTCGGTTTCGTTGTCGGCCATTTCGTTCCTGAATTTGGACTAGCCTCTCGGTCGGCAAACCACTTTGATCAAACGGGGCAGAACCGGTAATTTATTCGGCAGACTCTCGTTCCCACTATCTGCTGACGGTCCGCCACATTAGCGGGAAAAGTGGTCTGTTGCGACTTCTCTGATACCATCGGAGACTATGAGCGCTAAGTTTCCCGCCATCGGCGAGACGTTCGAGGACACCTACCGGATCGAAGCGATCCTGGGCAGCGGTGGCTTTGCACGGGTGTACCGGGCCGTAGAGGTCGGGCTGGAACGCCCCGTTGCGCTCAAGATTCTGCGGCCCCCCGTCGACACCGCTCAGGACGAAGGCCAGCGTGACTCGTACCTCGAGACGCTGATGCGTCGCTTCGAACGCGAAGCGATGATGCTGTCGAAGCTTCGCAGCCCCTACACCGTCAACCTCTACAAGTACGGAAAGACGCCCGACGGCCTCCTCTATATGGCCCTCGAGTACATCGACGGGTTGAGCCTGCAGGAGATCCTGCGCGCCGGCGTGCCCCTCAAGCCGGCTCGGGTGGTCAAGATCCTTCAGCAGGTGCTCGGGTCGCTGCAGGAAGCGCACGCCCTCGGCATGCTGCATCGCGATCTGAAGCCTGCCAACATCATGGTCTTCGATCACCTCGGTGAAGCGGACAACGTCAAGCTGCTCGACTTCGGGATCGCGAAGCTCGTCCGCGATACCCCCAATCCCGAACAACGCGACCTGACCAGTGACGGGACCCTCATCGGGACCCCGCGCTACATGGCGCCCGAACAGATCCAGGGGGGGACGATCGGCCCCGCCTCCGATGTCTACGCGCTCGGCCTGGTCGCATACGAGATGCTCACCGCCGAACGCGCGATCAAGGGCGACAGCTCGATCCAGATCATCGGAAAGCAGCTCGCACCGCAGTCCTTCCATCTCCCCCCCGAATCGACGGTGCCCTCCGGACTGCGCGACGTCGTGAACCGAATGATGGAGAAGGAGCTCACCATCCGGTTCGTCGACACCGCCGGAGTCCTGGAAGCGCTCGCGGCACCCGATCTCCTGGCCGACGTGGAACCCGACCCCACCGCCATCGACATCCCGCTCGACCTCATCGAAGAGCTCGACAGCGAGGCGATGGCCGAGGTCGACCAGGCATTCTCGACCCAGAACTCCTTCGACGATCCGACTCCCACAAGCTTCGAAATGCCGCCTCTGGGCGCACAGGACGACCGAAAGAAATTGGTCGTCCTGGTGGGTTTGGTCAGTATCGTCCTCGGACTTCTCGTCGGGCTCGTTTTCCTCAGCGGCGAACCCGAAACCCCAGAAGGTACGGAACCCGCAATCGTGACGGCTCCGCCGCTCCCCGACGAACCGGAGGAACCCGTCGAACCCGTCGAACCCGTCGTCGCCAAAGTTCACGTCGCGGCGAAGTTCGACGGCGAGGATCTCGAGGGGGCGACCGTCATCATCAATGGCGTAGAGAAAGGAGTGACCCCTCTCACCCTCGACGCCCCCGAGGTTCGAGGGGCCGTCACTGTACGCTGGTCCCCACCGAACTCGGACGAAGTCTACGAAGAGCGACAGGAAGTCACCTCCCCGCGCGATGTTCTCTTCGAGTTCAATCCCGTCATCGCCGTGAAACCCGTGGAAGCGAAGAAGCCGGATCCCAAGCCTGTCGAAGCAAAGCCCACGCCCAAGCCCACGCCCAAGCCCAAGCCCAAGCCCAAGCCGAAGCCCGAGCCGGAAGAGAAGCCCAAGAACATCTACCATCAGTTCATTCCTCAATGACGGACTGAACGTATCGGACATCCGCGCCGCACGCCCCTCCCCCGCGTAAAATGTTGTCCACCCCCCCGTTTCACGGTACAACCGAACCTCTCTTCACCGACGGGGTACCCAGTGAAACGACCGATTCAGCGCGCCCTCTTTACGGTCCTGATGGGCGGTGCTTTCGCGGCGTTGGTCCCGGCTGTCGCCACGGCTCAAGACGATGCGGACCGTCAGCAGGAAGCTGCTGAATTGTACAAAGAGGGATTCGACCTCTATTACGCCGGGGAGTACGCCGTCGCGATCACGAAGCTCAAAGCAGGCTTCGAGCTCGATCCCAACGCGATGTTTCTCTACAGCATCTCGCTCTCCTACTCGAAGCTCGGCAACTGGGACGAAGCGCTGAAGAACGCCCGCAAGGCGGACGAGATGGGCGGCATGCCCGACGAAGTTCGCGACGGGAATCTCGGCCGAATGGGCGCCTACATGATCGCGCAGCGTTCCGAAGAGGTCGCCGAGGACATCGCGAAGCCCGACGACGCCCCCGATGTCTGTTCGACGAACGACGATTGCGACGAGGGCTACCTCTGCAACATCCGCATCGGCGCGTGCGTCGAACGGATCGGACCGGACCCCGAAGAACCCGGCGAGCCACTCTTCTCGCCCATCGGATGGGCAGGTGTCGGCGTAGGCGCGCTCGGCATCGGTCTCACGACCGGCGCCATCATCGTGAGCGCGGGTCTCAAGGACGACATCGAGGAACATTCGAGGCTCCTCGACGAAGATCCCGACGCCGCTGACGAGCTCGGGCAGCAGATCCGAGGCCGACAGACCCTCGGCAAGGTGCTGCTCTTCAGCGGCATCGGCGCCGTCGCCGCTGGCGGCGGGCTCGTCGTCTACGATCTCTTCTTCCGCGAAGACTCGGACGCGGAAGGGTCGGCGATGGTCCCGTGGTTCAGCACGGACGGAGCCGGCTTCTCGTGGGTCACCAGGTTCTGACGGGCCCGCCCCGAACTTGCCGAAACCCACAAAAGAAAAGGCCTGACGCTTCCGCGTCAGGCCTTCTGTCTTTCAGCCGAAGGACGTCACTCGCCGGCGGCGAGCTCCTCGTCGATCGTACCGTACTTGCGGACGATGTCTTCGGGGAGCTGGTCGGGCTCGCTGACCACGTGCTTGAGACGCTGGTACTCCTTCGCACCGGTGCCCGCGGGGATGAGGCGGCCCATGATGACGTTCTCTTTGAGACCGCGAAGATGGTCGACGCGGCTCGCGAGTGCGGCTTCCGTGAGGACCTTCGTGGTCTCCTGGAACGACGAAGCTGAGATGAAGCTCTCGGTCGAAAGCGAAGCCTTCGTGATCCCGAGCAACAGGTCCTCTGCAACGGCGGGACGTCCGCCACGCGCGAGCACTTTGTTGTTCACCTCTTCGAACACGTAGCGTTCGACCTGCTCGTCGGTGAGGAAGTCGGTGTCGCCGACGTCCACGATCCGAACCTTGCGCAGCATCTGACGCACGATGATCTCGATGTGCTTGTCGTTGATACGCACGCCCTGGAGTCGGTAGACCTCCTGAATCTCGTCCACCATGTACTTGGCGAGCTCCTTGCGGCCCTTGACGCTCAGGATGTCGTGCGGGTTCTCCGAACCCTCCATCAGCGGCTCGCCGACGCGGACGTGGTCCCCCTCGAGCACGAGAATGTGCTTCGATTTGGGGATCATGTAGCTCTTCGGATCGCCGACGTCCGGCGTGACGATGACGGTACGCTTTCCTTTGGTCTCGCGACCGAAGGAGACGACCCCGTCGATCTCCGTGATGATCGCCTGCTCTTTGGGCTTACGGGCCTCGAAGAGCTCGGCGACGCGCGGAAGTCCACCGGTGATGTCCTTGTTCTTCGTCGATTCACGCGGAATCTTCGCCAGGATGGCACCGGGCTCGACTTCCTGGTTCTCGGCGACGAAGAGGGCTGCACCGGTCGGCAGGAAGAAGCTCGCGATCTGCTTTCCGCCCTTCTTGTTCTCTCGGAGAACGATTCGGGGACGGACGCTGGAATCGCGGCTCTCGATGATCACCTTACGCGACAGACCGGTGTTCTCGTCGACACGCTCGTCCATCGAGACGCCTTCGATGACGTCGTCGAAGCGGACGACGCCCGCCTTGTCCGAGAGAACCGGCGTAGCGAACGGCTCCCACTCCGCGATCATCGCGCCCGAGGTGATCTCGTCGCCTTCGTCGAAGTAGAGGGTCGCACCGTAAACGAGCGGGTAGCGCTCGCGTTCGCGGCCCGAATCGTCGTGGATCGACAGTTCGCCGTTACGCGTCATGACGATGAGGTACTTGCGTCCCCCCTCCTCTTTCGTGATCGACTTCACGTTGTGGAGGTGGACGACACCGCTGTTGCGGGCCTCCTGCGAGGACTGCTCGACGGAGAGCGAACCGACACCACCGATGTGGAACGTCCGCATCGTGAGCTGGGTTCCCGGCTCACCAATCGACTGAGCGGCGATGGTACCGACCGCTTCACCAACGTTGACCATCCGCCCACGGGCGAGGTCGCGGCCGTAGCAACGCGCGCAGACACCGTTGAGCGTCTGGCAGGTGAGCGTCGACCGAAGTCGAACGCGCTCGATGCCAGCGTCCATGATGTTCTTGGCGATGACCTCGTCGATCTCACCGTTGGCATCGACGAGAATCTCGTCGTTCTGATCCCAGACCGGCTCGAGCGCGACGCGACCGAGGATACGGTCTTCGAGCGACTCGATGATCTCGCCCCCCTCGTAGAGAGAGACGGCATCGACACCGTCGAGGGTACCGCAGTCGAACTCTTTGACGACGCAATCGTTCGCGACGTCGACGAGGCGACGGGTCAGGTAACCGGAGTTCGCCGTCTTGAGCGCGGTATCGGCGAGACCCTTACGTGCACCGTGCGTCGAGTTGAAGTACTCGAGGACGGTGAGGCCTTCGCGGAAGTTCGCCGTGATCGGCGTCTCGATGATCTCACCGGACGGCTTGGCCATCAGGCCACGCATCCCGGAGAGCTGACGCATCTGCTGGGCGGAACCACGAGCGCCCGAGTCCGCCATGATGAAGATGGAGTTGAAGGACCGTTCGGTCTCTTTCTCTCCTGTCTCGGGGTCCGTGTAGACCTGGGTCGAGATGTCGTTCGTCATCTGGTCGGCGACGTCGCCGGTGGCGTTCGCCCAGATGTCGACGACCTTGTTGTAGCGCTCACCGTCGGTGATGAGACCTTCGGTGTACTCGCCCTCGATCTTGGCGACTTCGTCCTGTGCGGCGCTGACGATGTCCCACTTCTTCGCCGGGATGACCATGTCGTCGACACAGATCGAAATCCCTGCGCGCGTCGAGAAGGTGTAGCCGGTGGTTCGGATAGCGTCGGCGAGCAGCACGGTGGCCTTGTTGCCGACGTGCCGGAAGCAGGCGTCGATCAGGCGACCGAGCGACTTCCGGTCCATCGTCTTGTTGACGTACGAGAACGGAATCTCGTTCGGTACGACGTCGTAGAGCAGGATTCGACCGGTCGTGGTCGAGACGAGCTCGCCGTCGATGCGGACCTTGATCCGCGCCTGCAGGTCGAGCGCGCCCGAATCGTAGGCGACTCGCACTTCGTCCGGGCTCGAGTACACGCCCTGGAGCGAGATGCCGCCTTCGTTCTCTTTGAACTCGCCCTTCACGAACGGACGCTCGCGCGTCATGTAGTAGCACCCGAGGACGATGTCCTGCGTCGGTCCGATGATCGGACCGCCGTGTGCGGGCGACAGGATGTTGTTCGTGCTGAGCAGGAGGACGCGCGACTCCATCTGCGCTTCGAGCGACAGCGGGAGGTGGACCGCCATCTGGTCACCGTCGAAGTCGGCGTTGTACGCCGCACAGACGAGCGGGTGAATCTGGATCGCCTTACCCTCCACGAGGATCGGCTCGAACGCCTGGATCCCGAGGCGGTGAAGCGTCGGAGCACGGTTGAGGAGGACGGGGTGCTCTTTGATCACCTCGTCGAGGATGTCCCAGACTTCCTCTTTTTCCTTCTCGACCAGCTTCTTGCCCGACTTGATCGTGCGGACTTCTTCACGGTCGACGAGCTTGTTGTAGATGAACGGCTTGAACAGCTCGAGCGCCATCTTCTTGGGTAGACCACACTGGTGAAGCTTGAGGTCGGGGCCGATGACGATGACGGAGCGGCCGGAGTAGTCGACGCGCTTTCCGAGCAGGTTCTGACGGAAGCGTCCCTGCTTCCCTTTGATGCTGTCGGAGAGCGACTTGAGCGGGCGGCGGTTCGGACCGGTGATGGTCTTGCCCCGTCGGCCGTTGTCGAAGAGCGCGTCGACGGCTTCCTGCAGCATCCGCTTCTCGTTGCGGATGATGATCTCGGGCGCGTGGAGCTCGAGGAGCCGCTTGAGACGGTTGTTGCGGTTGATGACGCGTCGGTACAGGTCGTTCAGGTCCGACGTCGCGAAACGTCCGCCGTCGAGCGGGACGAGGGGACGCAGGTCGGGCGGCAGAACCGGAATCACGTCCAGGATGAGCCACTGCGGGTCGTTCCCCGAGTCGCGCACGGCCTCGACGATCTTCAGGCGCTTGGCGATGCGCTTACGCTTCGCGTCGCTCGTCGCCTCTTTCATCTCGGCGCGCAGCTCGGCGGCAGTGCGCTCGACGTCGAGCTTGCCGAGCATCTCTTTGATGGCATCGGCACCCATGCGGGCCTCGAAGACGTCTCCGTACTCCTCGATGTACTCCATGTACTTCTGTTCGCTGAGCACCTCTCCGCCCTGCAGGGGCGTGAGCCCGGGGTCGGTGACGATGTAGGCGACGCAGTAGAGCACCTTCTCGAGGTCTTTGAGCGTGACGTCGAGGAGGTTACCGATACGCGACGGGAGGCTCTTGAGGAACCAGATGTGCGCGACCGGGGTGGCGAGGTTGATGTGGCCGAGACGTTCGCGTCGAACTTTCGACTGAATGACCTCGACCCCGCATTTTTCGCAGACGACCCCGCGGTGCTTCATCCGCTTGTACTTCCCGCAGATGCATTCGAAGTCCTTCACGGGACCGAAGATCTTCGCGCAGAAGAGACCGTCCCGTTCGGGTTTGAACGTACGGTAGTTGATCGTCTCGGGCTTCTTCACTTCACCGTGGCTCCACTCCCGGATTTTCTCCGGGCTGGCGATGCCGATACGGATCGACGAGAAGCTGAGGGGGTCTTTCTGTTTTTCGAAAAAGCTGAAAATGTCTTTCATGCTTTCGTCCTCTCGAAATTGTGCGGTTTCCCGCGTATCGCGACGCTACCGCCGCGGATGTTTGTTCAGACTGCGTCTTCCAGGAGCTCCACGTTGAGGCAGAGAGCGTGCAGCTCTTTGATCAACACGTTGAAGCTCTCCGGCAGACCCGGGTCGAGACTGAAGTCGCCTTTGACGATGGAGTCGTAGATTCGGGTACGTCCGACGACGTCGTCGGACTTGACCGTCAGGAACTCCTGCAGCGTGTAGGCTGCGCCGTAGGCTTCGATCGCCCAGACCTCCATCTCGCCGAGTCGCTGTCCACCGAACTGTGCCTTACCACCGAGCGGCTGCTGGGTGACGAGGCTGTAGGGACCGATCGACCGAGCGTGAATCTTGTCGTCGACGAGGTGGTGAAGCTTCAGAACGTACATGACACCGACGGTGACATCGTTCTGGAAGGCTTCGCCGGTACGACCGTCGAAGAGCACCGATTGTCCGCCGGCGCTGACGCCAGCCTTCTCGAGCAGGGCTCGAATCTCGGTCTCGGGGGCTCCGTCGAAGACAGGCGTGGCGGTGTGAACACCACCCAACGTCGTCTTGGCGAACTCCCGCAGGCCGTCGGCGTCCAGGTCCTTCAACTGCTTCTGGTATTCGGGCGCGGTGAAGATCTCCAGCAGGTACTTCCGCAGGTTCTCTTCTTTGCCGGCCTCTTCCAGCAGCTCGCCGATCCGGATACCGAGGTTCTTGGCGGCCCACCCCAGGTGCGTCTCCAGGATCTGTCCGACGTTCATACGCGACGGAACACCGAGGGGGTTGAGCACCATGTCGACCGGCGTACCGTCCTCGAGGAACGGCATGTCTTCGGTGGGAAGAATGCGGCTGATGACACCTTTGTTCCCGTGTCGTCCAGCCATCTTGTCGCCGACCTGAATCTTGCGCTTGATGGCGACGTAGACCTTCACCATCTTGATGACGCCGGGCGAGAGCTCGTCGCCTTTGCGCAGCTTCTCGATCTTCGACCCGTAGTTCATTCGGATGACGAGGACCTGGTCCTCGACGTCCGACTGAATCTGCATGAGCTTGTCGCTCGTCGCGGTGTCGACGTTGATGTCGGCCCAGTAGCGGCGCGGAACGTCGCCGAGGACCTTGTCGGTCACCTTCGTCCCCGAACCGATGAGGGCGGTGCCCGTCTCGTCTTCGAGGTCGCTCGACAGCTTCTGCCCGACGAGGAGATCGCGCATCTTGCGGTACGCGGCATCACGAAGGATGCGAATCTCGTCGTTCTGGTCCTTGAGGAGTTTGGCTTCTTCCTCGTCCTCGATTTGCTTGGTGCGCTCGTCCTTGGCGACGTCCTGTCGCGCGAAGACTTTGGCGCCGATGACGGTCCCGTTGGTGCCGGGCGGCATCTTGAGCGAGGTGTCACGAACGTCGCCCGCCTTCTCGCCGAAGATGGCGCGAAGGAGTTTCTCCTCCGGGGAGAGCTGGGTTTCGCCCTTCGGGGTGATCTTTCCGACGAGGATGTCGCCCGGTCCGACCTCGGCGCCGAGGCGCACGATGCCGGACTCGTCGAGGTCGGCGAGCGCTTCCTCACCGACGTTCGGGATGTCGCGGGTGATCTCTTCCTGACCGAGCTTGGTGTCGCGAGCCGTGCACTCGAATTCCTCGATGTGAATCGAGGTGTACACGTCCTCTTTGACGAGCTTCTCGTTGATCAGAATGGAGTCCTCGAAGTTGTACCCACCCCATGGCATGAAGGCGACGACGATGTTGCGGCCGAGCGCGAGCTCGCCGCGCTCCGTCGACGGCCCGTCGGCCACGATCTCGCCGCGTTCGACGCGGTCTCCCACGTGAACGATCGGCTTCTGGTTGATGCAGGTCGCCTGGTTGGAGCGGGAGAACTTCGTCAGCTTGTAGATGTCGGGCTGCACGAAGAGGTCGTCGTTGTCCTGGTCGGGACGAATGACGATACGCTCGGCGTCGACGGATTCGACCACGCCGTCGTGTTTGGCGACGACTGTGACGCCGGAATCGCGTGCGATGATTCGCTCGATGCCGGTACCGACGAGGGGGGCGTCCGTGCGAACGAGAGGCACTGCCTGTCGCTGCATGTTCGATCCCATCAGGGCGCGGTTGGCGTCGTCGTTCTCGAGGAACGGGATGAGGCCCGCGCCGATCGAGACGAGCTGGTTCGGACTGACGTCCATCAGCGTGACGCGACCGGGGTCGGTCATCGTCGGCTCACCCGCTTCACGGGCGGCGACGAGGTCGTTGACGAAACGCCCGTCATCGTCCATCTGAGCGGACGCCTGAGCGATGACGTGCTCCTGCTCCTTGAGCGCCGAGTAGAACTCGACCTCGTCGGTCGCCTGGCCGTCCTCGACAGTCCGATACGGCGTCTCGATGAAGCCGTAATCGTTGATCCGAGCGTAGGTCGACAGCGACGCGATGAGACCGATGTTCGGCCCTTCGGGCGTCTCGATCGGGCAGATTCGGCCGTAGTGCGTGACGTGGACGTCGCGAACTTCGAAGCCTGCGCGGTCGCGCGTCAGACCACCCGGCCCCAGCGCGGAGAGGCGACGCTTGTGCGTCACTTCCGACAGCGGGTTCGTCTGGTCCATGAACTGCGAGAGCTGGCTCGAGCCGAAGTACTCTTTGATGACGGCGTTGACCGGCTTCGCGTTGATGAGGTCGTCGGGCATCAAGCGCTCGAGCTCTTGCGAGACCGACATACGCTCTTTGATGCCGCGCTCCATGCGGACCAGACCGATGCGGTACTGGTTCTCGAGGAGCTCACCGACCGTGCGGACTCGGCGGTTGCCGAGGTGGTCGATGTCGTCGGTCGTGCCGCGACCGTTTCGCAGCTCGATCAGGTAGCGGACGGTCTCGAGGATGTCTTCCTCGCGCAGCGTCTGAATGCGCCACGGCTGAAGCTTCTCGCGGACCTCGTCGAGCTGCTCTTCGAGCTGAGCGCGCTTCTTGTCGCCGAGCTTCGTGTTCTCGAGCATCTCCTCGAGCTCTTTCTCTTCTTCCTCCAGCGGCTCGATGATGTGCCGGTGGAACTTGTAGTTGAGCTTGAGGCGACCGACCTTGGAGAGGTCGTAGCGCTCGGGGTTGAAGAACTGATTGTCGAACAGGTTCTGCGCCTGCTCCTCGGTCGGCGGATCGCCCGGGCGGAGGCGCTGGTAGATCTCGAGGATCCCCTCTTCGGGAGTCTCGATCTTGTCCGCGATGAGGGTGTTTCGCAGGTACGGTCCGGAGTTCAGGTTGTCGATGAAGAGAACGTTGAACGCCGAGATCCCGCGACCTTCGAGGTCACGGATGTTGGTCTCGGTCAGCTCTTCGTTCACTTCGACGACGATCTCGCCGGTCTCCTCGTCGAAGATGTCCTCGGCGGCGATCTTCCCTTCGAGCTCGTCGAAGGCGATCGGGACTCGGGTCATCTCGGCGCTGGCGAGCTTGCGGATGCTCGAGCGCGTGAACTTCTTCCCCTTCTTGACGATGACGTTGCCGTCCTTGTCGGCGACCTCCATCGACGCGACCTGACCCTGCAGGACGTCGAGGTCGACGCTCTTGAAGTACTCGCCCTTCTCGATGAAGATCGTCTCGGTGCGGTAGTAGTAGTTCAGGAGCTCCTCGGTCGAGTAACCGAGCGCGCGCAGCAGGATCGTCGCCGGCATCTTCCGTTTTCGGTCGATGCGGACGTGGACGATGTCCTTGGCGTCGAACTCGAAGTCGAGCCACGAGCCGCGATAGGGGATGACGCGAGCGGAGTACAGGAGCTTCCCGGAGGAGTGGCTCTTGCCGCCGTCGTGGTCGAAGAATGCGCCGGGCGAGCGGTGAAGCTGGCTGACGATCACTCGTTCGGTGCCGTTGATGATGAACGTCCCTTTCTCGGTCATGAGCGGGATTTCACCGAAGAACACCTCTTTCGCTTTGACGTCACGGATCGCGCGGGTGCCAGTGTCCTCGTCGACGTCCCAGATCACGAGCCGGGTCAGTACTTTGACCGGCGCGTGATAGGTCATCCCGCGAGCCATACACTCGCGAATGTCGTACTTCGGTTCCTCCAGCTTGTAGCTGACGAACTCGAGCGTACAGACGTCTTTGTAATCGGTGATCGGGAAGACGCTCTCGAACACGGCCTGCAGGCCGATCGATTCCCGGTCTTCGGGTTCGATGTCGGACTGCAGGAACTCGTTGTACGAGCGCATCTGGATGTCGATGAGATTCGGAATCTCAGTGACTTTCTCGATCGTTCCGAAGCTCTTTCGAGCTCGGAAGTTGGACTTGATGGGTTCAGACATCAGTTCTCCTCGACTGGTGCGTACTTCGTTCTCGACCCGGGCGGGGGTCTGCGCGCTTCGGATGACGGGTGCGACAAGGTGCGACAAACGGACGAGGGCAGAAGGGTAGACACCACCCTCTGCCGCCGACGTCGGTCGCCGCAATCAGTTGGTCATCGAAGTCGCCCTGTGTAGTTGCTTCGCCGACGCGCCCCGCGGTGGGGACAGCTCGGCAGAGAAACTCGCGTACTCGGTTCCTATCGTAACCCGGTGAATCGGAAGACCGATTCGCCGAGTCCTTTCACGTTCTCAGTAAGGGTATTTCAAATTTCGCGCCAATCCGTCCGCCCGGATTTTTGAGGCGTGAAACCTAACGATACGGCCAGGTAGTGTCAACGGCTTTTTAGATACGATCTTCCGGCTGCGAAACATAAGCCGGATGCGGGGTTGGACGAGATCACCGATTCGTCACCCCTCGCCGAAGTAGTCGATCGCATCTTGCAGCATCGCTTCCCGAACATCGGGTTCGGTGGACAACAACCCTCCCAGGACCCGCTGGCATTCCGGATCTTCGAGGAGCTCCTTCTTTCGCTCCCAGACCCGCTCGTGCACCAGGAGATCGCCGACCGACTCGAAGAGCCGTTGGCCGGTGCAGAGTTCGAAGAGAATCGCACCGCAGGAGAAGAGGTCGACCCGGTGGTCGTAGTCGTTGGAGCGCCAGAGCTCCGGCGCTTTGTAACGCGCGTTGGAGTTGTGATCGAGGGCGTCGGAGATCGAAGGGAGCTGGACGACGCGGGCGTAATCGAAATCGGCGATCTTCAGCGGCACGGCGCCGCCCTCTTCCGTCAGGTAGATGACGCCGGGGTTCAGGTTGCGGTGGACGATCCCCTGTTCGTGCATGAACTTCACGGCCCGCAACAGGTGAGCTCCCAAATGCTTGGCCTTTCGACACGCCTCCCAGCCCGATCCCGCCGACTCGATGAAATCCTGGAGCGTCCGCGTACCGACCCACTCGGAGACGAGGAAGAAGTTCAGCTCGTGGTCGTTGTCCCGTAGCACTTCGTAAGCGCTCGCAATGTAGGGGTTGGCGTGCAGCCGCGTCAGCGCCTCCATGTCCCGCAGCACACGGTCGTACGCGCGGCGCTGCTCGGCGTCGGTGGCGAGCGGGTCGAGCGAATACATCTTGATGCGGACCCGTTCGCGCGAACGCAGGAGCGCGTGTTTCCCCACGAACTCTCGGTACGGTCGAGTCTGGGCCTCGCTCTCGTCGGGTTCGCCGACGATCTCGTAGTTCGGGACGCGCGGGACCTCCGAGGGAGGTGCGGCGAGCGGTACGAGGGCCTCTTCGATCTTTCGTCGCAACCGCTCGTTGAGGAGCGCCCCCGGCCCAATGGCGAGGATTCTCTCCTCGTTGACGAAAAAATCGTAGAAAGTGTGCGGCTGCAAGATTCGCTCGGCGCGGACGTCCTCGACGCGCACGTCGGCGCCGGCTGGCAGCATGACGACGGCCTGGCAGAAGATGTCGCGCGGGAGTTCGGGGACCGCCAACCGAATGAAACTACGCATCGCCTTCGCTTTGCGTTCGGTCAGGATGAAGGGGTTCTGAACCTTTCCCCAGTCGAGGTACCAGCGGCGTTGATCACCCTCGACGGTGCCGCTCCAACCCTTGATCTCGACCGCGTAGAGGCCGTGTTCTCCGACGACGACCGCGTCGTACTCGAAGGTGTTGGCGCGCTGAGGCAGTTGGAGTTCGAAGTTTCCCAGGACGAGAAAGTGGTCGGGAAGTCGGTCGCGAAGCAGGCGCATCGCCTCCGATTCCCACGCATTGATCGGGTCGCCTATGGGAATGTACTTCGCCATCGTCCACCGTTACTTTCACGCGGACGCCGGAACCCTGGCGACCGCGGCGCATACTAAAGGAGTGAAATGCCCACGACAACGGAACACCCCACAATCGTGGTGCTGGACGCGGACTCCGCGCTCGGCACGGAAGTGGCGCAGATGGCCTTTTCTTATGGTTCTCAGGTGGTTGCAATCACGGCAGAGCGTCGAAGCGCTTTCGAGGAGCGGTGGATGCAAGGAGTCCAGTGGGGCATCCCGAGCGAAGTGGAGACGACCGACGGTCCCGTCGTCCTCGTCGCCCCCTCCGGATTGCGAGGTTCGTACCCTGACGAGCTCGACGTCTCGCGGCTCGTCGTGGTGGGTGAGCGCAAGGTGCGAGTCCCGGCGGGCCTCCAGGTCGTCACCGCGCGTCCCGAGCGGATCGAGACCGGCGCGATCGGGGAGTCGATGGAGACGGCCGGCGACGACTGGATCCACGTCCAGCGGCTGGCGATGGCGGTCCTACGCCTCGCCGTGGAAGACGACGTTCCCCAGTCGGTCGACCACGGGGCGCTGTGCGACATGGGGGACGCCGTCTTCCTCGTCGGGTGACGCGGCTCCGCCGGTCACGCAGAGCGGGCTCCAGGGAGGGGAGGATCCCCGCATCACCGCCGCCACGGAAACCGCTTGCGTCGGGAAACCTTTCTGTTATGGTGTCGCGCCTCGCACGCCTGCCGAGAAGACTCGAATGAGCGCAGGCCCGCGTAAAATGTAACGAAACGGCTAACGGAAAGTTCGAAATGGCACGATATCGAGGACCTCGCCTCCGCATCACCCGACGACTCGGCACCGACATGCCGGGCCTCACGCGCAAGATCGCCGATCGGCGACCGTACCCGCCCGGACAACACGGACAGGGACGCCAGCGCTTCAGCGAATTCAAGAAGCAGCTCTACGAAAAGCAGAAACTGCGCTTCAACTACGGCGTGAGTGAGAAGCAGCTCCGAAACCTCTTCACGGACGCCCAGCGTTCGCGAGAGCCGTCGGGTCAGGCGCTCCTCAAACTGCTCGAGCGACGTCTCGACAACGTCGTCTTCCGTCTCGGCCTCGCGCCGACCATCCCGGCCGCGCGTCAGATGGTCGTCCACGGTCACGTGATGGTCGACGGGAAGAAGGTCGACCGACCGAGCTTCCGCGTCGCTCCGGGTCACGAGATCACGGTCCGACCGAAGAGCCGCAACCTGGACTTCATCAAAGACAGCGTCGCGCAGCCGACCCTCCGCCTCCCGTCCTACCTCTCCTTCGATCAGGGGACGATGACGGGGACGATGGTCGCCGAGCCGCAGCGCGAAGACGTCCCGCTGCAGGTCGAAGAGCAGCTCGTCGTCGAGTACTACTCGCCGCGACTGTAAATCTGTCTAATGTTGGCTGTGACGGACGGCGATGCACGAAGTGCGTCGCCGTTTTCTTTTGAAGCCTCGCCGGAGAACGATTGATGCGCGCGAAGAAACTCCTCGCTCTCTCCCTTCTCGTCGCCGGATGCTCCACCGCGCCACCCGCGACGCGCAACGACGATGCCGTGAAGACCGGCAGCGAAACTGCGAACGACGCTACCCAGGCTGCGAAGCAAGCCGAGGCGAAAGGCGACACCGGACTCCTCGTCGCCTCGAGCTCGGACGGTCCCGTCACCGAGGCGGCGCCGGTCGTTCAGGAAGCTCCGGACACGGCTCCGGCGACGGAGATCGAGATCGAGATCCGAGCCGGCGAGCCGACGTTCCAGGGCGAGCCGCTGCCGACCGACGCGATGCCGACGATGTTCGCGTCCGCCGCTAAATCCGACCCCGAGACTCGGGTCGTGATCACCGCCGACCGATCGACCGACGCGGCGCTGGTCGCCGATATCAGCGGTAAGGCGGCCACGGCCGGCATCGAACACATCAAGGTCGACTGGCGTCCCGCGACCGACCCCACCGCCCCCGAAGCCGAAGGGGAGAAGATCGTGGCGCCACCGAAGACAGATGCCCGCCCGCCCGAGGAAACGAAGGCGAAGCCGGCCGAGAAGGACGCCCCCGAGCAAAAGTGAGAGCGCTCCTCCTCTCCGCTTACGACGCGACGAGCCATCGGCGATGGCACCGCGGATTGGTGGACGCCCTGGGGGACTACGACTGGACCGTCCTCACCCTGCCCCCGCGGCATTTCAAGTGGCGGAAACGGGGCAACGCGCTCTGGTGGGCCCTCGAGGAGCAGGAGCTGGCCGGTCCGTGGGATCTCGTCGTCGCAGCGTCGACGGTCGACCTCGCGGCGCTGATCGGGCTCGTCCCCCGGCTCGGCGAAGCCCGCATCGTCGCCTACTTTCACGAAAACCAGTTCGCCTACCCGACGCGCGACGGCGGCCCCGACGCCGAGCTCCTGATCGGCGAGGTCTATACGGCGGCGGCGGCCGATGCGGTGGTGTTCAACTCGGAGTTCAACCGGCGAAGTTTCCTCGACGGAACGGCGCACTTCGGCCGCACTCTCCCCGACTTCTGGCCCCCTTCGCTCGCGGAGCAGCTCGAGGCGAAGTCGCGGATCATCGCTGTAGGGCTCGACGACTGGGCGTTCGATCCCGCTCCCGAACGCGTCGGACCGATGCGGATCCTGTGGAACCACCGATGGGAGTACGACAAGGGCCCCGACCGCTTCTTCGCCGCACTCGCGCTACTCGCGGCCCGAGACGTGGACTTCCGCGTCGATGTGGTGGGGCAACGGTTTCGATCTTCGCCGGGGGCTTTCGAGACGGGTCGCGAAGTGCTCGGCGACCGGATCGATACGTTCGGCTGGGTGGACGATCCCGCGCGATATCGAGCGATCGTACGCCGTGCGGACGTGGTGGTCTCCACCGCCCTCCACGAATTTCAGGGCCTGGCCGTGCTCGAGGCAGTCGCATCCGGCTGCGTTCCCGCCCTCCCCGATCGCCTCGTCTACCCGGAAATCTTCGAGGGCTGGTGCCTCTACGGTGGGGACGCCACGGATCCGCAGCGGGAAGCGAGACAGTTGGCCGTTCACCTCGAACACCTCGCGGGCCGGCTCGACGAGCTGAGGGCCGCTCCCGCCATCGATCTCGATCGGTTTCGGTGGCGCGAGCTCGCACCGCACTACCGCGCGGTCTTCGAAGAGCCTCTCACTGAATGATCTGCAGGCAACAACCGAGCTGGCAGTAGAAATTCTCGGGGCACTCGGCGGTCGTCGTGCAGACTTGCTCCCCGTCGTCGCAGGTCGGCACCGGCTCGGGCTCGGCGTCGGGGTCGTCAGGGTCGGGATCGGCGAAGCACTCGGCCGGCAGGTCCTCGACCGTCTTGCCGAGGCAGAGCTCGCAGGTACCGCAGGCGTTCGAGCAATTCTCGTTGATCACGCAGCCCGTCTCGCACCCCGAGAGATCGTCGAGTGAGCAGTTGCCACCGAGGACGACGGTCTCGGTGCTGCCGTCGCCGAGTTCGACCTGGCAGCAGCCAAAGCAGTCGCACCCGTTGGGTGTCCGGGGACGGCAATAGTCTTCGCAGGCCTGGCTCGTCTCGCAATTCTTGCAGCCCGAGGTCCCCATCGGGTTCTCTCCATAGAGACATTCGGTCGCGTACTGGCAGTCGTCGTCGCCGTGGCCCGAATTCCCGTCGAAGAAGCAATCCTGACAGTCGTCCTTGTTGTCGCCCGGGATGCCTGTCGCAAAAGTCCCCTCGTCGTCGTCGTAGGGGCCGGTGCATTCTGGATCCTGCAGGTCGACGAGGCCGTCACCGTCGTTGTCCTGTCCGTCGTCGCAGGCGCACACCGCATCCCCACATAGCACCTCACCCGCCTCGTTCTTCTCGAACGGGGTCGTGCCGTTGTTCGCGATCACCGCACCGTTGTTGCTGGAACCCGTGGTCCCGTTGTTGGCGCCGTTGTTGGCGCCGCCGGAAGACTTCTCGTCGCAGCCGCCACAGCTCGCCGCGACAGCGCCTCCGACGAGGAGAATCACCGCCCCAAAGACTCGAGACCTACGCATGGTCGCTCCTGTTTCGATTGACGACAGGATAACGCGGCGACCGATCGGCCACAAACTTCAGCGGACGGTCAAGCTGGTCGCGGCGCCGAGCGCGAACGCGGGCGTGTTTTCGTCGGTGTCGCAGTACGTCCAGAACGTGTCGTCGGCGTGTTTCACACGTGCGAACACCACGTAGCTGCCGGGCAGAGGAGCGCTCCCGTACGCGCTCCCGTCGTACTCGTAGTTGTTCGGTTCACCGGGACGCAGATCTTTGTACGTGAGGGCGGACCAGGTGAACGCCCCCGGTAGGGCCGGGTTCGTCCCGGAGTAGCCGTAGCCGGCTTCGACAGTGAACTCCGCCGAATTGGCGCCGCCGTTGGCGACGGTCGTCGGGTCTTCGTAAACCTCGACGGTCACGGTCGGCGCAGGGTCGGCCGCAGCGACGTCGAGGGTGGTCTCCCAGACATGGCAGTAGTCGACCACGTGGGGGTCGCCATCCGTCACCGCGAGATACCCGATGCGGTCTTCTTCGAACATCGCGCTGCCGTCGAAGTCGCAGTAGGTCCACTCCGCCTCGTCGGCGGCTCGGAACCTGTACGCGAAAGCGTACTCGCCAGCGGCGGTCGGGAGATACTCGGCGACGTGTTCGTCCCATCCCTGCTCGAGCCCGATCGTCTCGGCGTTGTAGCTCGCCGGGACGACGTCGAATTCGGTCGTGTCGGCGGCGGGATTCTTGTCCGCGGGCCCGACGAGGAGCTCCGCCTGGACCACATCGTTCGCCGATCCCGATCCGGTGATCCCGTCGACTCGGACCCGGCCGTAGATCGAGGTCGCGGTGCCGACCCGCCCGTCGACGACGACCTGCGGAAACTGCAGGCGACAATCCTGCACCTGTGGCGCGACGGACTCCACCACCTCGAGGACCCCGAGCTGGTCGGCGTCGATACCGTTCTCGTTGCCGTCCAGATCACAATAGGTCCACACGTCGTCGCCGGTTCGGCGGAACCGCGCCGCATATCGGAACGTACCGATCTCGTCGGCGATCACCGCCCCGCCGTACTCGTCATTGGCGAGGTCTCCGGGGTTGATGCCGTCCTTGTCGACGTTGAACGTCATCGACGAATACTCGAACGCGGCGGGGTCGGTACCGCTCCCCCACCCGAGCTCGCCCTCCAGCCCGCTCCCCTGCCCTGCCCCCTGGGTCACGCCCTCGGCGAAGACGACGGCGTAGATGGTGGGGCTCGCGACGCCGACGTTGGCCTCGACGGGCGACTGAGCCTGGAGCATGCAGAACTCGATCGACCCCTGCGGATCGTCTTCGTAGCGGAACGCGTTGAGCAGGGAATCGGAATCGCCCTGCGCGTTCGAGATCGTGACCGTCACCGTCCCCGCGGCGTCACCGGAAGGGGTGACGACATCCGCCTCGAACTCGTCGACCAGTGTGATCTCCGACGCTTCCTTCGAGCCGAATCGGACGGTGAGGCCGTCGTCGAACCCGGTCCCGGTGAGGCGAACGGTCGTCCCGCCGGACAGGCTTCCGCTGGCGGGGCTCACCGATTCGAGCTGCAACCCGGCCTCTTCGCCCCCGTCGTCGTCGTTCCCCGCATCCTCGGTGGAGCCGTTCGACGCGTCGTCGGTCGGCTCGTCGTCGATCGGCCCCTCGGCAGGACAGCCAGTCGCGATCAGGATCAGCAGAAGAATGGGGGAAAAGGACGAAAACGAAGCTCGCATGGCATCTCCTCGGGTGTTCCGAGGAGATAGCAACTTCGGAATCGAATGTCAGGCCAAACGGTCGCCGAATCAGAGACCCAGGGTCGCCGCCTCGATCGTCTCGCCGCGCGTATCGAGGGCCGCGGATTCGACGCGCGCCTGTAGCTCTCGGACGTTTCCGGGCCACGCGTATCTCTGCAAGGCCTGAATGGCCGACTCCGAGAACTCGGATCGAGGCAGTCCGTAGCGCGATGCGTACACGTCGAGGAAATTGCGCGCGAGTGGCATCAGATCGGCGGTCCGCTCGCGCAGCGGTGGGACGACGATCATCTGGTCTTTGAGGAGAAGGTAGAGATCGCGCCGCAGCCTTCCGGAGGCGACCGAGTCGTCGAGGTCCCGATGAATGCTCGCGATCAGACGTGCGTCGACGCGCCGCCCCACCGACTCGCCGACGCGCCGAACTTCCGACTCCTTCAGAGTACGGACCAGCTTCGCCTGCACCATCGTCGGGAGCAGATCGATCTCTTCGAGAAAGACGGTGCCGCCGCGCACGAGCTCGAAGACCCCCTTTCGCGGCGCTTCGACGTCGCTCTCCGGCGCGCTTCCGAAGAGTTCGAAGTTCGCCCGCTCGTCGGCGTACTCGGCGCAGCTCACGCGGATGAACATCTTGTCCCGTCGGCTGCCCGAGTGGTGGAGGACCCGAGCCAGCAGTTCCTTGCCCGTCCCGGCCTCCCCGACGAGGAGGACGGGTCGGTCCGTCGCTCGATGGCGTTGGAGCTTCTCGTGCACGCGCACCATCGCCTCGCTCTCGCAGACGAGCTCCTTGAAGAGATAGTGCTGCCGCTGACGCGACCGCAGATAGCGATTCTCCTCCACGGCGGCCTCGTGCTCCCGGGCGAGCTCACGGTGCTTCACGAAGAGCGACACGACAGGGCTGAGCCACGAAACGACCGATGCCGCGAAGTCGAGCAGCTCGTCGCTCGCCTCGGGGACACGGAGAACGAGCGCCGCCGCCACCTCGGGTTCGCCGAAGGGTAGCGCGATCACTCCGTCGAGATGCGCAACGCAGCGCCGACGCTTCCACTCGTCCTCGATCGTCCCCATCGCGGCCCCGAGAACGGCGAGCGGATCGGGCGCCTTCCGGCAGCCTCCGCCGTCGGCGAGCACGAAGGTGTCGTTGAGGTATTCGAAATTGCCCGAGAAGAAGACGAACGCCGCGCGGCACGCTTCGAAGCCACGCTGTTCGAGGAGATCACCGATCGCCTGGATGACCGCCACCGGATCGAGCGTCGCGGCGAGCGCGTCCATCGCCTCGAGCAGGCGAGCGGCCTCGTCAGAACGCGGGAGGTCGTCCCGAAGCGGGACGAAGGTCGGCTCCTGCGCGCGGCCTGCAGCGGCCTCGAGGATTTCGATCGCGATGGCACGATCGGGTTCGCCGAGCCGCAGCACGTCGCCCGCAGCGAGCGTCCACGAACAGGCATCGTCCCCCTCTGACTCTTCGACGGGCGAACCTTGCCGAACGAGCGCCGTAGGGGATCCACACGGCGCCCCCTTCCACGAGAGGACCCCGTCGTCGAGCCGCAATTCTCCCTGGCGACGTCCCACTCCGTCGTCGTCGACGATCACGTCGTTCATCGGCCCCCGACCAACGGTGACGGAGTCGCGGTCGAAGTGGAACTCGCGCACTTCTCGCTCGGGCTTGCGGACGCGAAAACGCAGGTTCATTCGTCGGCTCCGGCGTCGGGAGCGGTCTCGGGTTGCGGCGGGCGAGGGGGTGGAACGTCCTCTCCTTCGATGACCATCTCGTCACGCATCGCGTCGATCTCCCATTCGCTCAGGGTGGGGACCTCACCGACGTCTGGCATCGGCTGGCGCTCACCACCGCTCTGGCGATGTTGGACGCTCGCCCACGCCTGAAGTTTCAAAGCCCGCGGGTTCGGCTGTAGCTCGGAGACTCGCTTCATCATCGACTCGCAACTCTTGTACGAGCGCGCCTTGCACTCCTGGTAGCCGAGGATGAAGAGGCGCTCGGCGCGCTCCTCTTCGTCCATGGTGAACTGCGGACTCGAAACCTCGCGCTCCGCCACGGTGAGGTCGTCGAGGGCCGCGACGCGCGCCGCGAGAGTCCCCATTCGCGCGTCGTTCACGGCGGCGGCGACCGCTCCGCTACGGTCGGGGGCCTCGGCCTCTCGGGTCGCGAGGGTGTAGACCCGGTTGCCGAACCAACCGACGATCACGACCAGGAGCGAGACGCAGACCCAGAAGGCGACGACGTACCGCACAGCCCCCCCGAAAGCACCCGGGTCGGGTCGAGGTGCCCAGTAGGTGCGGATCTTCTCGGCTTTCGTCCGCGCGTCGCGGACGGAGTCGATCCACGGTTTGACGAGGAAGAATTTCAGGCCGTAGCCGAGCGCCTCGTCGGCGTCGCCGTTGAAGATCTGGCCGGCGCCGGGCGCCAGCCCGCTGAGGAGCGCCGCGACGCCGGGCAGATGCTCGGGCCGCGAATCGAATCCCGTCGGTTCGTACGGGGGACGCTCGGTGGGCTCGCCAATCAGGTCCGCCATGATCGGCGCTGCGGCGAACTCACGACTCTTCGGCTGGCGAGGGGGCCCCGAGGAACGCGGCTGCTTAGGAGCCCTGCCGCTCTCCGGCTCGGGCGAGCTCGGGAGTCCTGGGGGCGTGACGCTGGCCGGCCGCGACGGAATCTGCGGCGGCGGGACGTCCTCCAGCGATGCGCGCGCTTCTGCTGCCGCGGCGGTCGCCAGTTCCGGGGGCAACGTATCCCGCTTGGAATCTGCCACCAGCGAAGGAGGTAACGCTTCCTCGTCGGCCTCCGACTCGAGCTCGTCGAGGGAGGGGACCGAGGGATCGGACGGCTCGGCCAGATCCGGGAAGACTTCGCCCCACCCCGACCCCGACCCCGACGTCGCCGCCATCGGTTTGAGGCTCATCATCGTGCGCCGGGCGACGTCGGTCGCCTGCGACTCTTCGGGCAGGGACGCGAGGAGCTCGTCGAGCGGCATCATCGGGGCTGGTGTTCCCTTGCGCTCGCGAGGAGGCTCGGGTTCGGCGACGACGTCTTCGAGCGACGCCGGGATTCCCATCGCCTGCAGTCGCCGCACGAGGGCCGCGGCATCGCGCTCCGACAAGTCGGACTCCACGGTCATCGGGCCCCGCTCGAGGACCTGAGCCAGCGCTCCGGCCTCCGCGCCCGTCACCGGGACGAGCAGACGCGCCAGCTCGAGGATCGGTCGGTTCCACCGTCTCGGTTCGACGACGACGGCATGGTGGCGCAACGACATGCGGAGACTCTAGGGATTACGTTTCGAGGCGTAAAGAGGAGCGGAGGAGACGGCGCCGGGGATCGGGAGCACGGGCTAGTTACACATCGCCGAGGCATCGCACTTGCGCCCCATCGTGCCGCAGGAGGTGCTTTCGGGACAGTCGGCGACATCGGCGCAATCGGCGTCTCCGTCCCCGTCGTTGTCGACCGAGTCGTCGCAGGTCTCGACGTCGCAGGCGTTTCCGATCATGTCGCCGTCGTTGTCGAGCTGATCGTTGTTTGCGTCCGCAGGGCAGTTGTCGCAGAGGTCCCCGACGTCGTCCGAATCGCCGTCGGTCTGGGCCTGATTCGTCACGGCCGGGCAGTTGTCGCAGGCGTCTCCGAAGTCGTCGCCGTCGCTGTTCGCCTGGTCGTCGTTGGCCGCTCCGGGGCAGTTGTCACAGAGGTCGCCGCGATTGTCTCCGTCCGCGTTGGCCTGGTCCTGGTTCGTCACGAGGACGCAATTGTCGCAGGCGTCCCCGACTTCGTCGCCGTCGCTGTTCGCCTGATTCTGGTTGTCGACGTCGGGGCAGTTGTCGCAGGCGTCGCCGCGACCGTCGCCGTCGCTGTTCGTCTGGTCTTCGTTGTCGGTCGATACGCAGTTGTCGCAGGCATCGCCGAACGAATCGCCGTCGCTGTTGGTCTGCGGGAAGTTGGAGATCGAAACGCAATTGTCGGTGTCGTCGCAGATCCCGTCGGAATCCGTATCGCCCGAGGTGTCGTCTCCGACACAGACGTCGCAGGCGTCGCCGACGCCGTCGCCATCCGAATCGGTCTGGTCGACGTTGCTCATCGTGGGGCAATTGTCGCAGACGTCGCCGACCCCGTCGGAGTCCTGGTCCGCCTGGTTGGGGTTCGTGTCGTCGGGGCAGTTGTCGCACACGTCCCCGATCATGTCGGAGTCTCCGTTCTCCTGACCGACGTTCGAGATGGCGGGGCAGTTGTCGCAAGCGTCGCCGAGGGTGTCGGCGTCGCCGTCGAGCTGATTGGCGTTGGACCGCGAGGGGCAGTTGTCGCAGACGTCCCCGACGGTGTCCGAGTCGCCGTCGGCCTGGTCTGCGTTGGCGAGCGTCGAGCAGTTGTCGCAGGCGTCCCCGACCCCGTCGGAATCTCCGTCCGCCTGGCTCGCGTTGGCGATCGCGGAGCAGTTGTCGCACACGTCGCCGACCCCATCGGAATCAACGTCGGCCTGGTTCGAGTTCGCGACGGAGACGCAGTTGTCGCACGCGTCCCCGACATCGTCGGAGTCGCCGTCGGCCTGGCTCGTGTTCGCGACCGTCGGACAGTTGTCGCACGCGTCGCCCAGCGTATCGGAGTCGCCGTCGATCTGGCTCGTGTTCGCATCGGACGGGCAGTTGTCGCAGATGTTCCCCACCCCGTCGGAGTCGCCGTCCGCCTGGTCCTGGTTCGCCATCGTTGGGCAGTTGTCGCAAACGTTTCCGAAGGTGTCGGAGTCGCCGTCGGCCTGGTTCGTGTTGGCGTCGGTCGGGCAGTTGTCACACACGTCACCGACCGAATCGGAGTCGGCGTCCGCCTGCGACGCGTTGGAATCGTCTCGGCAGTTGTCGCAAGCGTCTCCGACCCCGTCGGCGTCGCCGTCGGTCTGCTGGGGATTGGAGGCCATCGAGCAGTTGTCGCAGGGGTCGCCGTAGCCGTCCGAGTCGCTGTCCGTCTGGTTGGGATTGGCGATGTCGGCGCAGTTGTCACAGACGTCGCCGACCATGTCGACGTCCTGGTCGGACTGATTCTGGTTCGACACCATCGAGCAGTTGTCGTCGCTGTCGGGGACGTCGTCGGCGTCGGAGTCGAGAACGCAGAGGTTTGCGACGCAGATGTCGAGCCCCCCGCAGCCCCCACAGTCTTCGGTGCGCGTGGCGTTGCAGTTGTCCATCCCGGTAAACGAGTCGCACTCCGCGCCGTTTCGCGCGCAGAAGTCCGCCACCGGCTCGCCGGTACAGCCGCATTGGTTAGGGGTGGTCCCGCCTCCGCACGTCTCGGGCGCGGTGCAGACGCCCGACCCGCAGTCGACCACGCGGGTCGCGTTGCACGCGTCGATCGCCTCGAGTCGTCCGCACACGGCGTCGTTCTCGGCGCAGAACGCGACGTCGGTCTGGTCTGGGCAGGCACACACGTTCGCGGTGCCGCCACCGCCGCAGGTCGCGGGCGCCCGGCAGGTGCCGCATTGAGCCTCTCGCGGCATGCCGCAGTTGTCGGTCTCGGCGAACGTCCCGCACGTCTTCACGAATCGATCGCAGAACGCGAGGTCCGTCTCGGGCGTGCAGCCACAGACGTTGTCGGTCCCGCCCCCACCGCACGTCTCGGGGTCGCTGCACTCGCCGCACTCGACGGTCCGCATCGCCCCGCAATTGTCGACGTCGGTGACCTCACCGCAATCGGTCCCGAGCCGAGCACAGAACATCGAATCGGGCTCCGGAATGCACGCGACCATGTCCGCGTCGGGCGCGGCGTCCCCCATGTCGAACGTCGCGTCGGGGGTGGCGTCGGCGTCCGACCCGCCATCGGCATCGCCCTGCGCGTCGGGACCCAGGTCGGTCCCCCCTCCACCTTCGCCGACCCAGATGCCGTCACGGCAGACGCGGTCGCCGTCGACTTCCCCCTCGATGTCACAGGCGACGTCGAAGGACGACTCGTAGATGCAACCGGACACGAGGACCGCCAGCGCGATCAGCGATCGAAACGAAAGTGTACGACGGGCGGACATTCGGTGGACCTTCGGCAAGTAAACGTGCGGTGGCGGCGACGATACACTCACCCCGGATCAGCCGCAAACCAGATGTTGGACGGCGACCCGCTCACTGGTTCCCGCTCCGCGCGGCGCGCAGCAGTCGCTCGAGCGCGTCGTGCTCGTGAAGAAGTTCCGCGGCATCGGGCTCCAGCTCGAGCATTCGCTCGAGCGTCTCCACCGCATCGTGGAGCTCGCGGCGAACTTTGTGGGTATCGAGCTTCGTACGCAGGAGATTCATCGTGTCGGCGAGCTGCATCTCGTTCGCGCATCGGGCCCGGTGGGCCCGGCGGGTCGAAGCGTCCCGCAGCACCTCGTACGCTTCCGCTCCGGCGGTTCGGACGGCGCGGAGCCTGTCGCGGAGCGCATCGTCGACCCGCGCGTACTCCTCGGGGTCCGTGAGACGTGCCATCTTTTCCCAACCTTCCTCCACCTCGGACTGCAGCGCGGTGAAGTGAATGCCGAGCCGTTCGAAGTAGTTCGAACTCCCCATCCGCGAGGCCGCAGCGTCGAGTCCGTCGCGGAACCCGAACTGGGTCGCAGCCGCGTTCGACCCGACTTCGATCGCAGGTGGAGGGCTCTCGTCCTCCAGCGCGGCGCGCAGCGACGTCGGGGCCCGGGCAGAGGACGGGACATGGTCGGGCGCGGTCGGAACTGCATCGAGGTCCGGCAGGCGAGTCCTCGTCCGATCGATCCGAGGGATGATGACGGGCTGCAAGCGCAGCCGTTCCGCCAGCGCGAGCAGCCGACGCTGACGCTCGCCGTCGCTGGGACCGAGCTCCAGGAACACCGTGTCGGCGGTGATCGCAGAGACCTCGGCCGAGAAAGTGACGGCCTCCCCCTGCCCCGCCACCTCGAACGTCAGGGTTCGGCCGACGACGAGGCTCTCCGATTGCCTCGAAAACACCGGATTCGCGCGAGAGATGCCGAACGTCCGATGCTCCAACAGCGCGTCGAACGAACGCTCGACCTCCTCCGCGCTGCAGAACGTATGGCGCAACACGGAAGCTTCCTCGTCCCACCTCGGGGCCGGAGTGCTGGCGGCGAGGAGCCCGTTCGCCGTCGCGGCGAGCTCCTGGGCGAGGGTCTGCGCCGGATGGTCGTCGCCGTAGCGGCGCAACAAACCGTCCAGTTCGTCCAGGAATCGCTCGAGACTCATCGTCTCCCCCTTGCTGCCTATCGAATGCTTCCAACGTACACGTGTGATTTTCGGATCGCGAATTCTTTGAGATTGGCTGACAGACTCTCGCTGAAAAGTCAGAAACTTAGCGACTGACGCGTGCGCGGAGGAGGCGGCCCGGGGCGAATCGAAACGCGGTGCCCGGCATCACAATGGCAACCAGGGCACTCGCCCACTATGCTTCTCCATGATGCGATATCTCCTTGTCATACTGCTCGGCCTCCTCGCGACCGTCCCCGCAGCCGCCAGCGCGATTACCGTTCCGGAAGGAGCGAGCGCCAAGGGTGGAAACGACCGGGGCGAGTTCCGCGCGGAGACGAAGCTCGTCTTCGACCACGAGTCGGTCGCCCCTGGCGAAGAGTTTCGCGTCGGCGTCCTCTTCGAGCTCGACCCCGACTGGCACGTCTACGGCAAGGATCCCGGCGATTCGGGCCTGCCGACCGAAATCCAGTACTCCGCCGATGGGGTGACGTTCGGCGAGCTCGTCTATCCGCCGACGCAGACTTTCGTCGATCCTTCCGGCATCATCACCACCTACGGCTACGAAACCTGGGTGGTTTTCCCGGCGACCGCGACGGTCCCTCCCGACGCGAGCGGTGAGCTGCTCGTGACGGCCGAGGTCAACTACCTGGCCTGCAAGATCAAGTGCGTGCCCGGCAACGCCACGCTGGAGCGCAAGCTGCCCATCGGCGACAGCGTGAAGGTCGACGGCGAGCTCGCTGCCCGCTTCGAGGCGCTGGTGCCGCCCGAGCCGACCCACGACGATACGAAGCCCGCGACCCCCGAACAGCCTTCTCTGTCGAGCGCCGACGAGACCCCCGTACCCACACGGGAACCGCTGGCGCTCTGGAAAGTCCTCGGCCTCGCCTTCCTCGGCGGAGTGCTCCTCAACCTGATGCCCTGCGTCTTCCCCGTCCTCGCGCTGAAAGTCTTCGGCTTCGTCTCGACGGGCCAGGCCGGCCGAGCCGAAGCGATGCGTCATGCGGGCGCCTACGCCGGCGGAACCGTCGCGAGCATGGCGTTGCTCGCCGGCGCCGTGTTGGCGCTTCGCGCTACGGGCGAGGCGGTCGGTTGGGGATTCCAATTCCAGGAGCCCGGCTACGTCGCGGGGCTGGCGCTCGTCGTCACCGTCTTCGCCCTCAACCTGTTCGGCATGTTCGAAGTCCCGATGATGCCGGTCCCCTCGGCGCACTCGGGTAAAGTCGGCGAGGAGCCGCCCGTCTGGCGTAGCTTCGTCGACGGCATCTTCGCCGTCGTCCTCGCCACGCCCTGCTCCGCTCCGTTCCTCGGGACCGCCATCGGCTTCGCCCTCGCTTCGTCGTCGACGACGATCGTTCTGGCGTTCCTGATGGTCGGGGCCGGCCTCGCCGCACCGTACGTCCTCGCCAGCAGCATCCCGGCGCTCGCCGAGCGCCTGCCACGGCCGGGGCCGTGGATGGAGACGTTCGAGCGACTGCTCGGGTTCGTGCTGATGGGCACGGCGGTCTGGCTCACGTGGGTCTACGGCCGCATCGGCGGCGCCGACGCGATGGCGGGCCTCCTCGCCGTCATCCTCGCCTCGGCGCTCGGCGCCTGGGTGTTCGGCAAGTTCCAGTACGGCTCGACCGGGAAAAAGTGGGGCGCCGCAGCATTCGCGCTCCTTCTGGCAGGCGCGACCTGGGCATTCTTCGCACCACACGCCGTCGAGCCGGCGACCGCCGCCGTCTCGTCAGACCGCGGCGATTGGGTCGCGTTCGACGAAGACGAGATCGCGCGCCTTCAGGCCGACGGCAACGTCGTCTTCGTCGACTTCACCGCCGACTGGTGCATCACCTGCAAGGTCAACAAGCGCACGGTGCTCGCCTCGGATTCGGTCCGCGCGACGTTCGGCGACGACAAGGTCGTGACGATGATCGCCGATTGGACCCGGCGCGACGAGCGCATCCGCTCGGTGCTCGCCCGCCACGGACGCGCCGGCGTCCCGATGTACCTCGTCTACCCCGCCGGCGGCGGCGACGCCGAGGTTCTGCCCGAGGTCCTCACACCGGATCTCGTCACCTCGGCGATCGACCGCGCGCGGTAGCTCCTACCTGCACTCGCGGTCAGGGCCCTTGCACACACAAGTCGTCTCGCACACGACCAAATCTGCGTCTGCACACGACCAAATCTGCGTCAGACGAACCTTTAACGGGTTGAGCCCGGAACTTCGCTCCAGTCCGGCAGGTCAACGGCGAGTGAGCCACTCCAGGTCTTGAGACGTGTCAATTCGCCGGTTGCAGCCTCATACCGAAACAAGTGCGCGGTTTGCTCGCCGGGATCGGCGCCGGCGGCTCCGTACGAGCCGACCACCTCAACCTCGTGGTCGGAGACAATACGATAGGATATGCCGCTGCCACCGCGCGCAGTATCGTAAGTCATCCCAAAAAGGTCGGCTTTGTTCCCGTCAATGATGCTCTGAACAACGGCAGACTCTTCGTTGCCAGCGACGGCAACGTGAAAAGTCACGACATCGCCGGACTGGGATGTCCAAGCCACATCGGGCACGCCATCGTCAAACGAGAAGCCGAGCCGCTCGGTTCCTTGTAGTTTGGTCGCGGTGCCGACGACCGCAGCAGGGGCATCCGCGTCGGGGATTGTCGGGTCAGGCTCGACATCAGGAGCGTTTTCGCCTGCGGCTGGGCTGGCTGCGTGCTGGTCGCCGTCGGTACCACCAGGTTTTGACTCTTCAGTATGCCCGGCCCCTTCGGTCGGTTTGGCGGACTCCGACGGTTTCTCACAGGCAATGGCGGTGCTTGCCAGAAGGACAGCCAGTGCGAAAGAAGTAAATCTGCCCATGAGTGTGATTCTCCTGTTCAGGCGAAAACTCGTCCCGCCGAGTCGGCGGACCATAGCCAGCCTCGCGGCTAAGGCCATGTACTTGTTCACACGGTGAGGCACACGCTAGCGAAACACGACAAGATTCAAAAGACCAGTGGGGCATTCTCACGCGCACGCTGTCTAACAGCGTCGATGGGTCTGTGGTCTGATCCCCGAAAGCTGGGTCTGTGGCAGCAGCAAACCGACCAACCACGCCGAATCGGGCAGAGCGCTTCCCTCGGTCGGTTTTTTTGGCAACCGGGCACGCTGACGGAACGTCGCGCTGTAACGACCGGGCACGCTGACGGAACGTCGCGCCGTCAGGTCTGAACGACGCCGCGGCCGTGCTTGCGAAGGAAGCCGCGAATCTGCCAGTCGAGGTAGAGGGCGGTAATCCCCGGAATCCAGCTCACCACCCGATAGAGCGCCTTGTTCGCGAACCCCGGGAAGACGTGGTTCTTGTTCCGCGCGATTCCCTTCAGGCTCTCGGCGGCGACGAAGTCGGGGGGGAGGAGTTTGACGTGCCCGTTGATCATCGCGGTCACCGCAGGCTGCGTCTCTTTCTCCTTGTGGTACTGCGGTGTGTCGGTGTCGGGCGGGTACACTACCGTCACGCCGACTCCCGACGGCAGCAGTTCTTGCCGCAGCGCTTCGGAGAACGCGGTCTGCGCGTGCTTACTCGCTGCGTAGACGGTGTAGCCGTAGACCGACATGTAGCCGAGCACCGAGCTGACGTTGCAGATCTGACCGTATCCCTGGTCGATGAAGTGCCGGTGAAATGCGCGTGTCACGTTCATCGTCCCCATGAAGTTGATATCCATGACGCGGTCGAGCATCTCGTCGCTGATGTCCATGAACTCGGCGGGAAACGAGATCCCGGCGTTGTTGACGAGGACGTCGAGTCCACCGAGATCGTCGAGGACCTTCGCGCTCACCGCGCGGATCGCCTCGCGGTCGGTGATGTCGAGGGAATACGCGTGATGATTGCCGGGACGGACGGCGTTCAGGTCGGCGAGCGTCGCGTCGAGGGCCTGCTGGCCACGCGCAGCGATCGCGACGTCTGCTCCCCAGCCGGCGGCCATGAGCGCCATCGAGCGGCCGATGCCGCTCGACCCGCCCGTGATGAACAGCTTCTTCCCTTCATACCAGCGCATTCCGACTCCTCATGCGGTCGGGGCCGGTGTAGCAGTGAGGGACGCCGAGTTCAACTTCGACGGCGCGCGCTCGCGTCAAGGCGTGGTGAATCAAGTCGTGGTGAGGACCAACAGAAGCGCGTTGCTGTCGAGCTCGAAGGTGGTGTCCGGACGCGGCGCAAGCTCCAGATCTCCGCGGACGTCGAGCGCCGCGGAGCTGATTCGAACCCCGAGGGTCAGTTCGCCGCGTGCCATCGTGTGGACCTGAATCTCGCGGAACGTCTTCGTCCCGGTCAGCCCATGGTCTGCCGGGGGACGGTAGTGGAGCTCCGCCCCCCCATGCGTGAAGAGTTCGTCCAGAATCGGATTCAGTTCCGGGCGCGCTGCCACGTGCGCGAGGAGACGCGCCATCGTCACGGGCGACAGCATGACCTCGCCCGCGCGGTCGTCGAAGAGCGCGGTGTTGTCAGGGTCGGTCAGCTCGACGAGCACCGACGGTCGGACCTCCGAGTCTCCGACGAGCTTTCGGACCATCAAGTACCCCACCACCGACTGCGCGTCCGACGTCTCGCCGTCGTTCGCGTCGCGTCGCCCGAGCACTAGAACGTTGTGGTAGCCGGTCATGTCGAGCCGCTTGAGGTCCCGCGCGTTGGTGTAGTCGCCGACGATGTGATTGACCTCGACGTCCCCGAGGTCGACCTCGAATCGCTCGAGTTCGCGCTTCCGCTGCTCGACGCTGATCCGCGTCATCAGGTCGATCTCGAACTTCTCGTCGGGGTAGGACGCGAGCTCACGCAGGAGCTCGGCGATCAACGAGTTCCAACCGAGGACGAGGACGCGTCGAGATTCGGGCCACGATGCCCCGACCGGCGGGAGTTGCGCTGGTTCTCTCGTCAGCGTCTGCTGCTTCTTGTGGACCCGAATCCGGTGAAAATCGTAGCCGATCACGACGAGCCGGTCGTCGGTGTCCAGGACCATCGACGGATCGGGGTTGAGATGGGGCGTCCAGTCGTCGCCGAGCGGTCGAACGAACCCTAGCGCCACGGCGTTCTGCAGCGACAGAGCGACGTCTCCGAACGTGCGACCCGCGAAGTCCGTCGCGGCGATGTAGTGCATGTCTGCGCCGACATCGAGGGCGAGGATCTCGCCGAGCACCCAGGAGAGCCCCCGGTGTCGCAGGTTCTGGGCGATGAGGCGCGCGATGATGCGGTCGCCCGCCAGGAGCTCGATGATGCCGTCGTAGTTTGGCTGCACATACTCGTCGAGCCGCCCGTCGGCGAGCTCGGCGATGAGTCGAGGACGAAACGCGGCGGTCTGAAGTGACGGGTGGCTCGCGATCGACAGCAACGTCTTGATGACGACGGCGTCGTGCGTGCTGTGCTGCGTTCGCTTGGAACTGCCGGGGATGATGATCGCGGCGGCGCGGGCGAAATCGACCCGCTCCAGATGGTCGGCGACGAGCGGGTTGCCGCTACGCAGAACGATGTCGGTGTCGGTCCACCGCGACCCGAGGTAGTCCGCGAGCTCGGCCCGCACGTCCTGGTCCAGATGGTCGACGAGGCAGACGAACCGCGTTCGTCGCGCGCCGCGAAGCGCCAGAAAACGCTGGAGTCTGGGGGTTGCGCGTCGCAGCTCGTCGAGGACCTGCGGGGTTCGGTCCGTCATCCCGAGGATCAGGATGTGGTTCGCCATCGAGATCGGCGTCTCGCCGCGCTGAAGCTTCTCGATCGTCGCGTAGAGCCACTGGGTCAGGATGGCGATGAGCGCGCCCATGAAGAGCACGTAGCCGGCGATCGTGAGACCGGTCGAGATCGCGCGCCGCCACGTACCCTCGTCGTCGCCGAGATACCCCGGGTCCGTCAGGCGCAGGAACGCCCACCAGATCGCCTCGCGCAGCGTCTCTTTCTCGCCGATGCCGACGAGCAGCAATCCCCCTGTGACGGCGACGACGACCACGAGCGTGGCCATCACGCCGAGGCGCACCCACGCTCCCCGCAGGAGCAGCCGTTCGATGAAGGAAAGCCACGCGTTCTGAAGTCGTCTGGGGCTCATGCCTGCCTGTCGGGCGGTTGCGGCGAACGTCGGTCGAAGAGCAGCTTGCCATCCGCTGGTCCCGATGGCGAGTTCTCCGCCGACGACTCAGACGATGCGGCCGGGGTGGGAATACACGTTGCAGCGGTCTTCTCGAACAAACCCGAGGAGGGTGACGCCGAACTCGATCGCGAGCTCCACCGCGAGTGAGGACGGCGCTCCGACGGCAGCCACTACCGGAATTCGCGCGACCAGCGCCTTCTGCAAGAGCTCGAAGCTCGCTCGACCACTCAACACGAGGACCGAATCCTCGAGGCTTCTCCCGTCGAGGAACGCGGCCCCCACGACCTTGTCGAGAGCGTTGTGCCGCCCGACGTCCTCGCGCGCGTCGACGAAGAGCCCCGACGCGTCGAAAACGCCGGCCGCGTGGAGACCACCGGTCCTGTCGAAGACATCCTGCCGCTCGCGCAGCAGTCGCGGGAGCGTCCGAATCATCGTCTCCGAGACGCAAAGATCCGAATCGATGGGATCGCACCCCTGCAGCGCGAGCGCCTCGAGCGAGCTCTTGCCGCATACCCCGCAACTGGAGGTGGTGTAGAAGTTTCGCTTCAGCCGGCCGAGGTCGACCTCGACGTGCTCGTGGAGCTCCACCCGGACGACGTTCGGGTTGATCTTGTCGCCGTCTCCGCAATGACGCACTTCGGCGACGTCTTCACGTCGACGGATGATCTGCTCGCCGTGAAGAAAGCCGACGGCCAGTTCGCGGTCTCCTCCGGGGGTCCGCATCGTGACGGAGATGCTCTTCTGCCCGCGCATCCCGCGCCTCGACATCCCGAGCCGAATCTCGAGGGGCTCTTCGACGGCGACGAGATCGTCTACGTCGTCTCCCCTGCGCCGAACCCGCACCCTCCTCGTCTCGGTCACTGCGCCGCCTCGGCGAGGGCATCGACGGTGTCGATGCTACGCAGGTCACCGAAGTCGCAGGGCGGTTCGACCGCAATACCGACGCGGTCGAGCAGACTCTGGACCGACAACGCCCCGGCGCGAACGCGCTCGTCGATGTCAGGCGCTAGTTTGCCGTGGTAGAGCGCGAACGTCGGATACCAGCGATGAGCATCGCGGAAGGCGACTGCAGCTCCGCGATGCCGCTGGGCCAGGAGCCTGTCCCACCAGATCGAGCGCCCCCCGATCTGATCACCGGCGACGACCGCCGCCCAACCCTGCGGTACGTCGCACACCGCGGCATGAACGCCACCGAGAGGTCCCGCGTCGGCGAAGATGTCTGTGATATGGCGTTCCGGAACGTCGTAGCGCCGTCCCGGGGCCGTGACGACCACGATCTCGGCGGAGCTCTCGGGGAGCGAATCGATCGCATGCCGCATCAAAGAGATCCCGTCGACCTCGGCCTGGAGCTTGTCTCCCGCGCCGAAGCGGCGCGAGTCGCCCCCGGCGAGGACGTAACCTTTCAGGTCGGAATCGGGCATCACTGAGTCCTTCGGAAGTTCGCCATACGTTGCGCCAACGTCCGAGAAACCTTAAACATTTCAACCGCCGACATTTGTCAGGAATCGAGACTGTCGGGCAGGCCCGTCCGCGGGCTCCGCGCGCTGTTCCGCGATCTCGCGCCAGGGCCGCAGCCAGCGGGGGACGTCGTGGCGTCCCATGCGAGCCCAGTCTTCGGCGAGCGCCGGACCGATCGATTCGGGATCGATCCCGCGCGCTTGCGACCACCGGAAGATCTTCTCGAAGAGCAGCATCGGGGAGATCCCATGGGTGCGGCCGATGTCGTCCCAGAGATGGTTGGAGAACTCGAAGAACTCCCGAAACGGTGATCGCCCGGTCCAGAGCGCCGGCAGCACCGTCACGAACCGTCCGGAGTTGGCGACGAGGTCCCAGTAGCGTGCGAACCGCTTCATCTCCTGCATGCGGGAGAAGTCGAACTGGCGGTTAGCGAGGATCTCGTAGGGAGGCTCTGGCGACCAGACGACCTCGAACTCCTCGTCCCACCGCACGATCGGTGTGCCGCGGAGCCGCTTCAAGATGCCCACCTGGATCTCCTGCGGACCGAGCTCGACGAGCTGGTCGAACCCGTGACCAAACGTCTCGAGAGTTTCTCCCGGCAACCCGACGATGAGGTCGGCGTGAACGTGAACGGACGTTTCGTCCCGCAGGAACCGCAGGTTGTCGGAGAGTTTCTCGTAGTTCTGCCGCCGCGAGATACGCTTTGCGACGTCGGGGTCGAAGGTCTGGATACCGACCTCGAACTGCAGCGTCCCCGCCGGGAACTTCGCGATCACGTCGCGCAGCCCGTCGGGTAGCCGATCGGGGATCATCTCGAAGTGGGCGAACGCGCCGTGCTCCGCTCTCTCGAGGAAGAACTCGAGGATGCGGACGGTCGTCTCCTCGCGCAGGTTGAAGGTGCGATCGACGAACTTGAACTGTCGAGCTCCGCGGTCCCACAGCGAGGCCATCTCGTCGAGGAACGGTTCGAGGTCGAACGACCGAACGCCGCGATCGAGCGACGACAGGCAGAACTCGCAGCGGAACGGGCAGCCGCGCGACGCCTCGACGTAGATCACGCGATGGGCGACGTCTCGGTCGTCGTAAAGGCGATAGGGTAGCGCGAGATCTTCGACCGCCGGGGGCGCTCCCGCGACGATCTTCTCCGCCGGCGCATCGCCGTGCAGGATCGCCTCACAGAGGCGAGGAAACGTGAGGTCGCCCTCCCCCGTCACGACGAAGTCGGCGAGTTCGACGACCGGCTGGTCGTCGAGCTCGTGAGACACCTCGGGGCCGCCGAGCACGATCACGACCTCGGGCGCGACCCGTTTGAGGACGGCGACGAGCTCGGTGACCTCGCGCACGTTCCAGATGTAGACGCCGAGCCCAACGATCCGCGGCCGGTGCAACAAAATCGCCTCGGCAGCGTCGGCGGCCGAGGCGTCAGATGTGAATTCAAGGATCGTCGAGCGCGACTCCAGCTCGCCGAGGTTCGCCTTCAGGTAGCGAAGCCCGAAGGCGGAGTGGATCCAGCGCGCGACGTATGTGGCGAGGACGACGTCGCGACGGTCGACACCGTCTGCGTCAGGTCCCGCCGTGATCACGACTTGTATTTGACCGAACAGCCGTACGGGGTGGAGGTCTTCGTCTCGACCTCTTTGCCCTCGGCGATCGACTTCACGGCTTCCACCACGAGGTTCTTCGCCTCGGCGCCCTTCTTGCCGTGCGGGTCGTCGTCGATCGCGCCGTTGTAGCGCAAGACTCCTTCCGTATCGACGACGTACATGTGGGGCGTCGTCTTGGCAGCGTAGAGCTTGCCGACCTCACCCGCCGGATCCTGAAGAAGCGGGAAGGCGAGCTGGTGCGTCTCCTTCCACTTCTTCGAATCCTCGGGCTTGTTGAAGTGCGACGAGTCGACGGCCAACCAGACCACCTCTTCGCCGACGCCCGCCACCGCCTTCTTCATCACGTCGTTTTCGTAGACGCGTTTGACGACGGGGCATTCGGGGCTCGTCCATTCGAGGACGACGATCTTCCCCTTGTAGTCCGCCAGCTTGTGCGTCTTGCCCGCCTCGTCGGTGAGCTCGAATGCGGGGGCTGGCTGACCCACCGTCGCAACCGTGACCGCCTCGTCGGCCTTCGCGGCGGCACCCTCTTCGGCCTTCGCTTCCTCTGCGGGAGCGGCCTCCTCGGCGGGTGCCTCCTCTGCTGCTGCCGGGGCTTCTGCCGCCGGCGCTTCTTCTGCCTGCTTGTCACAGGCGGACGCAGCCAGGGCCGCGGCGATCACGATTGCGTACGATGTCTTCATGCGTTCCTCACGTCATGGTTCGGTGACGACCACCACGCCAGTCATGTTGGCGTGCGGGCGACAACGGTAGTGGTAAGTACCTGCCGCCGTAAAGTCGTACGTCGCCGTCCCCGCCGCGGGAAGGGTCTCGTCGAGGGTCGGGTTCGCCGGGATGTTCGACGATACGTCGGTCTCGGTCGGCAAACGGCTCGTCACCGTATGCCCGACCGCCGCGTCGAGGTTCGTCCACGTGACCGTAGTGCCCTCGGCGACGCAGACGGCGCTCGGGGCGAATCCGGCGTTGAGCTGCGCCGCGACCCCGGTCGAGGCCGCTGCGACCGTGACCGCACCGACGTCGTTGGCGTCGCGCGGCTCGATCTTGAAGGTGTCGAAGCTGACGTTCAGCGGACCCGTGATCGACGCGTATACTTCGCACGCCGCAGCGTTGTCGTTGAAGTCCCCGTAGAGGAGATCGTCGATGTGGAGGGCAGCGTCGACGCGCACTTCGTTGCCCGGCAGGCCGGTCTTCGTGACGCCGACTTCCTGCACCTGGATGAGGACGTTCTCCCAGGGCTCGGGATCGGCCATCAGGTCCGATACCTCGAGAACTTCGGGAGTGACGGTGAAGTCGGCGCCCGTATCGGTGACCGAGGAGAGGTTCAGCGTGGTGAGTCCCTCGACGCCGCCGCCGATGATGAGCTCCTGGTAGGAGCCGACCACGTCGACCACGTCGCCGACCGCGAGGGCCGAGACGTCGACGCTACCGACGTCGACGTAGACGCCGCTGTAGATGCCGCCGTTCTGCTCCTGCAACCACATGTAGTCGGTGCCGTCGGTCGCCGTGACGACGACCCCGCTGATGTTCACGGTGCGGAACTCGTCGGGGTGGTTCGCCGCCGTCGCGTCGTTGAGGTCGTAGATCGTGGCGGTGACTGCCGCGCAGTCCACGTTCGCCGCGTTCGGGGTGCCGTAGTCGCCGTCGCCGAACGTCGTGCGCGACAGGCACCAGAACGAGCCGTCGTCGTTGGCGTCGGTCGTCAGGTCGTAGTCCGAGCCGAACTGGATCGACTGTCCGTTGCCCGACGGCCATCCCGTGTCGCCGCTATAGGCGAGCTGGTCGATGACGGTCGCGTTCGCGTCCGTAATCGCAATGCCGTCGCCGCCGTTCGACAGGTTGAAGTCGGCGTACTCGAAGTCGACGGTGACACCGCCGTTGGTCGCGGCGTCGGCGTTGTTGCCGAGCACGTAGTAGGCCCCCGGCTGAAGCTCGATCGGCGTTCCGGTCGGAAGCGCGAACGTCTCGGACGGGTTGATGACTTCGTTCGAGAAGACCAGGCCCTGAATGTCGATCACGCGGTTCGTGACGTTCTGGATCTCGAACCACTCGCCGTCCGAGTCGGAGACTTCCCGGGGGTTCGGCATGATCTCGGTGATCTGGATGCTGCCGGCGGTCGGCGTGGGATCTGCTGCGACACACGCGCCCATTTCACAGATCTGGCCGTTGGCGGCGCAGTCGGTCTCGGTGCGAACGTCGTCGTACTCGCACATGCCGTCGTCGGGGTTGCACGTACCGGCCCCAGAGTACGTCACTGCAACATCTCCCATGCACTCGTCGGCAAGCTGCGCGCAGTCCACGTCGATGCAGAGGTCGTTGTTCGTCGTCCCGTTGTTCGTCCCAGCGGTCGTGCCGTTGTTGGTCCCAGCGGTCGTCCCGTTGTTGGTCCCAGCGGTCGTCCCGTTATTGGTTCCGCCAGTGCCGTTGTTGGTTCCGGCTGTGCCGTTGTTGGTTCCGGCCGTCGTGCCGTTGTTCGACCCGACGGTGCCGTTGTTGGTGCCGTCCTTGCCGCCATTGTTCCCGCCGCATGCTGCGAGGGTGAGGGCCCCGGCCATCAGAAATACTTTGGTCGTCTTGTTCATGTCGTCTCCAGGAGGTTCCTTTCGTCGGGCGCTGTTTATCGAGACGTCCAACGCCATTCAAGCGATGCGTGGCGCCCCGCCATGGTAGCCGGACGGACGCATCGCGGAGGCAAGCATCGGCACAAGCCGCCGGGTTCAAAGGACTTTACGTGACAGATCGTCTACGTCGAACGCCTGCGCCGCGGAATTCGTCACGCTCGTGGAACGGAATCTACGCGAGAATTGCGCGATGATCCTTCTCGTTGCCCCTCACCCCCCCACGTCTTCACCGCCACCATCGGTCGCGCCCCGCGGCGCTCCGGCAGGACGGAGGCGGATGATCACCGACTTCGATATCGGCGTGTAGCTGCGCCCGGCGAATTCGTCCCAGGGAACGAGGACGTTCGCCTCGGGAAAGTACGTGGCGACGGCGCCTGGCGGTATGTCGTACGACACGATTCGGAAGTTCGGCGCCATCCTCTCGACTCCCGAATACGAGCTGACCAGGTCGACGTTCTCGCCGACGCCGAATCCCAGGCGGGCGATGTCGCTCGGGTTCATGAACACGACCCGGCGACCGTCCCGGATACCTCGGTAGCGGTCGTGGGGCGCGTATACGACGGTGTTGAACTGGTCGTGGCTCCGGACCGTCATCATCATCAGCTCGTCGGCGGCGAGGTCGTGGCGGGGGATGTCGTGCACCGTGAACCTCGCCTTGCCGTCTTCGGTGTCGAACCGTCCCTGCCGCGGCGGGTTGGGGAGCTCGAACCCGTTGGCCTGCCTGACCCGCCGGTTGTAATCCTCGAAGCCGGGGATCACCGACTCGATGGCGTCACGGATACGGTCGTAGTCGTCGGCGAGCTTCTCCCATTCGACCGGCGTGGACGGCCCGAGCAGGGCTGCTGCCATACGCGCGACGAGGCGGGGCTCGCTGAGCAGCGCGTCGCCCGCCGGGTCGAGACCGCCGCGCGACGTGTGCACGATCCCCATCGAATTCTCGACGGTGACGAACTGCTCGCCACCGGGCTGCTCGTCGCGTTCGGTACGTCCCAGACAGGGCAGAATCAGCGCGGCATCTCCCGTGATCAAATGTGACCGGTTGAGCTTCGTCGACACGTGCGCGGTGAGTTTGCACCGCGCGAGCGCGCCCGCGACGTAATCGGTGTCGGGGCTCGCCGACAGAAAGTTGCCTCCCATCGCGAAGAAAACCTTCGCTTCGCCCTTCCCCATCGCCTCGATGGCGCGGACCGTGTCGAAGCCGTGCTCGCGCGGCGGCTCGAAACCGAATTCGTCGCGCAGGGCGTCCAGAAACGAGTCCTTCGGCGCGTGCCAGATTCCGACGGTGCGGTCGCCCTGCACGTTCGAATGCCCCCGAACGGGACAGGCTCCCGCCCCCGGTCGGCCGAAGTGGCCGCCGAGGAGCAGCAGATTCACGACCGACTGTACGTTCGCGACGCCATTGTGATGTTGGGTCAGCCCCATCGCCCAGCAGCAGATCATGCGGTTCGCCGAGGCCGCGATTTCGGCGGCCTGGCGAACGATCGGTTGTGGAACCCCCGACCCCTTCTCGATTTCGTCCCACGCGGTCGCGTCGAGGTCTGCGACGAGCGCGTCGAAACCGGTGGTCTGCGCGGCGATGAACCCTTCGTCGAAGACGTCCTCTCCGTCGCGATGCAGCTCGAGCATCGCCTTCATCATCCCCTTGATGAGGGCGACATCGCCGTTGGGGACGACCTGCACGAAGAGTTCGGAGAGCGGTGTCCCTCGGCCGGTAAGGACGGGCAGGACTTCCTGGGGATGGATGAACGCCTTGAGGCCGGTCTCTTTGAGCGGATTGACGCTGACGATGCGGCAGCCGTTGCGCGCCGCGCTCTGCAACGCCGACATCATGCGCGGGTGGTTGGTGCCGGGGTTCTGCCCGAACACGAAGATGACGTCGGCTTCGTCGAAGTCCTCGAGCAGCACGGTCCCCTTGCCAATGCCGATCGTTTCGCCGAGACCGACCCCGCTCGACTCGTGGCACATGTTCGAGCAGTCCGGCAGATTGTTCGTCCCGTATGCTCTGACGAAGAGCTGATAGAGAAATGCGGCTTCGTTGCTGGTGCGACCCGAGGTGTAGAAGATCGCCTCGTTCGGGTCGATGTCACGCAGCTCATCGGCGAGCAAGGCAAAGGCGTCGTCCCAGGATATCTCCTCGTAGTGCGTGGCGTCTGGGCGCAGCACGACGGGGTGCGTGATGCGCCCCGCGGCGTTGAGGTCTTCGTCGGTCCACCCGCGCAGCTCGGCCACCGAATGACGCGCGAAGAACTGGGGACCGACGCGCTTCGTGGTCGCTTCGTCGGCGACGGCCTTCGCTCCGTTCTCACAGAACTCGAAGGCGGAACGTTGCGCGGGGTCGGGCCATGCGCAGGACGGGCAGTCGAATCCGTTCTGCTGGTTGAGCCGCATCAGGGTGCGGGCTCCGCGGAAGACCCCCATCTTTCGGGTGCTGTCCCGCATGGTGGCGACGATCGCGCCCATCCCCGCGGCGACGTCCGAAGGAGAGCCCACGTCCAGGTCGTCTTCGCGCTCGGTTGGGCTATGGTCGTCTGTCATTTGCGGTTACACTTCAGGAGATTCGCGTGTTGGGCGGCCGCAGCCAGGCCACCACGAGCTCGAGCACCACTACGACGATGATCGATGACGATCGGAACATAGGCCGCGTGGTCGCCGGACGATACCGCCTCGACCGATTGTTGGGCAAAGGTGGTTTCGGCAGCGTGTTCCAGGGGTGGGACACGCAGATTGGCCGAGACGTCGCCGTGAAGCTCCTCGACGTGATGGCGCAGTCACGGACGAGCGACCAACAGGCCGAGCTCGCGGAACGCTTTCGCCGTGAGGCGATGGCGGCAGGGCGCATCAACCACCCGGCCATCGTCACGATCTTCGACTTCGGCATCGGCACGGACAAGAGAGACGACGCCTATCTGGTGATGGAGCTCCTCGAGGGTCACGATCTAGAGCACGAGTTGCAGAACCGCGGCCCGATGATGCCGGCCCGCGCGCTGGCACTCTTCGTCCCGCTGCTCGAAGGGCTCGGCCGCGGGCATTCGATGGGGATCGTGCACAAGGACATCAAGCCGTCGAACATCTTCATTCGGCGCCCCGGGACAGCTTCCGAGTCGATGTGCGTGGTCGATTTCGGCGTGGCGCGCGTCGTCCACGAAGATCGGCTGACCCTGACGGGGATGATCGTCGGGACCCCGCAATACATGGCGCCGGAGTACATCACCGACACCACGGTCTCTCCACGGCTCGACGTCTACCAGATGGGCCTGATCCTCGCCGAGCTCATCACCGGCGTCCCGGCCGTTCCGTCGGGGGAATCGTTCGTGAAGAGCTGCAACCGCCACTTCACGGGCGATCTTCAGGTCCCGGACGACCTGTATCTGGGCGACTTCGGGGAGGCGCTCGGCAAGGCGCTCGCGCCGAACCCGAACGATCGCTTCGCCTCCGCGACCGAGTTTGCCGAGGCGCTCGCCGCGGTCGATCCGAACGCGGTCACGATCGACAGCCATGCGACGACCGTGTTTCAGCGGCGGGAGTCGCCCCCCACTCTCGACGAGCCGCCGCTCTTCCCCCCGATGCGTCCTGACGAGGTGACGGCCTCGCTCGCGCGCGGCGACGACGAGCCTCCTCAGGCGCCGACGGCACCGATGGCGCCGGCGCCCACCCGGCCGGCTGGCGAAGGGCTCGGTCCACTCCCGGCCGTGGTCGTCCCCGCGGACGCGCGGGAGGAGCCAGCGCTGGGCGAAAATTTCGCCGTCGGGCAGTCCTCGAGTCAGCATCGCAATCCCCTGGCTGACTTCGGCGCTCCGAGTTCGGAAGCGGAAGGCGAATGGTCGTGGGCGAACGAGGGCAGCCAGCCCGCCGCGCCGATGTTGGAACCGCCCGCCCCTGTTGCGAAGCCTGGCTCGGGCCTCCCCGTGCCGGCCATCCTCGCGCTGGGCGGCGTTCTGATCCTGGCCGTCGCAGGTGTGATCACGATGTTCCTCACTCTCTCCGAGCCGATAGAGGACGCAGCGCCTGCGCCGCCGACGACCGACCCGGCGCAACCCGCGATCGCGATGAAGAAGATCGACGAACCGGAGCTCCGCCCCCAGATGCACCTGAAGACGGAACCGTCGGGGGCGGAGGTTCGCATCGGGGACGAGGTCCTCGGTGAGACGCCGCTCGACGTCGGTGAAGACTACCTCGGCCAGGAGGTCACTCTGAGCCTCGACGGCTACGAGACACGGACCTTCTCCGCCGTTCCGGGCACGCAGCTCCTCACGTTGGAGAAGATTGTGGAGGAGCGGGCGCTCACGGCGAAGTCGGACCGAAAGGCGAAGAAGCCGCCGAGCGAGAAGGCGCCTCGGCCCGCGCGGACCAAGACGGAGCCGGAAGAGGCTGCCCCGAAAAAGACCGAGCCCTCGTCCAAACTCAGCGAGGAAAAAAAGAGTCAATTGCTCGACACCATATCGGCGGGAACACGGGAGGAGTCGGAGCCAGAACCGCCGACGGACGGGTCCGCCGAACCCGAAGAGCCCGCGGCCGAAGCCGGACCTCCGGCGCCGAGCGAGGACGACTCGCCCCCTCCTCCGCCAGCCCCGACACGCTGGAACAAGTAGTCGTCCGAGCCTTGGCCGAGCGACGCTTCTCGACAGTCCGGCTCAGTTCCACTAGGAGTTCACGGTTCCAGCCACCGCTGGAGAAGTTCACGAGGAGAAGTAGCCGTGACCGACATCTCCGCCGCCCGCGAATGGGGAGCCGCCTTCGTTCGCGATCGAACCTCGCATTCGTCTCGCAGTGGCGACGCCGCGTGCACGCCGGAGCGCTACGCCGCGTTCGGGCGCGGGGAGACACCCACCCTACACCTCGAAGACGTGAGCGCGATCCCGTTCGTGTCGGTCATCCCGGGAGTGGAGCGATACCAACATCGGGCGCGGGTGCGCGCGGACACGGGCGACGTGTTCGCTGCCGTGACCCCGATTTCGGAAGGTTACGAGCCATATTGCCGCGAGGTGCTCGGGCTCGGCGCGCCCGGCACCGTAGTGGCCGAGCCGACGAGCGAGCCGACCGCGGTGGCGAAGGCGTGCGCGAGCGGCACGGCCTGGAAAAAATTGCTGCAGTGGGCAGGGGCGGGACCGGTCGCGATCCATCCGTACATGGCGATTGAGGATGTCTGGGAGCTCGCCGGGCGAATGCGCGCCGAGAGGATCGACGCCTTCGTGGTCGGCCCGACGACCGAAGCCCTCTGGGTGGCGAACGACAAGGCGACGCTCGACGAGGTGGTGCGAGAGCTCGTGGGAGACGACCTCGTGGTTCGGACGGCGATCTCCCGTGACCCCGCCACGATCGCCGAGAACCTGCGGAATCTGGCGGACCACAGCGAGAAGGTAGGGCTGAAACGGACGCGCTGCGCCTCCGCGATGGGGAACGCCGTCTTCCGATCGGAAGACGTGAGGTCTCTCCCGCCCGACGGAGTTCTCGGGCTGGTGGAGGAGTTCCTCGAAGCAACGCAGTGGGCGGGGGAAGAAGAGGTGCTGGCGGTGCAGTGGGTCGAGACGCACATCTCTCCGTCCACGCAGATGTGGATTCCTCCCGTCGGTGTCGGCGATCCGCTGCTCGAGGGTATCTACGAACAGCTCTTGCTCGGTGACGAGAAGGTGTTCCTCGGCAGCCGCCCGGCCCGTCTCGGCGAAGCGGTCCACCGACGGCTGGGCGAAGCGTCGCGAATCGTCGCCGCGGCGTTTCAGGGGATGGGGTACGTCGGGCGCTGTTCGTTCGATTTCATCGTCGCGGGGGACCCGAACGGCGATTTCGACGTCCACTTCACCGAATGCAACGGCCGCTGGGGCGGGACGAGCACGCCGATGTTTCTAGTCGACCGGCTCGGGCTGCGCGACGAGAACGGCCGCCGTCCCTACCACGCCCAGGATTTCGTCCACGAGAGCCTCGTCGGAATGTCGTTCCACGAGCTGCTTCGATTGGTTGGCGACGACCTCTACGATCCGAGGAGCAACCAGGGACGGTTCGTCCTCTACAACGTCGGCCCACTCGAGCGAGACGGAAAGTTCGACGTGATCTCGCTGGGGAGAACGCCCGAAGAGGCGGCCGAAGGAATCGCGGAAGTTCTCCCTCGCAAGCTCGGAGTGGATCGATGCTGACATTGCAAACCCTCGAGGAGGTCGAGCTCTCGGAGAAACCGCTCGGCCAGAAAGTCACCGGATGGCTGATCCGCGCGAACTTCCAGTTTCCAGGCACTCGGACGCGGGTGGTGCTGGAGGGGCTCGAGAACCTGCCCAGCACGGGGAAGGTCTTCATCGCGATGAACCACACGGATCGCTACAACTACTGGCCCTTTCAGGTCGAGCTCTGGAAACAGCGGGGGGAGTTCACGGCGACGTGGGTGAAGGGGAAGTACTTCAACAACGAGTGGATCGGTCGGTTCATGGTCGCCGCGAACAACATCCCGGCACCCTCGAAAGGGTACATCATCACGATGGACGCTACCGACGCGCTCGAGCATCCGCCGTCCACGGACCTGTACCGGCTGCTTCGCACGGTGATGGACGACGGGATCGAGTTCGACGTGGCCCGCGCAATGGCGGAGGAAGCGGGGGTACTGCGCGACTTCGACATCCTCAACACGACGCCGCGGGAGATGCTCGGGCTCGGGTTCGATCCGCGACGCGGAAACTTCATCGACGCCCAGCGGTTGCTGTTCCGTCGCATGATGGACCGGTTCGTGGATCTGAACTATCAGGCGTTCGACCGCAACCTGAAGGTGCTCGTCTTTCCCGAGGGGACGCGTTCGTTGCGGCTCGGCGAAGGGAAGCCCGGGCTGGCACAGATGGCGGTCCGGATGGGCGCCACGGTCGTCCCGGTCGGCTGCAACGGTTCCGACGCGTTGTACCCGGGCGACAGCCCGCTGAGTCAGGGGGGCACGGTTGTCTACAGAATCGGCGAGCCGCTGACCCCCGAGGGGGAGCTCGGGCCGTTTCAACTCGAGGAGGACTACCGTCCTTTCACTCGAGAAGCGGAGGAGTTTTCGCAGACGTTCGCGGGCTTCACCGACGTCGTCATGGAGCGTATCGAGCAACTGCTCGACCCCCAGTATCGCCGGGGAGACGACCACCGACCGCGCGTCGAGGGCAACAAGCGCTTTCTCTGAGCCTCGTTCATCGACCCGATAGGTTTGCCTGACGATCGGGACCCCGCTAATACTGCGAACCGCTCGCTGCACGTTCGAGATGGAGCTTTCAATGAAGAAGATCTGGCTGATTATTGCTGCGCTTTCCGTGGCCTGTGGTGGCGGAGGCGTCGACAAGAAAGTCGTCTCCGGGAACAACAACAACGGCAACGGGTCGAACAACGGCGACACGAACGGGGGATCGAACAACGGGTCGAACAACGGTGGCGAAACCAACAACGTAGACCCGCTGAACAACCTCGACCCCGATCTCGACGAGGACGGAGACGGGGTCGTCAACGAAGACGACAATTGCCCGGAAGTTCGAAACCCCGACCAGCTCGACATCGACGGCGACGGATGGGGTAACCTTTGCGACAACTGTGTCGCCACCGCGAACAAGGGGCAGCGAGACAGCGACGAGGACGGAACGGGCGACGCCTGCACGGGAGACCACTTCTACACGCGCGCGGCCGACTCCGACGGCGATGGGTTCCCCAACCTCGACGACAACTGCGTGGACTCGAGCAATCCGGGGCAGGCGGACGCCGATGAAGACGGGGTCGGCGACGCGTGCGACAACTGCCCCACCATCCCGAACCCCCTGCAGTCCGACGAAGACGGGGACGGAAGCGGCGACGCTTGCTCCGCCGTCCCGGCAGGTATGCTTTGCGATCAGGACGTCAGCGGTGGTGGAGCCGACGTCTGGTTCCTCCTGGACAACTCCGGATCGATGTCCCAATGGGAGAACGAGTACATGGCCGGCCTGCAGACAGCGGCGCTGAACTACGCGCCCCGCGTGCGGTTCGGAGCGAGCGGACAGTCGGGGAACATCTCGTGTGAGGATCTCTTCTACTTCCCCCTCGGCGAGTACACGGCCGCCCAGGCGACGAACATGTTCTCGGCTTACAATCCCAATGGCGGGTCGACCCCGAACGTCGCCCTGAAGGCGGTCTTCGAAAAGGACTACCTGGTCGACGCTTCGAACCCCGACGACGCGTCGAGGACCAAAACGGTGGTCTTGATGACCGACGGCGTAGAGAACTCTTGCGAGTCGAGCGGCTCGAGCGCCGCGAACGCCCAACTTCTGGCGAACGCGGGCATCAGCGTCCACGTGATCGGATTCAACCATCTGCAGAACGGCGGCACACTCGCCGAGCTCAATCAGATCGCGGTCGCTGGCGGCACCTCGATGGCGCAGCACGCGACGAACAGCAACGAGCTCGCCGCGGCGATCGGAAACGTCGTCGACGGTCTGCCGACCGAATGCTTCCTCGTCCCTGCGGACCTCCCCGACCCGTCGCGGGTCTGGGTCGAGGTCGACGGCACGCCGCTCGTGCGCGGTGACGCCGACGGTTTCGACGTCGACGTCGCGAACGGCAGCATCGTCCTCCGAGGCGATGCCTGCGACCAGGCCAAGAGCGGAGCGACCGTCGACGTCCAGTTCGGCTGCGAGGTCGCCTGTGAGCCGTCCCCCGAAGTCTGCGACTGGGTCGACAACGATTGCGACGGATCGATCGACGAAGACTGCATCGACTGCGCTCCCGAAGTCTGCAACGGCCTCGACGACGACTGCGACGGCGACACCGACGAAGGCTGCTGACCAGGCGGCTTCGTCTCACCCCTCACGATCATTTCCATCCTGCGGACGCGGGTGGCAACTCCAGTTGCTTCGCCCGCGGACGTTTCTGCGGCATTGCCGCCGCGGCGCGACGGCGTAAGTCCGCGGAAGTGTGTCTTCGGACGGTTGGCACGGCCTGTGCTCTAGTCTCCATCGGAACTGACACAGGGAGTGTACCGATGGCGACGATTTCGAAATTTCTGGTTGTTTTCATGATCGCAACGTTTGGTGCGGCCTGTGGGGGCGCGACGCTGGAGAGCAGCGACGCCGACAGCGAGGGCTCGACCTACGAGGAGCATGCCGAGGCGAGCGACTTCCTCCCGGCCCCCGAAGTTCCGAGTAACGGCAAGGCAGACGCGGTTCCCTCGAGCTTCGACAAGAATTTCGTGGTGAGCGACGAGTTCTATCGCGACGGCGACATGCTGACCGGAAACCAGGTCCAGGCGCTCCTGGAGAACACGCCGTACGGTGGCGCCTCGTGGCTGGCCGCCGAGCGCGTCGACGGACGCCGTGTCGCCGACATCGTGGTCGATGTGGCTCGACGCCACGATCTCAACCCGGTGATGATCCTGACGCGCTTCCAGGTCGAGGGTTCCCATCTGAGCCGTTCGCAGCGCCCGGGCCAGCGTTCGCGCAATCAGGCGCTCGGATGCGGCTGCTTCGACGGGCAGGCCTGCCAGAGCCAGTACGCAGGGTTGGCAAATCAGATCGAGTGCGCAGCCGGCGTCCTCGACAAACGTTACAACCAGTCGGTCGACGGATCATGGCGCTTCAAGAAGGGGCACTCCGCCCAGACCCTCGACCCTACGACCGTCACGCCGCGCTCTCACGCTACCGCCGCGCTCTACTCCTACACCCCGTGGGTCCTCGTGAACCGCGGCGGCAACTGGCTCGTCTGGAACGTCACGAAGAAGTTCATCGCTCACATGCGTAACAACGGTTTCGACGCCAACGGTGGCGGCGGTGTCGACGGCTCCGGCTCGACGCCCGAGGCGGCGTTCGTCGGAACGGTCTGCGTGCAGGACGACGACTGCGACTTCGCCGACGGCGAGAACCCGGCCCTCTGCTACGACTTCCCGGACGCTCGGACAGGCCAGTCGCGCGGCTTCTGCACCGTGGTGTGCGAAGGGTTCTGCCCGGACAAGGCGGGATACCCGACGACCTTCTGCGTCGAGTCGGACACCGCCGGTGTCGGCATCTGCATGGCGAAGAGCCAGTCCGAGAACAACTTCTGCAATTCGGTGACGGGAACTTCGGAGCAGGAGCTCGAGCGTTTCGTCGGATCGAGCAACGCCGAGCCGTCGACCGCCGTGGTCTGCGCTCCCTGACTAGGGCGGAAAACCGACCGCGAGTTTGACGGCGCGATACTCCGGATGGAGCGCGCCGTCTTTCGTTCGTACGACGAGCGGGGGTTCCTCCCACGTCTGGTCCCGAAAATCCTCGGGAAGGTCGCTCGTCCGCTGCATCAGGAAGACCCCGAGGTGGTAGTCGTCCCCCTCGCGGAGCCACACCCTCCGCCATCGAACGATCGAGAGCCCCGCCGACGAAGCACCTTCACGCACGCGGTCGAGCTGCGATTGGGGTGCGGCGGGAAAGACGACGGCGAAGACGCCCCCCGGACGTAGGTTCGGAGCCGCGGCACGGCAGTAGTCGCCGACGTCCCCGGCGAACTCGAACCGGCAGGCCGCGCGCTGTTCGTCGTCCGATTGCAACCCTTCTTCGGGGGGCCAGTAGGGCGGGCTCCCGAGGACCAGGTCGAAGCCTTCGGGGTCGATCCCGAACTCACGCAGGTCGGTCCGCCGGATGTCGAAACGCTCCGACAGCCCGTTGTATCGCGCCGACCGTCGCGCCAGCTCCACGCTTCGCTCCTGACGTTCGACTGTGACGAACCGGGCGCCCCGCAGACGCCACGCCGCGATCATCGCGACCGAGCCGATCCCGCTGCCCAGATCGAGGACACGCCCGGCCGATGGGCACCACGACGTCCCGTACCACGCGACCAGAACGTCGTCGGTGGAGAAGCGGTGGCCTCTTCGCAGCTGGAGGATCCGAAAGTGCCCGCTCAGTGCATCGACGGTCTCGTCGTCGGCGACGTCGAGTTTCACGTCCAGCCGCGCGGGCGGCCCCGGTTTGGCCCAGCCCTTGAACGCGGGTTCCATGTTGCAGATCGGGGGGTTCTTCGACTCGCCGGCCACTACGCCTCCTCGAGGTCGCCGTCTTCCTCTTCGTCGTCCAGGATCGGCATGGGTCGCGTGGTCTCCTCCCCTTCTCCTTCCTCTCTCGCAAGGATCTCGGCCGCTTCTTCTCGCAGCTCGGCAAAGTCGTTCGGCATGGTCTCGGCGTCGACCTCGGGAGGTTCACGTTCAGGCATCGTATCGTCTTCGCCGTCGCCATGCGCAGCCTTCAGGATCTTGCCGATTGCGAGGTCCCGGGGCCCCCCTCCCGCTTTCTGCTTCGATTTCGGGGCGCCTCCAGCCGGACGCTTGATCGAGAGCTTCGGCGGCAGGGGTAGCGCGGGTCTCGTCTCGGGATCGGCGAGCACTTTCGAAACCGGGCTCTCGCTACGGACCGGCAGAGCTTCCGCGGGCCGGGTGTCCTGCGTGCTTCGCGCGGCGACCTGTCGCGTCTTGGACACCTCTTCGACGGGATCTGCCTGGGCCGCTTCGGCGAGGACGGCGGCGACGACCACCTCTTCCGCTTCGCCTTCTTCTTCTACCAGCTCCGCCGTCGCCTCGGCGGGGTCCACCGTCTCCCCCTCCGAGTCCGACGCATCGAGGCGATCGACCTCTCCTGCGAGGGCGGGGTGTCCACCCAGAGCGGCGTGCAGGGGTGGCGTCTCCATCTCGGAGAGGATCGGCGTGGGCGCGGTGGCGAGCTCCTCGTCGTCGTCGACGTCGTCGACCACCGGGGCATCGAGCTTCGGGATCCCCTCGAACGACCCCGAGGGCGGCACCATCATTTCGTCCTCGTCGTCGACGACCGGCGCCGGCAGCTTCGCCGCTTCCGCCGGTTCCGGGATCCGCATCCCCCCAAGGTACGGGTCTTCCTCGATCCGCGGACGGTGCTCGAGCCACGCCTGCGCGAGACGCTCGAGGTGTGGCGTAGCGAATCCCTCTCGGAGGCACAGCTCGCGGTAGCCCTCGAGCATCTGTTCGGACTGCTCCCGAAGTTTGGTGAAGTGGTATTCGAGGTAGGCCTCGAGGTCGAAAGGTGCCGCGGTCCGGGCGACAGAGAGGAGAAACTTCCAGACCCACTCGCGCTGCAACATCGCCACGGCCCCGGGGGAGGTCCCCGTTTCGTGCTCCACGGCAGCGGAGATCTCGGTGATCGTCCCGCAGAGATCGGACAGCGTCTCCTTTCCCTTTTTCAGCCTGCGCAGGGACCAGCCCTCCGTCTCGAGCGCTACGACGAACGGGATCAGCGCTCCGCTGCCGTACCGCGCGAGAGGCTGTACGTCTCGTTTGTACGCCGCCGGCAGGTTGCCTGCCTGCAGCAACTGGACGACAGACTCGGCCCTGCTCCCCGAGAAGAGCGACGGGGAGGCCGGCGGCAGGTAGTACGATAGGCCCGACGGCTCGTCCTTCTGCCCGGGGAGGGGGGATTCGTACGCCACGAACCCGGTCATCCCCATCACGACCCGGCTTTCGGGGATGTGTTGGGTCATCAGCGTCTTCGCGTCGAGGCTCGGCTGGGTGCAGACGAAGACGGCATCGGGACACGCGTCGGCCAGGGCGGGCACGATCCCCGAGCGGAGGGCCGGCGCCGAGATGCAGAACCAGACCTGGTGGACGCGGAGGCGGCGAGCCTCGGCGGGCGTCGTGACGATGTCGAAGGACGAAAAGTGGCGGCTCGGGCGGCGGCCGACGAGCCCGAAAGGATGCAAGTCGAACCCATCTTCGGCATCGGCGACGTGGCGAGGTTTCAGGTAGTAGACGACCTCCACGCCGGCATTCGCGAGCGCCTGGCCGTAAAGCTGGCCGGTCGCTCCCCCGCCCACGATCAGGGCGCGCTGTTTGTCGAGGCCGCCCTCTCGTCGGTAGTCTTGCAGTGTCGGTCCGGAAGTCATTGGCGCATCGTAGGTCAACGCGCGTGGTCGGCCAACCCGCCAAATTCGTTTGGAGTCTGCGACTCGCGAGCGCGTGCGACAGTGGTGCGGGGGCCGCAGGGGGCGAATCCGACCAAGGAGCAGGTGGCGACCGCATCGAGGATTCCGCGAAGAGAGCCGGAAGTTTGACGACCGATCGCGAGCCCCGTACTTTGTCGAAAACGCGCGGGATTCTCGTCGACCGGGGTACGGCAAGCGCTGGATCTTTCGATCCGAATTCGCTACGAACGTGCTCCGCGGAAAGACGAACCTGACGGTCGGCTCCGCCGCCCGAACACTCGCCAAGAGGCTGAGATGGCTTACATGGATGGTACCGGAACGCCGGGAGGGTCGACCGTGGTCCCCTTATCGTTGGCGAGGCTCGAACGAATGATTCAGGTCCGACTCGCCGAGTCCCTCGAGCTCGGGGACGACCCCGCGATCACCGTGAAGGTCTGCGACCCACAGAGCCAGGGCTTGCCCTCGATCCCCGAAGATCCCGCGATGTACGAGGCCGTGGTGGAGAAGATCGTCTCGGCACTGGACCGCTATCTGGAACCTGCCCACTCCGCGGCGGCCGACGCGGCCGTCGGCGAGTTCGAAACCGTGTTCCTCGAGCAAGCCCAGCCGCACCGCTCCGATCGGTTCGTCGGGCATCTGCGGTGCCACGACTGCGGCGCCGTCACGACCGACGGCGACTCCGGGTGCGAGACGTTCCTACGCGCCGAGTCGGACGGCACACGGTTCACGGTCGGGGATTCCTTCACGTTCGACCCGACGGGCGTCCGCCAAAGCTACTACGTCTACGGAATCCCCGCAGGTCGTCACGAATCGACCCACATCGTCGAAGGCTGGGAGTGTCCCGAGTGCGAGGCCGTGAACTGGGCCGAGATCGTGGTCGACCCGACCGAGCGGATCCGCAGCGTCTGGTCCGTGTCGCTGTCGCGGGAAGTTCTCGAAAGAGCTCACTACGTCACGTCCGAATGTATCGAAGTCGCTGCCCGACTGTCGGGCCGCCCCGCATGGACGCTCGACGACGGCGAGGTGTTCGAAATCCTCTTCGAACGCAACTGACGGCAGACCGGCATGAGTACGCAACTGCGCGAGATCAGCGCCCTCATCATCGGGGGCGGCCCCACCGGACAGGTGATCGGAAAACACCTCGCGCTGGCCGGCGTCAATGCCGCCCTCTACCTGAAACAGGAGTACGCGGGCCCGGCCGATCTCGGGTTCTATCTGTACCGGACACCGACCTGGGGAAAACGCGAAAATCTGCGGTGGGACGACTTCAAGATCTACACGACGCCTGAGCAACTGTCGGCGATCCACGCCGATCACGTCTATGTCTGCCTCGCAGAGCAAGACCTTCGCACGGGCTGGTTGGAGCAAGTCTGGCCGCACTTCCGGCACGCGTACTGGATATTTTTGCAGCCGGGCATCGACGTGAAGAGCTACGTCTCGAAGATCGTTCCCGAACGGTTCGTCGTCCAGATGCAGCCCGGCTTCCTCGCCTACGAGGGACCGCTCGGTGACGAAGAGCGCTACCCTCGCGGAACGGTGTTCTGGCATCCGCCCGGCGGCGCGTCGCTCTTCGACGCGATCGACGCCCCGACCGGCGTCGCGGTCTCGAACATCTTGCAGAAAGGGGGTCTCAAGGTCGGAATCGTCTCGAACTTCGAGGGGGAGAAGCTGCAGGCGAGCACCCTGTTGCTGCCGTTCTTGATGACGCTCGAGACCCACGGCTGGTCGTTCGAGCGCCTGCGCGAAGACAAGCGAGCGATCGCTCGCCTCTGCGTGGCGGTCAACGAGCTCGTCTCCGGAATTCGTGCCCGGACCGGCTTCGAATCGTCGCGAGGCTACCGGCTGCAGAAGCCGTGGTTCTGGCGCCTGATCCTCAAGTACGGTCCAAACTTCGCGCCGATCCCGATCGAAGATTACTTCCGCGAGCGCGGCACGCGGCAACGGCAAGAGACGGAGCTGATGCTCGAAGGGATGGCGCGCCTCCTCACCGAGGCGGGGGTGAAACCGATCGCCCTGGCGGACATCCGAAAGGAGTGGCTGCAGTCTCGGCCGCGTTTCGCGGCCTCCTCGGGGAGCTACGATAGGCTGCCGATGATGAACGCCGGTGCGCCGGCGACGAGCGACTTCGCAGTGCCGAACCGCTACGATGACGACGGAGTGCGCTGAGAGCGCGTTCCTCGCACGTCGCATCGCCCTCTGGTATGCTCGCGCACGAAGTCGAACGGAAGTCTCTGGAATGGCGAACCTTTCAACGAAGATAGCGAGCGCACTGGCAGCGATGACGCTGCTGGGGACCGCCTGCGAAGGGCGCGTCGGGATGGGACCGCAAGACCCGATGGTCGAGGAAGACAAACACGATCCGGGCCCGATCCAGGACCGGATGCCGACCGCCGAAGACTGTTCCACCGAGGAAGCCGTCTTCACCAACGACGGCCCGGCCCGGCTCCTCACCCGTTACGAATACGACAACAGCATTCGCGACCTCTTCGGGCTCGACCTGGGGCTGGCGCGCGAAAACTTCCCGTCTGAGAACTCGATGGGAGGATTCGAGAACAGCGTCGATTCGCACCGCGTGAGTCCCCTGCTCGTCAGGAAGTACGTCGAGATTGCCGATGACATCGCGGCACAGGCGGTCGCGGAGAACTCCTACGGCGACGGATTCATCCCGGACCTCGCATTCCGAGCGTTCCGGAGGCCCCCCTCGACAGAAGAACTGAAGGCGTTCGAAACGCTCTACACCACGGCGACCGAAGCGTGGGGCCGCGAACGCGCGCAGGAGATGGTGGTCTCGGCGATCCTGCAGTCGCCGCAGTTCCTCTACCGGCTCGAGTTCGCCGACGGACGCGTTCCCAACGAGATCGTGCAGAACGACGGCTACGAGATGGCGAGCCGCCTGTCGTACCTGATCTGGGCGTCGATCCCCGACGAGACGTTGCTCGAGGCGGCCGCCCGCGACGAACTGAAGACCCGCGAACAGGTGGAGACGCAGGTCCGTCGCATGCTCGACGACCCTCGTGCTCGCGAGATGATCGCGCACTACTACCGGCAATGGTTGCACCTCGACGCGCTCGAAGACGTCGTGAAGGACGGTGAGCTCTTTCCGAACGCTCCCTCGACGATCCCTCAAGACTGGCGGGCATCGATCGACGCCTGGATTCGGCACGTGCACTTCGAGTCCTCCGGGAAGCTCCCCGAGCTGTTCCGGTCGAACGAGGTCTTCGTGACCCCCGACATGGCCACGGTCTACGACGTGCCGGTGGGGGACTCGATGGACATGGTCTCGATGAACGAAACACGGGCCGGGCTCCTGACGCAGCCGGCGTTCCTCGCGCTGCACGCTTACCCCGAGCAGGGCTCGCCGATCCATCGCGGCATCTTCGTACGCGAGAAGTTGCTCTGCCAGAAGCTGGCGCCGCCCCCCGACGACGTCCCGATCGAGCCGCCGGATCCCGATCCGAACGCCACGACGCGCGAGCGATTTCGTCAGCACACCGAAGATCCGAGCTGCGCGAACTGCCACAAGTTCATCGATCCGATCGGCTTCGGCTTCGAGGAGTACGACGCCGTCGGCGCGCACCGCAGTATGGAAGCGGGCGTGGCGATCGACGCGTCGGGCGAGGTCATCGGGTCGGGCGACGAGGAGCTCGACGGGCCATTCGATGGCGTGCTGGAGCTGAGTGAGCGACTCGAAAAGTCGACCGTCGTCTCCGACTGCATCGCCGACCAGTGGACGACGTTCGCGATGGGGCAGCCCCCCACGCGGGCAGACCTCTGCTCGCAGCGCGAAATCCGCGCGAAGTTCGCCGAGAGCAAGAGCTTCGAGGACCTCCTCACGGCGATCGCAACCTCGGATGCGATGCGGTTCCGAGTCGTACAGGGAGACAGCGAATGAGAGGGCGACTTTCGCGAAGAAGTTTCCTGCGCGGGCTCGGTGGAGCCGCGGTGATGATGCCGCTGATGCAGTTCGGGCTCGAACGACACGTTCTGGCGCAAACGCCGGCCGGGGCCGTGGGCCCCAACGGGTTCCCGAAGCGCTTCATCTACTTCTACCACCCGAACGGGACGATGCCCGACGCCTTCTGGCCGACCCCGGGAACGTCGGAGCGAGACTTCGAGCTAAACGAGATTCTCAAACCGCTCGAACCTCTGCGGGACAAGATCATCATCCCCAAGGGGATCGAGCTCATGTCGGGGCGCGCCGAATACGGCCCCGGCGAGCCTCACCAGCGCGGGATGGGCACGGTGCTGACGGGTTGGCCACTTCAGGAAGGGAACTTCGTCGGGGGAGACGGCTCCCTCGCCGGATGGGCGAACGGGGTGTCAATCGACGAATACCTGGCGACACAGGTCGGCCAGGCGACTCCGGTTCGAAGCCTACATCTCGGCGTGCGCGCCGACACCACGGCCCCCACGGCGGAAGTTCGTACACGCATCAGCTACACCGGGCCCGCGCAACCGGTCCCGCCGCAGAACGACCCGCTCGTCGTCTTTCAAGACCTCTTCTCCGACTTCATGACCGAGCCGTCGGAGTTGCTCGAGATCCGAGCGCAGCGAAAATCGATCCTCGACACCGTCGAGAGCCAGCTCGTCGGGGTGAAGAAGCGCGTCGGCCACGAAGATCGCATTCGGCTCGACGCCCACCTCGCGATGGTCCGGGACCTCGAGGTCCGGCTCGAAAACGAGCACGTGACGGGCGAAGCGTGCTACCAGCCGACGGAGCCCGAAGCGCTCGAAGCGGACAACGAAGACACGATGCCGCTCATCTCGCGGCTCCACATCGACCTGCTCGTCATGGCGTTCGCTTGCGACATGACCCGCGTCGGCAGCATCCAGTACTCGAACGCGAAGAACCACATTCGTTTCCCCTGGCTGGAAAGTATGGGCGACGGCCATCAACTGTCGCACGCCGGTCCATCCAACTCGATCGCCCACACCGAGTGGGTGAAGCGTGACAACTGGTTCGCGAGCGAGTTTGCGTACCTCCTGACCCGGCTCGACAGCATCCAGGAAGGAGAGTCGACCCTCCTCGACAACTGCGCCATCATCTGGATCAACGAGCTCTCGCAGGGGAACACGCACTCGCTGGTCGGGATGCCGTTCGTCCTCGCTGGTAGCGCTGGCGGATACTTCGACACCGGGCGATTCATCGACTACGGCGAAGCATCTCACTCCGATCTGCTCGTGAGCTTCCAGAACGCTTTCGGGATCGAAGGCGATTCGTTCGGCGACCCGCAGTTCGCGAATGGGCCCCTCGCCGGCCTCGCCCGCTGAACCTACTCTTCTTCTACCCCGTGAAAGGCAGGGGCCGGGATTTTCGCCCCCGCGTCGAACTCGTCCTCTGCGTCGAGGAAGTGTTCGCGTAGCTTGTCGAAGTCCTCCAATAACCTTTCACGCTCTTTCTGCAGACTCTCGACGAGCGCCTTCTCGGTCTGGAAGAGAGTCCTCGTCAGGATCCGGCCACGGTAGCGGAGCACCTGGCGCCGGTACCGCAGGAAGAAAAACCCCGCCAGCGGCATCGAGAGAAAGTAGAGGAGTGGCCAGTACCAGGTATCGGTCGCCGTGTAGGCCCCCCAGACGAAGGGGGCGTACCAGAGAGGAAAGAGGACCATCCCGACCAGAAGTCCGGTGATCGCGACCTGCGCTTCGTCGGGCGCCCGCAGGGCGAAGAGCCGGGTGATGGCGTACGGTACGACGTTGTGGACGAACCCCCACGCGGCCGGAATTGCGAAGAGGATCATGTAAGCCGTGAGCCGCAGTGCCTCCTTCCGGAAGGAGAGTGTCGAGGGGGGGCGATCGAAGAAGTCGTGGCGCAAACGAACCTGTCGGAGGTGGTCCTTGTAGAGCCACACCCGCCGCTTCATCGAGTTCACCAGCCCCGGATCGTGGAGCTCGTAGTAGCGCAGCGCCTTGGAGATGCGCGCCTTGAGGAAGAACTCGTGTTCGAGCTCGCCGACCTCGGCGGTCCCCTTGACCGCCTCGAGAAGTCGGCCGGGGAGCCCCTTCCCCTCATCGACCTCGAAGAGCCCCTCCATCAGCGGGGTGTCGTCGGACTCCCCTTCCCGGAGGTCGTCGAAGAGCAGAGACGTATTGCGCTTGTCCTCCTCACGCTGGGCGAGCACGTTCTCGAGCAGCCTGCGTCCGTAAATGGTGTGGATGTCCCGAACGAGGTCCTGGGTCTTCTCCCCCTCGATGTGGGTCGCGAGCTGCCGGAGTTCTCGTTGCACCCGCTCGGTGAGATCGCGGACGGCTTCCCGATCGTCGGCCCGATGAGCGCTCTTCCACTTTCGCACGTCGATCGGCTCCCCAAAGCGCACCAACACGCTCGACAGGAACCGATCGCGGTCCTGGAAGTTCAGGCCGACCGGCACGATCCGCACCCCGATCTCGAAACCGTTCTTCGCCTCGGCGCCGAGGGCGATGCGTGCCGTTCCCGTCTTGATGTCGTACATCTCACGTTCCATCGAGTTCCGCCCTTCCGGAAAGATGCCGATGGTCCCCCCCTGCTCGAGCACCTCGAAGGCCGTGCGGAACGCGTCCTCGTTCGACCCACCGCCGGAGGGGCTGCGGTGGACCGGGATGACCCCGCACGCATTGAAGAGCGCGGCGACGAGCGGATTGCGAAACAGTCCGCTCTTCGCCATGTAGCTGATCTGGCGGTTCGTCTGCGTCCCGAGGATCACCGTGTCCATGATGGAGTTCGGGTGGTTCGCCGCGAAGATCACGGGTCCGCTTCCGGGAACGTTGGTCTTCCCGACCGACTGTACGTCGACGAAGTAGAGATCGACGGCCAGCCGCAGGACGTGACGTAGTCCGGTGTAGAGGAGCGACAAAGGCGTCTCGGCGAAACATGGGGATGACGCGATCTTACCAAGACTGCGCCGGAGGTCCACTTCGCTCCTCGCCGAGCCCCGCTCAGAATTCGATGTCGTCGTAGACCTGATGGTGGCCACAGTGATGGTCCGGCTCGTCGGGCACCGTTTCACCGAACGCCATGCCGACCGCCCAGACCAGTACAAAGATCACCGACCATCTTCCGAACGTGTGGCCCATGCGTCGGAAGAAGGATGCTCCGGGCTGGGTCACCAGGACGGGCAGCACGAACGACATGCAGACCGCCGCCGAGGCTCCCGCCCACAGTCCGGGGACCACGCCGAAAGCATCTCCGACTCGAACCCAGGCCACGAGGTGAGCGCCCGCCACCAGGAACACGCTCCAGCAGCGAGGGCGGTCGGTCGCCCATGCCCATGCCTCGACGAGGAACAGCCCCGCGAGCATCGTGACGAGATGAACGGGGAGGGGCGTCAGTTCCGATGCGACGGCGAGTGCCGTGAGAACTGCGGACGCTCGGGCAGCGACGACGATCTTGTCGTTGGTCAGGGCCATGGGATGCTCCGTTTCGAGTACGGAACACGAATACCCGTCCGAAACGAAAGCGCGCGGTTCACGATGTGAAAGTTCCGTGAATCGCTCAGTCGGCGGGCGACGTGCCCCTGTCTTCGGGCGCGACCTTGTCATCCACGCGAAGGCCGGCGGCGGCGTCTCGCAGCGCCGTCCGAAGGCCCTCTTCGATGCAGGGGTGGTAGAAGGGGAACGTCAGCATCTGCGTGATCGTGTGTTTCCCCTGGATGCTCCATGCCAGCAGGTGCGCGAGGTGTTCCCCCCGAGGCGCGACGAACTCGCTGCCGATGAAATCGCCATCTCGGTTGGCGTAGACCCGCATGACACCCCGATTCTGGGCCATCACGCGAGCTCGTCCCTGGTCAGCGAAGCTCACCTCTCCTACCACCGGCTCGTCGTCCTGGATCTCTCTCCATCGCCTGCCCACGAAGCCCATGTTGGGATCGGTGAACGCGATCCCCATCGAGACCCGGCGTCTCGCAGACTGCGGATTCGGATGACGCGCGGCGTTCGCTCCCGCGATCCGGCCTTCGTCCGATGCTTCGTGCAGGATCGGGCGGTACCCGGTCGCGTCTCCCGCGACGTAGATCGCGGTCTCGCCGACCCGGCAAGTGTGAGGATCCCAGTGCGCGGGATGTCCTTTGCCGTCGCACTCCGCGCCAGTCTCAGGCAAACCCAGCCCTTCGGTGTTCGGGATGCGACCGGCAGCGGCGAACACCGCATGATAGGTATCCTCTTTGGACTCCCCGTCCGGTGTCCGCCACTTCACGCGGAACTGGTCCCCGTCTCGCCGGACGGGCTCGAGCTCGATGCCGAGGTTCAGATTGAGGTCGGCGTTGAAGATCTGACACGCTACGCGGGTCACCACCGGGTCCTGGGTGAACCCGAGCGAGTCGAATGGGTTGAAGAAGCAGACTTTTACTCCGAGCCGCGCGAGCGCCTGTCCGAGCTCGAGTCCGATCACGCCGGTCCCGAAGATCGCCAGCGATCTGGGGAGTGTCTCGAGCTCGAAGATCTCGTCGTTGGTCAATACGTCGTCCCGGACCTCGTCGAGTACGTCGGGAATGCGCGGGCGCGAACCGACCGCGACGACCGCAGCGTCGAATTCGAACGGCTCGTCATCCACCACCAGCGTGTTGGGGCCCGTGAAACGGGCGTGTCCGCGCCGACGCTTCGCCTCGGGGATCTGTTCGGTGGACTCCACGACGAAGCCCACGAAACGGTCGCGCTCGGCTCGCACCCTCTCCATCACGTCACGGTCGTTCACTCGCCAACACCCGTCGTCGACTTCGACCCCGAACGTAGCGGCCTCCGCGACTCCGTGTGCAGCGTCGGCGGCCGCGATCAGAAGTTTGGAAGGCATGCATCCGACGCGGGCACAGGTCGTCCCGTAAGGTCCCTCTTCGATGAGGACGTAACTCTTTCCCGCCTTCTCGGCCTCGCGCCGAGCATTCAGGCCGGCGGTGCCGGCACCGATGATTGCAACGTCGACTTTCATGGTCTCCCTGTGTCGTGTGGATCGTGATGGACCGTCGACAATATGGCGGCGAGGCCCCGACAGTCGAGCATTCCTCGGCTCGGGCGCTCGCGAACGGTCGTGGAACCGCTAGGGGAGGAGCGTCTCGCGCCCCGTCGCGCCCGCCACGACATCCTCGACGTGGTAGCGCATCGGCAGTGTTTCGTTGCCGAGCCACAGGCGCACCTGGTCGTCGTAGTGCTCCGAGCTGGTCAGCCCGGACTGTCCGCCGGGGATGATGTTCTCGCCGCGCACCCGCCCGTCGGGTCCGAGCTCGATCACCATACGCATCACCGGCCCGGTCCCGTAGGTGAAGTCGTCGCCGAAGAACGAGGGGTTGGCAGCGTCCACCCCCAGAAGGTCACCATCGCGCGGGAACCAGCGCAGGTCGGCCCGAGGGTCGTCTTCGGCGAGGTCGTCGGCGAGCGGGATGCGGGAAGTATCGATCGAGAACTGACGCGCGATCGTCCCGATCGCGGCGTTCGAGCCGGTGAACTCCGCGAGGAGCGACTCGAAGCGGACCATGTGCCGAAGCCCCCAGAGCCATTGGCTCATGTCGTCGGTACCGAAACCGATCCCTTCTTCGGAGGCGAGCATGTCGAGGGCTGCGACGAGTGACCGCAACATCACCTCTTCGGAGCGCTCCACTTCCGGCGTGTTCAGGTCGTCGAAGTAGACGGACTCCCCGGTCTGATCGTTCCACGATGCGAGGTTCCGGGGGTTTCCGGCGCCCCGCCCGTCATGGAAACGCTTCATCATGCGCATCACCGTGCTGCGCTGGCGACCGACCGGCAGGAAGAGGAAGTCGATCTCCTCGTCCCCGATCACGCCGTTCAAGTACTCCCGAAACCACGCGTTGAAGATCATCGTCGCGGCGGCATCGACGCGGTCCTGCTCGGTGGGGGACTGATAGAACGTCGAGACCCCGGATTCTGCGGAGGCGCCGGCGGCGACCCAGGCTTCGAGTCTGGACTCGACCTCGGTGAAACGCTCGTCCCACAGGTCGGCGACCCGTTGTTCGTGGGCTGCCAGCGGCTGGGGCGCCTGGCTCAGATTGCGACTGAGTCGGATGGCGTCCAGCAGCAGTGGTGTGTACTCCTCGCCCACCATCGACCGATGTCCCGCCTGGATCTGCTGCATCGCCTCGAGGGTCGCGCTTCGATCGGCGACGAGCCGCTCGAGCTCGGTCTTGATCGCCAGGGCGCGGTAGCCCGGGACCCAGGGCCCGCCGATGTAGTGGAGATCGTTTGCCCAGGTGTCGTCGAACGAGCCGCCTGCAGGGTCGTTGTTTGCGGTCGAAACCCAACCGTCTTCGGGATCGTAGGCGGTCGGGAAGTGGTCCACGGGGATGACGCAGCGCGCCGCGTCTCCCGCTCCCGCCTCGATGTCGAGCGTACCGGTCTCGTCGACGGGGATCTCGAACGCTCCGAAACGGGTCCCATCGAGAAGCAGCGCCGGATCGGCCCCCGGCGTAAAGACGCCCTGCAACCGCTCCAGGTTCTCACGGCACGGCGTGGCGGTGAATGGCGTGAAACCGATGTGCCCCTCGGCGTCGACGGCGACCATGTTCTGCGCGTACCCGATGAACTTCGCGACACCAGATTGGAACTCCTCCACGGAGCGGGCCTCCTGAAAGCCTGCGACCGTGGCGCCGAGGTTGCCGACGTCGTACGCGGTGAAGTCGAGGCTCACGGCACTGATCTTTCCGTCACCGTCGACGTCACCGGGGACGACGAAGTCGCCGAGCATGGTGACGACAGCCTCCCCCGCCGCGAGCTCCTCGTCCTCGGGATCTTCGACGGTGCGCCCTTCGATCTCTTGTAGGAAGCGACCGTCGAAGGTGGTCCAACGCGACCACGTGACCTCGTCCTCGGAGGCGAGTGCTCCGCCCAGTTGGTAGGTCTCCTCGATCTCGACGAGCGGCTTCCACTCGCCGTCGAAGAGGCTCTCGGCGGGGCGGCCGTCGGCGTCGAGTCGAATCTCTTCGCGATACCAATCCATCACGTCAGCGCGCGGGTACGTCTGCGACCACGCGATGTGTCCGTTCGTCCCGACCGCCGTGAACGGGAAGCCGGGGAGGAAGAGACCGAGCACGCTGAAATCCCCGTCGTCTCCGCCGAAGACCGAGAGGTCGAGTCCCATCTGGTAGAAGAGAGGAGGAAGTCCAATCGCGAGGTGTCCGTCCCCGGCGAGCAAAGTCGAACCGTCGGGGGTTCCGGACGGCCCGACGGCCCAGGCGTTCGAACCGCGGTCACCGGTGTGGCCGGCTCGGAACCAGCCCCGCATTCGCTCCGAGCGCCGCAGCACACGCTGCACCATCGGCTCGGCCAGCGGCGCGGAGTAGGCGAGCGGAACGTCGCGGACGACATGGCTACGGATCTGTTGCACGGAACCGTTGAGACCAAACCCGGGCACCACCGAGATGTCGTGAACGGGCGCGATCGGAGCCCAGATGTCGGGGCCGAGCCCTGCCTCGCGCAGCGTCGCGAAGGGCGCCCCGTCGAAGTGTCCCGGGATCTGCGCTTCTGCGAGCGAACGCACGAGATCGGTGTCCTCGAACGACGAGGTGAAGACCGCGACGGCGGCGAACCCCAGCACGTCACGTCGTGTGACCGGGAACATCGCGTCTGCGGGTTTGGCGACGCCCAGCAGTGGCTGAACCTTCACGAACTCGGATGGAGCCTCGAAGGTTCCGTCTTTCACGCCGGCGATGTAGGCGTTGATCCCTTCGGCGTAGGCGTCGAAATACGCCCCGGTCTCGTCGTCGAGGTTCTCGAAGATGCGGTCCGCGACGTGCGTCATCCCTTGCCCTCGCGACTGCATGTCGACCGCGAGCCCGAAGTCTCCCAGGAGCTCCGCGATCCGTCCGGCTCCGAGGCGGCGCCCGATCTCGAACTCGAAGTACCGGTCGCGCGCCATCACGAACCCCTCGGCGACGTAGAGGTCGTGACGGTTCGAGGCGTAGATGTGCGGAACGTTCATCTCGGTCCGGACGACGTGAACCGGAGCCTGGAGAGCCGGGATCGTGAACGTCGCTGTCTCTTCGACCCCTTCGATCAGCGCACGGTTCGGGTCGACGGACCCTGCGTCGGAATCGGCGCCGTCGCCCCCACCATCGGGACGGTCGCCGCCGTCGTCTGCCGTCTCACCGGCGTCGTCTGCGGGCGGATCGGGGTCGGGCTCACCGCAGTTGGCGCAGCCGGCCAGCGCCGTGCAGAGCACGGCGATCAGGATCGATTCGAAGAAGGACGAGGTGGACGTCATCGAGGTTCTCGCGTTGGTCGGGCGAATGCTAACCGAAACCCGACCGCGACTCGACTGTCGAACGGCCTACTCTGCCGCAGCGCCCGACCGCACGTTGGCGAGCTCTTCGGCGACCGTCTCCGCGGTCTGCGCGAGCTCGTCCTCCGTATGCACCGCGGAGAGGAAGAAACGCAGCCGCGACGACTCGTCCTCGACGGCCGGATAGACGATCGGCTGGACGTTGATCCCGCGCTCGGCGAGCTGGGCGGAGAGCTTCAGGCAGTCGAGCGAGTTTCCGACGATCACCGGGACCACCGCGGAGTCCTTCGACATCCCGGTGTCGAGGCCGAGCGCGTTGCAGCGCTCGAGGAAGAAATCGGCGCGAGCCTGGAGCGTCTGCGGGACCTGCGGGTTCTCCGAGAGGAGCCGCACCGCCGCGAGCGCCGCCGCGGCGTTGGCCGGGCTGATGCCGGCCGAAAAGACGAACGCCGGAGCGGTGTACTTGAGGTACTCGATGAGCTGCTTCGAGCCGGTGATGTACCCGCCGCAACTGGCGAACGACTTCGAAAGAGTCCCCATCCAGACGTCGACCTCCATCGGGTCGATGCCGAAGTAATCCGAAATCCCCGCACCTCGCTCGCCGATGACGCCGATGGAGTGCGCTTCGTCGACGTAGAGGAGGCAACGATGCTTCTTCTTCACACGGATGAAGCTGGCGAGGTCGGGGATGTCGCCGTCCATCGAGTACACCCCCTCGATGAAGATGCCGACCTTCTGGTACGAGCCACGAATCTTCGTGAGGATCCGGTCGAGCGCTTCGTAGTCGGAGTGCGGAAACTGCATCCGCTTGGCCCCCGAGAGCTCGGCGCCCGTCAGGATGGAGTTGTGGGCGAGTGAGTCGTGAATGATCAGGTCGTTCTTGCCGAACAGATGGCCGATGCACGTCTCATTGGTCATGTGCCCGGCAGCGAACACGAGCGACGCCTCGGTCCCGATGAACTGCGCGATGGCGTCTTCCAGTTCCTGGTGCAACGGGATCTGTCCGGACGCGATACGGCTCGCCGACACCGAAGTCCCATAGTCGGTGATCGCCTGCTGAGCGGCAGACGAGACGTCGGGATGCCCGGAGAAGCCGCAGTAGTTGTACGAGGAGAAGTTGATCATCTTCTTCCCGTCCACGATCGCGGTGTTCCGCGCGGGACCGGTGTGCGACCAGAAGTACGGGTTGCGGATGCCGATGAGGTCGGCCATCTGCAACCGTTGCTCCAGCTCCTTCACCTCTTCGAACTCTCCGATCTTCCAGAACCTGGGATCGATCTCCGCGACGGGTTGGGCATCGTCGTTCTTGGGCGCATCGAACTCCTTCGCGCGGAGCCGCGTCATGAGCGCTGCGAGCCCCCGGTCGTCTTCGAATCCGATCGTCCCGACGATGTCGCCGTCGGCCATCTCGTCGAGCGCCATCGTGCAGCGCACCGTCTTCCCCTCGAAGGGACGAAGCTGCGTGTAACGATCGATCGCCGTCGGGAATGCTCCGAAACCGTGGAGCGACCGCAGATGGTAGAGGACGAGCTGCATCGACGCATCGACCACCAGGGGGTCGGCCGTCCAACCCGCCGCGGCCACGCCGAGGTCGTCGGGGCGCGACTGGCGGACCGTCCCGACGACCCATTCCGGCGCGACACCATCGATCGCTTCGATCCCGCGAATCTGCGGCCCGTGGAACGAGTGGCGCTCGTAGAACTGCTCGAGGTCCAGCGTCGCGGTGACGGCATCGCCCGTGCGCTCGGGGAGCGTCAGTTCGGTCTCCCCGAATGTCGCGACCGCGCGGTACGCGAGCACCCCATCGGAGGTCACCTCCACCTGGACGGCGCCGTCGCGCCATGCCGCGTCGACCTCGATCTCGCGAGGCTCGTCGAGTTCGATACCGCGGAAGAGCTGGACGTCGCCAAGGGAGACCGAGGTGGCGGGCGACAACCACGAGGCAGCGGTCGACATCCAGTCCAGGGCCGCAGCCATCGGCACGAGCGGCTCGTCCCTGAGCACGTGATCCGCCACGTAGGGCATCGCATCGAGGGACGCCGTGAATCGAAACGCACGAGACGTGGTTGGATCGAGCGAGCGACCGAGGATCACCTCTCCCCGGCGACCCGACGTCATCAGCTCGATCAGCGCGTCGGTTCCCTCCGCGGTCTCGATGAAGGTGACCCCTTCGCCGCGCATCATCTTCTGCACCTGCTCGGGGATCGTCGACGCCATCTCCGACCCGCTCCAGATGGGCCAGTCGATGGCGAGACCGCGTCCATCCATGGCGACCAGCAGTTCGTTCATCGCGTCGTTCGCGGCGGCGTAGTCGGTCTGTCGCGCGTTGCCGAATCGTCCCGACCACGAACCGAACCCGACGGCGAGCCGCGGATCGCCGGCGGCATCGAGGAGATTCCGAAGTCCCTCTACCTTGACCGAGACGACCGTGCGGACATCCTCGGCGCTCTTCTCTTCGAGGAGCGCGTCCCGAATGACTCCCGCGGCGTGCAACACGATCGAGGGCTGGCGGTCGCCGAACGCGTCGGGACGAGCCTCGGTGACGTCCCACTGAAGGTAGCTCGCGCGGTCACCGAGCTCGTCGAGAAGCGTCTGCGCCGAGTCTGCGGGCGATCGTCCGATGAGCACTACCCGAGCGGGGGTCGCGGCGAGGATCGCGCGGGCGCAGTCGGCGCCGATTCCTCGCGCTCCGCCCGTGATTGCGACGATGTCGTCCTCACCGATTTCGAACGTCTTGTCGAGCGCCGGTCCGGCTTCGCAGTAAGGGATCATGCGGGTACCCCGCGCGTACCGAACTTCGCGGTCGTCGGTGCACGCGAGCAGTTCGCTGGCGACGTGGGCGAAGTCGTCGGTCTCGATCGCGACGACGTTCATCCCTCGCTCGCGAGCCAAGGCTTTGGCGAAGCCGCGCTGAGCCCCGATGACCGCAGGGTCGTCCCCCGTCGCCGAGACGAGCGCCAGCCGGCCCGCTCCCATGTCGCGAGCAAGTTCGAAGATCTCGACCAGCCTGTCGATGTTCCATACGGGTTCGGAGACCCAGACGACGGTCTCCGCGCTCTTCGCGCCGCCCTTCTTCAGATCCGCACGCACGCCCTCCCCTTCCAGCACTCGCCTTACTTCGTCTGCGCGGCCCTCAGGACCGGCCACGAGAACGTTGCCGAGGCGAGCCGGAGTCACTCCGGGGAACGAACGAGCCGGCGCCGGATGCCACACGACCTCGTAGGCCTGCAATGCGCTCTCGGCCTGCTCCACCGCCGCGCCATCGGCGCTCGCCGCGGGGCGATCTCGGCTCTCCAGAAACGTGACGAGATCCGCGATCGACGTGCGCTGACCGAACGCGTCCCGAGGAATCTGAAGCCCGGGGATCCGGCGGCTCAGCTCGGCCCCGAGGTCCACGAACATCAGGGAGTCGAAGCCGAGGTCGGCCGCGAGCTCCTGGTCGGCCTGCAAGGCGTCGGTCGGGAAGGCGCTGACGGCGGCGACGGCGTCGTAAACCAACGCCGTGAGATCTTCACTCGCTGCGTGCGCGTCGGGCTCGAGGGTGGGCTGCGGTTCCTCGACCTCCGTTTTCGACGGGACTTCCGCCGCAGGTGCTGCAGGGCTCGCCTGCGGGACGACGGTGGGAGGAACGACGTTCTCGCCGGCGAGCAACGCGGTCTGAGCGGCGATGATCGCGGCGTGCTGCCGAAGAATCTCGGTCTGCTCTTTGAAGAGCGCGACGAGCTCGGGCGATGGGGCGCGGGAGTCGATGGCCACGGGCTCTCCTTGGCGAGGGGCGACGTCGGGTAGACTGAGCGGCACTTTCTTGTCGCGAATGACCCAGTGCTTCGATGTTTCGAGGGGCGTCGCCGGGAGCGAGGTCAGCCGTCCATGCGGCGAAATGACATCGAACCGAACCGGCACGCCGAGCGCGAAGAGGGCCGCGAGGGTGCGATGGAAATCTCGTCCGTCGGACGGCTCCCGGCCACTGACCGAACGAGTCACGACACCGTCGCCCAGTGTCTTTCGAGCGAAGGAGGTGAGCGTGCTGCCCGCCCCGACCTCCAGAAAAACGGTCGCGCCGAGCTCCGAAGCGGTGCGCAGCGCCGACACGAAGTCGACCGGCGAAGTGGTGTGGTCCACGAACGTCGCGGCGGCCGACTCGATGTCGTACGCGGCATTGGTGATCGCGGACACCAGCGGGACTCTCGGTTCGGCGAAGTCGAGGTCGAGGGCGAGCGTTGCGAGACGCTCGCGGACCGGCGAAACGACCGGCGAATGAAAGGCGTGCGATACCCTCAGTGGCGTTACTTCGTAGCCCGCGTCGACGAGCTTGCGACCCGTTGCGTCCACGGCCTCGGTCCCGCCCGAGATCACGGTCTGGGTCGGATGGTTCAGGTTGGCGAGGCATACGTCGTCCCCGAGAAGCGGTTCGACCTCCTCGCGTCCGGCGCGGACAGCAGCCATCGCGCCGAAATCGTCGACGTCGAGCTGCGCCATCGCGCGCCCGCGCTCGGCGACGAACCGCATCGCTTCGTCGGGCCCGAGAAGACCGACTGCACCTGCGGCGACGAACTCCCCGAGCGAGTGCCCGAGGGCCACCGACGGTTCGAGCCCCAGCGTCTCGAGGAAATCTGCGAGGGCGAGCCCCAGCGCGGCCATCACCGGCTGGCAGTTTTCCGTTCGTTCGAGCCGCTCTTCGGCGGCGGCGTCGGGGTCCGCGGGATAGAGAAGCTCGTCGATGGCAACCCCCGCAGCTTCGGCCCTGGCGCGCAGGCTCGCGGCGAAGTCGGGGTAGCGCAGGTAGAGGTCCGACACGAGTCCGACCCGCTGAGCCCCTTGCCCCGGGAAGAGAAACGCGACGTCGGGCGTGTCCGAGCCGGTGCCCCAGAAACTATCCGGACCGAGCGCGCCTTCCGAACACTCGGGCGACGAGAGCAATCGCGACGCGGTGCGCAGCTTTTGGAGCAGATCCTGCGCGTCGTTCGCGACGACGGCGAGGCGGGCGTTCTCGACCCCCCGCGTACGATTCAGGGTGTGCACGATGTCGACGAAGCGCGCATCGGATCCTGCGATCGCCTCGGCGGTGGCGTCACAATGGACGGCGAGGAGCGCGCGGTTCCCGGCGGAGAGCAACACCGTCTCCGGCAGCAAACTTCCGGGATCTGCGGCGCCCTCCTGCGGTGGTTCCTCCAGGACGACGTGGCAGTTCGTGCCGCCGAACCCAAACGCACTGACACCGGCCCGCCGGGGGCCTTCGGTGGACGGCCATTCGGTCGGCTCGGTCGGCACGCGGAAGCGGGTCCCCTCGATCTCGAGGGCAGCATGTGGTGTCTCGAAGCCCGCCTGCGGCGGGACCGTCCTCTCGCGCATCGCGAGGATGGCATGCATGAGACCGGCGACACCCGCCGCGCTCATCGTGTGTCCGATGTTTCCCTTCACCGATCCCAGGAGGACCGGTTCGCCAGACGTTCCGACCACGTCCTTCAACCCGCCCACCTCGACAGGGTCACCGACCGGGGTCGCCGTACCGTGACACGACACGAACTGCACGGAGCTCGGATCGACGTCGGCGTCGCGGTATGCGCGTCGCAACGCTCCAACCTGACCTTGCAGGCTCGGGGCCATCGGTCCCGTCGACGTTCCGGCGTCGTTGTTCACGCCACACCCGCGAATCACCGCGTGGATGCGGTCGCCGTCTTCGACAGCACGGTCGTAGGACTTCAGCACGACGATTCCGCAGCCCTCTCCCTGCATGAAGCCGTCGGCGTCCGCGTCGAACGGGCGGCAAGCGCCTTTCTGGGAGATCGCTCCGATGCGCGAGAAGCCGATGATGGCTTCGGGCGTCAGGGTCAGATAGACGCCACCCGCGATCGCCGCGTCACATTGGCCGGCGCGGATGTGCATCACCGCATCGTGGACCGCAACGAGCGACGACGCGCACGCGGCATCCACCGTGTACGCGGGGCCATCGAAGCCCCACTGCCCGGCGATGTTGGCCGCAGCCATGTTGAGAAGGTTGCCCGGCATCGAGAAGGCCGAGATCGGCGAAACGTTCTCGACGGCGTGGGCGAGAGTACCGACGTCGTCGACATCGCCGAGCCGGCCACCCGCCATCATCATCGCCGCGGAGCGCGACGTGACGAGCGTCTTGTACTCCGACGTCGAAACGCCCAGGAAAGTGCCGACCGACTCCGCGCCAATGGCGCGCCCCCACCCTGCGTCCTCCAGCGCGCGGCGCGTCACCTCCAGCGCCATGCGGTGCTGAGGGTCCATCACCTCGAGGCGGCGCGGGGCAACCCCGAACCACATCGCGGGAAAGGAATCGACGTCGTCGATGAACCCGGCGGCGCGGACGTACGTCTTGTCGTTCTCGCGGAATCGATCCGTCGTGAAGGCGTCGTGATCCCAGCGGTCTGCGGGAACGGGTTTGAAGGCGTCCCGACCGTCGCGCAGCAACGCCCACAGTTCGTCAGGGGAATCCGCCCCTGCGAACCGACAAGCCATGCCGATGATCGCGACGTCCCGACTGGTATCCCTTTCTGCCATCTGGTGCTCCGAGCTTCAGACGCGCGTCAGAAGAGCGCCGAGGTCCCGCAGAGTCTTGACCTGGGCGAGGTCCTCCTGCGGCAAATAGACGTCGAGCTCTTCTTCGACGTACCCGAAGATCTCCAGGAGCGCGACGGAATCGACGCCCAGATCGGAGATGCGAGTGTCGAGGGAGAGGTCCTCGAACTCGCGCTGATCGACCTCCCACGCGGCTTCGGCGAAGAGGGAGAGGAGTTCCTGGTCGGACTGCGTCATCGACTCATCGGGTTGATTAGGGAAATCACGCTCGCGGCGCGGCGCCAGACACGGTGACGAACCTGGCTCATCGCGCTGCGCGCGAGGTGTTTCGCGAGCGTGATGCGATCGCTCTGGGCGCCGAGCGTGCGGACACCTTCGGTGCCGAGCGTCGCATCCATGTACTGCTCGCGCGTCTTGCGGCGCTGGAGCTTGCCACTGGAGGTCTTCGGAAGCTGGCCGCGCCCCACCAGCACGACGTCGGCCGGGGAGAGGAACAGCTCGTCTCGAACGGCGTGCAGGATTGCGTCGCGAACTTCGCTCGCGACCGTCTCCTCCTTACGCTCCGCTACGATGACGAGCTCTTCGGTCCGCTCGCCGGGGATCGAGAAGGCGACGACGTTCCCCTTGCGCACCCCGTTTACTTCTTGAACCACCCATTCGATGGCGTGCGGGTCGTAGTTGCGCCCGTTCAGGATGATGATGTCCTTCTGCCGCCCGGTGACGTAGAGCTCGCCGTCCGCAATGTAGCCGAGGTCGCCGGTGAGGAGACCATCGTCGCGGAACGTCCGCGCCGTCTTCTCGTCGTCTCCCCAGTAGCCGGCAGCCGTGCTCGGCCCGCGGAAGACGATCTCTCCGACGTGGCGCTCCGGAAGCGGTTGGTAGTTCTCGTCGACGATGAGCACTTCGTGGCCCGGGAACGCTTTGCCGCACGAGATGTGCTCGCTGACGCGCCCCGTGAAGTCGTCGTCGAGGTCGATCGGATGAGCGACTCCTTCCGCTTCGTAGCGGTCGGCGTCGATGACGTCGGAGCGAAGCGGGCTGTCGAGGTCGTGGAACGTCATCGCCAGCGTCGCCTCCGCCATACCGTACGCCGGGATTAGGACCGTGTCCTTCATCCCCGCACGCCCGAAGTACTCGAGGAAATTGCGCAGCGTTTCGGGGTGGTTCGGCTCAGCCCCGCAGCCGAGGCCGCGAACGCAAGAGAGGTCGAGCTGCCCCAGCTTCGACTCGCGGGTCCGTTTTACGGCCAGTGAGTAGGCGAAGTTCGGGGCGAACGCGAGGCTGCCGCGATACTTGCTCAAGGTCTCGAGCCACAGCGACGGCTGTTTCACGAAGTCGAGCGTCGCGATGTAGACCGTCGGGACGCCGAACCACATCGGGGCGAGCACGAAGCCGATGAGGCCCATGTCGTGATAGAGCGGCAGCCAACTGACGGCGATGTCGTCTTCGCGGATCTGCAACCCGACATTCATGATGCCGTCGAGGTTCGCGAGCAAACTGCCGTGGGTCACGACCACGCCTTTCGGGTCGGCGGTGCTGCCGGACGTGTACTGGAGGAAGGCGAGGTCATCGTGCTGGATGTGGTCGAGATCGATCATCTCGACGTCGTCGTCGAGCCGTTGCTCGAGCTCGTCGACCGTCCGCAGCTCGTCCAGAGCTTCCACCTTGTCGACGAGCGACCAGAGGACCGCCTGCGTGCGCTTGTCCGTGAGGAGCATCCGTGCGCCGGACGACTCGATGATCTTCGAAGCGGTCTCGATGTAGGCATCGAGCTTGCCGAACGAGAGCGGCGGGTACATCGGAACCGGGACGACGCCAGCGGCCAGCGCCCCGAGAAACGAGAGGACGAAGTCGTCGGTTTCGGGGAGCACGAACGCGACGCGGTCGCCTTTCTTCAGCCCCATCCTCAGGAAACCCTGCGCCCGGCGCATCATCTCCCCGTACATCTCCTCGTAGGAGTACTCTGCCCGAACTTCGCGTCCCCGAAGAAATTTCGTGCAGTACCCCTCTTTGTCGACCAGTTCCGCGATGGCAGCGGGAAGCGAGGGACCGAGCGCAGTTCGCTCCGTCGTCTGATACGAAAGTTTGGCCATGACCCATCCATCTGAAGACCGCTCGGGCGGGGCGGCGACTGCTTCGACACTCTTTTGGGCACTCCCTGACAATCGCCCAGGGTGGGAGCGCACCCTCTTCTATGCCCAAGAGGGGTGGTTTTCAAGAAGAGAAACCTACCGGCTAGTCGGTAGGTCGCGTGAGAACTGGACGAGAGCGGTGAATCTCGGTCGGAATTGAAATGCGAAGGGCGGATGGACGAGGCGGGGGGCCGCGAGGCGACCCGTGGGCTACTTCGGCGCTTGCTGGTCGCCCTGCTTCGCCTTCTTGTTCGCCTTGTAGTCGGGATTGGGTACGACCCCTTTTCCGTTCCACATGAAGGGGCGGTCCTTGCGAAGATCCATCGCGCTCTTGCCCTGCTGGATGAGCCGAATGTTCTCTTCGCTGGATGCCATGCGAGCGGCGTTCACATCGGAAGCGTCGACCCAGGAGTTCTCGTCCCGGCTGGCGCCCTCCTTGCTGATGTCGTTGACGAGCCGGCTGTAGCCGCTGTTGATGCTCCCGGCCAGCCTGGAATCCGTGTCCTTCTGCCGGGCGATGCGAACCAGGCTCTGGGCGGCATCGACGGCCTGACCGACGAGAACGTCGCGCGTCGTGTCGCAGAGCACGTCGGTGGGCTTGGACTTCGGGTTGGAGTCGAGCTCGATGAGGATCGTCCCGCAGATGTCGGTCCAGGTAGCCCGGGCACGCGGCAAGGCGCCGGAGTTCACGGCACAAGAGCCTTCGAGGGTCGCGTCGAAGTGGTCGATGATGGCCATCTTTCCACCGATGACCGAATCGCACCCGAACTCGAGGGCCACCCGCTGTGCGTCTGGGCCCGAGAAGGTGACCGATTTTGCGAAATTGCGCTGCGCCTCGGTGAGGTTCTTCTGGTGGAACGCGAGGGCAAACACACCCAGGGCGGTCCGGTCGTCTCGGATGTAGCCGATTGTGTCTCGGATGTTTCCGACCCATTGCTTCCCGTCGGCGACGGTCGCTGCGAGCACCTGCCCGCAACACGACTGAGCCGCGGGGTTGTCCGAGCCGAGCGCGCAGTAGAGCAAGCGAGCGTCGAGCTCGGCGCGTTCGAGCTGCAGGGTCGACATTGCCCCAGCAACGGCGCACGCGCGGTTCTCGTCGAGTTCGGCGCCGCCGGCGAGCTCCCGGGTCCAACGGTCCGCGAGCGAGGGAGAGAGCGAATCGGTGTCTTCTCGCGGGATCGATTCGATGCAGCCACTCGCCACTTCGGGACGAAGCGTGAGTTTCGACATCAGCATCGGGCGCCACTTCGAGGTCTCGCGATGCTCGATGATCCGCTGGCACCCGGCGACAGCGACGTCGACGTCGGGGTCAGTCAAGATCTTGTCGAAGACGACAGCGTCTTCGGGGACGAGGCCCACGGCCTGCATGCGGACGTCCGCTGCGGCCCACAAGCCACCGAGCATCCCGGCGCCGACAGCGACGAGCAGGGCGGGGAGCGCTACCCGGATGACCATCTTCACGGAGATGTCCTGCCGCCCCGACACGAGGACCAGCATGGCGGCCGTACCTCCCGCGACGAGCGCCGCGACCCCCATCCAGATCGCCGCCTCCTCCGGTCCGACCCACTTCGATACCGAGACGAACGCCGCGACCAGGGCCGCCAGCGCCCCTCCTACGACCGCCGCCCCGACGGCGAGAGCCTGGCGCTTCTTGCTCATCACGGTGGGCGCCGATTTGGCCGCCACGGCTTCGAAATTCTCGATCGCCGCGGCAAAGTCTGCACCACCTCCCATCGACTTCGGGGGAGGCATCGCGATCGAGGCGTCGGGGTTCGGCATCTGCGAGCGCCCCGCGGCCGGCGGCTGCGGGAAGGCGCCCGACATCTCCTTCAGCTGGTCGCCCTTCGGGTAAGGCGAACCCCCCGAGGTCGGGAAGTTCGGGCCGCCCGCGCCGGCGGGCGCCTGAAACGAACCGCTCGCCCCAGGCCCCGACGCGTGCTGTCCGGACGGGTACTGTGGACGCTGGAAGGTCCCCGACGGATTCTGAGGCGGCTGGAACGATCCCGATTGGTTCGGGTTCGGGAACGCCCCGGAAGGATTCTGCGGACGTTGGAACGACCCCGACTGATTCGGATTGGGAGGTTGGAAACTACCCGACTGGTTCGGATGCTGCGGACGCTGAAACGACCCCGACGGATTCGGCTGCTGCCCCGGTCGATTCGGGGGAGGCCCGGGAGGCTTGTTGTTGTCGTCGTGTGCGCTCAAAATCCGGCCGTGCCTGGGGGATCTCCCATTTCGGGGAGACGAGTTGAGGGCCTTTACTGCGGTTGGAGTGTACCTGCGACTAGGCTACGCTGCGCCATGTTGGAAAGCAAGTCAGCGGGTGACAGGACCCGCGATTCCCCTTCTATGACCTCACGCTACACCGCAACGAGTTTCCCATGCGTACGATTTCACCCTCGGACATTCGCCTCTTCGTCTACACAGAGCGCGAGGGGGTGCTGAAGAAGGTGGGGCACGACCTCAAGCTGGCGTTTTCGGTCGGTTCGGTCGAACGTGAAGGCAGCGCCGTCAGAGCCGTGGTCGACGCGGGCTCCGTCAGCGTCGCGGGGAGCCTCGAAGACGGAGCGGTGAAGAGTGTCGGCTTGATGGACCGCAAGGTCATCGAGCGAAACGCCGCGAAGGACGTGTTGCGCGTCAAGAAGCACCCGACGATTCGTTTCGACGGCGAAGCAACGCCCCCCGAAGACGCTGCCTTCACCCTCGACGGTGAGCTTCAGATCCTCGGGAAAGCGGCCCCGTTCTCGATGTCGTTCGAAAAAGACGCTGCGGAGTGGGTAGGTCGAGGTGACCTCGATCAGACTCGATGGGGAATCGAGCCGTACACGGCCTTCATGGGAGCGCTCAAGATCCGCCCCGTACTGCAGGTGGAAGTACGGTTCGATGCGGGCCTGCTCGGCTGATGCGTCGCGCCGCGGCTACTCGTCGTGGGCCGCTTTGAGCTTGTTCGAGAGGTCGGGAGCGATCCCCTGAGCGGCGGAATGCTGATGATTGCTGATGACGTGCACCTTTCCGTCCTCGCTGGGTAGGATGGTGACATTCATCGTCTGGCCGTCCTTCTCCATGCTCAGCAATCGCCCCAACTGATTGGCCTCGCGAAGCTCCGGCATGTACGGCTCGATGCGCTCGAGTTTGGGCTGTACCCCAGCTTCGCGCCATCCACGCTGCTTCATCGTGTCGACGTAGAAATCGTAGGTCCGGTCGACCGAGCCGAGGCCGTACCACATGTTGGACTGGAACGGTTCGTCCTTCTCGAGGCTGCGTACCCGGAAGTCCCGCTGGCAACCGATGCAGGCCGGAACGTCGGGGTCGGCGGGGGAGTCCCCCGGGCCGAGCATCCGGTCGGGGTCGAAGTCGTCGCCCGTCCAGACCGCCGTGATGGCGGACGCGCGGGCGTCTTCTTCCCAGTGAGCTTCGACCATCCGATAGCCGCCCATCAGGCTCTTGACCGGGGCTTCCTTCTGCATCTGGGGGTTTTCGATGGTCTCCTCGATCGTGCCGTGCTTGCCGTCGAGATCGACCCCGACCATGAGCACGTGGTCATCGGAGACCGCCGACGGCACGAGGTCTCCGTTCATCAGGCCGTCGTTCGCGCCACTCAGCACTTCCCAGAATCCCTCGTGGTACTCCTTCGTCGGCTTGTCGGGCCGCCTTTGAGGGTCGATCAACACCCCGGCGGACTGGTATCCCGCCTGAAGAGGCCTGGTGTTGGTGTGGTTCTTCTCGTTCACGCCCGCTTCGACCATCACCTCCTGCACTTCGGACATGATGCCGCGCGGCTTCATGTCGGTGTACCCCGAGGCGAAGTAGAGAAGGTTGCCGTTGTAGTCGAATCTTCGCGGCTTGAAGCCCATGCCCGCCATCGCCGAGGTGAACCTCTGACTCTTGTTCAATTGGACTGTGCTGAAGTCGCCGATGTCCGCGGTCGCCTCGGTCGCGCCATGCTGCGGGTCCTCCGGGTCGAGCGTGACGAAGGCAAACCCGATCCCGAAGATTGTCGCCCCGGCGATTCCGAGCTTGGCGAAATTCTTTACGATGTTTGGTAGGGATTCCATTCGCTTCATCCGTCAGGGGAACACGCAGGGCTGGCCCGCGCACGCCGTGGAGGTGTTGAACGTGTCGTTCATGTTGACCCGCGATGCGCAGCCGCCCGAAGGCTTCACGTCGTCGCAGTAGTCCAGACAGTCGTCGAAGAGACTACGCGGCGGGTCGAGCTCATCGCGCGGCGTCGAGTCGCACGTCTCGAGGCAATCGCCATACTCCTCGGCCTGCCCCTGGCATTCGGTCGCTTCGTCGGGCGGAGGCTCTTCACCCGCGCTGCCGTTCGTCCCGCACGAGGCCATCGGAAGGTTGAACCGCAAGATCTCGTAATCCCAGGGACACTCCGTCCACGTCTCGAGACGTGCGATGGCCACCGGCGCGATACGGTGATGGGAGGCGGTCGGCGCCGGAGTGTCGATGATCTCGGGGTCGTACGTGATCGTCCCGGTCCACGGGTGCGTGAAGGTGAGCTGGGAGTTGCCCTCGGAGGCGCCGTATCGAATGCCGGCGCCGATCGCCAGCGGGACACCGAGCCCCGAAATGACGTTCATCAGGATCTGCGGGATCCCCCCGATGCCGCTCGAGCTTCCGTTGTACGGGGTCATGAAACCCTTGTCGTTCAACAGGTCGTTCGCGAACGTTCCGATACCCTGGGTCGGGGAGTAGAGCGTGATCTCTTCGATCTTCGAGCGGGGTTCGACACCGATGGTGCCCCCGAGCGCGTTGTACGGCAGCGAAACCTTATTGTAGGAATCTCGCCACATTCCGCGGGCCTGAGGGGCGTTCTGAAAGACGTCGGCGTAGTTGTTGACGGAGGCGAGCGCTCCGACCGAAGGGATGAACTGTTTGAAGTGATTGGCCTTCTGGTTCTTGGTGAGCTGAGTGACCGTCGTCATTCGGACCTTGAGCCCCTCCTCGTTCAGCCGATAGAGCGCTCCCATTCCGCTGAAGATGAGGATGTAGATCGGCAACCCGATGACGAACTCGGTCATCGCTGCCGCTCGCTCGTCGCGGTTCCAATGGAACAGGAATCGTTTGAACATACCGTGTCTCCAGGCCATCAGTGCGACAGTCCTTGCAGCGTGCCGTAGCCACCGCCGTGGGTGAAGCCGCTGCCAGTACGATAGTGAAGGTATTCGAGGTCCTTGAGCGCCGACTGGACCGTGAAGCGTTCGCTCTGCAGACCGGCGAACGGCGCCGCGAGGATCGCCCCGAGCGCGAGGTACGGGATCGTGTCGTTCATCACCGCGTTCAGCCCCGCGGTCGGGCCCTGGGCCGTCGACCCGAAGCCTTCGCCCGGCAGAATCAGCGGCCGGTTCTTACCCTTCCAACGCGGCGACCACATGTCGGGCGCGGTGTGAAGGCCGAGCCGGTGTTCGGCCAGACCACCGAAGACCGGAACGTTCCCGATGATGTTGCCGATCCCCTCGAGGACGTCGAATGGCTGCTTGAACGTGAACTCGGAGCGAGCCATCGCGAAATAGCCCTCGTTCGTGTAGAGCTCGCGGTCGACGTATGCCGCCTCGCGCTGCATGTAGGTGAACTTCTTGCGACCATTCCCCGTGTGGTCATCGTCGTTTCGACCCGCGCTCGGGTGATACGCGATGTGGAGCGCCGAAGACGCTGCCCACCAGTTCGGCTGACTGAACCGGCTGCGGAAGCGCGGGATGATCATGAAGTCGTGCGCCTTCTGGTCGTACACCAGCGCCGCCACGAAACATCCGACCGCCGGCACGATCTGCAGCGGTACGAACCAGTTCTGCCAGCCGTCGGGGTGATCCCACTGCTTGTTGTCGATGTAGACCTGCGCACCGGTGACCAACGCTTCCAGGCTGAACGCGTACTCGACGCAATACTCGAATTTGCTCGACCGCGGCTGCAGCGGGAGTGTCTCCGTCGTCGTCGTGAAGTCTGGAAGCGCCTGCGTCAGCAACGGCATTCGGGTGGAGACGAAATCCTTGATGTCCGTAACGATCGACCCCGGCGGAGGCCAACTTCCCGAGATGTAAGCGCCGTTGGTGATCGCACGGGTCGAACCTTCGATGTAGGCCCACCACGGTGTGATCTTCATCAGATAATTTTGGAAGTTCGTGAGCGCCTTGAACTCGTTGTTCGCTCGAGAATTCCCTGAGAACATCGCGTCGATGTGTGTCGCGACGAGCTCGATGCCCTCGGATATGACCATCGGTAAGGCGAGTGCTGCCGTAATACAGGACCAGAGGTTCCAGATGGAACACCGGCTTGCGTGGTACGCGAGCCGAGCGAGGATCGCCGCCCAGGCGTTCACGTAAGTGACGGCGAAGCTGTAGATCATCCGTTTGATCGTGTTCGCGTACGAGATCATGTTCATCCCGCGCGCCTTGATCACCGAGTGACTGAAGGCTGCACTGTCGGCCGCGATCTGAACGTCGAGCTTGTCCTGTGCTGCCTGGCCCGCGTCGTACATCACCATCGCGAGCATGAAGAGGATGAGGAACGCGGCCATCAGCAGGAGCGTCACCGCGCCCGATTCGGAGGCGTGGGCTCGAGCGAGCAGCTTGCGCATCGCACCAGCAATTCCTGTAGAACGGGTCATTTCGGTCGCCTCCAGCATCAGTTGCAGTCTCCCCGAAGCAGCGGGTACATCACGCCGAGAGGACCGCAGTCGTTCGGCGTGAGGTACGACGACATCCGATACTCGCGACGAATGGTCGTGACGTAGTCGGTCTGCCAACGACCGGCGCCCGGGTCACGGGCGAAGATCGGTCCGACCAGGGGCATCACCGCCGGATGGTGATAACGCACCCGGATGTCGAACTCCGAGTAGTTCGTCTGATACGGCTCGTTGTTGATCGGGTCCCAGTTCACTTCGATGTTGCAGTAGGCGAGGACCAGCTGCGCAGGACCACGCTCGCGGAATCGTTTGTAGCCGAGCGCGTCGATGAAGCTCCAGACGTCTTGCTGCGTGTCGATGTCGCCCACGTCGCGGGTGCTGATCCCTCCGCCAGAGCTGTCGCCGAGCCCCTTCAGCATGCGAGGCAGCGAAAATCCCTGCTGGCATCCGTCGCGCCCCGAATCGAGGTTGGGTACTGCAGGCGCGATCACGCCCGCCGCGGCCAATCGAACTTTTTCATTCGCGAATCCTTCCGAGATGTTCGCCCGCGTTCGGCTGCCCGAGCGCACTTCCGGACCCCAGACCGCGGCGGTTCGCGCCGCGTGGAACGTCCCGAGCGTCGTCAGAAGACCGGCGACGCTGTTGAGGGCCATCTGTGCGAGGCCAAAGGTGAGGAGGAAGAAGATCGGGAGAATGATGAGCGTCTCGGTGACCACCGTGCCACGCGCCCGCTGCAGCGCCGGGCGCTGCTTCGCAGACGCCGCGTTGGCCTTGAACAGCTGGAACGTGATGAAGAGCAACGCCCACGTGCACGCTGCGAGCCCGTACATGATGACGAGCGACGACAGTGCCTCGGTACCGAGCGAGCTGTCCCGCAGGACCAGTCCCATCAAGGAGAACGCCTGCTCCGTCATGAACGCTGCACAGAAAATCGCGAAGAGCACCGTGGTCACGACCAGATGACCGACCGCCGATGCGGCGATCTTCATCACGCGATGTCCCGTCAGCCGGGATGTAGTTGCTTGGTTCGACATCGAACGCTCCAGAATGTCGCGAGTTAGTTCGCCCCATACTACAGCAAAACCCGATCCCAACGTCGAGGAAAACGAGGATTCGCGCGTAAATTGGCGTTTGAGCTAGTGTTTGAGCCGTGATCCGACGACCGGAAGCGCCGACGCCGCCCGTGACAGTCTGTCACGATCTCGTCGATGCGGTCCCCAAGACCACTACTCGGCGGGCAAGACGGTCGCGAGGTCTTCGACCACGTCCGAAGCAATTGGAGCACTCAACTCGACGAGCCCCCGCGTGAATTGAGACTTCGCAAAGTAGGCGGGTTCTCCGTCCGGCGTCTGGCTGCGCAGGACCTCGAGGCGCACCGGCTTGCCTTCGGCGGGGCGAAAATGGACCGAGAATGCCGGCTCGAGGGGGGACGGCGTCTCCTTCGCGGGAACGTATCCGTTCGCCCTCAGGCGAAACACCTTGTCCAGCCAGTTCTGAGCCGTCTCGACCGACTCGTCCGAGCCGGGTGGAGTCCAACGGGCTGCCGCCGCGTCCTCACGGTTTTTCTGCACGAGCTCCAGCGAGGTCCCACCCGAGACGATCTCGACCCCGGCGACGTCGCCCCGCTCGAATTCGATGAGCCGCTTGTCGGGGAGCCGTGTATCGGCTCGCTCGAGGGGGTTGATCATCGTCTTTTTGGCGACGTAGACCTTCTTCGTCTCGGCGTCGCGGAGGTACACGTTACGGTGGCCGTAGCCGGGAGCGCCGATCTCGAGTTCGACCTCCTTGCCGCCCGCGGAGACGACCAACTTTCCTTTCGGATCGTCGAGCCCGAACTCCTCGAGGTCCTTGTCGGTCACCTCGAGCTCGCGCACCACTTCGAGCGGTGCGAGATCTTCGAGCAACTGGTCGCCCGTGGTCCCGGCCTTGAACTCCTGTCGTCGGGTCGCGCCGGCGCCGCTGGGGGCGCTCGGGTCGGGCCCTGCGGCCGCGATGGTGCGAGTCGTCGTGACCCACGCGTAGCGCCCGAGGTCGTCGGTGCGCACTTCCAGCGTCGCCTCCAGGTCCTCGCCCTCGAAGCGGACGGACTCCACGTCGTCGGGTCCCGCGTCGAGAAGGACGACCCCCTCGTCACTTCCAGGTTCTTCCTCGTGCGTCCAACTCGCGTACGCCGCGGCCATCAAGAACAGGAACACGGCGCCGTAGGCGAGAGTCGATCGATGTGTCATCACGCACCTCCTCTTCGACGGCGAACGCGCAGGCGGATCGCGCCGAACGCGAGAAACAGCAACGGAATCCCCACGACGGTCGAATAGAACCAGCCCGCCTGTCCCTCTTTGGTGTGCTGAATGCGAACATCTTCCTCGCTCTCTACCTCGCCGGAGAGCCCTTCCTGGTGCGTGAGCCAGTTCATGCTGTCGTAGATGAACTGCTGGTTCCCGGGGTTGCCGACCGGAAAATCGGCGAAGAGGCTGGCGTCAGCGACGATCAGGGCGCGCCACCCTCGATCGGTCCCCGCGCCTTCGGCGACGACGGCGATCGGTCGCGTCTCTTTCTTCTCCTCGCCGTCCATCTCGAGGTTCTGGTTGAGGTCGAGCCACGATCCGGGCATCGACCGCACGATGACGTTCGTCTTCCCCTTGCCGGTGCGCGTCTCGCTGAGGGCTCCCGCGCCCGGCGTGAAGAGGCGCAGTTGCTCCTGATGTTTGGAAAGCACGACCGTCGAGGGATGCGAACTGAAGCGATTGGTGGCGACGTTGAGGCGGTCGGTGACGTTGTTCGCCATCGGCACCACCATGCTGTTCGATGCCAGCACACCGGGCTCGAGCTTCACCCCTAGGTGGGCCAGGAGCTCGTCGACGGGCGCGTCGTCCGCGTCGACGCCGGGAGTGCGTTCCCGAGTCGCCTCGGGCTCCACCGCGAGCATCAGGGCCCCTCCCCGGTCGATATAGTCACGAAGGGCCTTCGATTCAGCGGGCAACAGACCGCGGTCAGGCCCCAGGACCAGGACGACGTCGGCGTCTTCGGGAACTCCCTCGGCGAGCCCCTCGGTGATGCCGAGCTTGGCGAGGTCTAGATTCATGTACTGCAGGATCTGTTTGAGGCCCTTGGCCGCCTTCATAGGATTCGGCGGGTTCCCCTGCCAGGCGAGCTCGCCATGGCCGCCGGTGATGTAGACCTTGATGTCACCCCGAGTGAATTGCAGGAGTGCCTTCTGCACCTCACGGTCGAGGTCCTTGAGCTTGTCGCGCGCTTCCACCATCAGCACGCCGGTCTTGACCTGCTGGGTCTTGGGTCGGGGTTTCGTCTCGTCGTTCTCCCCGGCCTCGCCGAGGTCGACCTCTCCCTGGGTGAAAGCGATGTAGCCGTTGTCGCGGATCTTGAGTTCGCGAGCGAGCGCGGGTTCGGCTGCCTGGTCGACCACCTCCACCTTCAGGTTGGGGCTGTCGAGCACGGCGAAATAGTTCTCGAGGCGCGGAAGCACTTCGGACGACGGGGGCTGGAAGATCCGCACGCGAATGGGCTCGGGAAGTTCCGCTGCGATCTTGCGCGTCGCCTCACCGGGGTCGGCGGTCCGGAAATACGAGAAGTCCCACGACTCGTCGTGACGATCCGCGACGTAGTTGAGTGGAAAAATGAGAGCGACGGCGAACGCGGCGGACAGGCCGTTCCACATCGCACGCTTCACCTGCGGCACCGGGATGACGACCGGGGACGACGCGAGCGCGTGATCGATGACGAGCAGCGGGACGGTCGCGAGGAAGACGAGCGCGGGCCATGCGACGGAGAGAATCCCCCACGCGCGCTCGGACTCCAGCGGATCGAGCGTCCGCGAGATCCCGTAGAGCACCAACCCGACGACCGCGACGCCGAAGAAGTCGAGAATGCGTCGATGCCCGAAGCGAATGCCGTCGTCTCTGCTCGCCGTCATCGCCTTCACGCGAAGCACGATCGCCGAGAGGACGCCAAAGATCGCCGCCGCCACGAGGACGGTCTGCACCCCCTCGTAGCCATCGAGCAATCGGAGCGACACGAACGCCACGGCGAGCGCGCCGAGATAGATTAGGACACCCATGCTCATTTCCACCTCCTCGCTGCGAGCCAGCGCGTGGAGAGGACGAGAAATGCGAAGGTGATCGAAACGTAGAAGATCACGTCGCGCGTGTGGATCTGCCCCTCCATGAAGGTTCGCCGGAAGTGCTGGTCGAAGAGCGACATGTAGGACAGGATCTCCTTGAGCGGCGGATCTGCGACGCGCGCGAGGAGCCAGGTCAGCAGCAGGAAGACGGCGATCACGCCTCCGACGACGGCAGCGACGAGCTGCGACCGGGAGAGCGTGCTCGCGAAGGTGCCGATGGCGACCGTGGCGGACCCGACGAGCGCGAGGCCCAGATACCCCGCGCCGATGTGCCCGAGCGAGATCTTGCCGTTCACGAAGACGAGCGCCGGCATGTAGGCGGACATGAGGAGCATCACGCCGATGAAGGCCATCGCCGACAGGTACTTGCCTGCGATGATCTGCCACTCGGCGAGCGGCGACGCGTTGAGCAGCGCGATCGTGCCCGTCTGTCGCTCTTCGGCGATGAGGCGCATCGTCAGGAGGATCGACGCGACGACCGTCGTACCGAACGAGAAGTAGAAGAAGTCGCGCAACACCTCGAAAGAGAGCTTCGGGACGTCACCGAGCGCGAAAGCGTTGAAGAGGAGCCCGTTGATCAACAGGATCACTGCCACGACCAGGTATCCCCAGAAAGAATTGAAGAAGGCGCCGAGCTCACGGCGCGCGATGAGAATCACGCCTCTCATTCTTCCTCCTGCGTCGCGGTCCGTCCGGCCGTCGCATCATCGACCGTTCCGTCCACCCCCGTGCGGGTCGAGCCGCTGGTTGCGCCGTCCCGGGTCAGGCCCAGGAAGACGTTCTCGAGCTCGCTCTCGGCGTCGTCGAGCCGACGCAGACCGAGCCCCGCCGCGACGACCTCCGTCGCCAACGTTTCTCGTTCGTCGCCCGACAGGCGAACGTCTGCCCGGACGAGGCCAGGCTTGTCAGTGCGAATCTCGAAGGACTCGACGACGGCGCTCCCCTCCAAGACTTCGGTCAGATCTGCTTCCTCGGCTCTCACGACGACGGTGACCCGCGCCTTCTGTTCCATCGCGCGCGAGAGCTCCTCCTCCGTCCCTTCGGCGACTATGCGCCCCTGGTGTAGCACCAGGAGCCGGTCGCACGTTTGCGAAATCTCACTGAGGATGTGGGAGCTGACGAGGATCGTGCACGTTCCCTTGAGCGTCTTGAGGACCTGGCGCATCTCGACGATCTGCACGGGGTCGAGACCCGAGATCGGTTCGTCGAGTATCACGAGCTCCGGCTTGTGAATGATCGCCTGGGCGATCCCGACGCGTTTTCTGTAGCCATGCGACAGGGCGTCGATCAAGCGTTCGGAGACGTCTCGGAGGTGGCAGATGTCGAGCACCTCTTCGACGCGCTTGTCGAGCTCGGCGCGCTTCATCCCCTTGAGTTCCCCACACCAGCGGAGAAAATCGCGCACTCGCATCTCGCGATACAGCGGCGGCTCCTCGGGGAGGAAACCGATGCGCTTGCGCAACGAGTCGGCGGCGTCCATCACGTCTTCCCCCCCTACCTTCACGAGCCCGGAGCTCGGTGGCAGAAGACCTCCGAGCACTTTGAGGACCGTCGACTTCCCCGCTCCGTTGAGCCCGAGAAATCCGACGATCACCCGGTCGTCGATCGAAAAGGAGACGTCACGGACGGCCGGAAATGCTCCGTAGTATCGGGTAAGTCCCTGAACTTGAATCATCTCGGCTTCTCCGTCTCACGAACGGCGTCCACGAACCGCGTGTCGGCCCGGCGTCTCGATCCGCCTGAGAAGCCGGCGCGCGTGACGAGAGGCTACTTGCCACGATCCCCTCGGATCGTCAATGCATGCGCGAGATCGTGGCGGGAAACATACGGCTGTCTGCTTGACTGTGTTTTCAAATGTATACAATCGTAACTGTCAACGCGGCGCTGCCGCAGCGACGAAATGAATGAATCGAATGGATGACTGGATAGAGCACGCTGACTGAATGGATACCGCCTCGGCCAATTGTTGGATGTTGTGGGCCGACCGAAAACTGACGAATACCCGCACTTTTCGCGGGACATGATGAACCGGTGGCCGAGGGCGTCCCGTTGGGGCGCCCTCAGCTACGAAAGCTGGCGAGCCGAAAGGTATCGCCGAGGGCGTAGGACGCCCGAACAACGAGGGACGCGAACTTTTGGTTGGATGCGCGTTCCCTTTCCCCAGTGGGCCAAGAGCCCGAGGAGAAATCCTGATGAATACTCTGAAACGAATCACCACGACTGCAATCGCCATCGCACTCGCCGCAGGAACTCTGTCGGCATGCGATTCGAACGACCCCGACGTCCAGAACGCCGAAGCGGCGCTCGAGCGGAGCGGACAGAACATCGAAAATAGCGCCCGACACATGGGCAACGAGATCGAGGAAGAGACCGCCGAAGCTCGCGCTGAAGGCCGGGCCGTCCTCGGTGAGGCCGAGTATCGCGCGGAGCGAGCGGCCCAGGGCATCGATCGACGCGTGGACAACGCGGGTCGGGAGATCCGTGAAGGTTGGAACGACCTCGAGGCGGAAGCCAAAGAGGAGACCGCCGAGTTCAAGGCAGACTGGCGCCGCGCCCTCAACAACATCGAGAGCGAAACCGAGGAGTTGGAGGCAGACCTCGACCGACTCGGTGACTCGATCGAAGCGGAAGAGCGCGAGACCTACCGCGAGCTTCGACAGGAGCGCCGAGAGCTCTCGAACGATCTGAATCGCTTCGAAGCCGAGGCTGGAGAGGAGGCGCGTGAAGCGCGCCGCGATCTCGACCGGCTCGGTGAGCGTCTCGACAACTTCGACGTCGATGTCGACGTCGACGTCGACGACGGGCAGTGAATCGCCCGTGGGGGAGGCTCGCCTCCCCCGAATCGATTCTTCGAAATGACTGACTCAAACTGAATGAATGTAAGGATTTATCATGTTGAAATGGGCCCTGATTTTTCTCGTACTCGCCGTCGTCGCTGCGATCTTCGGCTTCGGTGGGATGGCCGGCGGATTCGCGCTGGTCGCCAAGATCCTGTTCTTCGCGTTCGTGATCTTCTTCGTCGTCGCGTTGATCGCCCGAGGCTTCCGCGCCGCGTGATCGTTTTCAATCGCACGGCAAAGGAGTGAAGAGCCATGGATAGGACACCTGGAACCAAGGCCGTCACCGTACGGCTCCCCTCGAACTTGCTGAAGCGCATCCGTGCGCTGCGAGGGGTCATCGCAGACCGAGCGATGTTCAGCCTGAAGACTCAGTTGAATCGGTCGGACATCGTCCGTTATCTCCTGCTGAAGGGGGTGGAAGCGCTGGAGCGCGAAGCGGAGATGGAAGCATCTGGAGGCGGCCCGGACGCCGCCATGGCCGGATGAGAGACTGAGAATCGAACCACGGCCCCGTCGCCCTGCGGCGGGGCTCTTTTTTGTCTTCAGCCGCGCGCTGCAGCGAGGAGGCGAACCGCCCGGGCAGGGTCCGGATGTGCGCCGACCGCTCGAATCACGGCGAGGGCGGTGGCTCCGGTGGACCATGCCTGAGCGGCGTTCTCGAGCGTGATGCCGCCGATCGCGACGACGGGAAGATCGACGGCTTCCACGATGTCCCGGATGGCGTCGACGCCGCGGTCGTGGACGGCGTCGGGCTTGGAGCTGCTGGCATCGAAGACGGCTCCGGCGCCGAGGTAATCGGCACCGGCTCGCTGCGCTTCGATGGCCGCGTCCAGGGTCCCGGCGGAAGCTCCGATCAGCAGATGGGGCGCGATTCGTCGCGCGTCGGCGACGGAGAGGTCGTGTGGGCCGAGGTGGACACCGTCGGCGTCCGCCGCGAGCGCGAGGTCGACTCGATCGTTGACGATGAAGAGGGCGTCGTGGCGGCGGCAGAGACGCCGGAGCGTATCGGCCTGCGCGAGGATTTCGCGCGCCGAGCCGACCTTGTCACGCAGCTGAATGGCGACCGCCCCGCCCTGCAGCGCGGCGGCAGCGACATCGTGGACCGTCCGGGGCGCGACGAGCTTCGTCGGATCGACGACGACATAGACGCCCGACTTCACTCGGCAGCCTCGCCGCGCTTGCGTGCGACGATCTCGGCCTGCTGATCGGCACGGTAGCTCGAACGGACGAGAGGGCCAGCTTCGACGTGTTCGAAGCCCATCTCGTGTCCCTTTTCGGCGAACATGTCGAACTCGTCGGGGTGGACCCAACGCATTACGGGCAGATGGCGCTTCGAGGGGCGGAGATACTGCCCGAGGTTGAGGACCTGAACCCCCGCTTCGCACAGGTCTTCCATCGTGCGCAAAACCTGCTCGTTGGTCTCTCCGAGCCCGAGCATGATGCCACTCTTCGTGAGTGCACGGCCGTCCTGGGCGGAAGCGTGGAGCACGGCGAGGCTGCGCTCGTAGTCCGCCTGGGGTCGGACGACGCGATGCAGCTCCGCGACGGTCTCGATGTTGTGGGCGAAGCAGTCGGGCCGAGCATCGAGAACGGTTCGAACGTCATCGAGGTCGCCCTTGAAGTCGGGGGTCAATACCTCGACGCCCATCTGCGGGGCGAGCTCTTTGCAGCGCCGGATCGTCTCTGCCCAGATTTCGGCTCCGCCATCGGGGAGGTCATCGCGGTCGACGCTCGTGATGACGACGTAGTTGAGCTCGAGGCTCGCCAGCGTCTCGGCGACCCGCTTCGGCTCCTCGGAATCGACGGCGCCGGGACGGCCGGTCTGTACGTCGCAGAAACCACAGCTCCTCGTGCAGATGTTGCCGAGGATCATCATCGTGAGCGATTTGCGGCTCCAGCATTCGATGATGTTGGGGCACTGCCCGCTCTCGCAGATCGTGTGGAGCTTCGCTTTCTGGACGAGCTCCTGCGTCTCGAAGTAGCTCTTGTTGAAGGACATCCGCATGCGGATCCACTTCGGACGCGGGCCCGCCTCGTCCTCACGAAACTTGAGATCCGGCCGTGCCGGTCCGGAGACGCGTTCGTCGCCGCGAGCTTCCACGCGGGGTTCGATGATCGGTAGGGAGATGCGCTTCACGGGAAGTCCTCTTTGGGGCCGTACGTGGGATGCCGAGCGACGTGCGAAGTTCCACGGGCCGGGACTTCGTAGCAACGGCGGGCGGCAAACTCAACACCGCCGGGCCCGCTCTCGCCGACTACAGGATCTCGGCGAGGAACCGTCCGGTGTGGGACGCCTCCACCTTCGCGACGTCTTCGGGTGTTCCTTCGGCGATGAGCCAGCCGCCGCCGTCGCCCCCCTCGGGGCCCATGTCGATGATCCAGTCGGCCGCTTTGATGATGTCGAGGTTGTGCTCGATCATCACGACGGTGTTCCCGGCATCGACGAGCTGATCGATGACGCCGAGGAGCCGGCGGACGTCGTCGAAGTGCAGGCCCGTCGACGGTTCGTCGAGAATGTAGAGGGTGTCTCCGGTGGCGATCTTCGCGAGCTCCCTCGACAGCTTGATCCGCTGAGCTTCGCCTCCCGAAAGGGTCGTGGACGATTGCCCCAACTGCAGATAGTCGAGCCCGACGTCGACCAACGTACCGAGAATCCGCCGGATCTTCGGATGTGCGTGGAAGAACTCGTGGGCCTCGGCGATCGTCATGTCGAGAACGTCGGAGATGCTCTTTCCCTTGTACTTCACCATCAGCGTGGTGTGGTTGAAGCGCTGCCCGAGGCAGACTTCGCACGGCACGTACACATCGGCGAGGAAGTTCATCTCGATTTTCTTCTGTCCGCCGCCCTTGCATTCTTCGCAGCGGCCGCCGGCGACGTTGAAGCTGAAACGCCCGCGATCGAAGCCGTACATCCGGGCCTCTGGTAAGTTCGCGAACATCTCGCGGATGTGGTCGAACACCTTGGTGTAGGTCGCGGGATTGCTGCGCGGGGTTCGTCCAATCGGCGTCTGGTCGATCTCGATGACTTTGTCGAAGGCGTCGAGTCCATCGATCGAGTCGACCTCCCCCACCGTCCTGTGCTTGACGAAGACGTGCCGAGCGACCGCCGGGTAGAGGATGTCGTTGACCAGGGTGCTCTTTCCGGCACCCGACACGCCCGTCACGCAGACGAACTTGCCGATCGGGATGTCGACGTCCACGGAGCGCAGGTTGTTGTGCCGCGCCCCACGGATTTCGATGCTCTCGCCGCTGCCATCGCGACGCTTCTCCGGAGTGTCGAGCGCTCGTCGCCCCGCGAGGTAGTCGCCCGTGATCGACGCGGGGTCGGCGGCGATCTCCGCAGGCGTGCCGGCAGAGACGATCCGCCCCCCGTGTCTTCCGGCGCCGGGGCCGAAGTCGACGACGAAGTCGGCGATCTCCATCGTCTCGCGGTCGTGCTCGACGACGAGCACCGAGTTTCCGCGGTCGCAGAGCTCCCGCAGCGTGTCGAGGAGTCGACGGTTGTCGCGTTGATGGAGCCCGATCGAAGGCTCGTCGAGGATGTAGAGGATGCCGGCGAGCTTGCTCCCGAGCTGCGACGCGAGCCGGATCCGTTGCGATTCGCCGCCCGAGAGCGTGGCAGCCGCTCGCCCGAGCGAGAGATAGCCCAGCCCGACCTCTTCCAGAAACTGCAGGCGCTGGCGAATCTCCGCGACGAGCTCCTCACCAATTCTCGCCTCGCGGCCCTGCAGCCGGAGGCCGTCGAAGATCTCGCGGAGCTGCACGATGTTGGTGTCGTCGAGTTCGGCAGCGCTCATCCCGTGAAACTCGACGGCGCGGCTCTCGCGACGAAGGCGCGAGCCGTCGCACGCCGTGCATGTCCGCTCGTCGACGAATTCGTTGAAGTGGTCTCGCGCCGCGTTCCGGCGCGACTTCTTCCACGCTCGTTCGACCAGGTAGGCCAGCCCGCCGAACGGGATCTCGGTGTCCTTGTCGCCATCGAGAAGGTAGGCGCGGTCGTCGGCCGAGAGCTCTTCCCACGACTGGTCGAGGTCGATCCGCCCCGCCTCGTGGAGCTCGAGGAGCTTCTCCCAGATCGGTTCGGCGTCCTTCTTTGCGCTGAAGCTCTTCCACCCGCGCTCGTCGGGCGCCGGTCCGATGACCGCGATCCCTCCGAGCCGGATCGACTTGCTGCGATCGACCACGAAGAGGCTCGGGTCGAGCTCGGGACGGGTCCCGATCCCCTTGCAAGAGGGGCACATGCCGAGCGGGCTGTTGAACGAGAAGCTCTGGTGCGTGAGCTCAGGATAACTGATGCCGCAGTCGTTGCAGCTCCGGTCGCGGCTGAAGAGCCGCTCCCAGCCCTCTTCGCCTCCCTGTTCGGGGACCGCGAGGACCACCCTTCCGTCGCCAGCGACGAGAGCCCGCTCGACGGCTTCGGCAATACGGGATTCGGTGCCCGGCTTCGCGATCAAGCGATCGACCACCACCTCGATGTCGTGCTTCTTGTTGCGCTCCAGCTTGTCGACCGAATGCAGCTCCTCGACCTGGCCGTCGATGCGAACGCGACCGAATCCAGCCTTCCGGAGCCGCTCGAAGACGTCTTTGAACTCCCCTTTGCGGTTCCGCACGAGCGGGGCCAGGAGCAAGTATTTGGTGCGCTCGGGGAGGGAAGCGATCTGCTCCACGATCGCTTCGACGGACATCGAAGTGACGGGTTCGCCGCATTTGTAGCAGCGCTGCAGGCCCAACTGCGCCCAAAGAACGCGCACGTGGTCCCACACCTCGGTGACGGTCCCGACGGTCGAGCGCGAGTTGTGGCTCCCCGTCTTCTGCTCGATGGAGATCGTCGGACTGAGCCCCATGATCTGGTCGAAATCGGGCTTCTCCATCGTCCCCAGGAACTGCCGAGCGTAGGTCGACAGGCTCTCGACGTACCGCCGCCGTCCCTCGGCGTAGATGGTGTCGAAGGCGAGGCTCGATTTCCCACTGCCGCTCGGTCCGGTGAAGACGACCAACTTGCGCTTCGGGATGACCACGTCGACGTTCGCGAGATTGTGCTCTCTCGCCCCCCGGACGGTGATCGCCTCCCGTGGGGAGAGGGGCTGAGGGGACGGTTTCGTTTTCGGAATGGCCATAACTCTCGCTTCTCGCCTGGCGAGACAACTGAACGAATGTACCCGGGTCGCTATTCCTTGCAAGCGCTGTCGTGCGCAGGGCTGGTCTGGGATGCCGCAGGCCGCGTTCGGTTGCGCGTCCGGCAACTGAACCTTCCAGTCGAAGGCCCCATCTGTGGCACCGGCTCCTCGATCAGCCCCCGAAGCCTCGGTGAGCGATGCGGCCCCGATCCTCTTGCTGCGTGCAGGGTTGGGGCAGAAACACTCGCGAGCGAAATGGCTGGCACGGCCGTTGCGATGCATCGATGGCACAGGTGTGGTGACCAGTACAACGGCAGACAAGACATGAAGACGCTTCGAAGACTCTCCCTCATCCTCGTTCTACTCGCAGCGGGTGGCTGCGGAAGCTGTGCGGACTCCGGGATGGCGGTCGTGGGGATGGACGACGGGGAAGACGACGTTCCCACGATCGAGACGCAGCGGCCGCCGGCCAATCCGTCGGCGAACCTGGTCGACTCGGACGGCGACGGAGTGATCGATCGCGACGACAACTGCCCGCAGGCGTTCAATCCGCTGCAGGAAGACGCTGACCTCGACGGCGTCGGTGACCGGTGCGACAACTGCCTGAACACCGCCAACTTCGATCAGACCGACACGGACGGCAACGGGCTGGGCGACGTGTGCGAAGACCCCGCGGCGCCCGATGCGGATGGCGACGGTCGACCTGACATCGCGGACAACTGCGTCGACGTCGCGAACCCGGACCAATCCGATGCGGACCTCGATGGTGTGGGTGACGCTTGCGACAACTGCGCGAACGACTCGAACGCCGGCCAGTCCGACGCGGACGGCGACGGCGTCGGCAACGTCTGCGACCCCGATTACACGGGCGAGATTTGCCAGTCCGAGGAGTTCCGCCCCGACGTCACGACGATCGAGCCCTCCGTCGTCCTCATGCTCGACGCTTCGGGCTCGATGGCGAACGAGCTCGAGCCGAATCGCCCACGCCCCTGGCCCATCGACACGGCGAAGGACGCGATCGACATCATCGCCGACAACCTCGCGATGGACGCACGGCTCGGGCTGTCTCAGTTCCCGTTCCAGGGTTCGTCCGGATCGACGTGCACGACGAAACAGCACCTCCCCGTCGCGTCCAACAGCGCCAACGAACTCAAAGCAGCCGCCGCGGGGATCAACGCCCTGGGTAACACGCCGACCGGATTCGCGCTCAACTCGGTCCTCGATCAGGGGATGCTGACCGATGCCGGTGATCCCTACGATTCCCGGCGTCCCAAGGGCGTCATCCTGATCACCGACGGTGATCCGACGGTTGCCTGCGATTCGGGCAGCCCGGTGAACCTTCGCGTCGAGGCTCAGCCCGAGGCGGTCGCCGCGGCGCAGCGCCTGTCGAACGCCGGCATCCCGGTCTTCGTGGTCGGCTTCATCTCGGGCGCCGACCCGGCGAACCTCGACGCGATCGCCGCGGCCGGCGGGACCGACGCACCCGGCCCCGACCGCTTCTACACCGCGAACAACGCCGCCGACCTCGTGAACGTCGTGCAGCAGATCAAGGAGCAGATCGTCTCGTGTGACTACCAGCTCAGCAACGTTCCGGCCGACATGGACCAGATGTTCGTCAGCGTGGACGGCCGACCGATCGCCCAGGACCCGGCCAACGGCTACACTTTCGACCCGTTCGCCCAGCTCGTGTCTCTGCACGGCGCCGCCTGCGACGACATCAAGAATGCGCCGGACCCCTCGCAGAAACGGATTCGGGTCGACATCACCTGCGTCGAGCCCGACGCGTGCCAGGCGACCACGGAGATCTGCGACGGACGCGACAACGACTGCGACGGTCAGGTCGACGAGAACGTCTGCACCACTGGAGGTGGCGGAGATCCCGAGCGCTGCGACGGGATCGACAACGACATGGACGGCCAGATCGATGAGGGGTGTCCCGCCTGTCAGGTGCTCGGCAACACCTGCAGTTCGACCGCCGATTGCTGCGGCGGAACCTGCAACGCCGGGGTCTGCACCGCGGAGTGCCGGCCGAACGAGGTCGCCTGTGTGACGTCAGACGACTGCTGTAGCGGCTCCTGTTCCGGCTCGGCGGCCTCCCCCGGCGTCTGCCTCCCCAACTGAGCATGGGGACCGAGATCGAACGGAAATTCCTCGTCGCGTCGGACCACTGGCGATCCGACGCCGACGAGGGCGTCTCGATGCGTCAGGGCTACATGCGGGCCTCGGACGCGACCCTCCGGGTGCGCATCGCCGGGGCCACCGCGTGGTTCACCATCAAAGGACGCACCACCGGCGTGACCCGCGGGGAATGGGAATGGACCATCCCCACCGACGACGCAGCGGACCTCCTCGAACAGTTCTGTGGAACCCGCGTCGTCGCCAAGACGCGATACACCCTCGAGGTCGGGAGGCACGAGTGGGTCGTCGACGTCTTCGAAGGCCGCCACGAGGGCCTCGTCCTCGCCGAGATCGAGCTCGACGCCGCCGACGAGCGCTTCGAACGCCCGGCCTGGCTCGGCGACGAGGTCTCGGGCGACTCCCGCTACTACAACGAACGGCTCGCCTCCGACTGACGAACCGCGCCCGTGAGCCCGATCATCACGATCGGCGCTAGCAGCACCATCCAGAGCGCCCGGTCGAGCCCCACCCCCTCCGCGAACAAGCCCATGCCGGCGGGTACTGCAGCGTGGGCCGGGATCACGAGCGCCGAGATTGCCATCGCGGTCCCCGGCCGACCCTCGAGCTCGGTGTAGAACCGGGCCTTCAACACCGAGTACCACCCCGCGCTCGCGAGCCCGAGCAGGGCGAGGAGGCCGAGTTTCGCGGGGAGACCCTCTGCCAGCAGGAAGAGGGGAAACGAGACGAGCACCCCGAACGCGCTCGTCCGCACGATTCGAAGACCATCCACCCGGCGGAGCACCAGGATCAACGCTGACTCGCCCGTGAGCGCGGCGACCGTCCACACCGCCAACGCGACCGCCGCCATCTGCGGGGTTGCCCCTGCCGAATCCATCAGGTAGAGCGCCAAGAAGCTCACGAACGTTTCGAGTAGGAGATCGGCGGCGAGCAAACCGGCCAGCCACCGAAGCAGGGCGACGTCGCAGAGTGCCCGCAGTGCGTCGCTCGCGACGACAGCGACTTGGGGGCGTTCGTCGACGGTTGGGGAACGCGGTGCCGCCCCGACGAGGAGCAGCGTGAGAAAGACGGGAGCCCCCGCCGCGACGGCGAAGATCGTCCGCCACTCGGTGCCGGCCGACAGTGCGGCCGCGAAGACGAGGGGGCCGACCGCGACGCCGATGCTCCCGGCGACCGTCCACTTCACCATCGCCCGCTCCTCGTCCCCCGCGCTCTCGTCGACGAAGGTGGACTGCGCCAGCGACACGAACGTCCCCGAGGCGGGGTAGAGGAGCGCCAGCGCAAAGGCGAGCGTCCAGAAGTCGTCCGCCGACGCGAACGTGACGAGCGACGCAGCGTAGGCGAGCCCGCCGAGCGCGATCAAAACATAGCGGCGCCACGTGTCGGCGAGCACGCCGATCAGGGGTTCGAGAAGCCAGGCTGCGAGATTCGGCAGCGCAAAGAGGAGACCGATCTCCGCGTACGACAGACCGAGGTCGTCGCGGACGAGGGGCCATGCAGAGCTGGAGAGCCCGTCGACGACCTCGTCGAACAGCTCGATCAGCAGAAAGACGCCGGCGAGCATGCTCGCCCGACGGGTACTCGAGAATGGACAGAGATTCACGTTTCATTCCACGTCTTCGTTTGGTTGCAGAGCGGTTGCCGACAAACGAATCGAAGGGGGTGGAATGCCCGTGTGCCACGCCGACCCCGTCGCGGGAGGCGAGCTCGGGTCTACGTGGTCAGGCCGACTTGTGGATCACCAGGGAGGGTGCATGCCGTACTCGTGTCGTGTTTCGTCCAGATTAGCCACGTTCCCTCCAGGGTTCCACCCGCTTGCCAATGACGGCGGCGAAGGTCCACAATGCCGCCATGATCGCGACCCCGAACACAGCAGCGGCGTTCGCCCTGAGCCTCGAATTCGAGCGAGGCCGGGGGTATCTCTGCGCGGTCGGGGAGCGCGTCTCCGAGTGGGTCACGGTCGAACGGCTGAAGATGGAGATCCCCGATCTTCGCTTTCCCCTCGACGTCACGGCGGGCGTGAACCAGTTCCGCGACCGCCGCTGTTCGGTCAGCGAGCTCGCGGCGTTCGTCCCCGCGGCTCCGCTCGAACGCTGGCTCGCATCGGCGGTGGGGGCGGAGGTCGTGCGCGTCGAACGCGGACGGATCGTCTGCGAGTGGAGCGATGGCGCCCGAGGAAGCGGGTTTGCCGTATTCGGCCATGCCGACGGCGGAGTCGTCGTCCTCCACCCATCGGAGGGGCTGGACGCCCATGCGGAGCTCGGCTGCGCTGCTGCCCCCTGGGGGACGACCAGCATCCGCGACGGCGTGATCGAGGTCGACGCGCTGCTGCTGGTCCTCGCGGCGATCTTCATCCCGCGTGGATGGAAGATCCCCGACGCCGGTGGCCTGCAGATCGAGACGTTTCGCATCGATCCCGCGGGCATCACCCTGACGACCGCGCCGGCGGCTGAGCGGCGCGAGGGCCGCCCGCGCCTCGAGATCGTGGAGCCCGCTCCGATGGCGTCCCTCGTCGCTCCGGAGCTACCCGACGCGACCACCACGACGTTGGAGGAGTTTCGCCGCGAGCTCGCCGACGTGCAGCGTGCCTCCGGCAGCCTCGACGCGCTGGAGGACGAATCGCTCTCGGCGATCTTTCGAAAGCCGAAGCCGGACCCGGGTCCCGTGGGCATCCCCCAGAACGAGAGCGAGAACGAGAACGAGAACGAGAACGAGAACGAGAACGAGAGCGAGAGCGAGAACGAGAACGAGAACGAGAACGAGAAC